>JBCDIX010000079.1:0-30198 GCA_038748405.1 Cyanobacteria bacterium P01_H01_bin.21 | reverse complement strand
CTGATTCGGCATATTGCTCTGAACCTCTTGAGACAAGATACCGCAACCAAAGCTGGCACGAAGGCCAAACGCCTTAAAGCTGGATGGGATAACGATTATCTCTTAGGAATCCTGGTTAATTGAGTATGCGTTTGCCCTGGCTGAAATGGGAATACTTAATGCTTGTCCGTCACGTTGCTAGCAATCTCTAAGATTTTTCTATGCTTTAGATTTAGCCAAAGATGACAGGTTTCTCCCTCGTAGGTTACTAGAATATCGGCTCCATTTTTAGCAAAATGACTAGCCTGTTGGTGTAACTGATGCCGCTGCTCATAGCTCAATGTGCCTATGCGCTGGAAAAGTGCGTACTGGTACTGCATTCCATCCTGTACACGCTGATCTAACCAGAATTTAAATTGCTTGGCTTGTTGTGATCTGAACTGTTTGGATGTCACAGAATTATTGGCACGATACAGCTTCTAACCCATTAAGCAACAGGGGCAGAGCGGCCGTAAATACTCTGAAAGAATAAAATAGCGTATGTTCTTGCGGTGCTCATTGTCTAACAAGCCCGGGCTATGTATTTTTTCTATTTAGGATATCTGGCTGAATTTGTTTCCGCAGTTTTGCTCAATACCTGAAGACTCAATACCTAAAGAATTGTCTTAGCAACAGCTGATTCCACTAGAAGATGTAAAACATCTTTACTAATGGGCTCAACTAGAAACCCATCAATACCTGGGTGCTCCTCTTGAAAAGACCAAGTTGGTTCGTGAGATCTAGTCAGGGCAACAATTGTTGTACTTAAGGGTTTTACGGTTTCTCTCAGACGGTTGATAAAGGCCTGTGGCCAGCTTTGATGAGTACCTGACAGAATTACTAAATAAGGAATGCTTTCTTCGATACGGGCAACTGCTTGCGCCGCTGAACGGGCAATAAATACTGACCCTCCAACATGATTGGACAAGGAGTGGACTACCATATCTACTCCGCAACGTTGATCCAGCAACAAGATGTAACGGTTAGAGCTATTCATACGTCATTGCTCATTAGACCGATTTCGGCAACTTTAAGTCTATGGGTAACCTCTAAAAATCGCCGTCGAGTGTAAGGTATCGAAAGGCTTCTTAGGGTGGTTTATTAAAGTTGCGTACTAGTACATTCAAGTTAATGAATCGACAAACTATTGCTTCACAGCCCACAACAGTGGTGATTGCTGAAAGCTTTAGATAAACAAGAGCTGGCTAAGGCGCCAGACGCGCTTTCTTTAAACGAGTGGTTTCATACCAAGCGGAGATCGCAGGGACCCATGTGTGAAAATGAGGCCAAATAACCTCACACAGCTTTTGTGCCTCCAGTTGAGCATCCGCTTTCCAACGTAAATCGAGTAAATGCATCAGTGAGCGCACATTAGCCGACATTACCCAGTGTTGTCGGACATCAAAAGGAATAAGTCCTCTGGCATGCTCCTCAGCAAATCCTTGTCCAATGCGGGTCTTATATCGTTCACAGGCATCCAAACACCAAGCAATATCTTGCTGCCGCTGTTCCTCTGTGTAGGTATACTTTTTACCTTGTCGGTCGCTGTAATCGCCCACAGGTCTTAGATAAAAGACCTCTTCTACACTACGTTTGCCAGCGACAACATCTAATATGCGAGAACCTGTATAGCGAAAAGATTGAACATCAAATGAAACCCCTACTCGGTGAGTGCGCATTTGCTGCATTGTCGAATGGGGTAACCAGCCACAATTCAGGACAATCTGTGGATGTTCAAGTGGTCCATAGTGCCCTCGCCCGCCTTTGAGTAAATTGCGAATGATTAAATCACCGCATTTTTCTTCGGATGGCCAATCGTGGCGATCGCTCCACACAAATCCTTCGGCATAATCTTGGTGCATAGCAGCGTAGATCGTTTGCTGAGGATTTGGCGTTTGGGAAATAACTTCAACAGTAAACCGATGCATGGACAATCGCTAAAAGGAAAAAGATTAGGGAAACGCAAATGCTTGATTTTGGAAGACTAGCCTATCAGCGATTAATCCACTGACAAAAGTCGACCGGTATAGTCTATCGGCAGAGCAGCATCGGCTCAAGCAAGCCTATCGGAACATGTAGTTTCCTAAAACTAAGTGACGAAAATATAGCTTATTCTTCAGTTCGTCTGAGTTTTTGTTTAAGTTCATATTTGAGGCGGGCCATGATTGAAGCTTCATCTAAATTGTCAAGGATTGTGGCGATCGCTGCTTTAGGCCCCTGGTCTCCCCAGCTTGCTCCATTAACCAAGTAGGTGCGTGTCACCTGTCCGATGGCATAGGTGGCAAAACCTGCTACAGCGGCCTGAGTAAGTGCCACCGAAAAGTATGGAGCTAAGCTAAGGCCACCGGTCGCTAAGCCTGCGGCTCCTAAAATACTTTTGAGAGAGCTTAGCCCCAACGTAATCAATAATTCGCTGATGGAGAGACTGCCGGTTGCGATCGCAATTGTCTGTAAAAGTTTGAATGACTCTTGCTGAGTCAGAGGCAGCCCATAGAGTTTTGACAGACCGACTACCAACCCCACATCTACAGTGACCCCACCGACTACATCAGCCAGCATCACTGGGTTTATGGCTACGGCAACAGCTTTAGTTAAGGCCGTCTGCCAGATTAAATCAGCGGCGCGCCGCTGACGAATCTCTAACTTACGGGCGACTAATTTAGCCTGAACATCATCGGTATAGAGCAGCGTATTCAGGGCAATCAGAGCTTTGCCCTCACGCTCTAGCACATCCAAAATCTTTAGCTTCAGGGCCTCAATATCAGGGGTATCACGTGTCCGTTGATGCTGCCGATGGCCGCTTGAGTCTTGTACTACCGTAGTTTTTAGGGGAGCAGCGGCGGCCAGAACGATATCTTCTGGCAAAATGCTGAGTGGCACAACCCGCTGCTGGATTTTGTCTATCAGCAACGTTTGTTCTTCTTGAGAATACTGATCGGCCTTATTTAGGACGAGTAAAATCGGTTTCCCTACATTGCGTAACCAGTCTAGGGCATTGTACTCCACCTGGGTTAAATCTGCTGCAATCACAAATAGGATTAAATCACTCTGCTGGGCCACACGCTCTGCCAAACGCTGGCGTTGTTCGCCACCCACCTCATCAATCCCAGGTGTATCGATCAGCTCTACTTGAGCCCCTGACTTACCACTTTTGTCGCCCAAAGATACACGTTGAAAAGGACCACCCTCGGCAAGAACCTGCCAGTCAACACTGGTTACATTTTGGGTAACACCATGAAGTGGGCCTGTAATAAAGATTGGCTGCCCAATTAGGGCATTTAACAACGATGACTTGCCTCGACCCACCATCCCAAAGACAGCTAGATGCAAGTTGCCTTTGTCAAGTTTTTGCTGTAGCCCCAGCAAGTTATCGATTTCAGGCTGCAGCCCCTCACGCTCTCGGGGGGTCAAATCTAAGGTATCGATAACCTGTCTTAAACTTGTCTGGGCCTGGATGTAGTAAAGCTCAGCAGTAAGTTGATCTAACTCTGCTGGAGAATCGGGCACCGGGGAAGGGTCGGGTAAATCAGTCAATTTAGAGTCATGTACCTGTAGTAAAAACGCTCTATCAGTTTAATATTGCTTTTATTGCAGTAACATCATCGAGAAACTTTTGCCCACCCGTAAAACATAGGTGAGAGAATGTTGTGTGGATGTCACAGAACATTCCCAAGTTGTAAATCTTGCTGCCGCTCCATGGATTTTCAAAGTTCAGCTCAAAAAACGTGTTACGACCGCATTGCCCCTTGGATGGATGAGCTATTTGGGGAGGCCACCGTAGCATTTGAAGATGAACCGTTATTTATTATCACCATTGGATCTGCAGTCGCATCAACACGGGTCGTTCCGTGGGGAGAAAATGAAGCACTGATTACTACACGGTCCTATGTTGTCACCGATGTAGATGCCACGTCAGAGCTGACCTACTATCTGCTGCGCGCGAACGATAACATTCTGTTTGGCCGCTTTGCCCTCGATAGTGAAGACGATATCGTGTTTGAGCATAGCCTCGTGGGCTCGACGTGCGATCGCATCGAACTTAAGCATTCCGTTACAACAGTAGTTCGTCTGG
Organism: Cyanobacteria bacterium P01_H01_bin.21; assembly: GCA_038748405.1. GTDB lineage: Bacteria > Cyanobacteriota > Cyanobacteriia > Phormidesmidales > Phormidesmidaceae > Leptothoe. The sequence continues at coordinate 26,108 of JBCDIX010000079.1, read as the reverse complement.
CCGATGATTATGACGACGAGATTGTTGCTCGTTGGGGTGGTAAGCGGGCTCTTGATCGCTGGGCATCGCCAGACGGTAGGAATTGAAGAACCGACAGCTGAGCTTTTACAACAGAGAGGGACATCGCTAAAAACAATGTCCCTCTCTGTTGCGATCAAAATAGCCTTGCGATAAAACGCTTGGGCTTAATCTCGCAGCTGGCTTTAGTGACCTACACCGATATAAGTAAATCCAGTATCTTCTAGAGTCTTACGATCCAAGAAGTTACGGCCATCAATCAGATTAGGGGTATTCATAAGACTAGCCATCTTGCCGTAGTCTAGTTCCTTAAACTGTTTCCAGTCAGTTACCAGTACCAACGCATCGCAGCCATCGGCCAAACGCTCAACGTCAGTTTCTACAATCACACCCGTCATTCCATTACGCATGCCACTCTGGGACACAATGGGGTCATAGGCCTTAACCTTTGCACCCAAACGATTTAGGTGCTCAATTAAGATCAAGGACGGTGCATCACGCATATCGTCAGTATCAGGCTTAAATGTCAGCCCTAGCAGTCCAATGGTTTTACCCTTAAGGATCTTCAGCATATGCTGTAGCTTCTCTAGGGAAAGCAGCCGCTGCCGTGTATTGACATCAATCGTTGCCTTGAGGAGCTGCGCTTCATAGCCATAGTCATCGGCCGTGTGCAGTAGTGCAGAGACATCTTTGGGGAAGCAGGAACCACCCCAGCCAATGCCTGCCTGTAGAAATTTGTTGCCAATCCGAGAGTCTAGACCAATACCCTGGGCAACTTGCACAACATCAGCACCAACGCGATCGCAAATGTTAGCGACTTCATTAATAAAACTAATCTTCGTCGCCAAAAACGCGTTGGAGGCGTACTTAACCATCTCGGCTGAACTGAGATCTGTAACCAAGACAGGTACTTGAGGCGCGGACTGATCTTCAGCAAACTTACGCTCTACGATAGGTTCGTACAGCTCCTTCATCATGGCAATGGCCTTGGGGTTGCTGCCACCCAACACAATTCGGTCAGGGTTAAAGGTGTCATAGACTGCTGACCCTTCACGTAAAAACTCAGGGTTGCTAACTACGTCGAACATAGGAGCTTCAGGCTTAACCGCAGGTACCCCTGCACCAACAGGCACACGCTCAGCAATCCCGTCCATAACGATCATGCGGACCCAGTCTCCCGAACCAATGGGAACTGTAGACTTGTTAACGATTACTTTGTAGCCGCCATTTAGGTGCTCACCAATACCCCGAGCAACCGCTTCGACATAGCGAGTATCACTTTCACCAGTTGGCAGCGGTGGAGTTCCCACTGCGATAAACAAAATATCACCGTGAGTTACGCCCGCTGCTAAATCGGTCGTGAAGCTTAGCCGCTCAGCCTCCATGGAGGATTTCATCAGCTCAGACAGCCCTGGCTCAAATATAGGGGATTGTCCTGACTGCATTAGCTTGACCTTTTCTGCATTGTTATCAACGCAGATTACCTGATGGCCAATGTGTGATAGACATACGCCTGTAACTAAGCCAACATAGCCCGTACCAATAACGCAAACACGCATATAAATACTCCTTGCTTAAAAGATCTGATGGAAGTAAATCTAAGGATTTAGGTTGATGTCTAAACCCGTAGGTTCCTTGGCACGTGCGTGCCAAGGAACTGCTGCAACATGGCAAAAAGCGTTTAACTGTTACCCCAGCTGCAATCAGCTACGACGCAGAGGGTGCTGCAGTCGACACCGCTAGTTTACCCGCTGCCTCCAAGCGCGCTCTGAAGTCCGCAATCGTAAGCTCTAGGCCCTCTTGCAGAGGTACAGTTGGCTCCCAACCCAACATCGTTCTAGCCTTAGTGATATCGGGCTGACGACGACGTGGATCGTCTTGAGGCAGAGGTTCAAACTTTAGCTCTGCATCGGGGTTGATCATCTTTTGAACCGATTGAGCTAACTCCAGAATGGTGTATTCTCCTGGATTTCCCAAGTTTAGAGGACCAATGTAGTCACCATTCATTAAGCGGATAAATCCTTCTACCAAGTCTGATACATAACAGAAGCTGCGAGTTTGAGCCCCATCGCCGTATACAGTTAGCGGAATACCCTGTAGAGCCTGAACAATAAAGTTACTGACTACTCGGCCATCGTTTTCTAACATTCGAGGACCGTAAGTATTAAAAATACGAACGACTCGAATATCTACGTCATTTTGCCGATGATAGTCAAATGCTAAGGTCTCAGCAACACGCTTACCTTCGTCATAGCAGCTGCGAATACCAATAGTATTTACACTACCCCGGTATTCTTCAGGCTGAGGATGAACCTCAGGGTCGCCATACACCTCAGATGTGGAGGCCAGGAAAAAGCGGGCTTTAACTCGTTTAGCCAAGCCCAGCATATTCAACGTACCCATCACATTAGTCTTGATGGTTTTAACCGGATTGTACTGATAGTGCACCGGTGAAGCGGGACAGGCCAAATGATATATCTGATCGACCTCTAGGCGAATTGGTTCAGTGACATCATGGCGAATCAGTTCAAACTTGGGGTGGTTAAACCACTGCAAAACGTTTTGCTTGCGACCAGTGTAAAAGTTATCAAGACAGATCACCTCATTATCATCTGCCATCAGGCGGTCAATCAGATGAGAGCCAATAAACCCGGCTCCACCGGTGACTAAAATTCGCATAATACTTTTGAACTAGTAAGATACCAATACAGTGTGAAATGTGTATAAACTTTGTACTTCGCCAATACCTGAACGCTGCCCATGGCATTAGCAGGGTAGACAGTTTTTGCAAAAATACTTGCAAAGCGCTTGCCCCAAGAAGCAACCTAATACTATTGCCAACTGCCTTAAGGCACTATGCTCCAAAAAAACACCACTAATATCTTTTGCAATTTAACAAAATTTTCTAGTTATAACGATCAACTAGAATATCCATTTATTACAACTTCAAATCCTTCTTACAGGAATACCCAAAACTTAATCGTATTTATCAGGAGGCAGAATTTATTGGTCTGTAGTTCTACTAAATATGCTTGGCGTTTGGGAATCGCTCAAAGCTTGGCCAGGATGTCTAAGTCAGTTTTAATCCAATCAATCCCAGAGCGGCTGCCTTGACGGTCATAAATATCACTGGCTGCGACAAAATCTATAGCCGCGTTCTGTTTCTTGGCTAAATTTGCCTGGGCACGAGCACGATTGTGAAATGCTTCAGCCAAGGTGGGCTCATCATTAATGACATTGGTAAAGCAATCAATGGCTCGGGCATAGGCTTGTTCACGATAGGCCCATATACCTTGATTAAACTGATGCCGCGCTTCACCACCGATGGGCGTCGATAAATCGGTGATGGGAGTAGAGAATGGAATATTTGAGCCTAAGGGTTGGAGTATAGATGTCGCGATCGCACCGCCTCCAATACCCAAAATTGCTAGCATTACACCAATAACAATCCATCCATTCGTTGAAATTTCCATAGTGTTTCCTTACACCGACCGAACATCTGGCCTCAACATAGCCAGCAATAAAATCTTGCCAAAATCCTGTTTCAGCCATGAACCTTATGAAAAGATTTTATGAAGTCCTACAGCAAATACAAATGATGCAGTGATTTTTGCAACTCTACCTGAGTACATTTTTAGTGGCTTCACAAAATCTTTATTCTAAACATTGATGAAGCACCCTCAGTTTTATCGGATAGTCTTAGCATTAAAATATCCGTAATTATGAACAGTTAATAATTTCCCATACTAGCCCCCTGCTAAAATTTTATTTATAAGGTTCATCTTAGGTAATCCAGTTGGCATTAGGGCCAGCAGTCTACTCAATTTATTTGCCACAACGTTCAGCTAGCGACCATTTAGAGGATAGTTAATGCCTGATATGTTCCCCGGCATGAACCCTTATCTTGAGCATCCTGATCTTTGGCCTAAGGTTCATCCGCAGCTTGTTGCTGCATTGGTTAAGCTTTTACAGAAGGAAGTTTCGGACCGGTACAGTGTCATTATCCGCAAGCGGGTCTATCGCGTTAGCGGAGAGGATAGTCTGGTAGTTGGTCAATTAACCCACAGCGGTAGCTCCAATAATTCCACAGCGGCTAACGGCGTATTTTGCTCGTCACAGCAGCAGCCAATTCCTACTTACATCGCTGTTCCTCAAACTATTCAAGAGGACTATATCGAGATCATCGATTGTCAAATTGGTCGAACGGTTACCATTATCGAAATTTTAACCCCGCATACAAAACGCCCAGGGCGTGGCCGTGAAAACTATGAGCAACGCTGCGAAGCCATATTTGGGAATCACACTCACTTTGTAGAAATTGACCTGCTACGAGGATGGGAGCCAATCTCTGCCTATGTTCCAAATAATGTTGACTATCGCGTTCTAGTCAGCCGCAGCGAGCAGCGACCTAAGGCTGATCTTTATGCCTGGCAGGTTAATGCGCCAATTCCTCCTTTAACTTTACCTCTCAGCTGCGCTCAAGATGATGCGGATGCCCAGGCTTACTGCACTGTAGACCTCAAGCAAGCTTTGGATGAAGTCTGCGGTGAGTTTGCCCATGATTTTTCTATCGATTACGATCGACCACCGATTCCTCCGCTCCCCCCAGAAACTGATCGGTGGTTAACGACTTTACTAGAGCGCTCAGGATTGCGGCAATCACGCCAGAGCACAAACCGATATGATGAAGAAAAGCTTAAACAACGTAGCGCTCATCTTCAGGCATGACTGGCCAAACTATCAAGCAACCCTCTCAACAAGCCAACAACGCAATTTCTTATATCCCCGCCAGTTCTTCGACCTCTGTTGAGCATGAAAAGCAACAGATACAAACCTGGAACTGGCGAGGTTACGATATTCGATACCATATCCAAGGGCATGGCACACCTTTGGTACTGATTCACGGTTTTGGAGCATCAATCAGACACTGGCGAAAAAATATTCCCGATCTAGCGGCTGCAGGCTATCGTGTCTATGCCCTCGACTTATTGGGGTTTGGTGGTTCTGAGAAACCAGCCTTAGACTATTCACTGGATTTGTGGGAAGGTCTGCTTCGGGACTTTTGGCAGCAGCATATCCGCGTGCCCGCCGTCTTTGTGGGTAACTCCATTGGAGGGCTACTGGTTTTAATGACGCTGGCGAATTCTCCTGATATGGCACTTGGTGGCGTATTGCTTAACTGTGCCGGTAGTCTTAATCATCGTCCTGAAGACTTGCCTCGCCTCCTTGGTCTTGTCATGGGAGTATTTGGTAAAGTCGTGAGTGCTCCAATTTTGGGACCCTTGATTTTTAATCAAGTCCGTCGGCGATTCCGGATACGCGGTGCCCTTAAACAGGTATACGGCAACCATGCTGCAATTACGCCTGAACTGATAGAAATTTTGTATAAACCGTCGTGTGATTTGGGTGCACAGAAAGTATTTTCCTCGATTTTGACTGCCCCACCAGGGCCTCGTCCAAGTAACCTGTTACCTCAAATTCAAAAGCCTTTATTGGTACTTTGGGGCGAGACAGATCCTTGGACTCCAATTCAAGGTGCGAAAATCTATCAAGACATGGCTGACGATATTGAGAAAGCCATAACGTTTCACTCAATTCCAGAGACAGGGCATTGTCCCCATGATGAACGCCCAGAGATTGTGAATAAGCTAATTCTAAACTGGCTAGCTGCCCAAGCCATCGAATAGTTAGGCCAGAGACTTTTAAGTGTTGCATACAGAAGGCAGCAAAGAGTTCTCATCTATTACAAATATTGTGAGAGTCTCTTTTTCGTAGGGTACAACAGCTACATGACTAGCCATCGTTAATCTGTTAGCCTGGCGGTAAGAGCTAGGTAAAACTCGCACATGTTCTCTTGATACATCCATCAGATTGGGTGATGTCTCTACAGGAACAGCAATCAGTTCACCCACACGAGATTTGACTACGACAAAATAGCCTTGCTCACTGGGAGTGTCGGCATTAAAAAGCGTACGATGTAGATCAACGATCACAGCTGCTTCGCCATTAATGTGAATGATGCCTGTATGTTCTAGATTGCTATCAGGAATCTGGGAACGTTTAACAACTTTGTAGACTGTTTCAATTCGATAGGCTAGAGTTACCCTGCCTAGGGTTGTCACGATAAGTCTAAAAGAGTTTATGGTATTGAAAGATCTTTGAGCTTTCATGAATGTTGTTGCTCTAGAAGAACTGCGATCGCATCTGTAAATTCTTTCTCAATATAAGGTTTAGTAAAATAGTCAGTTGCTCCCAAGCGTTTTGCCAAAGTGCGATGTTTGTGATTACCGCGAGAGGTAAGCATCACGGTTGGAATATTCACCCATACGGGGTTTTCTCGCCGCTGATTTAAAAATTCAAACCCATTAAGACGAGGCATTTCCACATCACAGATAATTAAATCTGGTAGTGCTCCTTGCTGCAGCTGCTCCAGTGCATCTCGACCATCCTTTGCCTGTAATACCTGGTAGCCGACCTTACGTAAGGTTAATGCTAAAGTCCGTCGTAGGGCAGACGAATCATCAATGATCATAAGAGTTGGAGGATGCCCATGTTGAGGGTAGGTTTTTATGGATTTTGATGCTCCGACCTCGAACTTAACTAAAGCAGCTCCATCAATCACAGGGACTAAACTGCCGTCAGCCAATATTGTGCAACCGTTTATGTAGTTAGGAGCCGCAATGGCTTTACCCATGGGTTTAATAACCAGTTCCTGCTCCGTTACTACTCGATCAAGCTCTAGTGCTAACAGTTTTTGCCCTTGCTGAATAACCAGCATTGTTTTCTGTGTATTTCTGGCTATCTTGTTTAACTGCAGTTCCAGTGGCAGTTGGGTAGGCAACTGCCATTGGTAGCCTAAAAGCTCAGCTACTTTATATACTGGGACGAGTTGTTCTCTCCAATGAAGAAAGTGCTGACCTCCAGACTGTTTAAGCTGATTATGTGCAGGCTTTAAAATCTCCTCAATGTTGTCAGAGTTTATGGCTATAGCAACATTATCGACACTCCCCACTACTAATTTGGTGAGCGTTAAGGTCAGGGGAACTTTAAGAGAAAACAAAGTTCCCTTATTCTGATGTGTTGTGAGCGATAACTTACCATTAAACGCTTGCAGATTTTCCCTTACAACATCGAGACCGACACCACGACCTGAAAGTTCGGTAACTTCACTAGCTGTCGAGAAACCTGGCTCAAATATTAGCTCTTGAATCTGCTGTTTGGACATATCTACAATCTGCTCTGGTAAAAGCAGTTGGGCTTCGATTGCCCGTTGAGCAATCTTACTGACGTCTAATCCCTGGCCATCATCATTGACGTCAATCACCGTATAGTTACCTTGGTGATAAGCACGGATCTCAATGGTTCCCTGTTCAGGCTTGCCCATAGCCTGTCGTTGAGCAAGGTCTTCAATACCATGATCAAAAGCATTACGGAGTAGATGTAAAAGCGGATCATAAAGCTTTTCTAGCATGACGCGATCCACTAAAACATCTGTACCTGTGAGTTTTAATTGAACCGGTTTCTGATAGGTATTTGATAAATCCCGAAGCACTCGAGGAAATCGTTTTAATATTCGATCTAAGGGAACCATACGTGACCACATCAATTCATCTCTTAGCTGGGTCAGCGTACGCTGCTGGTGTTTCAGCAGTCGATTTGATTGACCTGCAAACAAATCAACATCATCAATAGATTCTGCTAGTTGAAAAACCTCTTCTAATACTGCTTCAAGTAATGAATTGACCTCACTATAACTATCCATCTCCAGAGAATCAAAGATAGTATTATGGTCAGCTATCTTCTCAGAGAGCTGTTTCTGAGGAGAAACTAATATTTGATCAGAAACACGCTGTAATTGCTTAACAATTTTATGAAATGAGGAAAACTTTTGTCCCAAGCGACGAACTGTGGCCTGAAATTGCGTATTTTGTAAAGATAAGCTGTTGCGATTGATTGCTAGTTCACCAACTAAATTATTCATCCGTTCCAAGCGCTCTAGCGCCACCTTAGCAGATAGTCTAGAGGTTGTTCTTGATATTGGTGAAGACTTCTTTTTTTTAGGGCTAATCTGTTGTTGCTCAGGTAGCTTGGGCAGCTTGGGCAGCGAGTCATATGACTGACTAACAAGATTTACAGCAGACTCAATATTGTTGAGATGGACCTTTGGCGTAGAGACTTCTGATTCTATTGCCTGCTTTAATTCAGCGCTATCCTCATAATTTTCAGATGCCCTTATATCTGGCTCTAAATCTGCCTGAGACTCCAGTATTTTTGATAGGGCCTCATCAAGGTTCGCATCAACATCACTGATCTCATCAGCTAACTTTGGACTCGTTGATGCCGTGTGTCCCCAGACATCCTCTAATGCAGCCAGGTTAGAAGATGTAACGTCTGATTTTATATTCTCTTCTAGCTTTTCTACTGACGGAAACTCATCAGCTTCTATAGACCAAATTTCTTCAAGATTAGACACCTGCGCAGAGGCATTCTCTGATGAAATGATAGTTGAATCTGCTATTTCATAGTGAATTGACTGCTGGAGAGCATCGAGATTTAGATCAGACAAATCCAAATCATCCCTATACCCAGGTACATCGTTAGCCGTTGGTTCGCCAAGATTCCCAACGGCTCCCTCTGCCAGTGCTAATAATGTGTCTGATACTTGCCGGATCGAGCTTTTATCGCCTGTTAGAATGGCTGTACGAGCCTGCTCTACATCGTTAATCACTTGAGCAACAACCGGCAACGGTTGTTCATAGTGTCTGTCTGCAGCAATTTGAGCAGTGGTGATAATATTAGTAAATCCTGGCAACTCTACTAGTTCAGCGAACCCACTTAAGATTTCCAGCTGTGTTTGTAGTTCCTGACCACAGCTGGAATTTGGGGGGGTTGATGCTATTTGCCTTAGTTCTGACAGGACATCAGCAACGTCTATCTCAAAAATAGAGGCTACGATATCTACTCCTAGATCAGCGGCACTGGGCATAAATCCATCTGTGGCTTTCATAGCTGGCCCAAGGCGCACATCTAACTCACCAAAGATACTTTCAAAGGCAGCCAAGGCTTGTTTCTCATTAAATTGACCAGTATCAATCTGCGCCTGTAGTGGATGGCGCAAACAATCATACGCACGCAGCAAGAGGGTTTCTAAATCTTCGTCGAGCACCACTGTATCACTGTACAGAGCCTTAAAGGCATCTTCCAGTCGATGGGCAATTATTTTAATTGTCTCTAATTCAACACTGGCAGCTCCACCCTTAATTGAATGGGCTGCTCGCATTATTTCATGAACCTTTTGCACACTGATATCTTGGCGCAGATTGAGGAGCCCAGTCTCAATGACATTGAGTAATTCAGACGCTTCTTCAATAAAAAATTGATAGGCCTGATCGCGAATATAGGGATCGATGGTCATAACCTGTAGGTCATGGAGTTCAAAAATCAAATAAAAATAGTTTTGAATTAACTTACCTTAAACTGACGTACGCTCTCTTGAAGAGCTTGAGAGATTTTAAGGAGTTCTTCAAAAGATGTAGATACTCTATTGGTATCTAATAACGTTTTTTGAGCGATATTGGCCACATCTTTCATCGCTTTTGTAACATTTTCAGAACTCGCGGATTGAGAGAATGTAGCCTGATTGATAGAGTTGACCAAATTTTTCATATCTGTTGTCACCTGAGCAATACTATTTAAGCTGGTGCGGGTCTCATCGACTAATTGTGTCCCTACAACAACCTGTTCAGTTCCCATCTCCATAGCTTTGACAACTTCATTAGTCTCTGCTTGAATTTCAGCAACTAAGTTCTCAATTTCAGTGGTTGCTTCTGCTGACTGTTGTGCTAAAGAGCGGACCTCATCGGCAACTACTGCGAAGCCTCTTCCTTCTTCGCCAGCACGAGCTGCCTCAATCGATGCATTTAAGGCTAGCAAGTTAGTTTGAGATGCAAATTCATTAATTAGATTGACTACACCAGAGATTTTTTGTGATGATTCCCCCAGTCGCTTTACTTTTTTTGCAGTTGCAGCCACTGTCTCTCGAATAGCTAGAATACCTTCTACAGTACGGTTCATAGCGTCATCGCCAGAGGCTACTGTCACTGTTGTTTGTTGTACGATAGCTTCAGCTTGATCGGCGCTCGCAGCCACATCTTTAATAGATACAACCATCTGATCTAACTGGCTAAGAGCGGCAGAAATTTCTTGTGCTTGTTGTTTTGCCGCTTGCGAGAGGTCTTGAACAGAAGACTCATTATGGCTAGCTGTGGTAGTCACCTGATGTGTAGCAATTTGTACTTGCTCAACAATTTTCTTTAGGCTAGAAATTGTAGCATTATAAGAGTCGGCGATAGTTCCAATTTCATCTGCCGTCACCTGAGCCCTTACGGTTAGATCTCCCTGGCTAACAGGATCTACTTCCAACATAAGCGCTAAGGCACGTTTTTGGAGGTTCTCTTTTAATGCTTTCTGCTCAGTTGCTAGAGCAGAAAATTGTTGTACTGTCATCAACACGCTTAATTGTTGACCCAGCTGTGTGCAAAAGTTAATCTCTGATGCTGTCCAGATATGGAGACCTTGGGCATGATGAATTGTCAATAAACCGAACAAACGGTTTTGGCTAACAATGGGGATAACCAAAGCAGATTTCACTTGTAGAGCTTGCCACCGTTGACGCAGTGTGTCGGTTAGATCAGCAATTGCCACATCGTCAGCAATCACTAATTGACCATCTAAATAGTTCTCGATTTCTGTTTGAGAAATTATTAGGCTCGGAATAGCATCGTCAAAAACACTGGGCTGATTAACATTACCCGATTCATTTTTATCTGATACGATATTGTCAGTCAGCCAATATAAGACAACGCGGTCAGCGTGGAGAAACGTGCGCACTTGCTCAACAAATAGATCTAGCTGTATCTGGTTATGTTCGCTATCTAAATCACCTGTCATTGATGTAGCTGAAGCAAGTAGCTTTGATTGTTGTGTAGCTATTTGCTGTTCCTGATTAAACTGCCTCAGCTGTGTCGTCATTTGGTTGATATTAATACCAAGCTGGGCGATTTCGTCCTGCCCAGTGACTTCCAAACGGGTACGTAGATCACCTTTACCAATTTTATGTACAGCATCGGCAGCTTGCAAAATTGGCTGTGTAAAGCGACGCGTCACCCAAATAGCTAGCCCTGTAGCCACTCCCGCTGCGGCTAGAGTACCTAGTGCGATCGCAAAGAACAATCGTCGCTGAGCTGTTTTTAGCAACTCGATATTGACCGATGTTATTGCACTCCAATTTAAATCAGGCAACCCTTCTCCTGGAGCAAATGGAGAGAATGCGATAACCTCATTAGTGTTGGTCAACGTATTGTTCGCTTGAACAGTTCCGCTGTAATCGCCACGCACAATACCAGCAATGTCAGGGAAAATTGCAGCCAGAGTCGAAGTCTGCAGCTCTACAGCGTCCGATAAATCTACGGGCTCACCAGCAGAATTGATCGGGATTGTATAGCCAGACTCAGAAGATAGAAAGATCTCTCCTAACTCATTCGCTAAGTAGAATTTATTACTATTTTCTCCAAATGCATCTAGACGTGTGCTTAAGGCACTTACAGGGATACGTGCGCGAATGTATCCCACTGGCTGCCCAGTAACTTTATCTTTGACCACAGATGCTGAATAGATGCTAAATTCACCAGATGTTGTAGAAATCAACGGCTGACTTAAAATTGCACCGTCGGCGGTCTTAGCCGCCTGAATATATGAGCGGTTAAGATGATTTGTGAGTTTTTTACCCTTGGATGTTTGAGCAATTGGATTACCTGAGAGATCAAAAAGTGCGATGCTGTCATAAATCTCGTTATGAGCAGCCATCATCTGATCTAGAATCTCTGCTTTTTGTTGGGGTGAGACCGCATTACGTAAATTTGGAGCAGTAAAGATGTCTAAATTAGCTAAAAGCTGAATATCTGAGTAGCGCTCTTGCATAAAGAGATCGACAGTCAGCTGCAGATCCTCGACACGCACAGTCTCTAGTTCCTTTAGCTTCTCCAAAGCACCCTGATTTGCAATGTTATATGCGATGGCTCCTACCCCCACAACCGGTAAGGTGCCCAGTACAACTGCCAGTAGCGAGGCTTTTGTCCTAAGTCCTATTCTCTGCCACCAGACTTTTAGACTACCTTGCTGAGATACAGAGTTCTTATGTTGAAGGAGGTTGGATAGCTTCTCCGACTGAGGTTTGATAATCAAATTGGCTAGAAGTTCATCAGACTGAAACTTAGCAGTATCTTCAATAAAAGGCTGCTCGCTACTGTCAGAATGATTTGATGTGCTTAGCGTCATTAAAAAATCCTCAAACTCTGATTAACAAATGGAAATCGCCATAGAGCTAGGTCGGCATATGGGCGAAGATGGCTGGAGCATCGAGCAACATGAGCATTTCACCAGTCGTTCCTAGCCAATATCCTCGTAAAAATGGCACCAATGCTTCGGATACAACTGTTGGAGATTGAATACGATCTCGAGACAATAGCTCTATATCTTGTACCTGATAAACTGCTAAACCGAGATAGGAAGATTCTGCAGTTGTTCCAGATGATTGTTCTAGCAGAAGCGTGCTGTAATGAGTAGCCAATGTCGTCTTTTGATGTAGAGGTCTCCCGCCTAAGAGATACCCGATATCTATAATCCAGAGAATTTCACCACGCCAATTGTAAACTCCCATAATCCACGGTGGCAAATGGGGTATTGTTGTAATCCGACCAGCTTCGATTTTCAAAACTGCTGCTAACTGCTCTATAGGCAATAACGCTGTCATATCAGTCAGCAGATTAAATTTTAGATACTGAGCTTTAGCTGATGACAGAGAAGTTGTCTGGGTGGACAGTTGCATGATGTCGACTAGTTTTTGTTAGCAGCTTATTTTTGTTATGGAGCTCGATATATATTAGAAAATTCTGCCGACATTTTACCGAGCAATCAGCTGTTTAACTGTTTTAGATAGTTCCTGTTGATCGATTGGTTTTGTCAAATAAGCATCGGCCCCTTGCTTTCTACCCCAAAACTTATCCATATCTGTGTCCTTTGTTGAACACATAATGATAGGAATATTGCTGGTGGTTTCTTGAGCTTTGAGATCTCGACAGATTTCGAAGCCACTACGATCTGGCAAAACTACATCCAACACAATAATGTCAGGTGTCTGCGCATCTAACTGTGTCAATGCATCAGCACCATTAGTAGCTGTTATCACTGTCAATCCATCTTGAGAAAGACATTTGGCTAACATTTCTAAAATAGTTTTAGAGTCATCGACGACTAGTGCTAATCCCATAGATTTACTCCGCTCCAGCAAAAAAATTGGCCTGAATAATCCCTGATGAGAGTATCTAGAACATCTCTTTATCAGAGTTCCCTGTTATGAGGACTGAATGATGGTCAAGATATAAAGTTATAAAAACACTTTAAGTTCTCTCAAAGATTTATATTTCGACGGATGCTTGTTTAGAAAGCTGATGCTCAACAACAGATAAAACCTGATAAGGATTAATGGGTTTACTTAGAAAAGCAGAAGCGCCAACCATTCTGGCACGGACTCGATCAATGACCCCATCATGACCTGTCAGGATGACAATTGGTGTATCTTTAAAAGAAGAGATACGACGAAGTTGACTACAAAGCTCATAACCATTGGTCCCAGGCATTATCAGATCTAGAAAAATAAGAGATGGTTTCTTAGCTAAAAGTGTGGCAACTGCTCTTAAGGGATCGTGTACTGAGTAGGTCTGATAGTTTGCTGTTTCCAGCACTTTTTCTAGCGCTCGACAAATTGCTGGGCTATCGTCTATACAAACAATTAATGGGCCTTGAGGATTAACTTCTGTTGGCTTGAATGTCGATATCGGTATTTCCAAATCATCAATTTCAACAAGTTCAATTGCCCCTTGTTGCACATGAGGTAATAAAGATGCAGTAAGCGACACGATATCGCGATTGATCTTAATGCTCAGGTCTCTAAGGGTTAGCCGCCCTGTAAGCATCATGGTGAGAGTTCGATACAGTGGCTCAGGCACCTGTTTTTTAAGTACTAAGGGATATCGAACCATGGGGGCTAGATCAGGAGACCGCTCACCTAGTTTCGCGCCTAACCAAGAATCCCATAATGCTTTGGCCTTATAGATTACAGTGTCAGCATTTATTAATAAAAGCTGATTTGATAGCCGATTTTCAGTCTGGACTTGATAGACGACTCGGCGAGCTTGACTGATATCAAAGAAAACTTCTACAAAAATATGCTCAACAATTTGATTAATCTGTTTACGAGATATCTTTTGCTGGCTATACCAAAAGCTTAATAGCTGATACTCCCAACAGGTTAGATTTTTGTCACTCTCACTTTTAGAGAATCTATCAAGCTCATTCTTTAGGGTTGACAGTGATACAAACAGATCGGGGCAAAAGTGTTTGACGTAACGATACCAACGACGTATGGGCTGTTTACCACCTGTGACATAGAGCAATCGACCTGCATAAAATTCAAATGTCCACTTAGTGTTATTAGCAGTCAGGTGTAACTGCCCATTGAACCGACTCTGCTTAAACAGTTCAAAAAGTCGACTTTGTTTTTTGGCTGTGAAATCACTAATCGTGACGACAGACTGTTTAGTGGTCATTGTTGTAGTCATTGAATAGACAGGATAAACAGGTTAGTGATTAAGTAGTCTCCTGCAAGATGAAAACTTAAGATATTCAGATAGTTATGATCGTTGTTCAGTTCCTTGCTACTCAGGTACCGAGGTAATTGAGTCAACCATTTGCTTTCTGTTGGAATGGAAAAAGCTCTTGAGCTGAAAAGAACGTTGAGAAAACTCTGGATATGCTTCAAGACCGTGCTCACTCAGGTCCAATCCCACTGATTCTGCATGATGAGATACGCGTAAGCCAAAGATTGAACGCAGAATAAACCAACTGATTAAAGTACTGATTCCGACAAAAATGGCCACAATGGCAATACCTGCTGACTGAATTAGAACAGGCTGAATGCTTCCACCAACTAAAAACCCAAGAACAGGACCTGATGTTTCGGAATGCCAAGAATTAATACCAGGCCCTACGCTAAATAATCCGACGGCTATGGTGCCCCAAATCCCGCCGATAAGGTGCACAGGCAATGCACCCACCGGGTCATCAATACGTAGCTTATTAAAGAAACCTGCTGAAAAAACCGCCAACATGCCGCCAATAAAACCAATGATGATGGCACTTGTTGGAGCAACATAGGCACATCCAGCCGTAATAGCTACTAACCCTGAGAGTGCACCATTAATAATCATGGTTAGGTTCGGCTTGCTGGTAGCTAACCATGAGACAATGGCGGCTGCCACTGCCCCAGTTGAAGCTGATAGGTTGGTAGTTAAAATAATACGGCTGATGGCTGAGGGGTTTGCAGCCATGGTGGAACCTGCATTAAAGCCAAACCAGCCAAACCATAGAATTAGCCCACCTAAAGTTGCGATCGCAAGGTTGTGCCCAGGTATTGTGTTGTCGCCATCTGGGGTGTAGCGCCCAGAACGTGGCCCTAGCAACCAAGCCCCCGTCAATGCAGCCCAACCTCCAACACTATGAACCGCTGTCGAGCCAGAAAAGTCCCAAAACCCCATGGTCTGCAGAAAACCGCCGCCCCAAATCCAATGGCCTACTATCGGATAGACAAACAAAGACAAGATGGCACTAAAGGTAAAAAATGCTAAAAAAGAAACTCGTTCCGCCATAGCTCCAGACACAATTGTTGCAGCGGCTCCCGCGAAGACAAGTTGAAAAAAGAATTTAGCATCTAAGGGGACACCGGCCCAAGCAAGAGAGTCAAAAACACCGCTATATTGCTCACCTGTTAACGGACTGAGATCTAAACCCCGCAGAAAGAATCCAGAATATCCAATGACGGCATTCCCGTCACCAAACATAAGGGCAAATCCAACAGCCCAGAAGCAAAGAGAGACAACACCAAAGACAATTAAATTTTTGGTAAGGACATTGACGGCATTTTTACTTTGGCAAAAGCCAGTTTCTAGCATCGCAAATCCAGCATTCATAAAGAATACAAGAATGGCACATAGCAATACCCAAATTGTGTCTACAGTGATTTGAAGAGATTCAGATAAAGTCTCAGCACTACTGTCTGCTGCTAGTACAGCTCCGTTCCAAACTATCCAAATTGCAACGACCAATAATAGAATTGGTCTCCACCTTATCGAGATCTGGCGTAACGGTCTCATCATCAGGAAATTCTCTGAAATCTCACATTGGAGTGTCGGCAAGCGGCAGTGCTGTAATGCTGAACATTACCGCCATCAACTATCCTCCATACGAGGGTGTAGTAGACCTATATTTCCCAGAGAGATGGTGTTCTCCCAGGTGATGAGTCGTGTTAATCAAAAAAGGATGGATCAATATCTCCAATTGATCAAGTTTTGCTAGTCAACGCTGTTGAGACAGCTCAGTAAGGAATTTTACGATTTTGCTAATATCAAAATTTGTTTAGCTACGTCTTCTGTAATTGGCATGACTGATAGACGATTACCGCGTTTGACAACCTGTAGATCATCGGGAGAAAAGTTCTTTTTGAGCTCATCAAGACTAATGTAGTGAGCAAAGGTTTCTATGTAGGTAACGGTAACGGTGTGCCAACGAGGTGCATCAGGAGTAGATTTGGGGTCGTAGTATTTATTGCTTTTATCAAACTGCGTTGGATCGACAACCATTTCTTCACTGATTTTCATCAGCCCAGCGATACCGGGTGGCTTGGTATTAGAGTGGTAAAAAAAGGCAATGTCACCAACTGTCATGGATTTCAAAAAGTTACGAGCCTGGTAGTTGCGCACACCGTCCCAAATTTCATTGCGATCGCGTTCTAAATCATCAATGCTGTAAACGTCTGGCTCAGACTTCATTAACCAGTACTGCATCGCTTTTTAAGATCTCCTGTAGCTCACTCCATATCTCATTGTGCCAGCCCATAGGCCAGTGCATCTCAGCGCGACGCCCAGTACCCGCATAATTCAGACCCAATTTAATCGGGCTATCCGGCAAATACTGTAACCGTTCAGCCCACTCAATGACTAAAATTCCAGGATCCACCTCTTCCCCATCCCAATAGGTTTCGAGGTAGAGTCTGTCTGCTCCGGTCTTATCTAAACGATATAGATCCACATGGTACAAAGGCACTCGCCCCGTCAGGTATTCATTGATGAGAGTAAACGTTGGGCTGTCGATGGTTTGTGTAATTCCTAGCCCTGCGCCTAACCCTTGAGTGAATGTAGTTTTACCACTACCCAGGGGACCTGATAGCAACAGAACCGTTCCGGCTGGCAAGCGCTGACCCATGAGCCAGCCAAAGTGGTGGGTGGCTCTAAGATCGAGCAATTGAATTGAAACAGCTATCGACATCGCTATGGGTCTAACTGAATCTCAAGGATTGAAATTACCATTGGATGGGCAACCCTCCAACTGTACCGTTAATCTAATAATCTAATAGCGAGTTCAGGACAGGCAACACCGCATGATTATCACGGTAGCCAGCTTTAAGGGTGGCGTTGGCAAAACCACCACTGCTATCCATTTGGCCGCATTTTTCCAAGGCAAAGGCAAAACACTGCTGATCGATGCCGACCCTAACTGTTCTGCCCTAGGCTGGGCTAGTCGTGGTGAACTGCCATTTGCTGTTGTTGATCAGTGGCAGGCTGAAACGCAAACTGAGACCTATGAGCATGTCATTATTGATACTCAGGCTCGTCCAACCACCGAAGACCTAGCGGCTTTAGCCAATACCTGCGACTTGTTAGTACTGCCTACCATGCCAGATATTCTGTCGCTAGATGCACTGGTATTAACCATTGAGTATTTGAAATCAATCCAGACCAACCAGTACCGAATTTTAATTACCTCAATACCACCAAAACCTAGTCGGGCCGGTGACGAAGTTAAAAAGTTACTTAAGGAGGCTGGTATTCCCACCTTTGATGTCGGTATTGCTCGACTTTCAGCCTTTCAAAAAGCCGCTATGCAAGGAATTCCCGTTTACGATGTCAAAGATCAAAGGGCAGAACGAGGCTGGCAAGATTATGAGGCCGTTGGCAACGAGATTCTCAAACTAATAGACGGTCAATAGTATTTGACATTTACTAACAGCAAAGCCTTGGCATAACTGCCAAGGCTTTGCTGTTTTAGGTTTCAGAGCAAGGATACATGCCGCTTTAACGACGCGAAGCCATCATAATCCGCAGAACGTACCAGAACAGCAACATAACAGCTGCAAACAGTTCTAAAGATGCTGCCACGTGCTGGGTTGTGGAGTAACGATACATCACATTGGATGTCTTATACAAAATCGCTGCCCCTGCAAAGGCCACCATAAAGAAAGAAAAGATTAACCCTAGCGAAAAACCAAACAGCAAGCTGCAAACAATCAGCCCCAGAGCCACCATACCGGCTATTTTGAGGACACCGCCCAGGAATGAAAAATCTCTGCCAGAGGTGAATGCTACCGCTGTCAAACCCCCAAATAAAAATAGGGTGATTACTGCAGCGGTTGGCAAAACTGTAGCATCCGAATAAGCCACTGCTATAACCAGTAGAGGCGCAAAGATAATCGCCTCACCAATGACATATAGCCCCAGCCCCATGTATTGGGTATTAACATCATCAGCTTTGGCGGCCATGTTACTGGCCAAGTAACCCAGCAGTGCAAAACCACCCAGCAAGGCTAACCAACCAAACCGGCTACCCAGAAACAAACTAGCCAGAAAAGGAGCAATGCCAAGCTGAAAAAAAAGAAATTCGACCACCACAAACGCACCGACTGCCCCAGCAAGATGGGTGTAGGTTCGTTTGATAAATTCCGCTCGCTCACTAGGGCGAGCTTGAGCCACCATAACCATGAAAGAGTGCCTCCTGTAGGCAAAATAGTTGACCCGTTTAACAGCATGTAAACTGCATACTGTCAATCAGCGATACCTCAATCAGAGGCTAACATACTTAGTCAGCCGACGACTTCTGCCTACAGCGTCGACAATCCAGAGTCTGTACGTGCTTACAGAAGGCATTTAAGTAGATGTATCTCAGGATACAAAATTATTGCTCTAAGATATAAAGCTGACAAAAAGCTCTTATATTACTGATTTAAGTAGATATATCGAAAATGTATGATGAGTAACACATTGCTCAGTACTCATGATGGTTGATTCAACCACGGCTTCCACAGACCCAATAGTCTTTGCTCCTAGCCTTGCAAACGCCTCAATCGAGCTACGTCAATCACTTCAGGGAGAACGGATTTTAGCTGCCGTTGATGTCGGTACCAACTCGGTACATATGGTTGTTGTCAAGATACAGCCTGAGTTGCCGGCATTTACTATCATTGGCCGCGAAAAAGATACCGTCCGTCTTGGTAATTTTCGGCCTGGTACCAATTGCTTATCGGACGAAGCGATGGAGCGAGGCATTGCGGCTCTAAAGCGATGTAAACAAATTGCCGACAGTTATCATGCTGACGATGTTGTGATAGTGGCCACCAGTGCTACCCGTGAAGCCAGCAACGGTCAGGTATTTATTGATCGAGTCAAGCAAGAAGTCGGGCTAAATATCAATTTGATTTCTGGTTTGGAAGAGGCTCGACGTATTTATTTGGGCGTACTTTCCGGCATGGAGCTCCATGGTAAACCTCACGCCATCATTGATATTGGCGGTGGTTCTACCGAAATTATTTTAGGGACTGGAGAACGTCATAGATTTCTGAGCAGTACCAAGGTTGGAGCCGTCAGGCTAAATGCTCAGATGGTAACCACTAACCCCATCAGCACTGCCGAATTTTTACAGTTACAAGCCTATGTACGTGGACGTCTAGAACCAAGTATTGATGAGCTGAAGCTAAAGCTGGTTAAAGATGAACCGCTTTCTGTTATCGGCACTTCTGGCACTATTGAATCTTTAGCAATTCTGACAGCCATCGATAAGTTGGGGACAGTACCCGCTCGCATCAACGGGTACACCATGACGATGGCAGAACTGGAGCGCTACACACAAAAGCTACGACGCATGAGCTTTAGTGAACGGCTAAAGCTACCAGAGATTTCGGCTCGACGTGCTGAGATTATTGTGCCTGGGGCGGTCATCTTACAAGAGGCCATGCGGATGCTGGGGGTTGATCGCATTACTATCTGCGAGCATGCCCTACGAGAAGGTCTAGTGGTGGACTGGATGCTGAGCCATGATCTGATTGAAGATCGAATGCAGTATCAGCAATCAGTGCGTGAGCGCAGCGTAATGAAAGCGGCGCATAAGTACAAGGTGGATAAACACCATAGTGAGCTGGTCGCTAAGTTTGCTCTAGATTTGTTTGATCAGACTCGCGGTGTTTTGCATCAGTGGGGACCTCTGGAGCGAGAGATTTTGTGGGCCGCAGCTATGCTCCACAACTGTGGTCATTTTGTTAGCCATGGGGCACACCACAAGCATTCTTACTATTTAATTCGTAATGGTGAGCTGTTGGGCTTTACCAATGCTGAGATTGAGCTAATTGCTAATATTGCTCGCTATCATCGTAAAAGCCCACCAAAACTCAAACATGATCCCTACAAAGCTCTAAATAAGGGAAATCGCACAATTGTTAGTCAGCTAAGTGCCATGTTGCGTATAGCAGTAGGGTTGGACAGACGGCGATTGGGCGCGATCGCACGTTTTCAAACTGTCCATGATCCTAAAGCTGGCACCATGGCTCTAAATTTTGTGCCCGCTCATATTGACGATGACTGTGAGCTAGAAGTTTGGAGCGTCAATGACAAAAAAGAATTCTTTGAACAAGAGTTTGATTTGAAGTTAGTCATCCATGAGGTGAAGTGATGTTTTGCAAACTTAAGACAGTTGGCCTAAGAATTTAATGTGTGGCTAACTGTCTGTTTTGAGCACCATACCTTTTGAGTAAGAGTCTTCTGGCAGTTTTCGGCTATCTCGCTCTTCCACCATTTCTTTGTTGTTGATACGGGGTTGCAAAGACTATCGACGGTTGAAGCTTAAGACTGCTTACTATCGCCGTAAATAAAGGGATTTAACGAGTGTGACGTCTGACACCGCTTGGGATACTGAACGCTATCAAAATCAGCACAGTTTTGTCTGGCAGTATGGGGCTGCTTTGCTTGAGTTGCTGGGGCCACAGCCGGGAGAACATATTCTCGACCTAGGCTGCGGCACAGGTGAGCTGACAAATGCGCTATCCCAATCGGGAGCTATTGTAAGGGGGATTGATGCAGATGCTGCCATGATAGCAGTGGCACAGCAGCAGTACCCCCACTTATCATTCGCCGTGGCAGATGCTCGTAGTTTTAAGCTAGAGCAACCGGTGGATGCCATTTTTTCAAACGCGGCGCTGCACTGGATTAAACCACCAGAACAGGTTATTCAAGCGATTGCGGCTGCTTTAGAGCCCAATGGCAGGTTTGTTGCTGAGTTTGGTGGTAAAGGCAATGTCGAAAAAATTGTCAGCGCTGTTAAAACTGTTAGAAGGCAAAAAGAGTTGAGCCCCTGGTATTTTCCTGGCATCAGTGAATATACGCATTTACTAGAAACCCACGGGTTTGAGGTGACTTTTGCCGCCCTAATCAACCGACCAACACCTCTAAATAATGGCGACCAAGGGTTGGCTAACTGGCTTAAAATGTTTGGCGGTGAACTGCTTAAGGGCTTAGATGCAGATAAGATATCACCTGTATTGCAAGACGTTGAAGAACTTTTGCGATCGCAACTATATGATGGCAATCAGTGGCACGCAGACTATCGTCGGTTACGTTTAGTGGCCGTTAAACAGCCTTAACAGAGCGAATGAGACACGTTGGACCATTCATCAAACAACTTTAAGAACGCCTTTCCAGTAAGATGCAATGATGGGTCAGACTTGTCTGGTATCTAAACTTTTCCATAGCGTCGCACACCAGAAACGTCGTTTACCCCATAATCTTCGACACCTCACATTGGCATCACGGAGCAGCTGAAACTATGGCAAACGCAGTGCTAAAAAGCGATTTAGACCTTGCAGCACTCAATCAGACCTTAGCGGATATGGATGCCTCTGAGCTTATTTCCTGGGGAGTTGACACATTTGGTAGCGCTTTGGTGATGAGCACCAGTTTTGGGATTCAGTCAGCCGTAATGCTCCATCTGGTGACTCAGGTGGTGCCAGATATTCCGGTTATCTGGGTGGATACAGGCTATCTGCCAGCAGAAACCTATCGATTTGCCGATGAACTAACCCAGCGTCTAAAGCTAAATCTAAAGACCTATCAATCACCCATTAGCCCGGCTCGTATGGAAGCTCTCCATGGGCGTCTTTGGGATCAAGACAATGTAGGGGCTCTAAACCGTTATGACTATATTCGTAAGGTGGAGCCAATGCAGCGGGCACTAAAAGAATTGGGAGCAAAAGCCTGGTTAGCTGGGTTACGCGCTAATCAGACATCCCATCGCCAGACATTGGGGCGAATTGCTCAGCAGAATGATATTTACAAGCTACACCCGATCTTGTCGTGGCACTCACGGGATGTATACAACTATTTGACGACCTTTGATCTGCCCTATCACCCCCTATTTGAGCAAGGGTATGTCACGGTTGGTGACTGGCATTCAAGTCGCCCGATGACGGCTGATGATGGTGATGAGCGGGCAACTCGTTTTAAGGGCTTAAAACAGGAGTGTGGTTTGCACCTGCCCCAAACTCAGGGAGAAGCCGATAGTTTGAATTCAAGTTCGTTGTAGATTTGAGGTTTGGAGAGACGCTACGTATAACGTTTGTACAAGATGGCGATATCTCAATTGACTAAGCCCTTAGCCCTAAAATCTATCTCTAAGTCAAGGTTTAGATATCTGGGGCTTTTGCTGGCTGGTATTTTAATGGGGCTTTGGCCCCTTTGGCCATTAGCTTGGATCGCTCTAGTGCCCCTTTGGTGGGCAATGTTGCGCGGTGTAAGTCTACGTCAGGGGGCTTTGTATGCACTAGCTTGGGGAGTGGGCTATCAGGGTGCAATACTGGAGTGGGTGTTACATCTGCATCCACTGACGTGGTTGGGAGTACCTTGGCTGGGCAGCATTGCGATCGCAACCCTTGCCTATGGCTTTGTCACACTTTGGAGTACTGGCGTTGTAATCACTTGGGCCCTTAGCATGGCTGCTTTCCAACAGCTGGTTCAGGCGGGGAAGGTGGGGCAAGTTTTTGTCGGTACCGCGCTATGGTGCGGCATTGACGCGCTGTGGAGTATGGGTCCGCTGTATGGGACATCGCTGGCAATTACCCAGAGCCCCGGTAATTTGGTGATTTTGCATCTGACTCAGCTGTCAGGACATTTAGCGGTTACTGCAGCTATTGTAATGGTGAATGGATTGTTAGCAGTGGCCGCCCGCCCCTGTTCTCGCCGTTGGGGTATCGTAGCTGCAGGGGTGTTTGCAATTGTCCATATCGTTGGCTGGGGTCTATATCAGCAACCCCTTCAAGACCAACCGTTAGAAGCCCTCAATATTGGCATTGTTCAAGGCAACATCCCCAGTCGAGAAAAGCTCACGTATCAAGGTATTCGTAAAGCTGAGGATCTGTATCGCAACAGCTATCGTCAGCTCAGCGAGAATGGTGCAGATGCTGTCTTAACGCCTGAGGGAGCGATTCCTACGGTTTGGAAACCGGAATCAAATATTTTTAGCGATGTTGTCAAGGAAATCGGTACACCTCTCTGGCTGGGCACCTTTACAGTTGTTCCCACAGATAAGCGTCATATTCACCAAAGCCTGATGGAGCTTACTCCTAACGGTGTCGTGCAACAGTACCACAAGATTAAATTGGTACCCCTAGGAGAATATATTCCCTTCCAATCTATTTTAGGAGATGTGATCTCTCGCCTATCGCCCATCGGGACAGATATGATCCCAGGAAACCCGACACAACAGTTTCAGACATCTCTTGGCATAGCGGCTACAGGCATTTGCTATGATTCAGCCTATGGGTGGATTTTTCAGCGACAGGTGGCTCAGGGAGGAGAATTTATTGTAACAGCGTCTAATAATGACCCCTATCCACCACGGATGATGATGCAACATCACGCTCACGATGTGATTCAGGCGATTTCGACAGATCGGTGGGCAGCGCGAAGTACAAATACTGGGCTATCAGCAGTTGTAGACCCCCATGGGCGGACCCGATGGATGTCAGCACCCAATACCTATGATGCTCAAATAGAGACGCTTTATCGACGAGAGACACGGACGATGTATGTACGGTGGGGAGATTGGCTCGTGCCGGTGTTGTTATTAATAAGCGTTGGGTGGGTATTGCGCTATCAACTAGTAAAATAAGCTGTGGGCTACCGTCAGTTTCCATGAAATCTTTTACCGTGACGACTATTATCAACTGTCCTGCAGACGATATTTGGGCAGTCTTAACCGATGCAGCTAGCTATTCAGAGTGGGCGAAGGGGACCCACAAGCTTGAAGGTCAGATTGTAGATGGCGGAGTTTTAAAGCTTTTTACTGCATCTAAACCACAGCAACCTATGACGCTCCAGGTCACTAAGTTTGTTGCTCCCAAAACCTTTACGCTTAGTGGTGGGTTACCGTTGGGTTTATTTAGGGGCAATCGTACCATCACCCTTACACCACAGCCAGATGGCAACACTGAATTCAACATGTGTGAAGTGTTTAGCGGTCTGCTAGCACCTTTATTAGGGAGAATGATTCCCGACCTTACTCCATCCTTTGAAGCTTATGCTGCAGGTCTCAAGAACAAGTGTGAACGCTAGATCGGCAAAAAAATGACAGGGCCGTCATCTCAGATTTCTGACATAGAGTTAATTGAACGTCAAACATTGACGAAGCTGGCTCAGCTTAAGCATACATTGATGACTCTTAAGGAATTACCAATACGAGATGCCTATGGGCAGGTGGCTCAGCGGTATGTTGTTGAACTAGAGCAGATGGTCGCAAGCCATCGTCAAAAAAAGCAAAGTCGCGATCGCAAACGAAACCACTACTACAACACATTACAAGGAGAGTCTCTCACAAAGGCCCTAGACAATCTTAAAAGAGAAAGTCAACAAGATAGCATTGAGCATCGTCGTCTCAAACAGAAACGTGATCAAGCACTCGCCCCCTTCGCCAAAAGCATCGTTCAGACAGACCAACAAATAAAACAACTCAAGCAAGAGTACGCCACACTTTCTCGACAGTGGCAGACTAAAATGCAAACGGTCTATGCTGCTGAGCAGGCTAATTCTGAGACATTACCTCTGCCGATACTGTATCAAGACAAGGCATTGATCGTTATGGATAAACCAACTGGACTGCTGTCAGTCCCAGGACGTCGATATCAGCAACAGGATAGTGTGCTGAGTCGTCTCCGGTGGCAGTTGCTGGACTATGATTTTTTACAAGTTGTGCATCGTCTAGATCAACCAACGTCTGGACTTTTAGTCCTGGCAAAATCTCCCGGTGCTCATAAAGTATTAGGACAACAGTTTGCCCAGCATCAGGTACATAAAACTTACGAAGCTATTCTCAGTCGTCCAATTGACAAAACAGCGGGTGTGATTGATTTACCCCTTTGGGGCAATACAAACGAACGACCCAAACAATCGGTGAACGCAGAATACGGTAAACCCAGTGTGACCCACTTTGAAGTGTTGCAAACGGGTAGCCACCCTAGGGTGAAGTTTACACCTCAAACAGGCCGCACACACCAGCTGCGAGTTCATGCAGCGTCCTCTCAAGGTCTAAATTCGCCCATTGTTGGCGATTCACTATATGGACAGTCTCACCAAATAGAGCGTCTATATCTACACGCTACGTCTCTAGAGTTCATTCATCCGGTCACACAAAAAGATTTGCAGTTGAAGAGTGACGCACCGTTTTAGTAAATGTGTCAGCTATCTTGGGCTCTTCCGAGCTTTTGGTGATCCGATGTGAATAGCAAGAAACTGTTGAAGCTAGTACCTTTCGGTCGTTTTTCTATGGAACTGTTTCAATGTCTGCTGCCTAGCCTCAGTCTACTTCGTCTAGATGGCTATGAAATG
>JBCDIX010000078.1:0-30638 GCA_038748405.1 Cyanobacteria bacterium P01_H01_bin.21 | reverse complement strand
CCGAAAAAACCTGGCGGGCACGGTGATCATCCCCATCGACCGTGGCATCAGGATCGGCATTTAAGGTATCCATCAGAGAATAATCCGCCAATCGCACAAACTCATCGAATGTGGTTACGCAGGGCTCAACAGATGGTTTAGATGGATATGACATTGTTGCTGGCGCGGGAAAGATTTATGTCTAATTGTAAAGGCTGACATATTGAATGTGGAGTTTTCTGTGCTAATTGACTTGTTGGTATGCTCGATGATGCAGACCTATTACCGTTTCGCTTCTTCAATCAGCTGTGCTACTGCTTCCAAGGCGCCAAATAGCCTGGCTAAATTATCAATTGTGTAGTTACCGGTGCTTCTGGTGAATGTGTCTAGCACCAATCGACCAAACTGCCAAAGGTTACCATCGGTGACGATGCCATAGACTGGAAATGTGGCATCCTCGTTTATTTTCTGGGAGGCCACTAACTCGGCTAAACATTGTCCCCATCCATGCTCAAAGTCGTTTTTCTTGGCTTCTACGACGACGACAATCGGCGTTTCTAGGACTGTTTTTCCGAGGTTTGAGCGCTTTGAAAAGATGTAATCTGGCGTCCCTGAAAGTGTGGAATCATAGGAGATACTCTTTTGAATCCAGAAGGAATATTCTTGGCTATGTTTTTTATACAGCTCACGCAGTAACGGGGATATAATCAGCTCGCTGCGCGATGCCTCTGATGTGAAAATGTCAATATTCTCTTTGCTAAATCGAAAATCGCTTAGAAAAGCTTCAGAAGGTGATATCTCAGTTACCGTAAGAAAGTCACGCTCATCATATTTGATGTCATACTTCTTCTGCACATCTGCAACAGTTTTGAAATCACTAAATGACATTTTTAGAGTTACCTATTCAAAGTCTTCGTCCAAACAAACGTGAATAAAAATATCACTCATAGATTCTGCACTCGTGGATCAATCAGCTCATCAGAAATACGATTTCGCTCAATGTATTCGTTGATCTCCGCTTGATGATCCAGGTAGTAGCTGAGTGCATTAAAAACCTGGGATAGACCGAGGTGTGGCAGTCTTTGGGGGATTTCCTCAGGTGAAACTCCAATACGCCACATTTCTACAATTGCCCTAACAGGCGTACGAGTTGCCTTAATAATGGGTTCACTGCTCAGTATTTCATCATTTCTGACAATATGGCAGTGCTCTGTCGTTTGTTCCATACTGATGTTCCAGAAGGATCAATATATAGAATCTGTCCTATTTTAGCTTGAAAAGAAAGTTCCGAGTCGGTTCAATCTGTTGGGGCAGATTAGATGCTCAACCTGATGTATGAGTACAAGCAAAACCGTAAGCCGATTAGATTGAATACACTCTAGAGATGTGCCGTCAGATCTCGAATTATGTGTGGAAGGAACAACTTTTTCTAACAGGTAGCTCACTGCCTAGAAGCTGATTGGTGATGGCCCCAGCAACTTTCAAATAGGATTAACGGTAGTAGGCAGCTGCAGCAAGTATCCTCTGACAAAAATCAAGAACCTTTGTCCGTCTGTGGCCATACAGTGTTATGCCCTTTGGCTGCGTGCTTTGTTCAACAGTGAGAAAATCTCCGAAGTGTTGACTGCCGATGTATCAGGCAACTCAAAGCTTCCATATCCATTTACTTCGAACATCCCATTTTCGTAAGTCATTGAATGCTGCTTATTATCTGTCATAAACGCTACTCCACCTCCGTATAGCTTTTGCTGCTCAAGCTTTCGATAGCGACGCCAGAGCAATTTTAGTAGTAAAATCCATCGTGGCTGCGCTGGTGATGGGCTTCTAATCTGTTGCAGAAATGATGCAGTCCAAATGCCATGACCATGACGTGGATACTCCCATGCAAGCTCATCGTGAAGGCATGCAGCAAAGAGGCTACAAGGGAATATACTATCTTTGCAATCATTAATCGCCTTTGCCACTACTTCTGCTTGAAAAGCTGCTGAGTGGCAGGAATCAAGAACAATATCGATCCTGCGTCGGTGCTCGGAACAAGAAGTGTGGGTTGCAATATGTTCGGCCAAGTTAGCTCCTAGAACGATTCCGTCCTTGAACACCAGGGCTCCGTCTCCATCTCTCCCGTGACCAGCATAGATTATGTGAATGCAACCTCCAGCCCAGTTTTCCTGTGTCTTGAAGTTGTCGAGAGCATTGGAAACCGTCACAATAGTATCCAAGAATTCCCCTACACGAGGATTCACCAATCGGATGTGCACATCATTAGGGCGAGTGTCGTAGTTTGGAGATTTGAAATGGTTATATAGACAGTCTGCATCGGCTGTGGTGAATCGAAGGTCTGCACCCGATCGAGAGCGAATCTTTCCTACACGGCTCACCGCTATTGACGAGTTCTCCGGGCCACTACAAGAAATGGAAATGTAGGCATTATAGTTTCGCAATTTTCCCATCTTGGTAGTTCTAATTTGGCATAACTCCTTATCAGATAGACTTTTTCAGTATAGCTGCCTGAAATAGGGTGGATGTGTTGATTCTTGCAGTATATACGCCCAAATTGGCGATATATACTAAAATTTTTCCATATAGCACGCTCATATGAGTGAATACATTGCAACTTTCAGTATAGCTGCCGAGTTTTCTTAGTAAGTTTTTTCTGATTGCAGGTCAAGATAAACATATTTATTCTGTGTCTGCCACCTATAGAAGCACAACCGCGAAAGCTACTAAACCAAGTCAGAGACCAGATTCACTTAAACCATTATTCGTATCGCACTAATTTATTGCTGATGCCAACGGGCGGCTCCACCCGGCTGATCAACCACTGTAATTCCCACTGCCGCTAGCTGATCGCGAATATCATCTGCCGTTATAAAGTCTCGCTGTTGTCGGGCCGTTTGGCGCTGCTGGATCAGGTCAGAGATTGCACCCTCATCCAATTCACCCGTTGTCGCATCAGTCTCACTGTCGGCTTCGGCCTCTAGCCCCAATATTTGGGCCAGATGCAACAACGTTTGCCACTGCTGCCAGAGCTGCTCCGGACTGGCTTGGGACTTCCCTTCGTGTACCAGACGGTTTCCCTCTCGCTGCAACCCTTTGGCAAGCTCAAACAACACTGTCAGAGCATCCGAGGTATTCAGATCATCATCAATGGCAGCTTGAAACCGTTCGACTCTGGGTTCTTGAGGGGAAGACTGGATGCTAGCAACTGGCCATGACAACGCTGCTCGGTGATGGTTGCCAAAGAGAAGTCCGGCTTTCAGCGTTTGCCAACTGTTGACCGCCGCTGCGTGTGGCTCATAGGGCATTCAAGAAAGGCTAAGCCGCTCCAGAGGAGCATCGCATCTTTTGTAAAATCCAACGGTTTCCGATAGTGTCCCTGTAGTACAAACGGTCGCGCCGCCAGGGATTTCGACATTTTTTCCCATTCACTGTCACTATCCCAGGACTTGTTCTACTTAAATCCTCTCCCTTTAGTCGTTTCGGTCCATATAAACAGTTCTCCTCCACGACCGCCAGCGGCTAACATTGTGCCCTGCGTAGACCAGACTAGACAGGAAAAACCATCAGAGGCTCCATCTAACATTTGCGCAATCCGACGGGCTTTTTGCCACAAATACAAACAACCATCTTCAGCGGCAGAGGCTAGTAATAAAGTGTCGGGCCGAAACGAAATTGCCTGTACCATTCCCGCATGGGCATCCAATACCTGAGGCTTCCAGCCTTCTGCTGGATCAGTTGCCTTTGTCCACACAACAATCCCTTCAACACTCATTGATGCCAGGAGCGGCGCACCCTTTACCATAGGTTTCGACCAGGCTAACTGTCGCACTTTGCCAGGGAAACCCTGCATCCGCCAGGGAGCGGGATAATCTTTTTCCCACACCAAAACTGAGCGATCATTGTTGCCTGATGCCAGATAGGTGCCGTCTGGCGACCAGGCAACCGCAACGCTAGCCCCGCCTACTTCTCTCACTTCTGGGTCCTCATCCCAGTTCTGGGTCTGCCAGGTTTTAATGCTCTGGTTCCCACCCAACGATAGCTCGGTCCCTCGGGGATGCCAGGCTAGGTCTAACACAGAAGAGTCTTCAAAATTTAAGGTGGTGACAACAGTTTGATCAACGGCATGCCACACCTGCGCATGGCGACCAAAACTAAAGGCCAGTTCTGGAGAGTTAGGGTGCCACTGCAGCCGATCAATCCAGGTACGGGTATGTTCTAGAGTTGTTAGTAGTGTGGGTGCGTCACTGTCAATCTGCCAGATCCACACTGTGCCTGCTTGTCCGCCAGCTGCTAAAAATTTGCCATCGGCGGAGATTGCTAGGACGTCTACAGATTCGCCCTGGGAGCTTTGTAAGCAGGTGGATTCACCCGTTGCAGGTGTGTAGAGTATGACTTCGCCTGCACCAGAACTGGCGGCGAGTTTGGTGCCATCGGGGGTCCAGGCAATGGCTGTTATATAGTCTGAAAGATGGGTGTTCCACAGCCGCTTGAGCACAGTTTGTTTTTTGGTTCTTAGCATGGTTTTTGGTATTACTGGCTAGAGAGGCTGTTTGGGAAACGTAGCGTAAAGTGTTGGTGGGGAACTTGAAGATGTTGCTTGGGGTCCCTCCGAGTTCCCCAAACCCCCTGGATAGGGCCGTTACGCCGCCCTACAACCCAACGTACTAGGTTATTCCTAATAGCGCTGAGTTGGGGTTACGGCGGGGTCGATTATAAATGTGCTGGATCGATTGCTGTAGAACATTCAGCGTATAAAATTCGAATCAGAAGCGATTTTAATGACTACTCACCAAACAATCGCGAAAGCGTTCGCTCAGATTTAGCTGTTCCAGGTTGCGGCCGATAAATACTAGTTCGTTTTTGCGGGATTCGTCTGGTTTCCAGGGGCGGTCTTGGCGACCGTCAAACAACATGTGTACGCCTTGAAAGACAAATCGGTTGTCTTCTCCGGCTAGGTTGAGAATGCCTTTCATGCGAAAGATATCGGGGCCGTGGTCGCGCAATAGTTCTCCCATCCAGGCGTCGAGTTTGTCGCCGTCGAGTTCTCCTGATTCTACCAGGGCAATCGAACCTACGGTTTCGTCGTGCTCATGGGCGGTTTCGTCGAGGAAATCTGGGTCGATTTGTAGGGCATTATTGAGGTCAAAGGCGCTGACACCGAGTAGGGCATCCATTTCAATTTGGGCATCACGGGTGCGATGGATTTTAGCGAGAGCATTCATTCCTCGAATGCGCTGTTCTAGTTCTGTTAATTGCTCTTCTGTGACGAGGTCAATCTTATTGAGCAAAATGACATCGGCAAAGGCAATCTGTTCTATGGCTTCTTCGGCTTCCCAATGCTGCCAGATGTGACGGGCATCCACCACCGTCACTACCGCATCCAGACGGGTTTGTAGCTGCACTTCATCATCGACAAAGAAGGTTTGGATGACTGGGGCCGGGTCGGCCAGCCCTGTGGTTTCAATCACCAGATGGTCAAACTTGTCGCGGCGCTTCATCAGGTTGCCAATGATGCGAATCAGGTCGCCCCGCACGGTGCAACAAATGCAGCCGTTGTTCATTTCAAACACTTCTTCATCAGCATCCACCACCAGCTGATTGTCGATGCCTACTTCGCCAAATTCATTGACGATTACGGCAACTTTTTTGCCATGTTCGTGGGTAAGAATGCGATTTAACAATGTGGTTTTACCCGCTCCTAAATAGCCGGTTAAAACGGTTACGGGCACGGTGTTGTAAATGTCGTCAGCTACCATGAAACGTCTCCTTGAATGATGTTTATCTATGCTTGAAAGTGGGCAAGTGCGATCGCACCCACCTCAGCGTCATACTCTTCGTATAGCCCTAATGAGCCAGGTAGATGATCGGTCTGGATGCCGGGTAGTTCTGACAGTGCCTGCATTTCAGCCTTGGACTGAGGCGGTGCCTGGTCTGCCAGGATTACCCGTACAGAGCTGGCTGCTGTGACCGCCGTTGCTGCTTGGAGCCATTCGGTGCGATCGCTCATTGGATCTAGAGCAGCTGTCACAAAGGCGGCAGGGGCAAACCGGGCACCCGGTTGCTGGGTGATGCGGTGGCGTTGCTGAATAAAGGTGGGCGTCAGTCGCGTCTCATCCACAAACACATGACGCTGATACATCCACTTAAGAAAGGCTGGGTGGGTGTTTGCACCATAGAGAACAGAGCCAACTATCGGCAGACCCACCAGGTTGCGCACACCAGTGGCTAACCAGCCAGGGGCACCCATG
Source organism: Cyanobacteria bacterium P01_H01_bin.21 (assembly GCA_038748405.1). Lineage (GTDB taxonomy): Bacteria > Cyanobacteriota > Cyanobacteriia > Phormidesmidales > Phormidesmidaceae > Leptothoe. The sequence goes on along the minus strand of JBCDIX010000078.1, from coordinate 24,411 downwards.
GCCCGCAGGGGGCCTTTCCAGGTAGGCGCCACCAGCAGTAGTCGAGTGCTCTGGGCCAGGTGGTGCTGAGCCAGATAGAGGGCGTATCCTGCCCCGTGACCTGCTGCTAAAATTCCCGCTGGCTGAGGGCAGCAGTTTTGCACAAAGTCTTTTAGCAATGCCTGATATAGCGATCGCTTGTAGGTACAAGCAGGCCGATCAGAATCACCAAATCCTAACCAGTCCAGCGCAACCACCTGAAATTGAGACGCCAGTGCCTGAGCAATTTGGGCCAGTTCTACCCGGGTTGAAACGGTGCTAAACGCAGGTAGCAGCAACACGGTTGGCCCTGTCCCCAAGGTTTCGTAAACAATGGTTACAGCTTGACCCTGATAGGTCCAGTCATAGTGCTGTACCTGCCCACCAATACGGGTGGGGCGTGTTAGTTCTTTATAAGTACTGACCGTCATTGCGTTTCGCCTTTTAGCTGGGGTCGTTGCTAGGGTGCTTACCTGGTTATAATTACATAAGAATGATAATCATTCTTCCTGTCAAAAGCCGTTATCCTTTATTAACTTTTAGGGGTTTAAGGGCAATGGAGATTGGAGTGTGGCTATTCATAGATCGGTAGAATGGATATGTAGCACTTGATGAATCTTGCAAAATCTGTGACTAAGCCCAGCGATGTCTGCCAAGTCCGTTGCTTTAACGAAGAGTTAGTTCACCAGATCGGTCAGGTGCTTCCTGGTGACGACCTGTTGGAATCAGCCCAGATTTTGTTTGGTGCCCTGGCCGATCGGTCTCGGCTCAAGATTTTGTATGCCCTGCGCAATGGTGAGGAGCTGTGCGTCTGTGATGTGGCGTCCCTATTAAATATCAAGGTGGCAGCGGCCTCTCACCATTTACGTAAGCTCCGTGACCTCAACATTTTGAAGTATCGCAACGATGGCAAATTGGCCTACTACTCTCTAAAAGACCCAAGGGTTGCCGACGTTCTTTGCTATGCGCTAAAGCAGCTGGTCGATTAGATCATTACGGTCATTCTAATGAAGGCTTGAATGATGTTTTATTTGTGATAACGTTCTAATACTAGCTTGAATGTTTGAGTAACTTTCTAGGCAAACATTCTAACGTTGGCTTGAGTGTTTGAATATTGGAGATCACTATGGCTGATAATTGCTGTCAGGCCAAGGCTTGCGAAATATCTAAATTAAAAGAGCAGCAGGCAACGGTACTTTGGTCCGTGTTATGGATCAATGCTGTGATGTTTGTTGTCGAATTTGGGGCAGGTATTCGAGCGGCTTCGCTGTCGTTAACTGGGGACTCGTTGGATATGTTGGGGGATGCCCTGGTGTATGCCAGCAGTTTGTATGTGATTCACAAAAGTGCTAAAGCTCAGGCAGGGGCGGCGCTGCTCAAGGGCATAATCATGTTTTTGTTTGCCATCATCGTATTTGCCAGGGCGAGCTATCAACTCTTTGCAGGGGCCAGTCCCGAAGGGTCTATCATGGGGGCAATAGGAGTATTGGCACTGCTGGCTAACCTGTTGTGTTTGTTGCTGTTAACGCGGCACCGCAACGACAATTTAAATATGTCATCGGTATGGCTGTGTTCTCGCAATGACATTATTGCCAACACGTCTGTTTTGGCTGCAGCAGTCTTAGTGTTATTCACCCATTCAATTTTGCCCGACCTAGCAGTTGGATTGTTGTTAACCGTTGTCTTTGCAAAATCAGCTGGAAGTGTTCTTTCACAATCCTGGAGAGAGTTGCAACAGGAATAAGGAGATTTATGTAAAAATTAAGCTCATGGTTTGAATGTGACTGCTTTGCCTAACATGAACTAGATAACATCTCTTTTTAGAATTTTGTCGCAATGCGCAAAATTCTAAACCACCTAACCGATAACCTAACCCGCGATCAGGGATAACATTTATATTTCTCTGCAGGGTTCTAGGGCGGGCAGAACCGCCCTAGCCATGGGGGTGTGGGGAACTCGGAGGGACCACACGCAACCGGTTTTGCCAATTACCAGCCTCCCATTGTATGCCATAGGATGTTGTTCATCATTAGTGATTCAGTTGTAGTAGGGGTTACAACAAGGTCAGGGGTCCAGTTATCGCAAACCATGAAATAGTTTTTTACATCCCCTAATATTCCCCTTTTGTTGTCCCAAACCCTTTTGCTTTTCCATAATTCACGGTTCTAAAAGAGAGTTGGTCGCTTTCGGGACTATACAGCGCATAGGTAGCCTTTCCAGGCATATGCCCCACCGAGCCAACGCCCACAACCCGGCGAGGTGTTTTTCCGTGATTCTGAGGCTCTTGCACACCGTCCAGGGTGGTTACGGTCGAACGTAGCTCCACCGGGGTGACACAGCAATCAAAGGTGAGACCCGAGCGCCCACAAAAAAGATGATTGGCATCGGCTCGAATTAAGCGATCGCACAGTTGAATCGCCGGGGTATTGGGGGTGAGTTCATCGGCATAGCTGACAGTGCTGCCGTGGATCAATAAACAATCTTGCTCATGAAAACCAAAGTGTTGCGATCGCAACCACTTTACCGACTCCCGTGACACCGATTCCCACAGAGCTTTCACCCCATCCCCACCAAATTTCTCCATCAGCTCTGGCGCATCCTGCAGGCCGCTCACCCCGTGCAAACTAAAACACTGCTCTTCCCACCAGCCCACACACACCTGGGGCCGCAACTCGCCCGGTCGAGGAGACTGCAGCCGCTGAATCACTGCTTCATTCTCTCCCTGTAGGCCAATCACATCCCCCAGAATATAGAGATCGCTCACCGCCTGCCGCCGTATATCCTGCAACACTGCCTCATAGGCCGTTAGATTACCTTCAATACCGCTTAAAATTGCCCACTTCATCGGGTTATCTCTCCTACCTCTCTACCGTTCGCACACATGGCTCGGATCGTCCGCCCGTTCCGCAAACTCCATGCCCCGTGCTAACCGCCATGCAAAAATAGGAGGTAACCCCTTTTCAAGAATAGCCAGACAGGTTTTGGCATACTCATAGGCCACTTCTCGCAGGGTCACCTGGGTTGTCTCGGTGTCATAGAGAACATAGGTGGCATTGGGACGACCGTGGCGAGGTTCACCTACAGAACCTGCATTAATAATGCGCTTTAACGCTACCTGAAACTGTTGAGAGTCCTCAGATTGAGCAGAGGTTTTCACCGTTACTGACAGTTTGGCATCCTCTAACTCTCGCACATAGGGAACGTGGGTATGACCACAGAACAATACATCAGCATCAACAGAGAGAACTCGCTCCAGCGCGGCAAAGCCGTCCATGCTGGGCAACAAATACTCATGCTGACTGTTGGGACTGCCATGGACAAAACACAGGTTATCTCGCTTTAACGACAGGGGTAATGTAGCCAAATACTCCCGCACGTCGGACCGAATCTCATTGTTGGTCCATTCATGGGCCAGTTTGCCCCGTTGCTCTGCCAGCTGTGAGGGATAGCTACATTCACAGGCATTTAACCCTTCCACAATGTCCTCATCCCAACAGCCCTGGCAGGTAGGAATCTCCAGCGAGCGGATCTTATCTACTACCTCATTAGGGTAAGGGCCGTAGCCTACCAGATCTCCAAGACAGTAAATCTGCTCAGCTTTCTGGGCATCAATGTCTGACAACACCGCGTTCAGCGCTTCATAGTTGCCGTGAATGCAAGAAATTACCGCGAGTTTCATGCCACCATCTCCTGCTCGGTCTCTTCTGACTGCAGTTGTTTGTACTGCCGCTGATACTGAATCAACACATCATTGGCTAAACAGCATGCCAACAATGTTTGAGCAATTGTTTTCTGCTCTAAATTACGACCCACGATTTCCAAACCGCTAAAGCGATCAGGGCGTCCCTGTAGCCAGCGGGGTAGTTTGAGTTCGGTGTATTCAATACCTGGTAATCCTTCGACAAAATCAACATAAAATGCCCGACCATCCGGCAGTTCAAAAATACCTTTTAAGCGCATCACCTGACCGTAGGCTCCGCCTGTTAGCTCAATTAACACCTCATCCAGACTGGGGGGATCAAACACTTGCCCCGTCAGAGGAGATTTCCAGATCTCCGGTAGTTTGCCAGAACCCCACGTCTGACTATGGTTACCAGGCATAATCTCATCTGACCAATTATGCCATTCAGACGTTTCCAGACTGGGCGGTATGACTGCGATTCGTCGTCCAGGCAACGCGACTAAAAACGGCGATTTTAAATCCAGATGAAAGCCTAGCTCTATGAAAACCTGGGACTGGCCGGGCAAGTCGGCTAGCACGGTTGCAGCCCGATCGTCAGAAACGAGCGACACCCAGGGAAAACGATAGCCAATCCGAGCCAAATCAACAGACTCGTGACCACCTGGACACAGGTAAAACAAAGGACGCGAAGAGTCTTTGAGAAATTGGCTAATCCAGGTGGTTTTACCTGCCCCAGGAGGACCGGCTACTAGTGTTAGGTCAAAAGATTGCATAGATCGCTAAGGCTCGAGGATTTGATAACTTGCCAATTTCTCCCCTCTCGGGAGGGGTCTGAAAGGCGGGGTGGGTTTCGATCACTTGCGCTAATGGCCAACCCACCCCATTGCCCCTCCCAGGAGGGGATAGGTCATCCCATTTTGCGTGCATTAATTTGGGACTTTAATTTAAACCTCATTCCTAACAATCTTTAAGTTCAGGAGTCTGATTCAAAATCTGACTGCGCACCGAGATAAAGTCGCGATACGCGGCAGAATCTAACCCATCGCGGTGAAATGCTGCCAGTCTATGACAGTTTTGAAAGGCCAGCTTGATATCAAAGTGCTGCTCGACAGCGCCCCGAATGGCATCTCCGCCCACCATCCGCAACAGCTGCCCACGAGCCTGTTCATCGGGCGGGGGCACGGCATGATCGGCCCATTCTTGACCGGTCTGCAGCTGCTGGACTAAGGTTTCCACAATGCCCCAGGCATAGGGTAAAGACTGTCGAATCGTTTCTGCAAAGGCTTGCTCCTCAACAGCACCCTCAGCGGCCTGTTGCACCAATTCTTCACTTACGTTGAGAGACATCGCTTAGCTTGACGGTTTACTACTGGGTTTGCATTATAGTACTGGAACGATAATCATTCTCATTTTTTAGATTTATTTATGGTTGATGCCGCTGCGCTGCCCACAACTACTGATCTGGCGATTGTGGGGGCAGGTCCCCAGGCGTTGACCCTGGTGACGTATCTGCTGCAAAAGAAGAAGTCCATGCGTAATCGCTTTGTGGTGCTTGATCCGTCAGGACAGTGGCTACAGCAGTGGCAACATCAGTTTGCGGCCTATGAGATCCCCCATTTGCGATCGCCCGTGGTCCATCATCCTGACCCTAACCCCCACGCCTTGCGAGCATTTGCCGAATCGAGGGCCGACGAGCTGTTCCCACCCTATGATTTACCGGGCACACAGCTGTTTCAAGACTTTTGCCAGGAGGTCATCCGCCGCTGGCAGCTACAAGATCGGGTAGTTCCGGCCCAGGTCGATCACATTGAACCCGTTCGCCAACAGAAACGGCAGCGTTTTCGATTGATCTTGACCAATGGCCAGATATTGACCGCCAGACGAGTAGTGCTAGCTGTTGCTGGCGGTGTACCCCATTTGCCAGACTGGGCTCAAGCAATCCCCCAAACTTATCCCTCGGATCGTCTATGCCATTCTCACCAGGTTGACCTGCGAGGGTTGCGGCTATCGGGAGAACGAATTTTGGTAGTTGGCAGTGGTTTGACGGCGGGGCACCTGGCGCTGGGTGCGATCGCACGAGGTGCCCATGTGATGATGATGGCCCGCCGCACCTTTTATGAAAAGCTGTTTGATGCCGCTCCCGGTTGGCTAGGACCTAAATATCTCAAAGGGTTTCACGCCGAACCCAGCTGGGAAAATCGCTGGAAAATGATTCGCGATGCCCGCAATGGCGGCTCCCTAACTCCGGCTGTGCTGACAAAATTGCGACGTCTGGAGCGGGATGGCAAACTCTCGTTTTATGAGCAGTGCGAAGTGCACTCTGCCACCTGGAAAGAGACTGCATGGCAAGTTTTCTGCAGCCATCCGGATGCCCACCACTGTATTACCCATTTGCCCATTGACCGGATCTGGCTGGCAACGGGGAACACGCTAGATGTCAATCAGTGGCCACTGTTATCGACGGTGCGAGAACACTATCCAATCCCCACTGTGCAAGGCTTACCATTACTCGACAAACATCTGCGATGGCCCGGATTCAATCTGTTTATCATGGGGGGTGCAGCCGCTCTGCAGGTTGGTCCCGTTGCGCGAAATTTGTTTGGGGCAAAGCTGGCGTGCGATCGCATTGTCCCTGCCCTAATCAAGGTAGGTTTAGGGCGATGAAGTGCCCCCTTGATCTTGAAAAGGAAAATTGGACAATAGCAAGGCTAGACTTCCATAGTTCGACAGGTCAGCTTCTTCTTTAATTGTTCTCATGAAACGGGTTTTGGAGGTTTATAAAAGTCCGACCTCGCAAGCATGAACTTTTGTGAAAACACAATTTGACTCGCAGATTTTTAGTGACCTTTTTCTGAGTTCCCTTTGTTGCTATTCCGCTGAGGCGCGTTAAACCTATCTCTGAAGAGTCTCTTCAAGAGATTGATATTTTTCAATGCCTCACATAAGAAATAGAAACCTAGCCGAAGGTTTTTGACGTTCTCAATTAACTAAATCAGCCTTCTAAAAGGAAATGTTTCCTTCTAGAAAAGTTGATGACGTGGATAAACCTGGCCAAAAAAACGAGTTAGGCAAGGATTCTGAAACAATGAAAAATTTTAATCAGACTGCAGTGAAATCAATGGATTCACAAACGGTTCCCTCTGTACCTGCCGAAGACATAACGCTTGATGAGGTCTCATACCTCAATACTAAAATCAAGCGTCAACTCTCGCAGTTACGAGAATTACAAAGTGATCATTCATTTTGGAAAAATTCCCTCTTTAAAGCTTTTGACTCAGGCAGTCTAGGGCTAGCTGATTTACAGTTCCTCTTTGGACAATACTCATTTTACAGCCGTAGCTTTACACGCTGTTTGGCCGGTTTTATGGCCAATAGTGACAATGATATGCACCGGGCTCAGCTGGTGGAAAATCTTTGGGAAGAGAGCGGTGAAGCTGATCTTGATAAACGACATGCAGAACTCTTCCGTCGCTTTTTGACTCAGGGCTTAGGAATTATTCTAGAAGATTTAGTGCCGACACCGCCCACCCAGATTTTTGTCAGTGAGATTCTGTCCTTTTGCTTAAGGTCATCAGCCTATGAGAGTTCAGCTTTTCTTTCTTTAGGAACAGAAGGTATCGTCTCCCGGATGTATGCAATATTTATCAAAGGCTTGAAAAAAGCTGGTGTTTCAGATGAACATTTAACGTTTTTCTATCTTCATACTGCTTGTGACGACGACCATGCCATAACGCTAGAGAAGATCATGCTATCTTATGCAGACCAACCTGATTGGTTTGAAACGTGTCGTCGTTCATTGACATTTGCTCTGGACTTAAGAAAACAGTTTTTTGAAAATCTCTATCAGCAGCTTCAAGCCCAGCGCATCCATCCTATCTTAGAAAATATTCAGACACGAAAATCTCTGGCCACTTCACCAAAAAGACTTAAATATGACGCCCAGAAATCAATTGAGTTTCTGTATCAGAACAAAAGTGAACGGGGTAAACAAAAGATTGACTTCACCGTTGAGAGGGTTGCTTTCCCCACAGAAGTGCTTGACTCTCGTATAGTGCGCATTGCTCCACATAAGACAAATGAGCGACATCATCATGCCCACGAAGCCATCTTTTTGGTTAAAGCAGGCCAGGGAACTGTATTGGTTGACAAACATCAATATGACGTTGAGGCTGATGATGTTGTTTTTATCCCCCGCTGGGCCGTTCATCAGGTTGAAAATACGGGCGATAAAACCTTGGTCATTCTAGCAATTACAGATTTTGGGCTGACCCATAAAGCCTTTGTTGGCAATTATCTAAAAACTGCTCGTATGCATGTCAGTCGAGATGCAGATTACTCCTCTTTGTCAAATTGAAGTCGCTGATTATGGCCGGTAGACACCATAGAGGAATTTATTGCTCAATCGTTTGGCCTACTGTTCAATAAGATTGAGATCGCCAGCCTCACTCATTTTCAAACTGCCGTTTCCCTTTTCATCGATGGGATTACTGCGGTGCTATGTGGGCGGGGCTGAGTTGCAGAATGTCTTTATGTTTGAGTGAATTCAATAATTCCAAGATGTAAAAGTTTGTTAATTTTCATCAGGCTGGCAGAATATCAAGCTCCGATAGACGAGGTGACTTTAGGGAGCCGTTTTTGAAATGATGACCGTTTGGGAGTCAACGATTCTGCTCTCTAGCATCACTGAGGTAGTTTGATCGAGTAATGACCCTAGACGAGCAGCTCAAGCAACTGGCGGTGGAAGCCCAACAGCATCCATCCAAGTCTCCGCAGCGGCAACGGGCATTGGCTCGATTGCTCGATGCCATAGGCCGATCGCGACAACTTGTACGCCCCTACCAAGGTCGGTTTCATGGTTTCTATGACGACATTTATGCCGAGGCTCAACAGCGATTGTTTTTGTATTTGTGTGAGGAAATTGATCGATACAACCCTGAACGAGAAGTGTTGCAATGGGCAAATTTTTTGATGCGAAAACGGTTCTTTGTTGAAGCCAGTCGGGATGTGATGCCGACGGCTCCTAAGGGGATGGATCGTTCGCAAGTTAGGTGGATCACTCTCGATGTCCTTGATAAACAAGAACCGATGGAGGCGCGATCGCAATCTACGGCTTCTCTTTCTGAGTCGATTATTCTGTGCATTCAAGACGACCAGGATGGTTTGTTTAGTAGCACCCACATCTGGCAAAAACCTGACGCCAATTTTCAGTACATCGCCCTGCGGTTTCTCGGAGGATATTCATGGAAAGAGATTTCCGCTGAATTAGATGTCAAAGTTGTTACCCTAAGCTCCTTTTATCAACGTTGTTTGACTAAATTTGCCCCCGTTCTTAAAGAATATGTGTCTGTCTAATATCACTCATTCACCTTTGCCAAAACGATGACTGTTAACCGCGATCAGATTACTTGTAGGGTACCGCTTACAGACGCTTTTCATCGAGCTGCTCAAGGGTTTCTCCAACACCATACCGACCGGCAAACAGGTAAGCGGGTCTACTTAAACACGCTGAGCGTACAGGCGGTGCAGTTTTATCTGTCTTGCTTAGGGGTAACCACATATCTAGAGAAAAGTGACAGTTGGCAGCCAATTTCGCAGGTTTTGGCAGATACGGCAGATTTGTGGGTTGATGATCTCGGTCGATTGGAATGTCGGCCCGTGTTGCCAGAATGTGCCTCGTTAGAAGTGCCCTCAGAGGTCCGGCGCGATCGTATCGGCTACATATTCGTACAATTTGACCCGGCTCTAAGAGAGGCCACCATTCTGGGGTTTCTACCCCAGGTTGACGCAGAGCCAATTTCCCTCGATCAGCTCCAAGGTTTGGATACCCTGCCGGAGTTTCTTGAAGGGGTGCGTCGTGACGCTGCGATCGCATCGCGAGTCACATTACACAGTTGGCTTGTTCAGGCAATTGAGACCGGCTGGCAGACCCTGGATGTCATTCTCGCTGCAGGTCAGAAAAATCCGGCTTTTAGTTTCAGAGCCCCCCTAACCCAAACCAAATGGCTTGAGCCCCTCGCTACTGGGGTCAAGCAGGGCAAGTTTCTCACCTTAAGTAAAGTACCTGAAGAACGGATTTTGTTTATCGTCGGCATTGCCCCCGCGCAGAAGGATGCACACTTCAACATTACGATTGAAATCTATCCAGCTGGGAATCAAACTTTTTTGCCGCCAACGTTGCAGATGGTGGTGACCGATGCCGCCAATACGCCTGTTTTGCAGGCCGAAGGGCGTCAGAGTGAGGGGTTAGAGTTTCAATTTAGTGGCGGAGCCGGGGAGAAATTCAATGTTCAGCTTAGCTTTAATCAATTCACAGTAACTGAGCAATTTGAGATATAGTCTGCACAACAGCGAGGAACCTCGGCTCAGGAGTATCCGGATGAGTAAGTGGGTCATCCTAGAACTAGAGGGCGATCTCAGCCTAGCTGGATTTCGCGCGACATTGGAAATCAGGGCTGACGGCGAGTTGCAAGCCTTAAAAGTCAAAGGCTTTTTGCCTCCTGCCCCCGATATCGTCACCCAGTTGACCCATCACTGGCAACAGGTCTACCGCCCCCTGGGGATGCCGCTGCGGATCAAAGGGCATAAGATTATTCATAAAGGATCGATCAATCAGCGCTTGGCCGACTGTCAGCAATCGGCTCAGTGCCTCCGCAAGCAGTTGCGAGATTGGCTACGGGCCGAGTCGTTTCAAGCCGTCGATTCTCGTCTGCGAGAAGAACTTAACCGCCATGAGGTGATCCGATTTTTAATCCGCAGCACGGATCTCGATGTGCAAAAGCTGCCCTGGCATGAGTGGGATTTTTTTGAGCGCTACCCCAATGCCGAGGTGGCTCTGAGCACCTTTGAGTACGAGTCAGTTTGGGTGCAGCCGCCAAAAAAAGGCCCCCATCCCGTAAGAATTCTCGCGATTTTGGGGGATAGCCGGGGCATTAATGTCGAAGCCGATCGCCAGGTACTGACTCAATTGCCCCAAGCGCGGGTGACTTTTTTGGTTGAACCCGATCGCCAGCAGTTGAACGATCATCTATGGGAAGCGCCCTGGGACATTCTTTTCTTTGCGGGTCACAGCATCACTCAAGAGAGACAGGGGCGGATTTATATTAACCAAACTGATAGCTTGACCCTTTCAGAACTGCACTATGGCCTGCGTAAGGCAATCGCCCAAGGCTTACAGTTAGCTATTTTTAATGCCTGTGATGGGTTGGGGCTCGTGCAAGAACTGCAGCAGTTGCACATACCCCAGATGGTGGTCATGCGTGAGCCGGTGGCCGATCAGGTGGCGGCGGCTTTTTTAACGTACTTTCTCAAGGCATTTGCGGCTGGTGAGCCGTTTTATCTGGCCGTTCGCCATGGGCGCGAGCGACTCCAAGGATTAGAGTATCGTTTTCCCTGTGCGAGCTGGCTGCCGGTCATTTATCAAAACCCCCTGGTACTACCGCCCGATTGGTCAACCCTGCAGGGAAACGCGGCTCAACCAGGGTGCGCGACCTCTACTCCTGCGCGCGCTACGTCTGCGCCTAGGCGCTTAGGGCTGCGCGTGGTTGGACTCAGCTTGCTGGTGGCGATCGCAATTCTGTTTGTGCGTCATCTGGGCGTGTTACAGCCCTTTGAGCTAGCTGCCTACGATCACGTGATGCGATCTCGCCCCATTGAGGCCATTGACTCGCGAATTTTAGTGGTGGAAGTGCCGCCTGACGATCTAAATGAGCTGGGTGGCTATCCCCTCAGTGATGAGACACTGACCCAAACGGTTGATGCCCTACAACGGTTTGAACCGAGTGCGATCGCGCTCGATATGCATCGTTATCAGCCCCGTGGCTCGGGGCGAGAGGCCCTAATCGATAAATTTCGTCAGTATCCCAACCTGTTTATCGCCTGTGCGTATGGTCAGGTCGATCAAGATTATGGTCCTCCGCCTGAGCTGTCTGACGATCAGCTCAGGGCTCAAGTCGGTTTTAGTAACCTGGTCCTTGATCAGCCGACCCGACCGCACCCGAGTGCCGTGGCCGAGGCACCCAAGACCGGGGTTGTTCGTCGCCAGTTGCTATCCTATGTACCCGACCTGGGTGTCACGCAGTCTGCATGGGCTCCGTCATCATGCTCGACTCCCTACAGTCTGAGCTTTCAGCTAGCCTATCGCTTTCTAAATCAAGCCGGGGTTGCGCCCCTCATGGTCAATGACGACAATCAGTGGCAGTTTGGCAATACCGTGTTTCCGTCACTGCCTCACCGGTTTGGTGGGTATCAAGATTTAGACGGTCTGAGCACTCAGCTCATGCTCAACTACCGTGGTGCGATACCCAGTCAGCGGGTGTCTCTACAGCAGGTATTGTCCGGCGAAATCGATGCTGACAGCGTGCGCGATCACCTTGTTTTAGTGGGGTATACGGCCCCCGTCGCCCGAGATGCTGTAGATACGCCCTTTGGCAAGATGGCTGGGGTATGGCTCCATGCCCATATGGTGAGCCAGTTGCTTAGTGCGGTGCTCGATCAGCGACCCCTCATCAAGGCATTACCTCAGGTCCATGGATTTCAATGGGGGGCAGGGATATGGATTTGGGGCTGGTCACTGCTGGGGGGAGCGATTGGCAGCGGATTGCTGCTAGTCCGGACTCAGGTGCGTCGATTGAGTTGGTTGATCGGCGGTATGCTAGCGTTTGGTGGGCTTAGTTGGGGACTCTTTAGTCTTTGCATCATGGCGATTACGCAGGGGGTGTGGCTGCCATTAATTCCGGCAATGTTATCCGCATTCGTAACGGCGAGCCTTGTAGTGTTGACCAGGTGTTTCTCTAATCCGTCTCTGAGCCGTCAAAAAATCGAGAGTTAAATCATGTTTGCTGCTGTCGAGCCAGCGGCAGGTCAAGCTCCCTTCGAGAAACTCTTTAGCCTTGACCCATTAATAATTTGGGGCAACTTTCTGCTGACCATGACTCAACCCAAATTTACTCACTAGAACTGACCATGATGCGTCCGAAGTTCCTAGTTGCGATCGCTGTAGTTATCAGCCTGTCGCCCTTGCCAGGGTTATCCGATAGCGCTTATACGCAACTTTCGGCTGTCGAAATTAGCCAGCCCCCGCCACCTCCTAACGCACCTCCCCCCAATGGGACCCGTCCCGGCGGCGGTCTCGAGCCAGAAAATCCTGCCTGCAGTGCCCTCAATGACGACCTACACGCGCTAATTCCCATCGAAAATCCGGTCCTAACCGCTACGGCCTATCCGACGATTTTGTTTTACGTTCCCTTTGGAGCCCAGGAGGTTGAGTATGGCGAATTTTCCCTTCTTCTCTGGCCCAATGAAGACGTGCGCCTATATAAAACTCGCTTCCTACTGCCAGAGTCGCCCGGGGTCGTCAGTGTGACAATTCCCGAGATTCCGACCAATGCCCTGGCAGAAGGACAAATCTATCGCTGGTATTTTCAGCTGTATTGCGAAGGAGGAGAGGGCACGCAGCCTGATCTCACACTGCACGGGGCTATACAACGAGTAGCCTCAACACCCCAGCGGTCTGAACAGATCCAAGCTGGATCGCCAGACATTTGGTACGACACCCTGGCTCATGTAGCAGATGGCCTGCAAGCTTCTCCCCAAGACAATCAGCTCCAAGCTCAGTGGCAGGAACTCTTAGCCCTTATTGAGGCAGAAATGGTGACAGACGAAGCCTTTGTTGGCCCAGTATTACTGTTAGACGAATAGATGTCTAGTCTTTTTCTCAGCGTATGCAAACTTTTTCAAAGAGATGAGAAAACTGGCAGAATTTGATACTGCTGCAGCTGAGATACCTGCATGGACACACCAGCAGATCTCAACACTTTAAAGCTGCATAAACTGAGTCACGAAATGCAAATCAATTGCTACTTTCGAAGTAATGGAGGATTGGATTTTTATTATCAGGCCAATGGAGACAGACTATGATACGTCGAACAAGGCTTTTTCTATCCACGGTGTTGCTCGGTCTCTGGCTGGCATTATTTGGAACTTTTTTATTTTTATTAGTGTTTGATGCTCGAGGCGGCGGCATCGACGTTCCCTTTGCTGGAATTTCTATCAACGCTGACCCCCAAGCGGCTATTCACTTACCCAATCGCATCTTCACCTGTACTGAAACAGACCAGCAGTCTCAGTGCCAAGCTGATATTCAAGGTCGTCCATTAGTGATTGTTTTAGAGAAATTACCCGACCCTTCTGGGCTGAGTCATTGTCAGGCGCAGTACGATGGCAATTCCTTAGTTTGTCTTGGTGGGTATGTAGATTATGCCCCCGTACTTGCAGAATCGTTTGAAGTCAATGGCTTAGGATTGAGCCCGCAGCAGTCAGAGACCCTACAGCAAAAATACTGGGCAACCAACCAGCTACTGACCCTTGGTGAACCAAAACTGATGCGAATCAGTCAATGGTTATCGATCTCGGCAGGAGTGATTGCAGCCTACTTTGCTTGGTTTCACCCCAATCGGTTTAGCAAAGGCTTAGCCAGCGTAATAGGGGGACTGATTGCGGGCCAGTTGGTTTGGGCAGTTTTGGCAACTGTGCAGTATGACGTCGTAACTCCCTATGGATTCACACCGGATGATTGGGATCGCGTTGTTGTTACTGGAGCGATCGCAGCCGGATTTTTAGCCATGGCGATCCTTACATTGTTGCTTCGGCATCGAACCAATCGAGTGACTCAGACCTTTATGACTCTTATCAATGGGGTGGGGGGCATATGGACAACCGGATATTTTCTGTTGTTCATGCTCTTGTGGTCAGGGTTTGCAGATTAAACAGACCGAGTGAGTTTAGGTGGGAGCTATGAAACCAATGGGTGCAACAAGTTGGATCATTCGCTGGGTTACCGTCGGGCTAGCCGTTAGTAGTACGGGGGCAATCGCACCCGTGGCTTTAGCCCAGGTCATCCCTGACAATACCCTACCCACTCCCTCCATCACTGACCCCGGCTGCACGGTCTGCACTATCGACGGCGGCACTCAGCAAAACAACAATCTGTTCCATAGCTTTAGCGAATTTTCAGTGCCCACCAACGGGGCAGCCATTTTCAACAATCTTGAGACAATTGAGAACATTTTTAGCCGCATCACGGGTGACTCTGTTTCCGATATTGATGGCTTATTGCGCACTCGGGGCGCGGCCAACTTGTTTCTGCTCAATCCCAATGGGATTATTTTTGGCCCTAATGCTCAACTCGATATTCCTGGTTCTTTTACAGCCAGTACCGCCAACAGCCTGATTTTTTCAAATGGTGAAGAATTTAGCGCGGTTAACCCAGAAGCGCCTCCCTTACTGACGCTAAGCATCAGTCCCGGATTGCAGTCTGGCACCGGAGCGTATGACAACCAAGCCACGCTGACAACTCAAGGCAACCTTGTCACAGGCCAAGACTTGACCCTGACAGCAGGGCAGCTTGATATCCAGGGGCAGCTCGCAGCGGGCGGAAATCTGAGGCTTATTGCCACCGACCAGGTGCGACTGCGCGATCGCATTACCCAGCCTCTGATCATCACCGCACAAGACGAACTGCGGGTGCGCGGTGATCAAACTGTCGAAATTTTTGCCCTCAATCATCCCCAGAGTGGGCTTTTTGCTGGGGGCGACCTGATACTACAAAGCGAAAATTCCGTCTTAGGCGATGCCCGCTACGAGAGTGGCGGCAACTTTCGAGTTTTGACCTTAGAGGAGGACTTGGGAACGTTAACCAGTCCCCAAGATCCCGTCATCCGCACTTTAGGAGACGTCACCTTTGACACATACATCGGCAGCTCGCTGCATATTTTGGCCGGAGGCTCCGTTGATATCGGCACTGTCGCCATTACCCAGCCTGAAACCGGAGTCGTGGCTGAGGGCTTTTTGCAAGACACCTTCCAACTTTCCAATGGAACTGAAGTCAACATTGATGGCAGCGCTCAGCCCACCCTCGATATTCGCGCAGGGGTGAGCCCAGATGCGATCGCAACAACTGGCATTACTGGCGCTGACCCAGGCTCCGATTTGTTCCTCAATGGTCCTAACCTCAGCTCTACGGCTACCCGCGCAGATATCACCGTGGGCGATGTGTTTATTCCCGAACCAGATGCATTAGTGGTGCTGACCAATCAGTACCGGCCTGCGGCACTGGCGGGGGGTGATATCACCGTTACAGGGAATGGCTTCTTTGGCTCAGGTATTGACGTGCGGGGGACTGACCAACCGGGGGGAGCCGTTATCGTAGATGCCCGCGACAACATTATTGTCGAGAGTGGAATTGATTCATCAGCGGCGTTGGCCGATGCCGGCGATATTACCCTACTTGCTGAGGGCAATATCAACCTGATGGAAGGCTCCAGAATTTCGGCAAATGGTTTGTCTGGGGGGAACATTTTGCTGCAAAGTAGTGGCACCTTCTCAGCTGCGGACGATAGCCTGATTGACAGCAGCAGCACTGGTCTTACCCCCTCAGCCAGTCGCGGCAGCATCACTTTTTTGGCTGACTCTGTTGAATTATTCGGGGAGCAGACGGCTGCCATAGCCTTTACCACGGGTGTGCGAGCGGGGAGTCCAGTCGTCATTCGAGCAAACGATACTGTAACCCTTGACAGTAGCTCGATCTTTACCTTCTCAGACGACGCTGCTACTGGGTCTAGTGGCAATATAACGCTCACTACCCAAACACTAAACCTGGTGCAGGGTGGTAGCGTTAATTCGTTTACCACAGGTGAAGGAAGAGCTGGCAGTATCACCGTGACGGCGACAGATTCGTTCACCATTGACGGTGTTAGCCAAAATGACTTTCCGTCTGGTTTGGCCAGCAACGCTGACTTGGGATCCCAAGGTGATGCGGGCAATATCTCGATCACAACGCCTCAATTTACGATGACCAATGGGGCTTCTTTATCGACCGCCTCTTTTGGCCTGGGCAATGCCGGTAACGTCACCATTACAGTTGAGAATATGATGCTTGATGGCAGTAGCACTACCCAGACCGGGCAAGACAACCTCACAAATATTTTCACGACGGCCCGCGAAGGGGAGGGTGGCAACATTCAGGTGACGGGTCAGACATTGGCAGTCACCAACGGAGCCAGATTGTTCGTCACGACAGATATCATCGGCCAGGGTGATGCAGGTAATATCATCCTTAATCTTACGGATGAGATCGCGATCTCAGGCACAACGCCGTCTGGTCGTCCCAGTGCAGTCACTACAAATGCTCTCACAGGGTCAGACGGCAATGGTGGCGATATCATCATCACCACAGGCAATTTCTCGCTCACCAATCGCGGGCGATTTTCGACAGAAACCCAAGATTCTGGCCAGGGGGGTAATATTACAGTCGATAGCCAGACGTTTTTTATTGGTGAGGACGCCCAGTTCAGCGCTTCTTCGATTGGAGCAGATGGGGGACAAGCCGGAGATATTACGGTCAGAACTGACCAGTTCACCATGGATGGGTCAGGATTTCTATTTACGACCACTGAAGGCCGCTTCGATGCGGGTAATATCGAGCTAGAGATTCGCGATCGCGCCACGCTTTCCGGCCCCGATACGGGTATATTTGCCGGCACTGAAAGCCCCCAGGCTACCGGCGATGGTGGCAACATTCGCGTCACGGGCCCTAGGCAAATCAGTCTTCAAGATGGTGCCACGATTGAAGCGAACAACCAAGGCACTGGAGTTGGCGGCAACATTCAGCTTGAGGCTGATGTGTTGAGTTTGGATGGCAATACGACCGTGACCGCCACAACAACAAGCAATCAGGGTGGCAACATTACTCTGGCGCTGCAAGATGCCTTGTTGTTGCGCAACGGTAGCCAAATCTCCACAACAGCCGGACTGGCTCAAGCAGGGGGCGATGGCGGCAACGTTACCATTGATGCGGCAGAGGGCTTTGTAGTGGCTGTCCCTGAGGAAGACAGCGATATCGTAGCTGATGCCTTTACCGGGCGGGGCGGTAATATTCGCATCATTACCCAAGGTGTCTTTGGCATCGAACCGCGATCGCAACCCACGCCGCTAAGCGACATTCGAGCCAGTTCAGAACTCGGAGTAGACGGCACCATTGAAATCACCGACCTCAACACCGACCCCGCTCAAGGCTTGATTACCCTGCCCTCAGACTTGTTAGATGAGTCTCAACTTTTGGCTGAGGGGTGTGAACAGATCACAGCAGATTCTTCTGCTCAGGGAGAGTTTTATACTTCCGGACGCGGCGGCATCACCCCACTTACATCTGATGTTTTGGGGAGTGATGATGTCATCGACGATCTGCGCCTACCAGAAGCAGCACCTGACGACGCTTCGATTACGGAAGCCCAAGGATGGTTTGTCAACGATGACGATACGGTGGTGCTCACGGCAACCTGTTGGCGATGAAGGAGGGCCAAGACATGACTCGATGGTTGCTAGTGGGCTTAATAAGTTTGTTAATGACCGTGGCTATTCCTGCTGAACTGTCGAGGCTACCTGGTTTGACAGGTTCTCTGGTCGCGGCTGAAACTGCCCCAGCTTCCCTACAACAGGGCATGACTCACTACGAGGCCGAACAGTTTCAGGCGGCGCTACAGCAGTGGCAACAGGCCAATCTGGAGTTTGAGCGCCAGGGCAATCGCCAGCAACAGGCTTTGACCTTAAGCTATTTGTCCCTGGCCCATCAACAACTCGGAGAGCTGGAGCAAGCCGACCACCGCCTGCAAGAAAGCTTACAGCTGCTTGAACCTGACGCTATCCAGGCTGACTCGCTAGAACAGGCAGAGACTTACGCAAAAGTTTTAAATGCTCAAGGCAAGCTGCACTGGCTCCAGGGCGATTTAGAGCCGGCGCTATCTGTGTGGCAAACCTCAGAACAGGCATACCACCAAGCTGGCGATATTGTTGGGGTGGCGATCACCCAGATGAATCAGGCTCGGGTACTGCAATATTTAGGACTCAACAGTCAGGCCCAATCTGTTTTAGAGCAGGCTTATCAATATCTGCAGCAACAACCTGATGTAGAGCTAAAAGTTACCGGATTGCGTCATCTCAGCGGGGTATTGCGACAAATCGGCGAGTTAGAAACTGCCCAAACTCTTCTGCAAGATGGCTTATCATTGACTACCCAACCCAACAGCACCAGTCTGCTACTGCTGGAGTTGGGCAATACACAATGGGCCATGGCTAACCGATTGCTTGCGATCGGGCGACAGCCAGAAGCGCAACAGCATTTTCAAACGGCCCAAGCAGATTATCAGCAAGCCATTGACATAAACGAGGTGTTGTCGGCCCGGTTAAATTTGCTCCGCCTGTTGATCGATAGGGGCCAATGGACAGAAGCGATTCAGACGTTGCCTGCAGTGCAGCAGGCCGTTGCTGCATTGGTTCCCAGCCGCCGCGCCGTCTATGCCCATATTCATCTGGCCGAGAGTTTACTCAAACTAATAAACATCAAGGATGAGAGTTTTGCCCACTCTATCAGCCTCGCTGTGCACCCCCTAGCGGTGGCAGAACGTTTGTCACTCGCCTTTAAACAGGCCCAAACTCTAGAAGATCGTCGGGCAGAGTCCTATGCGTTGGGGCAGCTGGGGCATGTGTACGAGCACACCCATCAGTGGGTAGAGGCCCA
Organism: Cyanobacteria bacterium P01_H01_bin.21; assembly: GCA_038748405.1. Lineage (GTDB taxonomy): Bacteria > Cyanobacteriota > Cyanobacteriia > Phormidesmidales > Phormidesmidaceae > Leptothoe. The sequence goes on along the minus strand of JBCDIX010000078.1, from coordinate 5,140 downwards.
GACGCTCACCCAAACAGCCTTACTCAAGCTAGAAGGAATTCAAGCCCCCGAACTTCAGTATCGTTGGGAGTGGCAATTGGGGCGGCTAAAACAAAACCAACAAGATCAACCCGGTGCACTTCAAGCCTATGAGGCGGCAGTGAATAGCCTGCAACAGGTACGCGATGACCTCTTGAATGTGGATACTGAGGTCCAATTTTCATTTCGAGATGATGTTGAGCCAGTCTACCGACAATATATTGGACTGCTGTTGTCTAAACCGGAAACGGATCGCTCCCAGGAGTCACTGCAACAAGCTATTCAAACGGTCGATCAGCTTCAGCTCGCGGAGATCGAAAATTATCTAGGCTGCACCCTGGGGCAATTAACCTTAGTCGATCGAGTACAAGATTCTGGAACAGCAATTCTATATCCGATTGTTTTGAGCGATCGCGTGGCCATGATTGCTCAGCTACCAGGAACCTCTGAGGCGCTCATTTATCGTGAGTCATTGGTTCCGCAGTTAACTTTCGAAGCCACCATTACGGCTTTACAAAACAACTTAGCAACTCCTGGCCGTACCCCAGAGGTTTTGGCAAATGCCCAAAAAGTTTATGACTGGGTGCTGCGGCCCATAGAAGCCGATTTGCAGCAGGCATCTATACAAACATTGGTGTTCGTTCTTGATGGAGCGCTACGCAATGTACCGATATCAGTGCTACACGACGGCGAACAGTATTTGATCGAAAAGGGCTATGCAACTGCGATCGCACCCCGTTTGGAAATATTCTCCCCCGCTTTGGACCGCGCCTCATTAAATGTAAAAGTCGGTGGAGTCGGCATTCCCCAAACCATTAATGAGACTCAATTTCCACCTATTGCCAAGCTAGAAGAAGAGTTGCAAGGCATTGCCCAGCATGTCACCGTGAGCGAACCGCTGATTAATGAGTCGTTTACCGCTGAGAACATTCGTCAGCAGCTGCAAACGGGTGAGTTTAATGCCATTCATTGGAAAACTCACGGTACCTTTAGCTCTGACCCTCAGGAAACCTATGTCGTTGCCTACAACGAACAAATCGAGTCACAAGCGTTTAACGACTTAATTTTGGTGGGTAGTCAGAATGGAGCAACTCCACTACAGCTTGTCGTTTTGAGCGCCTGTGAAACCGCCCAGGGAGACAATCGTGCCGTCTTAGGACTCGCCGGGCTTGCCGCCAGAACCGGAACTCGCAGCGTTTTATCGACTCTATGGATAGCACAAGATACCCCAAACACCGAATTCATGATTCGCTTCTACGACAAACTATCCCAACCTGGCATGTCTATTGCAGAAAGCGTGCGTCAGGCCCAATTAGCCCTTATCCATGAGTTCGGATACACAACTCCACACATCTGGTCAAACTACACTTTGGTGGGCAATTGGTTTTGAAATCTAGGATACAGCTCATGCCCATGTCGGACATGCATAAACTTAAAAACGGAGAGGGGGGGATTCGAACCCCCGATGAACCGAAGCCCATAATAGATTTCGAGTCTACCGCATTCAACCACTCTGCCACCTCTCCAGGTGTGCTTATTCGGCTAAATCGCCCGAGGGCCTGTTTATTCTACACCGAGGCGCACATTCCAGATCTAGGCTGCTCGATTTCGACGAGCGAGCCATATGGTTACGATACCGTACAGGCCATAAGTTACTACTACGAACCAAACCGAAATATTTCCGACCACTATCTGATTACCTGGCAGTTGATTAAATAGGTTGACCAAGCTGATTAAAAGCTGCACGGGAACTGCCAGCAGCCATGCGATCGCACCCCCCGCCAATGGCCAAATTAAACTAACTATGGCGCTAATAAATCCACCCAGACTAATTGCTGTAACCAATGGTGTGGCCAAGATATTGAGCAAAATGCTGTAGGACGGAACAGTGCCAAAGTGGAAAAGCTGGAGCGGCAATGTCCAAATGCAAGCAGCAATAGGGACCGATATAAGCGTTGCGATCGCACTTGGCAACCAGTCTAATCGTTTGGCGAGGGCAGCCGTCATCACCATTAACCCTAACGTGGCCGTCACACTCAGCTGAAACCCAATATCCCAGATCCAGCGTGGGTCCCAAATTAGTAATAGAAACACAGTGAGTAGTAAGCAACCCAATGGTTTGACCTTACGATCTAGAGCTAGACCCAGCATAGTTCCCAAGCCCATCAGTGCCGCTCGCATCACGCTAGCCTGTAATCCTGTTAAACAGACATATATCAATAGTGCAATACTTCCACCCATGGCTTGGGTACGTGCGGGTTGCCAGTTTAGTAGCGTGAGTATCACACCAAGAACTAGCGCTACATGAAAACCAGATGCTGCCAGTGTATGGGCCAATCCCGCTTCAATAAAGGCATCTCGCAGCTCGTAGGGTAAATCGACAGCCCTGCGTCCCAAAATCATGGCGCTGATGAGTTTTCCCTTGTCTCCCAGCCACAGCCCCTGGGCATTAACAATACGTTGTCGAGCCTGCCATAACCCCACTGATGACTGATCTGCTGCTGATCGGTCATCTATATAGTTGGCGCTCAACCCAGCAAAGCTGCCCTGTTTAGCTAAATGACCTTTGAAATCAAACTCACCTGGGGTAGTGGCGCTATTGGGTTCATAGAGCCGACCGGTCACTTTGACACTCTGACCTGGGTACAGTTCTTGGGTAGCGTTCAACGGTGCTGTTACATACAGCTTGCCGCTAGCAGGTTGGCGACTTACAAAGTCAGCATCGTCACCTCGGTCTTGAATACCATCTGTCTTTAACCAAAACCGGCCTTTTCCATCGCGGGTAACCTGAGGCAGGGCAGTGACTTCTCCATAAACGCTATATCTGCCAGATGAATATCGACTGACATCATCAAGGTTGGGTTGGGGAATACGCCACAGACAGTAAGCAGCTCCTACCAGGCTAATGACTGTCGCTACAAGCCACTGACGATAGGTAGGGCCTAGTCGCCAACAGCGGGGCATCCAAATACTTAACATCAGGCCAAGAACAAAAAGTCCGTAGCTGGCTATGGGTTGATGCGATGCGGTGAAAGTAATTCCGGTGAATAAAAGCCCTAGAACGTAACTCAGATAGATGATAGTGGGTCCCCAGTTGGTCATTTTCGTGAAAAGTGACGCGAAAAAAGCGTCACTCCAACCTAGGAGCAACGCCTCTTGCTATCTTTCCCGAATTGATATCAGTGAGAGATGCCGTCGTCTAAATTGAAAGCCCCAACTTCAAACCCAGAGCAGCATGCACCACCATCAAAGCTACGGCTGCTGTACCGATATAAGCATGGGCACTTCTTAAGGAATCTTGGCCACCGCCAAACTTACTCATGGAGATGGCTCCATTTAGACCCAAGAGTCCTAGAACAGCTGATCCTGTCCAGAAATGGGGGCTTTCCAAAATAGGCTGGCCTTGCATGACCAGTGATAGAAGACCCCCGGTGTAGCCCATGGCAATAAATGTAGTCATCCACAGGGCTACTTTTTTATGAAATTTACGCACAGGCATTGAACCCATGGTGGCATCGGGAGCACCGGTACGGATTTTCCAGCCAGCAATGGCGGCGCTACTGCCCATGGCAAAAATAACAATACCCATCATGGCTGGATGACCCCAGTGGGTAATGGGTTCAGGTAAGCCAAACTGGGCAAACCAGTTAGCAATCGGTTCTAAATACGCTCTTAAACTAGAGGCCATGATCGGATATCCCTAACGCGTTTGTTATCTGCCTTTATTTTAGGCAGGTACGGCATTTTCTTTATGACTTGAATTCTCAGAATTTTCGCTACCACCATCATTTAATAGCGGAAAGCCAAGCTTTTCTCGTTGCTCGTAATACAGCTGAGCAACTTTGCGGGCAAGTGAACGTACCTGACGAATATAGCGGGTCCGTTCAGTTACAGAAATAACACCACGGGCGTCTAACAGGTTAAACGTATGGGAGCACTTCAGTACAAAATCATAGGCCGGCAGCACTAGTTCACGCTCCATCAACTGTTCAGCTTCTTGCTGATATAGATTGAACAGGTTGAACAGCAGTTCAGGGTTAGAGGCTTCAAAATTATAAGTAGAGCACTCAATCTCACCCTGCATATGCACATCGCCATAGGTAACGCTATCGTTCCATTGGATTTTTGCGATCGCATCCACTTCTTGAAGATACATGGTCAATCGCTCTAAACCGTAGGTAATCTCAATAGATACGGGCTTACAATCTAGACCACCACACTGTTGAAAGTAGGTGAACTGAGTCACCTCCATGCCATCTAACCAAACTTCCCAGCCCACACCCCAAGCACCAACGGCTGCATCCTCCCAGTTATCCTCTACAAACCGAATATCATGGTCCTCTGGCTTAATACCCAAAGCCCGTAGGGACTCTAAATATAAATCCTGGATATTACTAGGAGAAGGTTTAATCAGCACTTGATACTGATAATAGTGCTGGTAGCGGTTCGGATTTTCTCCGTATCGACCATCTGCCGGTCGACGACAGGGTTCAACGTAAGCCACTGACCAAGGTTCTGGTCCAATAGCTCTTAAAAATGTGTGGGGACTTTTGGTCCCTGCACCCTTTTCAGTGTCATAGGGTTGAACAACCAAACATCCCTGCGCTGACCAAAACTCATGCAGCGTAGCAATGACAGACTGAAAATTCACTGCAGTTTCCTCGTCTTAAATACATACGACCGTCACATTCTCCTCTGAAGTGAGGAAAAAACCTAGTATCTGAAGCAGACTTGTTCGTCAGTTAAAGCAACTTGTGCGCTTCACGTACATTCCACGAGCATTAAAGCAACTTCTTGAAACGCTATCCCTTTCGGAAATACCAGCTATTCAAGCGCTTCAGCAATTCAGCTTAAGGAACGGTGGCAACTTGTATAAAAGAAAACTAAAAAAATGTAGCGCTAGCTGGATGAAAAAACGCGCTTAGCAAGCAAAACCTTTGTGGTCAGGAGAATACAGCCCTCCGAAAAAACTTTAACGAGGGAGTTGACTTGGAAGTTGAGTGTCGCTATATTAGTAAAGCGCTTGAGACGGGAGCGGGTCATACCGGTCTCGAAACGAGTTAGAACCTAGACAGAAGAATAGTTTGAGATTCTAGACGAAATCCTGTTAATTTCTATTAGT
>JBCDIX010000077.1:0-31385 GCA_038748405.1 Cyanobacteria bacterium P01_H01_bin.21 | reverse complement strand
TATCCTCTTCCTGCAATTGCATCCCCACAACCTGTAACTCAATGGGACGAACTTCACCAAATTCCTGTGCTAAGTCCTCTGTTAGCCGCTCAATTAATTCATTTTCCATATTGAATTGAGAACGGCGGGTTAAGCGTTGAAGTAAGAGTTTTGTGTTGACAACTGAAAGATTGCCTAAAGCATATCGATTTTGTCGTCCTAAAATATCGTTATTGATTGCATCGATTTCAAAGTCGTCGCATGCTAGCAGGTAGTGAAGATAATCTTCTCTAAGAGCAAGTATGACTTTGACATAGGCTAGATCTAAACATTGCTTTAAGAACTTAAAGAACTCCTGTCGTTCTTTCGGTTTGGAGCAATTGAAGAAGAACTCTTCAAATTGGTCGAAAATAATGACTGTCTGCAACCTTTTGTGCTCATTGGACTCCAGTTGTTTGAGTAAGTTCTGAGGCTCAAAAGCTTGTTTGGATTTTGGAGATACTGTCTGAATATTTTGAGTTTTGAGAGACGAATTGAGGCAGTTTTTGAATTCCTGTCTCCAATCTGAATAGTTTCTTAGAACAATTGGGACAACATTCCTTGCTTCTATCGGAGATTGTAGTAGTGCAGGAACCAAGCCTGCATTTATCATAGAGCTTTTGCCCACACCAGACTGGCCATGGAGAATGGTCAATTTATGCTGTTTTCCCCTGATACGTGTCATCAGATTAATTAAGTCTTCCTCCCGCCCAGAGGCAGAAATCTCTTGCGCTACGCTTATTTCCGAAAAGTCTTTATTTTCATTAGCTCCTGAAGTTTGCTTGGAGGTCAATGCAGGCGTGACTATTTGCCTCTCAGGGCGTAGACGACCAGCACCGACAAAGGCTTGGAGGCGATATTGCTGACCAATAGATCTCTGTTGCTGCTTAGTGCGAAAGGCTTTGAGATATTCTCCTTGTTGAAAATAATATTGTCTTAGGGTTTCTAAAATTCGTATGTAGAGTAGTGGATCATAGCCAGGTTTACAGTAATCTTTGGCTTGCTCTAGATTTTCAATGGCTGCTTGAGGGAGATCAAGATGCCACTGTGCTTCAGCTAGTAGGAGCAAATATAAACTTTGATAGTGGTTTTGAGCCCAGCTTAGTTCTTGGTGCCGATGTTGAGCTTGTGCGGTTTCAAGAGGCTTCTGATGGTTTACATCAAGAGCTGTTTCAGCATATTGCTTGGCTAAGTTCCAGTCTTGGTTGATTAAGGCAACTTCTGCCAGAAAGCCATAACTGTAAGCTAACCGGATAGGGTCAAAATACGTTTTTTGGAGTTTAACAGCAGTCTCTGAAACGGTTGATAACTCTTGCCATTGCTTTAATCGACAGAGCACCTCCCCTAAAGCAACAATAAATTTAGCTGCGAGGTCAGGGCGATGTTGCTTCTGTAATAGTTCAATACATCGTCGATAACATTCTCTCGCTTGACTACAAGCCTGGATATAGTCCGCTCGATGAAGCACTGCATACCTTCGCCACCATACTCCTGAATAAAATAGGACACAGCTTAATCGTTCAATGCGGAGTTGATAAGATGGATGAGAGTTAGGTAACTTGTGTTTGGCAAGGAGCTGTAGACTCTTTGTATATTGTGCCTTTGCCTGGTTCATTTGGTTGTTGGCATGGGCATCCAATCCCCAGATGAATTGTAAACTTGCTGCCAAGATAGGGTCTGTCAGGTCTTGACCTTGCGTTTTTAAGTCTGTAAGAGCAGCTTGCAATTCCTGTTTCGGGCAAAAAGAAGGACTGAGGTAAATAGCTGAACTATGAGGAAATCGGCCTGCCCCAATTTCCATCGCCTTGGCAAATACTGCATCTGTTAATGTGTGGATCCGTTGAACTAGAGTCTCAGTATCTAAGCCAAACTGTATGGGTACGCTTGTCCAGCTATAAAAATCTGGCGCAAGTTTTCTAAACCTGCGCAAGATATCGTCGTTACACCACAGCACGAGCGGAAAAGCAAAGTGTTTGCGAAAAGAATCCCTGACCTGATTGGTCGCTGCAAGCAAGTCATCAATAGTCGTTACTGACTCCAGACCTAAAATCATTAGAGCTTTAGGAGCCCTGTCCTCTAGCTCTTGCTTGATAACGGTGTAGAGAGTTTTGGCCGATGACGGGAGAGCAATCAGCTCAACTGTGTTAGGGCAGGTTGTATTTAGCTGCTGGTAGACCTGCTGCCCCAGTTCTGCATAATTACACCTCACTAAAATCAGCGAAAAGGTTCCCTTAGACAGAGTTATAGCACGCACCAAAACCTTGAAGGCTTGCTCGTTATGAGAGGTTATGTCTTGATTCTGCTGACCATTCATACCGTTATTAGGTAATGGGTATTCGCAAGGTGTTAAGGATATCCTACCTGAGGTGTTGATAATGCCAAGGATGTCATTGAAGATAAGGTATTTAGTACTCTGCCTATGATTGCAAGAGTTATAGTAGATCGAGAAAATTACGTAATCAGTTGCTGTTGCCGGGTCCTAAATTCCTTGGTCATGGATAATGCTGGATTAACGTCATACCAGGATCCCTTTGAATCCTGATATTCAAAGATAAACATGCTGGGCAGCAACGTTTGATACTCTTGCTCTCCTTTGAGTACCTTGTGTTTGGCAACCTGCATAATCATGTCCCATTCTTCATCCTCAATGGTTCGCAGTAGACTATCTTGATATTCTCTAATCACCTGAGTGATACACTTTCGGGAGATCGGTGGGTCATCGTGCTGTAGGCAGGAGTGTAGCAGCGCGAGTAGCTTGCGCACATGGCCGCCGCTAATATAGCAAAGGTAATTAAGGGTTTCTAAGCTATCGAACACTTGCTCAATTTCTTCGAGCCTCCGTTTAGCAGATAGCCCAGGAAAAGCCTTTGCTAGAACCATTTGTTGCAACAATGCCAGCCCTTGCCAATCGGGCTGGCCATTGCGTTGCTTTACGGGCACCATAGGGAGAACTTTGGGATCAACACCGCCCCCTAATCGCTGCTTTAATGTTTCACTCTGGTTAGAGAAAAGCAGTACTAGTGGAACGGTATATACCAAATGACAATTTAGCTGGCTAAGTTGCCCGCCTCGTTGAATAAATAGATATTCTGTTTGTAAAAAGCCTGATGCATTGACCCTGGGATCCATCCGATCCAAATTATCTACAATTACGACTAACCCTTTTTTGCCGGATTGCTTTAATAACTCGGTTGCAGGCTGTAAAAGTTCGTTATTAATGGCTTCTAAAATTTTGCTGGTGCGAGGTTCCAAGTATTGACGCATCCGGCTGCGCAGGTTAGGGCTATTCTTTGCTTTTGCGGTGATTGAGGCAATTCCCATTGGCAGGGAAAACTTAAGCCCCTCCCTATTGATGCCTAAGTGAGCACCACTAGGGAGCGAAACTTCGGCTTCAAGTGATGATATCTGTAAAAAATTAGCCGTATCTTGCAGTAATTTTTTGAAGCCTTTGGGTTGAAGATGAACATTATTGCGTTCCAGGCTTTCACTGACGCGACGAGCAATGGCTAACAGAATATCTGTGATGTCAACATCCGTTGTATCTAAATCGTCTGTCGCTTCAAAATAAACAACATGGAACCCTTCTTGCTGCAGTTCTGATTTTAAACAGAGTAGCTCTGTCGATTTGCCACATCCGATATACCCGCTAAACAGCTGACAGCTGGGTTTATCGGCAAAGAAGATAGAGCGTTTTAGTCTGCGAATAATGCTATTGCCGCGCACTTGAGAGAAATCGATGTAGTATGGTCGATCCTCAGGTTTACCGATATTAAGTGTTTTAGTTGGATTACAAGCCTGAAAAAACTGCCGAGTGTCTAGGCACATGATGCTGATTCCCCGTAAAGATACTCTTTCCTCACACCTAGATAGAAAAGGTATCTAGGTAACTGCGTGACAGCTTGATAGGAACTACATAAACAAATGACACTTTTCTGAAGGCTTGTCCTAACTTAAGTCTAATCTTAAGCTCTTCAAAAGATAAAAGCACCCTTATGGATGCTTTTGGATATCGTTTAATTTCGTTTGATTATATCCGTAAAATTACGGTGTAGTCACTATTTCAGGTGTATCAGAATATGTTTGCACAGGAACCCCCAATTACTTTGTGAGCATGAAGAATTCAGCAAATCTATTGTTTATTGTCCTATAAACAGACCTTTTATCCAGTCCTTACCCTGGTCAACCACCTCAGCGCCCAAGAAGACAACGCTTCCTACTAGACCAACGGCCAGAGTGCAGATGGTCAGCCCGGCTAGACTGATGGCGCCGTCATCATCTAATAAGCCGAACCCAATGACAAAGATGCCGATGGCGGGCAGCGTATTGGTTCCTGGGATAGGAATTAGCATGCAGGTGGACATGAGTGCGATCGCAATTCCTAATACCAATCGCCCCACCGGGCTGGTGCAAATAATTGACAGTCTAGGGCGCGACACCGCCTCAATCTTTTGCAGCCAGGGTAGCCCTTTAGTGATAAACCCAGCTACCTTAGTGCGCTCAAACCCTTTACTCATCCATCCCTTGGGTAGCCATGGTTTTTCGCGGCCAATCATGAGCTGCACCGCCAGCAGTAACATGACAATTCCAAAGGGAATAGAATAACCGGGGGCCGGTACCGGCAGTGCTGAGGGGAGTGATAAAAGCACAAATAAAAAGCCAAATGTGCGTTCCCCACCGAGGGTTAGCAATTCATTTAGCGTCACATTGTGACCTGCAGTAGCAACCTCAGCTGCAGCGCTTTCATGAGCCGTAGGCGTCAGAGACGGCGCGTCTAAAAAATAACGCTGAAGCTCAGCGGATAATTTAGCCATAGTCAATAGATTTAGAAGTTACTTATATAGAATTTCGCTAGATGTACCGCAGGTCTGGGGGAGTTTTGAGGTTTGTGGGATAAGTTTTAAGTCTGAGCTGCTAAACCCAACTTAGTCTGCCTGGAGAGAGTACCTCTACAGGCAGTAACTCAAAACTTAGCACCAAGCTATATCTCAGCCTCGACTGAGCCAGCGAACGCTAGGTTCCATTTCCCCTTCGCCAGCTTAGCTGCATTTGAATCTGCTGGGTAGAGATACGCTAAATCCTAGTGGGTTTGCCGGACTTGATTGCAAAATTGCTGAGCGGCTTGAATAGCTTGCGATCGCAAATCGACGATGGGTTTAGCAAAGGCAGGTTGCCAGTCCGATAAACCCCATAGATCAGACGTTACTAACACCTGACCGTCACAGTGGAGCCCAGCACCAATACCAATAGTCGGAATACCCAGCGTTTGAGTGATGAGTTTAGCCAAATCATCAGGAATATGTTCCAACACAATCGCAAACGCCCCAGCCCGCTCCAATGCTTGAGCTTCCTGCAAAATGCGTTCGGCATCATCATCGGTTTTACCCTGCTTTCGAAACCCACCAAACTGATGCACCGACTGAGGGGTTAGCCCCACATGCCCCATCACAGGAATGCCAATCTGAGTCAGACGTGATACTGTCGCCACCATAGCCGGGTGACCACCTTCTAACTTCACCCCTTGGGTACCGGTTTCTTTCATCACCTTTCCAGATGCAAGCAGCGCCTGTTCTGGACTGACCTGATAGCTCAAAAACGGTAGATCTACCACCATAAAAGCATTGGAGAGCCCACGGCGAACAGCCTTAGCATGATGAATGATTTCGTCTAACGTCAGAGGCACCGTGGTGTCATACCCCAACACCGGCATTGCCAGTGAATCGCCTACCAAAGCAATATCCACACCAGCTGCATCCACCAGCTGGGCAGAGAGATAATCCCAGACAGTGAGGGCGGCTATGGCACGCCCCTCCTGCTTCCAACGATCTATCTGAGAAACCGTTATGGTCATGGCTGATCACCGTAGTCATGTGTTAGCGGCGGATGGCTAAACCATCTCTCCTACTACAATTAGGCCACAACTAGACCATTTCGGGGACAACAGAATTTTCTTTGGAAGAAATGAAAATCTCACTCAAAGTTTTGTTAGGACTCTCAACTGTGTCACTCAATGCCCCCTAATCGGTCAACGCAGTTTGATTGGTAAACATCTCGTGGGCATTAGCTCTGCCCGTTGTTAAACTCACCCAGGCGAGTCCTTCTGTTGTTCCAACCCAGAGCTTACTGCTGACATCAGTTTCCAACGAAAGGATATGCCCTGATGGTAAATTTGGCACCTGACTGACAATTGCACCATTGTAAGGATTGAGTTTAAACAACCCATTTTCGGTACCCGCCCATAGGCTGTGGGTTTCATCAAAGGCTATATCAGTGACGCTTTTGCCTTCCATTTGGGTTACAGAGCGCAGCAATGCTCCTGTCGCTGCATCAAAAACAAACAATCCTTGAGATGTGCCAGCCCATATTTGCCCCTGAGGGCCAGTGGTTACAGTTTGAATAGAGCGACCTGGAATATTAGATGCTCGATCAATCACAAAAGCAGATGCCGTATCTACACGGACCAGCCCTGATAAGGTCCCAACCCATAGCTGCCCGTCTTGATCCACGGTCAACGCATTGGCACTAGTCCCTGGCAGTTCTTGGATAGTCGTCATCAACAAGCCTCGATCGGGGCTGATCATGGCTAACCCCTGATCGGTGCCAACCCATAAAAAACCACGACCGTCGAGCGCCATATCCAACACTCGATTGGATGGCAGTCGAAAATTTTGGGCAGTAATTTGATTGATGCGAGGATCTACTCTAACCAGCCCACTGTAGGTGCCTAACCAAATCCGACCGACTCGGTCCTGGGCCATGGCATCAATAAATCTGTTGGGTACATTGACCCGAGACTGCACCACACCTGTGGCTGGGTTAATGCGAGCTAGTCCCCGATGAGAACCTACCCAAAGGCTGCCGGTATAGTCTGCCTGCAGAGCACCGACTTGAAAAGTATTCGCGAGCGGGCTGGTCTGATTGGGACGCTCAGACGGCAGTGGAACAACCCTAGGCGGCGGATCTGTATAGATGGGAGTACTGTTTGATTCTTGGGCATTAACTGAAGGTGAGGCTGCCCACAAAATTGTTGCCCCTACGATTAGTTGAATCAATTGTTTAACAGAAATCACAGTGACGTCTCCCTATAGGCCATGGGTCTTAGAAGTTGGTGGCGGATACCAGCGCTTGATGCTTTTGATATCGTGCCCAAGTACTTGTGTCAACTTAAATTGAATCTGGTCATCCTCTCATTCATTTGAATCTAAAAAATTTGTTAGAGGATAAAAAACTTTCTAGCACTTATGAGAAGTTGGCAATAGTCGAAAAAGTATCGGCTCTAATATTTCTGCCTGATCAGAAAACCGCTTCATTCTGTATTGGCAGGCGCATCTTTCGAAAACTTAATGCTAGTGAACGTAGATTCATAATTTTTATTTATGAATCTATACAGAACTTCCAAAACAGAACTTATCGGATCGCTGATAGTATTCTTAAGGAATTAGGTAGTTGTTTTCTACCTAACAATAAGGAGAACAGTTGATCTGACTGTCTGGCAGTGTTTGCTGCTCGATATCATTTCCGAACTCGGTTGACTCAGGGAAGCAGTGGCAGATAGCCCTGTCTGGGAGTTGCAAAAGAGTTCGCAAGCCATCTAGTTTGATTCACAGGAAAGGGAGATATGTCTTACTCTCAGACGTCGACGCAGTCGAAGGCTGGCTATAGTGCTGGTGTAAAGGATTACAAACTGACCTATTACACTCCGGACTACACGCCAAAAGATACCGATATTCTGGCCGCATTCCGGATGACCCCTCAGCCTGGGGTTCCTCCTGAAGAATGTGCAGCTGCTGTAGCTGCAGAATCTTCTACCGGTACTTGGACCACTGTATGGACCGATTTGTTGACCGATATGGATCGGTACAAGGGTCGTTGCTATGACATTGAGCCCGTACCTGGTGAAGATAACCAGTACATTTGCTACGTTGCCTATCCTCTAGACTTATTTGAGGAAGGTTCTGTTACTAACTTGTTAACTTCTCTAGTTGGTAACGTGTTTGGTTTTAAGGCTCTGCGTGCTCTACGTCTAGAAGACCTACGCATTCCGGTTGCTTACCTCAAGACTTTTCAGGGACCTCCCCACGGTATTCAGGTTGAGCGCGACAAGCTGAATAAGTATGGTCGTCCTCTGCTGGGCTGCACCATTAAGCCTAAGCTCGGTCTATCCGCTAAGAACTATGGCCGTGCGGTATATGAGTGCTTACGTGGTGGTCTTGACTTCACGAAGGATGACGAGAACATTAACTCTCAGCCTTTCCAGCGTTGGCGCGATCGCTTCTTGTTCTGTGCTGATGCAATTGCTAAGGCTCAGGCTGAGACTGGTGAAATTAAGGGTCACTACCTAAACGTAACCGCTGGTACTTGCGAAGAGATGCTCAAGCGGGCTGAGTTTGCTAAGGAACTCGGTCAGCCCATCGTTATGCACGACTTCCTAACTGGTGGATTTACAGCTAACACTACTCTGGCCCACTGGTGCCGCGATAACGGTCTGCTGCTTCACATTCACCGTGCGATGCACGCCGTAATCGACCGTCAAAAGAACCACGGTATTCACTTCCGCGTTCTAGCTAAGTGCTTGCGGATGTCCGGTGGTGACCACATTCACACAGGTACTGTTGTCGGTAAGCTTGAGGGTGACCGCGCTGGTACTCTTGGTTTCGTAGACCTACTGCGTGAGAACTACGTCGAGCAAGACAAGTCTCGCGGTGTCTACTTCACTCAGGACTGGGCCTCCATGGGCGGTGTAATGGCCGTAGCCTCCGGTGGTATCCACGTATGGCACATGCCTGCTCTGGTTGAAATCTTTGGCGATGACTCCGTTCTGCAGTTTGGTGGTGGTACTCTGGGTCACCCCTGGGGTAATGCGCCTGGTGCAACTGCTAACCGTGTTGCGCTTGAAGCTTGTGTTCAAGCTCGTAACGAAGGCCGTAACCTGGCTCGTGAAGGTGGCGACATCATTCGCGAAGCTTGTAAGTGGTCTCCTGAGCTGGCTGCAGCTTGCGAACTTTGGAAGGAAATCAAGTTCGAGTTCGACACTGTTGACACCCTCTAACTAGAGACGATTTCTAACTAGAGACACTCTCTAATTGCTAGTGCTAGAGCAGCAGTTTATGCGATTGCTAATCCTTTATTAAGGCCACAGCATTAATAATAAAACTGCTGCTCTAGTTACCGCATCAGCTGTTTGAAGCTGCTTTAATGCCTTTGATGCATTGGGCTAACCCATGGATTTAAAGCGAATTGCGAAAGATACGGCTAAGACGCTAACAAGCTATCTCACCTATCAAGCGGTTCGAATAGTCATGGGACAATTGCGAGAGACGAACTTGCCTCGCTCTTATTGGTTCAACGAGTTTGCTACCCGAGATAAGTTGCAAGATGGAGAAGCCTTTATTGCTGCACTGATGCAGGAACAGGCTGATCTAGCAATGCGGGTAATGACTGTCCGTCAGCACCTAGCTGAAGAAGTTACTGAATTTCTTCCAGAAATGGTACTGACTGGTATTCAGCAGGCAAATATCGAGCATCGTAAACAGCATTTAGAGCGCATAACTCAGATGAGTTCAGAAGAGCTTCGCAGTAAGGCCGCTGATGGAGAGTCCCAGTCTGATTAACCAACGTTGTAAATAGATACTACGAGTAGATTATGAAAACTCTGCCCAAAGAGCGTCGTTACGAAACGCTATCCTACTTACCTCCTTTAAGTGATGCTCAAATCGAGCGTCAGATCCAGTACGTCCTCGAGCAAGGTTATTTCCCTGCCATTGAGTTTAATGAGGATTCTGATCCCACTGCTTACTACTGGACCATGTGGAAGCTGCCTTTGTTTAACGCCAATAATACTCGCGAAGTACTAGATGAAGTTCAGGCTTGCCGTTCTGAGTACCCCGATTGCTATATTCGCGTAGTTGGTTTTGACAACGTGAAGCAGTGCCAAATTCTCAGCTTCATCGTTCACAAGCCTGGTTCTGGCAGCAGCTACCGCTATTAAGTTTGGCTAAGCTAATCAAAATTTCAGATTTAACTGAATGTTGAGAATGGGGAGCCAGTTTAGGGCTCCCTATTTTTGTGTTTCTATCTTTAAGCAATGGCAATGGGCATAAAGTTTAAGGTGTGCAAATTTTTATGGATTATCCATAGCCAGTGGTTGAGCTGATACCTGTTGCCATCTACGGCTTTCGGGGATTATGTATGGCCTGAACTATGTGCAGTCTGCTAATCCACAATAAAGCCCAGTGGCTGATAGGTCACTGGGCTGACTATTTGAAAGATGTTGAATAATCTTGGCGGGAGCACGTCATCCCCTCAAGCAAAAATAATTAAACCTAATTCTTGGTTCTGCGCAGTTAAGGAGGTTTTAAACTGTCTTATCTCTCTGTTCCGATATGATGTGCTCCCATTTTTGCTAAGCAAATTTTGCTTAGCATGACTACTTTTTCTGTTTTGATAACAGAGAAGTACCACCAAATAAACCCAACATCATCAGACTAACGATAGAAGCTGGCTCTGGAACATCGGCTATCTCATCACCTTCTACAGAGAACGCCGAGAAGTTATCAAAGGCTAGGCCAACGCTTCTAGCAGGGCTGTCACCAGTAAACACAAAGCGGATGGCTTTCACGTCGGCTTCATCGCGCTTGAAAGACCATAGCCAGGGTTTACCATCTAGAGGCCCTTGTGCCATATCACCTTCAGGACTAATAATTGTCTCTAAAATAGAGCCATTTGCGTCTAGGGCTTGAACTTCCCACTGTTCAGTTCTATGGGAACCAGTGCCAAAAAAGTTTTGATTTCCGTCAATGTCCCAAAGTTCGCCCGATGCTGCAGATGTTCCTTCGGTGTACGAAATCAATAGGTTACCGCCATTTCCACCGAGACCTCCAGTTCTGAGGAAATAGTTACCTAGACGGTCTGCATAGGTAATGCCCTTGGCTTCATCAAATAATCCTGCCTCTGCGACATCTCTCCCTGAACCTCCGTTAACAAAGCCTGCAGTAGTGTCATTGTTTCCTTGTTTCTCGAGTGCAGGAGCGATATCTGCATCGGCAATAGCATCTAAGTTGTTATCTAATCCGAAGCTAAAGCCAAGATTCAGATATGAGTCAGTAATCGCGTCGTTATCACTCAACCCTAGAGTTGGTGCATCTTCAAAATTGATGAAAGTACCTGCTTGGGCAGAGCCGATAATTCCCAGTGTGAAAGCCACAGTTCCAAAAACAACTGTAGTTAGTTTGTGCAAATACTTAGTGGTAGACATAATGTTGTTCTCTCTGCAGGCTAATCTGATTCTTTAGAGTATGTTGTGTAACTTTAAGCACATTGCCACTCTAGAAACTTTCAACAGAAGAGAACAAGGTCACGTCGGTATCTTTATCGATATCTTGAAATTACCTTTTTCCGTGCGTATTTCTACGATACTCTGATTTTCTTTCGACAATAAATATTGAGAGAAGCTTCAGTGGTTTCTCGTAAGGTAGTTGTGATCTTTAAAGTGCTGCTACTTATTGATACGTAGATTTTGTGGAATTATAAGTAGCAAAGGTAGTTGCTGTGGTTACACCTTAATAGCACTAGGTTCATCCACTGATGCGATAATGCGATGACAGCCCGATTCCGGGTAAGCCCAGCCGCAATAGCACTCTTTGGGGTTGCCCCAACATAGACCTAGGTACAGCTCGGTGCGAGTAGCGCTGACATCAGCCCATTCAGTTGCTTGAATATAGCTTTCAACAGTAGTGGCATTTATCTCCACTGGGTCATGCCCTGCTTCCCACAAACGTAACCCTTCGATAGAAGCACGCCAAAATTTAATAATGCTTGCTTTGGCGGCGGCCAAGGTTGCTTTGTCAGCTGGAATCGCTGTCAGATTTGGATGAATTTCTGGAAGCCGAATGGTCTGCCCCTTAAATGTGCAAGGATGCCACACGAGGCCAGACACATTGTGCTTTCGTTGGTACTGATGAATTTGATCGCGAAAATCTTTGAGGGCAAAAACCTTACTTAGTTTGTCAGCGCCAATCGCTTTAGAGACTACGGGGTTCGCCAAGCGATCATCGGTGGATAGTAATACGCGCTCTCCGCGCCAGGCGGCTTTGAGTTCTTGATCGAGGATGTCGATAAGTTCCTGAGTGTTGTAGGTCATTGCTCTACCGGGCGGCTTGATGGCATTTTAGCAATCGTTTTTAGTTGGCGCAGTAAAGTAAAGGACTTGTTCAGGTATTGGTGACGGTGGGAAAGTGTCCTGAACCTGGTCTGGACGACGCTAATCAGAATAGGGCTGCCTGTCTTACAACGGCGTCTACAGCTTGGCTAAGGATTTTATCAATAGCTCGTATATTCCTGGTGTATCTACAAATTCCGCTATTTCTGTATTAGGTAGTTTTGCAGTGTGCCCCCACCAGTCGATAACGGTGCGCCCCAAATTTTGTGGGCTAGTGGTGTCAATGGCTGTGTAAGCAGGTCTAAAGGTAAATAGCTCTGGTTTAAGCAGATAGGCGATTACACAGGGATCGTGTAGAGGGGCTCCTGACATGCCGTAGCGCTTGATGTCTGAGATGCCGTAATGGGTGAGTAGGTCAGCTGCAGCTGTGCCAACGGATGTGTTTAGCTGTCTAAAAGCGTTGAGGTGTGCAGCTGTGGTGAGGACTTGATGCGTGGTGTCAAGAGTGATCAGTTTGATGGGAATGCCCGACTCGAATACTACCTTGGCCGCATGGGGATCAACATAGATATTAAATTCGGCAGCGGGGGTTATATTGCCATGGGTGACGGCACCACCCATGGCGATGATCGTGTCTATTTTGTCGGCGATTTGCGGGGCTTGTATTAAGGCTACGGCAATGTTGGTTAAGGGACCAAGTGTGGCTAAAGTAATCGGCTCCGAAGCTTGTTGCAAGGTTTCGATTAAAAATGCAACAGCGTGTTGCACCATTAGTGGTCGCTGTGACTCAGGTAGCTCTGTGCCCTGCAAACCGGTGGCT
This sequence comes from Cyanobacteria bacterium P01_H01_bin.21, assembly GCA_038748405.1. Classification (GTDB taxonomy): domain Bacteria; phylum Cyanobacteriota; class Cyanobacteriia; order Phormidesmidales; family Phormidesmidaceae; genus Leptothoe. Next base: position 18,393 of record JBCDIX010000077.1, on the reverse strand, counting down.
CCATGCACGTCGGCAGCTGTAGAGAGCGGTTGGATCATGGGGCGAGGGCAGCCTGCGTATACAGGGATATCTGCCTTTGATAGGGCGCAGATTTTTAGCGCGTTTTGGCTGGTGTAGTGTAAGGGCACATTGCCTGCAACGGTAGTAATGCCCAGGATCTTTAGTTCTGTGGGATGGGCGATCGCAAGTAGGAGTGCGATCGCATCATCGACACCAGGATCACAGTCAATGATAATCGAACGGGCCATGACGCCAGCGAAAAGGAAAAGGTATCTCCAGCCTAGCCTGTCAGGTATGCAATCAGATACGCTAGCGTGGTAGCGCAGCTTCTGGGAGTTTAGTTAAATGAAGCACCAGCACCTAGTCAAATCTTTGGGCGTTTTCTTATGTCTAGTTTTAGCCAGCTGTGAAGGCAGTCCTCTAGGCAGTTCTCTAGAAGACAATCTGGAGCCTGATCCAAGTTTGCTAGAGGAAGAAACAGCTGAGACGGCCAGCACACCGGCTGTGGAGTCGACTGATTCATCCCCATCAACTGGGCCTGAATTGCCTGATGAGATAGACGATGCTGACGCTACAGAGACTGAGAGCCTAGCGGTTCCAGCATTTACGCAGACTAGCTATGTCGATATCGGGGAAGCCCCAGAGGAGCTACAGCAATATATTGAGGAGCTGGTCGATCTTGACGTGCTTATGCTGATTGATGTTAAGGCTGATGACAACGTTGAGCGTAATCCCAATGAGTTTTTACCCAACCAGGTGATTACCCGTCGTGAATATGCCCGTTGGCTGCTAGCGGCAAATAACCAGTTCTATAGCGATCAGCCCGCTAAAAGAATTCGACCGGCTGTGGAGAGCGCTCAGCCTGCATTTCAAGATGTCGGTAAGACAAATATTGACTTCGCCGCAATCCAGGGATTAGCTGAAGCAGGCATGATTCCCAGTCCGCTTAATGGCAATACGACCGTCCTAAAATTTCGACCTGATGCACCGTTGACCCGTAAGGATCTCATTCTATGGAAGGTCCCTTTAGATACGCGTTCGGTCTTGCCAGAAGCGACCGCGGCGGCGGTGACTGAAGCTTGGGGATTTCAGGATGCTGGCACAATTGAACCGGCTGCTCTGAAAGCGATTTTGGCTGATCATAGCAATGGGGCGTTTGCGAATATTCGCCGTGCTTTAGGGTACACAACGCTATTTCAGCCAGATAAGGCCGTTACCCGCGCTGAGGCGGCGGCGGTTCTCTGGCGCTTTGGTAATAGCACAGAGGGTTTAACCGCTGCAGAGCTGCTAGAGGCAGACGATAGCGAAGACGCTACCAGTGCAGAAGACGCTACCAGTGCAGAAGACGCTGAGTAAGGTTCGCTTAGAGGTGAGCTTACGGTTGGTTGCCAGCCAAGATAATTTCAACCTTTTTCCACAACATTTTCCCAAGATTCCCGCGACATGGGAAAATGAAGCCCGCTTATTTTGACAGGAAAAACGCTGTGAAAGCCATTGTGATTGGTAGTGGTGGGCGAGAGCACGCCATGGCATGGACATTATTGCAGTCACCCAAGGTGTCTACAGTGGTGTGCATTCCCGGAAATGGTGGGACGGCCACACTTCCAGGCTGTAGTAATCTGGCCATGTCGGTGGATGATGTTGAGGGAATTGGTCGGTTTTGCCTGGTGCAAAACATTGGCCTAGTGGCGATCGGCCCAGAACAGCCCCTGGCAGATGGTGTTGCCGATGGTTTGCGCGCACAAGGGGTCAAAGTGTTTGGTCCTGGTCAAGCGGGTGCACAGCTAGAGGCCAGTAAAGCTTGGGCTAAAGCCCTAATGCAGGAGGCGGGGATACCCACAGCAGCCAGTGCTGTATTTGATAATGCTGAAGCCGCCGTTGCTTACGTCGATGAGCAGGGCGCGCCCATTGTGATTAAGGCAGATGGTCTAGCGGCTGGGAAAGGGGTAACGGTAGCGATGACCCTGGACGAGGCCAAAGATGCGATCGCAGCCATCTTTGACGGTCAGTTTGGTACTGCAGGCAACCAGGTCGTTATCGAAGAATTTCTGACAGGTCAAGAAGCGTCGGTCTTGGCTGTGACTGACGGGATTACGATTCGACCCTTGATGCCGGCCCAGGACCATAAACAAGTAGGCGAAGGGGATACCGGGCCCAATACCGGCGGGATGGGGGCCTATGCGCCAACACCTGTGGTACCTCCTAAGCTATTGGATCGGATTCAAACTGAGGTGCTAGAGCCTACAGTGCAGGCGTTAAAAAATCGCGGTATTGATTACCGAGGTGTGGTGTATGCCGGGCTGATGATTACGCCTGAGGGGGGACCTAAAGTCATTGAGTTTAACTGTCGCTTTGGGGATCCAGAAACTCAAGTAGTTCTGCCATTACTAAATACTCCGCTGGATGTCATCATGCTGGCTTGCTGTGAGCAGCGTCTAGAGGAACTGCCTCCTTTTGAGTGGAAGACTGGCTATGCCGCCTGTGTGGTGATGTCGGCTGAGGGCTATCCCGGCAAATATCCAAAGGGAATGGCGATCAGCGGTATTGATGCGGCAACTGATACCGGGGCAATGGTTTTCCATGCAGGCACTGAGCTGGAGAACGGGACCGTAAAATCTAGTGGTGGTCGAATTTTAGGCGTGACGGCTCTAGGGGATGGGTTTGAAGCTGCGATCGCAAATGCCTATGTTGCAGCTGACGCTATTCAGTTTGATAATGCCTATTATCGTCGGGATATTGGGCATCGAGTTAGAGATCAGTTTTGAATGATGAGTTGATTGCCTGAGAAACTCTTAGCCTGACGTAAGATCTGCTCATTACTAACTCAAAGCTGAGAACTCGAAACTCAAGATTTCCCTATTTCCATTCCTACCGTTCCCTATTCCTATTCTCTTCCTCATTTTGGGATTCATGTCACAATAGCTTTGAGCGGTTTATGTAGGCTGAATGGTTGAGTTATTTAGAAAAATTCGTACTTTAATCGCTGACTGGTGGAAAGACTTTACCCTCCAGACTCGACTCATGGCAGCGGCCACATTGGTGGTATCTCTGATTATGAGTAGCCTGACCTTTTGGGCCGTTAATACGATTCAGCTTGATGCTCGACTCAACGACACTCGGTTTGGTCGTGATTTAGGGCTGCTGCTAGCTTCAAATACAGCTCCCTTAGTCGAATCTCAACAGCTGGACGAGCTGGCTCTATTTTCTCGACGGTTTATGGAGAGCACGTCAAGTATTCGCTACATGCTTTATGCAAACCCACAGGGAAACGTTTTCTTTGGGATTCCATATTCTGACTCAGCGGTGCAAAACTCCCTCACGTTGAGTCGCCGCATGCAGCTACCGGAAAATTATGTCAAGAGTGTTGACCTGCCTATGGTACGGCAGCATCTCACACCAGTCGGTGAGGTAACGGATGTTTTTGTCCCCCTAAAGTATCGAGACCAGTATCTAGGGGTTTTGGCTCTGGGCATCAACCCCAACCCCACAGTGGTTGCCTCGTCACATCTGACCCGTGATGTGACAATTGCTGTATTTGTCTGTATTTGGGTCATGGTGATTTTGGGGGCAGTATTTAATGCTCTGACGATTACTCAACCGATCAAAGAGCTGCTCATGGGGGTGAAAAATATTGCTGCTGGTAACTTTAAGCAGCGTATTGATCTCTCGCGTGGTGGTGATGAACTGGGAGAGTTAATTCAAAGTTTTAACTACATGGCCGAGCGGCTTGAGCGCTACGAGGAACAAAATATTGAAGAACTCACCGCTGAGAAGGCAAAGCTAGAACGACTTGTTTCCACTATCGTTGACGGTGCAATTTTGGTTGATGCCAATCTGGAAGTGGTGTTAGCGAATACGGCAGCCAGTCGAATTTTTGGTTGGGATGCCCATTTACCCCCTGATGGCAATGTGCTGCAGCATCTTCCGACAGAGGTGAGAGTTCAGATGACTCGCCCCCTCTACCAGGCAGCTCAGGGTGATTCGTCTGAGAGTCAAGAGTTTCGAATTGCTCTAACAGAGCCTACAAATCGCACTATTCGGGTCTTGCTCAACTCAGTGTTAGATCAGTCTGGCGAGACGGTTAAGGGAATTGCTCTGACAGTGCAAGATATTACTCGAGAAGTTGCACTCAATGAGGCCAAAAGCCAGTTCATTAGCAATATTTCTCACGAGCTGCGTACACCACTGTTCAATATCAAATCGTTTATTGAAACTCTCTATGAGTATGGCGATGATCTCTCTGATCGAGAACGGCAGGAGTTTTTAGAAACAGCCAATCATGAAACCGATCGCCTGACTCGTTTAGTGAATGACGTATTAGATCTCTCACGACTAGAGTCTAATCGACGCTATCAGTTCTCGGCTTTAGATATTCATCAATCTATTGAACAAATTCTGCGCACATATCAGTTAAATGCTAGGGACAAAGGAATTGAGCTGATTAAAGACATTGAAGAAGGTCTACCTCAAGTCTTAGGCAATTATGATCTGATGCTGCAGGTGTTTGGCAACCTAGTGGGCAACGGTCTGAAATTTTCGACCGCTGGTGGCTGTGTTGCCATTCGGGCCTATCGGGCACCGTCAGTGGTTGATCATCCAGGCTTTGCTGGGTATGTGCGCATTGAAATTTCTGACACTGGAATTGGCATTGCCCCTGAAGATCAAGATGCAATTTTTGATCGCTTTTATCGTGTGGAAAATCGCGTCCATACCTTGGAGGGTACCGGTCTGGGGCTATCTATTGTCAAAAATATTATTGACAAGCACAGCAGTAGAATGTGCCTGGTGAGTGAGGTAGGAACCGGCACTACGTTTTGGTTTGACCTTGCAGTCTATGAGCAACCACTGGTAAAACCTGAGGCGGACTCTACTGTAGAAGCAGCTGAAGAATCTGGGAATTCGAGCCCACCTGTCGCAGCTGTTAGAGCTACACCAAAGGAGTCAGCCTAGACCACCAGTTAGTCAGTGACGGTCCCACACCCTGCTCACGGGCAGAAAAATTAGCCTGGTTTAGCCACTTTGGGTTGATGGCTGCAGGTGTAACCGATAGGCTCTCTGCGATCGCAATGCCGTCTAACCCTAATGACTGAGCATATTGTTTGAGAAATCCTTTTACATAAATAGCTTCGGGGAGCTGCATCCAGTTGCCTGCTTCAATGGCGCGTAATTGCTTAGGTTGAATGTGAGTGCGCTTAGCCACCTGCTGGAGTGATAACCCTTGTCGTGTTCGTATGGCCTTTAAATACTGTCCTACTTTGCTGAGCTGAGGATTTTCAGGGCATTCTGATGATTGGAGGTTCTGGCTTGCTTTAGGAAAAACGCTCATTATGTTACAGATTGATACAACACACCTGTCAGTAGTGTATTGATCCCGCTTTTCTGAATCAAGCACACTACCAGGCATCTTTATCCATAGATGACATAAGGTTCTGGGTAGGCTGATTCAATGTATGAAAAAAGTGAACCAGTATCTATTTGAAAAATGACTGATACTGAAGCGATGCAGCCATTTTTGCAATAGATAGGACGATTGTCAGTATTTCTAAGACTGATTAGACCTAGGCGTAAATACGTACAAAATATAAGCAAAGCCTAACAAATTTGACATGCGATCTTGATATTAAATACCCTGTCCTTCTCAACCCACTGGCCAATGCCCATAATCCTAATCAGGCTAGGAGAGGACGAGAAATTTTGCCCGTGTCTTATGGCATTTTTCCCTCTAATGAAAGAAATATGGCAATATTAACCGCTAGTCAGAGTGTCGCAACGATCTGGTCTAGGTGATAGCGGATGGTTCAACAACAATATCCAACTGTTGTGTGTTTCTCAGGGGAACCATGATTTGGGCCATATTCTTGCTCTGGAGTATGCCCTATCCACTCAGCAAAAATATGGCCCTATCGCTCAATAAGACTTGAATATTACAGGCATATTAAGACAAACTTCTGCCTAGTAGGTGCTACTACTATAATAAGAGTAGTAGAGTATCAGCTGCTACCACTAAGCTGTTTATAAAAACATTCACATTTGTATCGCTATATTGCTTGGTGAATTGGCTGGATTCTTGACGGCGATTCGCTTTCATCTGGCTATTTTTATTGTTGTTTGGAATGCTGTATCGGCTATAGTCCGATAGAAAGTGATTGCTTTAAATACCTATGTGACGCCTGTGTAGAGTGTCTTTCTTCATGCAGGTTGTTCTGGAATACTGTATTTGATTAGGCAGGTGTGAGGTTAACTCTCTCTAAAAGGTACAGATAATTTTGTTTTGGCTAACGCTAATGGATAGCTAAAATTGGCCGCTGATGTTCTGCGTTTATCTCCTCTCTCTTGAACGGTAGAGCATTAGGACTGCTTTAAGGGTTGTTCTGTACCAATTGGTGTCACTCTCTACTGTATTGAGGAAGAGAACACATCAGCTCTCTAAACAACATGGTTGCTCGATGCCCGTTTAGCTGCTCGTTATATGTTGCGCCAGCCACAAAGGGTTCAATTAAGCTAAATTATACGATTCCTGATTTGTTGGATATGGGCTGTGCCTATGCTCATACTCCTGCTATGCACCATTGGACTTCTCAGGGATGGCAGACTTACACCTATGAGGAGTTTCGAATCGCTGCAGAAGAGCTAGCACTGGGTTTGCACTCTGAGAGACTTACCTTTGATGACAGTAAAGTTCCTCGAATTGGTCTGTTGCTAGAGAGTGATATTCATTGGGCATTGTTGGATATGGGTAGTGCGATCGCAGGTCTAGTCACCGTACCTATCGATCAGGGGCAGCCCATAAATGCAATCAGTTGGATAGTGACCGATGCTAACCTGAAGATATTGGCCGTATCCACATGGGACACCTTAAAACGCTTCTACAACTGTGTGCAGCAGGTTGAGCTAATTATTGTTGTTGAAGAAGCTCCCACACCCGATTGGGCCATATTATCGTCCACACTTAAGACGCTGGCAGATATTCGTCATCAAGGATATATTTGCCATTCGGCAGAGACCGTTCGGGCCTTAAAGTATCAGATTTATCCCGATGATGTGGCCACCATCGTCTACAACCCAGATGCTGCTGGCCAGCTAAAGGGCGTGGTGCTAACCCACAGAAACTTGACTGGCAATATTTGGGCCGCATTTAGCAGTATGCCAGGGTTAACCCCAGGGACACCAGAGGTCGCTCTATCGTTTTTACCCCTCAACCATATTTTTGCTAGAGCGTTTCTCTACGGTCATCTGGGTTTTGGTCATCATATCTATTTCTCATCCCCTAAACGGGTGTTTTTTCATCTGGCCACTGTGAAGCCCACCATCTTTATTACAGTGCCACGGCTTTTAGAGAAAGTTTATGAGCGTGTTAACGGTCTGCGACAACAGTCTCAGGGACTAAAGCGTCGTTGGCTCAACTGTGGGTGGCATCAGGCTCACCGCCCCGAGCTGAGAAATTCTGGCTGGCGTCATCTGCAGCGCTGGTTGCTCGGCCACAGTATATTTAACAACTTACGTCGAGCATTTGGGGGGAACGTGCGCTATTTGCTGTGCGGTGGTGCGGCGTTACGCCCTGAGATTATGACCTTTTTTAACGGTGTGGGTATTCCAGTAAAGCAGGGGTATGGTTTGACGGAAACTAGCTCTGTGCTCAGCTACACTCGCGATCGCTGGCTACGCTCTGGCACCGTAGGAGCCCCCATCCCTGGTGTGGAACTGCGACTGGCGGTAGATGGTGAAGTTCTAGTGCATAGCCCCTACACGATGATGGGGTATCACCATGATCCGGCAGCGACTGATGCGGTGATTGATGCCTATGGTTGGTTCCATACCGGGGATTTGGGAGAGTTTTCGGTGGATGGTCTACTGACACTCCATGGTTGTAAGAAAGGGTTGTTTAAGCTCTCAACTGGTAAATATGTTGCGCCTGCACCCATTGAGGCGCAGCTAGAGACATCGGCTTTAGTAAAACAAGCGTTCCTGGTTGGACCGGGGCAAAAGTTTTGTGGAGTGCTAATTGTTCCTGAGATTTTGGAGCTTGTTAGTGATTTTGCAGTGTGCACTGACCGGACGGTGCGATCGCACTACCAAACACTCATCGAACAGGTCAATGCTCAGCTACCCAGCTGGTCAACAATTAAACGGTTTGTCTTGATTCGAGCTAAGGCCCAAACTAAGACAAATCTTGGCAGCAATCGTCACCAGCTTTACCAGACCTATGCCCGAGAGATTGAATCGCTTTATCAAGCAACTGAGCAACCTGCACGTCAAGTTCGACCCAGGCGATTTTCTCGTTTATATCAGCGATGGAGGCATTGGGTACATCGCCCCACCAACGTTGCTTAGTTGTATTTTGACGGGCGCCGCTCGCTCTTCGTTGACCTTGCTTAAAGGAGATCCATCATGACTTTTCTTCCCTTTAGAACAGCAGCTGTGCTGGGTGCCGGCATCATGGGTACTCAGATTGCGGCTCATTTAGCGAATGCAGGTTTACAGGTGTTGTTGATGGATTTGCCTGCTGCTAAAGGCGACAAAAATGCGGTGGTAGAAGGTGCGTTTAAGAAGGCCAAAAAACTATCGCCACCTATCTTGTTCACTCCAGATGTGGCTGATCGAATTGAGTTAAGTAATTATCACGACCATTTTGCGCGTCTAAGTCAGGTGGAGTGGGTGATTGAAGCTGTGATCGAGCGGTTGGATATCAAACAGCAGTTGATGGCTCGACTAGAGCAAATAGTGCGTCCAGATGCTGTAATCTCTACTAACACCAGTGGTTTACCCATTGCTCAGATTGTGGCAGGGCGCTCCCTGGACTTTCAGCAACGGTTTTTAGGCACCCACTTCTTTAATCCACCCCGCTACTTAAAACTATTAGAGCTTATTCCTACTGAAGAGACTGATCCAACAATTGTGAAACGAATGGAATGGTTTGGTCGTAGCTACCTAGGAAAAGGAGTTGTTATTGCCAAAGACACACCAAATTTTATTGCCAATCGTATTGGCTTATTTTCAACATTCCTCGGCATTCATGCCCTCATCGACGAGAGCTACTCCATCGAAGAGATTGACACTTTAACGGGTACGGTAGTGGGGCGTCCAAAATCGGCCACATTTAGAACAGCAGATCTCGTCGGTCTAGATACCCTGCTCCATGTCGCCGAGAATATCTACCCAGCCATTCCCCACGATGAGCAGAGGGAGATGTTTAAGCTGCCAGCTTTACTCAAAACTCTTGTGGAGACGGGCTCACGGGGTGCTAAATCGGGGCAGGGATTTTATAAAAAGGTGGGTAAAAAGATTTTTTCTGTTAATCCTAGAACCTTTATTTATGAAGCCCCTCGCCAGATTGATTTGGCTGGTCTTGAAAATATCTCTCAGCTGCCTGAGGTGATTGATCGAGTCAGAGCCCTGTATGCACTGCCTGGTAGAGCAGGTGAGTTTTTCCGTAAGACGACACAGGCGCTGTTGAGCTATAGCGCCTGTCGGCTACCAGAAATAGCCAATAGCCCTGTAGATGTTGATCGAGCGATGCGTTGGGGATTTGGCTGGCGGTTGGGTCCGTTTGAGCTGTGGGATGCCATCGGTTTTCATCGAGTGCTTTACGATATGCAGGCGGCTAATTTGCAAGTGCCTGAGTGGATTAGTGACATTGCTGTCACGGGGGAAGGTCATTTCTATCGTAGTCAGCATGGTGTTCCCAGTAGCTTGCTGATGGCTGATGCCGTACTCGGTCCCACCGGGCAACAACTCGTGGCACAGCCTACTGATGAAATCCATTTGCCGTTGATTAAAACCGCAAAACGCACAGTATGGGAGAACTCAGAAGCTGCGCTGTTGGACATGGGGGATGGTGTAGTTCTGTACGAGTTTTGTTCTAAGGGCAATACGCTCAGCACCGCTGTTGTGGATGGATTGCAAACAGTTTTAGATCTTTTGGCTCAGGATGATGGGTATCGAGGTTTGATAATTGGTAACAACAGCGACCATTTCTGTGGTGGTGCCAATCTGTTAGAAATGGCGACAGCTGCCCAAGCTGGTAACTGGCAAATGATTGCGGATTTGTTAGTGAAATTCCAGACGATGCTGCAGCGCATTCGTTATTTTCATAAACCCATTGTGGCGGCAATGCAGGGACGAGCTTTGGGAGGTGGCTGCGAGTTGGTGATGGCTTGTCCCCATATCGTTGCTGCTGCTGAGAGCTATATCGGCCTAGTGGAGCTAAGTGTTGGTTTGATTCCGGGGGCTACAGGTACTACGCGTATGGCCAAATGGGCGTCTCAGCGATCTGTCAGCCACACTGCTCATCATATTCAGCCTTTTCTAAATCAGGTGTTTAAGACGGTGGCAACGGCAACGGTGGCAGGCAGCGCCTATGAGGCGATTGAGATGGGCTTTTTGCCAGCCCATACCCACATTGTGATGAACAATGACCAGCGGCTTTATGTGGCTAAAGAAGAAGTGCTCTGTCTTGACCGCATCGGCTATCACCCCCCTGCCCATGACAGTTTCTGGGTATTAGGTCAGCCAGGTCGGGCAGTGCTCGACCACATGGCTTACACCCTGCAGCAGGGAGGGTTTGCTAGTGACTATGATCGGTTCTTGGCAGGAAAACTGGCCTATATCATGACCGGTGGAAAGTTAACGGCTCCGGCCAGGGTGTCTGAAGAGTATTTGCTGGGTTTGGAGCAAGAGGTTTTCTTGCCGCTGTTGCAACAGAAGAAAACGCAGGAGAGAATTGCTCACTTGTTGAAGACAAAGAAACCGCTGCGGAATTGATGATTGAGAATGTTGATAGGGGACTGAACTTGTTGGGTTTTATGGTTTGTTGATGAGTTAAGAGTTGTAGGTGATGACTCAACCTACGGTTTTAATTGCTCCCTACTGCTTATTTGCCTGGAGAAGATCATGCGAAATACTTACATTGTTGCTAGCGTGCGTACGGCTGTGGGTAAGGCTCCGCAAGGTACTTTGCGGTACATGCGGGCGGATGATATGGCAGCAGCAGCGGTGCGCGGTGCGATCGCAAAGCTGCCTGCTCTGACACCAGACCACATCGAGGATGTGATTATAGGCTGTGCCATGCCCGAGGCAGAACAGGGCTATAACCTGGGTCGAGTGGTGGCCCATCGGGCAGGGTTACCGCCATCGGTGCCAGGCATGACGGTAAATCGACTCTGTTCATCGGGGTTGCAAACTATTGCCATGGCGCACCAGGCCATTAGTCTGGGTCAAGCCGATGTAATGGTGGCGGGTGGTGCAGAGTCCATGAGCCTGATTCCCATGGGGGGAGACTGTTGGCGCCCCAACCCGGCGATGATGGCTGAAACACCCCAGGTGTATATGTCTATGGGGCTGACAGCTGAGAATGTTGCCGAGCAGTTTGAGATTTCGCGGGCTGCTCAAGATGCGTTTTCGCTGCGATCTCACCAAAAAGCCCTCAACGCGATTGCCGCTGGTCGGTTTACGGACGAAATTATCCCGCTAAACGTGACTAACACGGGTTATCAAAATGGCGAGGTCCATACCGATGAAACCCTATTCCAGATAGATGAAGGCCCTAGATCTAACACTAGTTTGGAAGCTCTGGCCGCTTTGCCACCTGTATTTCGACGTGGCGGTAGCGTAACAGCGGGCAACTCTTCTCAAATGTCAGATGGAGCGGCAGCCACCATTCTGATGAGTGAAGATAAGTTGCAGGAGCTTGACCTGACACCCATGGCTCGTTTGCTGGGGTTTGCTGTTGCCGGTGTGCCGCCTCAAATTATGGGCATTGGCCCTATTGAGGCTGTGCCTAAGGTGCTCAAGCAGGTGGGGCTTAGCTTAGGCGATATCGGTCTGATTGAGCTAAATGAAGCGTTTGCCTCCCAAAGCCTTGCCGTTATCCATAAGTTGGGATTAAACAAGGACATTATCAATGTAAATGGCGGTGCGATCGCACTAGGGCATCCCCTTGGCTGCAGTGGTGCGAAACTAACCGCAACATTGTTACACGAGATGAAGCGACGTCATATTCGCTATGGCATGGTCACCATGTGTGTTGGCGGCGGTATGGGGGCTGCAGGCGTGTTTGAAAATTTGTTGCTCTAATTTATCTGAGTGACAAAACAAGATTAGGCTGAAAGAGGGAATGTGATATTTGTCACAAAATTTTCTTTAACAAAATTACAGATTCTTCTTTATGTGTCTGTAGGGGCATTGCATGCAATGCCCCTACAGGGTGGGGTAAATAATATGGCTCTCTTGACCGCTGGTTCAATTGTTGGATTGCTTGGACTGTTTGTTGTCTTGGCATACATTAATGTACCGATGTTGGCGTGGTTTGCCTACGGCGCATTAGTATTAGGCGCGATTCATTCCCCCGTGTGGCTATGGTTATTGTTTGGCCTGTTGGCGGTTGTATTTAACATCCCATTTATCCGTCAGGTAGTTGTTACAGCCCCTATTGTTAAACTCATTCAGCGATTTAAGCTGTTGCCAGCGATTTCAGCAACAGAACGTGCGGCTATTGAAGCCGGAACCGTGTGGGTAGATGGTGAGCTGTTTTCTGGTAAACCAAACTTTAAGCGGATTTTGGCAGAGCCCTACCCGACACTAAGACCTAGTGAGCAGGCGTTTGTTGATGGCCCGGTAGAGCAGGTGTGTCGCATGGCGACAGACTGGGAGATTCATCAGCGCAAAGACTTACCCCCTGATGTCTGGGCTTACTTAAGACAAGAACGCTTCTTTGGCATGATGATTCCGTCAGAGTATGGCGGTCTAGGCTTCTCGAATACGGCCTACAGTGCGGTGATGACCAAGCTGGCATCGCGCTCGTTTACCCACACAGCAACGGTTGGTGTGACGAACTCCTTAGGGCCAGCTAAGCTGCTGCTACGTTACGGTACCAACGAGCAAAAACAACGCTACTTGCCTAAATTGGCAACAGGTGAAGAAATACCCTGCTTTGCCCTGACAGAACCAACCGCTGGATCCGATGCGGCCAGTTTGCAATCCAGCGGCACCGTCTTTAAGGGCAAAGATGGTGAGCTGTATCTGCGACTGAATTGGCAAAAACGATATATTACGCTGGGTGCGATCGCAACACTTACTGGTCTGGCTATCCGTCTCCGCGACCCCGATAATTTTTTGGGTAAGGGAACAGATATTGGCATTACCTGTGTGCTAGTCCCAGCAAATACTCCCGGTGTGCAGCTAGGGCGTCGCCATGACCCTATGGGCGTACCGTTCTATAATTCACCAATTTCTGGTCGAAATGTGGTTTTGCCCGCCAGTCAGATTATTGGCGGTATTGAACGCGCGGGTCAGGGTTGGACCATGCTAATGCAAAGCCTCGCGGCCGGTCGTGGTGTGAGTTTTCCTGCCACTGGTACCGGTGTAGCCAAATTAGTCTCGCGAGTGACCGGTGCCTACAGCGTTGTGCGAGAACAGTTTGGGCTGTCCATTGGTAAATTTGAAGGTGTGGAAGAACCCCTGGCTCGTATCGGTGGCCTTACCTATTTGATGGATGCAGCTCGTCTGTATACCTGTGGTGCTGTAGATCAGGGCGAACAACCAGCGGTGATATCTGCCATTGCCAAGTATCAGTTTACCGAGCTGTCGCGCCGCATTATCAATGACGGTATGGATATCCTGGGCGGTGCCGGTATCTGTCGCGGCCCTCGCAATCTGTTAGCGAATATCTACACGGCTACCCCCATCCCCATTACGGTTGAAGGTGCCAACATTCTCACCCGCAGTTTAATTATTTATGGACAGGGCGCGATTCGTTGCCATGGCTATATTTTTGATGAGATTGCCGCGCTAGAAGACAACAATGTAGCCGCCTTTGACCATGCGTTTTGGCGACATGTTGGTTTAGTTTTTCGCAATCTCACCCGTGCCAAAATTCTCGGCTGGACCCATGGTTACGTGGTGAAATCTCCTGTACGCGGAGAAACCGCTCGATACTACCAAAAGCTGGCCTGGGCCTCGGCAACATTTGCTGCCCTCTCAGATTTAGCCATGCTCACCTATGGCGGTCGCCTCAAACGTCATGAGAAAATTACGGGCCGCTTTGCCGATATGCTCTCTTGGATGTATCTAGCAACAGCCACACTACGACGGTTTGAAGCAGAAGGGCGTCGAGAAGCTGATTTGCCGCTGGTTCACTGGGCCATAAACTATAGCCTTGGTCAGATCCAGCAAGCATTAGAAGGATTGTTGGCAAATTTAGAGATTCCCATTTTGGGTGGTTTAATGCGGGCAAAAACACTACCCTGGTTCCGATTAAACCCCATCGGTGTAATTCCCACGGATGCTCAAGGCCATGCGGTGGCTACACTGTTGCAATCTCCTGATGGTCGTAATCACATCACTAAAGGATTGCATGTGCCTGTCGATGCAGAGCAAGCCCTTGGTCGATTGGAGCGCGCCTATCAGCTATCTATCGTAGCAATGCCAATATTCAAGAAAATCAAAGCGGCGCTGCGCAATGGTCAGCTCAATATTACGCCCCCTGTCGGTCGTGTGGAAGCCGCTCTAAGGGCTGGAGTAATCACAGGCGCAGAGTCTGATTTGGCAACGACAGCAGAGCGTGCTCAGCTAGATGCGATTCAGGTAGATTCGTTTACTCTGGCCGAATATCAGCGCATTGGGAAAGAATATATTGAGGAGGAAATAACAGGGGCTGAATAGTGTCGTTTTTAATCTTGTTCTAGGCTTTGCGATCGCGTGACAAAGAAGTTGACAGGTGATTTTAGGAAGCCTAACGTCCAGCATCACCAGGTCGCCACTTTTGATGTTCCACTTAGCTCCAATCGGATCGACGGCTCTGGCGCATGCGCTTGTTATGTAGCATCATCGCACAAGCGTTTGAAATACACTAATTCCGGATCGCCTTCGTCAAGGTTTTCGATGAAGCCGCTTCGAACAAACTCCTGCGCTGCCAGCAACCGCTGCATCGAAAAGTTGGACTGATTCGTCGATGTGAATAGTTTGGGTGTGCGGCATTCGTTGACCAAATGGCGGATCAACGCGGAACCGATTCCTTGGCGCCGAAATTGCGGATGGACATAGAGCATTTCGATCCAACCGTTGTCATAGAACTTGTAGTTCAGGACGGCGTAGGCCACGACGTTAGCGTCGATGACGGCGATGTAACACGCACCCGATTTGATCTGGTCGTGGATGAACTGGACGCGTGCCGGATCAGATGCCGCGACCTGATCGAAAGCGATAATCGCATCTGCATCCGTCGTTGCGGCGATTTTCAATTTCATGAGAGTAAGGAATTTATGAGCAGGGCGCGGCCCCAAAAATTATTGGTAAGACATTGGAGCTGCAGCAAGGACCGACCCTTACGCTTGCTGGCTTTTAGGTCAATTTGAATATTTTTCATCCAAATCAAACTCTCATTCGTATTGATAGTCAAGTAGTTAGATATTGAGGCGTTGCTGATCCCCGGTATGATTTTATCTGTCAAGTCTAGGCCAATGAGACATTGTGCAGATCGGTTCATCCCCTAAATCAGCAACGGCAATATTGATTGATATAAGGAGGTGCACGTTGAACATCAAGGGTTGGTTGCTGGAGTGCTTGCTTTGTGGTGGTTTGTCTAATCTAACTATAAAACAAGCGCTAAAAATTAAAGTTGTTCAAGTTTAACTGTTATTCGTATCTATAACTGACAACCAATTGTGCTCTTATCCAGCTTTATGCATACGTGAGTTCTGCACGTATGGGGTTGTTATGGAAAAGTAATTGTTTATCTGTTTTTTGTGGTCTACCTCGAAAAGAATATTTGTAACAATGCATATAGCCCTCTCTGTCAGGGGCCTTTGAGTGTTTCAATATCTTTTTGAAATTTTGTTTTAGTCTGCTTAGAACGAAAGATCCATCGATTCAATCTTTCTCACGCTAGATTCTAAAAACAATTTTTTCATGGTTTCCGGAATCCAAACAACATAGAGAGAAGTAATCTTCTGCGTGACTCTTTGATGACCTAGATAAACCTTGCCAACGTGCAGAACTGGAGTTTTTCCGTAGAGGAAACTACAGGTTTCAACTTGGACGTGGTTTACATCTAAAGTTGCACCAACTTATTTGAACCAAACTCAATTTCAAGCCTGAGAGTTTTCTTTAGAGAAGACGCTGGTTTTGATGTGGTCAAGGCTCAAATATTTATAGCTCACAACAATTCACAACAGGAAAGTCCCATGACAGTCGATGGTGTCGCCATTATCCCCACACAGGATGTTAAAAATCTATCTCGTCTCTCGAAACGTTTTCAACAGCTACGGATTACTGGCAATACAGGCGTTAAGCGATGCCTGAGTTTTTGCTTATCTTTAGCGAGTATATTGGCCATATCAGCTGAAGCGCTCGCCACACCGGTTTCCGTCGATGAGATCGCTCAAACTCATACTGATCAAGCCCAGACTGATCAAGCCCAGACTGCCCAGTCCCCTACCCCGGAAACAACCCCAACAGCGACAGGAGCTGCTGCGCTCCGTCTGCAACCCTTCTTCAATCTCAATTATAACGAAGGTGCTGGCTTTCGCGGCTTTGGTAGCTTTGGCGGTTTTCTCCCTGTGATTCAAACACCGGGGCAAGAGGTCACCTTTATTGATGGTCGTGTGAGTGTAGATAATACTGGCGACTTTGGCGGTGGCTTGCAAGTTGGCTACCGAGCCCTGCTAAACGACAGCACAATATGGGGTGCTTATGCTGGGCTAGATGCTCGTAGTACGGGTGAGCGCACCTTTACCCAAGTGGGCGTTGGCTCTGAGCTATTAGGAGAGAACTGGGACTTAACGTTCAATGCCAACCTTCCTTTGGGTAATGCCCGTCAGGTCATTGCCACCGAGACCCAGGCCATAAACCCCCAGTTTGTCGGTAATCAATTGTTGTTTGATGAGCAGCAAATTGACCAGGTACAAGCTGCCCTGGCCACCGCATCACTCGACGGTGGCATTGAGCTGTTTGACTTTGGTGAAGAGAGCAGCCTGTGGGGACGAGGCGGTGTTTATTATTTGACTGGAGAAGCCTCTCAAGATAGTGTTGGTGTTCGGGCTTCACTAGACTACCGGATTCAAAACAACTTGCGGGTTGGTCTAGGTGTTCAGAATGACGGCGTATTTGGCACGAACGCGGTCTTTTCAGTGAATGCGTTGTTAGGAGCCTCGGCAAAACGTCCATCTGATACGGAAGAGAATTCACAAGCGCGGCTATGGGCCAGAGCGGGAGACCCCATTGCGCGTACCAACACTGTTTTGGTAGAGAATCGAACGGATGTTTCAATTCTCGAAGCCAGTATTGTTGCTATCAACCCAGATACGAACCAGGCGTTTGTGTTCCATCATGTCGACCCGACTACAGGGGTTGCCACAGCGATAGGTACCTTTGAAGCGCCGCTCGATACCATTGCCAATGCCACCACTATTGCCACCGCAAACGCCGATAACATTATTTATGTGCAGGCGGGTGATGCAGGCGGTGCCTTTACACTGCCAGATGGGGTAGACGTGCGCTCGGTAGGGCCCACACAACTATTAAATACTCAGTTTGGGGAAGTGACATTGCCAGGGTCTGGCAGTGGCGACCTACCGACAGTCAGCGGCACTGCAACTATCGGCAACAACACATTGGTCTCGGGTCTAGCGATTGATCCGGCTGAGGCAGATGGCATTGTGGCCAATGGTGAGGATATTGTGATTGAAGACAATACCATTACCAATGCCAATGTAGGCATTAACCTGCCCGATATTGATGGCGCGGTGACGATTGTTCGCAATCAAATCTCGAATACAACTGACGATGGCATTTTCTTTGATGGCATTAACGGGACAGATACTGCAACAGTGATCGTCGCCGATAATACCTTGAACACAATTGGTGAAGCGGGCATTGAATTTGGTCTCATTGAAGGAGATGCTACCGCCAATATCACAGTGGCAAACAATCAAATTACGGATGCTCAACTCGATAATATTTTCTTTGATGACATTGAGGCCAATGCTGTTGCCACGATTACAGTCTCAGAAAATGTGATTGATGCAGAAAATGTGGATCCGCTTGTCGCAGGGGGGGATGGCATAGAAATTGACAATATTGAAAATAATGCCAATGCCACCATTACCGTCGCCAACAACCAAATTAGCAATGTAGCCTTTGAGGGTATTGAGTTTGGTGACATTGAAAATGATGCGATCGCAACGATTACCGTTGAAAACAATCAAATTGACAGTAATGAAACAGGGATTGAGTTTGACAATCTTGAAAACCGAGCTAACTCGACCATTACTGTGACCGGCAATACGATTACGGGTGCGAATGAAGAAGGCATTCTCTTTGATGACATTGAAAACGATACCGTGTCCAACATGACCATTACAGAGAACCATATTCTCGGTGCAGGAACAGACGGCATCG
>JBCDIX010000076.1:0-31494 GCA_038748405.1 Cyanobacteria bacterium P01_H01_bin.21 | reverse complement strand
GCGTTTAGAATTACAGCGAGGGCAGGGCGGTAGAGCGGTAGACACAACGAATTCAGCTGACGATGTGTCTATCTTCACTGATATGACTAGGCGATGGCATCCCCTAAACGACTGAATATCCTTACACGTTAGGGACTACCCTCATATTAATTGGCTGACAGAGCCACTGTTGGGGTCTCAAAGAGTCTTAGTCTAATCAGGTAACCCTGAAGCGCTAAACTTTGAAAGTTAGCTGTAGTTAAGGTGTGCGATCGCACCTCCTATATCTATTATCTTCTCGTCCTCGTTTTTTCTAAATGCCTACCATTCTGTATATAACACCTGCTCCATCCAAGGTAGTTTAATCACCTGAATACTCCAGGGCAGTTGGTCTAGTAAGACATCATAGGTTTCACGTTCAGTCTGCAACAACCAATTGGCATTGTGGCGTCGCAAAATACCCGCCCTTTGCAAAAAAGCATGGCGAAAACCATCAGGAGTCATACTCTTCAAGACTGACCAATTGTGAATAACTGCTGTGAGCAGCGTATTACACTCCGTTTTTGCTAGTTCAGAAATCTCTAGCCTAGCTGCAACCGGCACTAACAAATCTACTCCACAGAGAAGTTTGTTGAGTGGCAGTTGATATTCAGGAATTTCAACCGACTTATCAACTAAATACTGCAGCAAAAGAATAGCCTGACTAGCTGTCCAATCATTGACAAATTGATTTGCTCGTAACAGACTTAATGTTTCAAAAAAACGGTTCAGAAAGGGCCAAAGTAAAATCAAACCCGCATTTTGAACATATATTTCGTCAGATTTATTAAAAGAATCTGATGGCTCATTAAATAGAGCAGAGGCTGTCAGGCTCTCGGGAGCGCTCGCTGAGAATTTAATAGATTGAGCAACTGCCTTAATTTGCTGACCTAAAGAATGATAGTCTGGCAACATCTCTTGTTCTAGGCTAGTCACCAGAGCAGCTATCTCAAGATGCGGCGCGTTAATAGACGGGCTTTTCGCAGCATCCTGCAGTAACAAAAAAAGCTGGCGCAAGAGAGTGTCAATATTAGCTTGTAGAGATAGCGAAAGTGGGTGCTCGTTGTTGAAATTCTTTAATACAGTTAAAAGACTGATAAGATGCTCAATCTCTGATTGAAATCGAATACGTGGGGTTACAGTCGTTTGGGAGCGAGCTGTCAGGATAGTCGGCAGCTCACTGTTAAAATCAACACCCTCAGTGTGCAACTGCTCCAGAGCACCGAGCATGTCTTGCCGGAGAGTAGACGCACTAAGTTGAAAACTAGTAGCTAACTGTAGGAGTTGATTTTGAATGGCTAAATCTACATTGCCAGAGAAAGTAGAACCCAAAGATAGAGGTCCAAATATCCCTTGCCAAAGTTTGAGCCTAAACTGTTGAAAATTAATACCTCGGAAGCTATCTACCTGGGGCATCAATACCTGCATATCCCGCAAGTAAGGCGATACCCACTGAGAGCCGATGGGTGCTAATAAAGCCACTAGTTTTGTCAAAGTCTGATCAGAAAATTGATAAATCAGACGCCTTAAAGCATGGATATGTTTGATTTTTGTCTGGAGCAAGACTTTGAGAGCGACGGGTGAAACCTTGAGTAAGTGGTCACAGCAGTCTTCTAAAGCGGATTGACTCAGGGTGTCACACCACCAGGACAAACGCCCAGTCTGCAGAAAATAGTTCAACAGCTCGAGTCGCGAGGCAGTTGGATCAGCCAGAGAAGGTTGCTTAGCAACTTTAGTCAAAGGTGGGCTCTGATCAGCTGGAGACTTTATTAAAGAATCAATTTTCTTGGTTAGTTGCTGAAACAGATACTTTTCAACAGCTGTAACAAAGTCTGTTTCCAGAGTTTGTAAGTCTATTTCACCCAGGTCAATATCGAGGGTATCGATTCTGAGAATGCTGTCCGGCTCACTGAGCCGATCACAATAAACCTCAAGCAGGGGAATAATTTTACTGCGATAAAGAGCACTAACCTGATTTTGCAGCTCAAAAGCTTCAATATTTGACCCGATACGTAGGTCTAAATATTGTTTTTTGATCACATGGCGCTGTTGGGACATTAGGGCGCACCCTCTCCCTCAGGATAGGGCGCACTCTCTCCCTCAGGATTTTGAGATACCGTGAATGGATTGATTGTGCTGCTATCATTATCCCCTTCACTAATGGTCATATAGCCAATTAAAGCAGGAAAAGCAGGGATATCAGTGGAGCCCAGTTCTAGAAAATTGATCAAGCGTGTGGCTGAAGCCTTAGCTTCATTATCCGCATCACTACCTCCTTTGACATCACCTGACAGGTGTTGGAGCCAGATAGCATAAATAGATTCAAACCGTTGCATGTTGGCTGAGTCTAGCCAGTGAATATGGAGCGTGATATGGGCAGGGGTTTCGGCAATTAGGGTGTCGTAAATAAGTTGCTTGACACTAGCTGCGCGAAATCGTTCGGGCCAGTCTGGAATAACAACACTAATCTGAAAGGAAAAGGGATCGGGAAATTGATCGCTGCGAACCCATTCACCAGTATCTTCGCCCACAAACTCCTGAGCAATATCAAATGTGTCGGATTGGGAGTTTAGAACGCGATAGGTGCCATTATAGTGAGTGGAATAGAAGATATTAACAGAGTCATCAGTCTTGAGACGATGGTTGGGAGATATACAGGTAAGTTGACCTTGGGAGGCAGATTCTTGAAATTGAGCAATGGACTGAGAAAAACTGAGGAAATTACTGTTGGTGACATTCGGGCTTGATATACCGTCATCAGTGGAGCTAGCAAGGGTTGTTGCCTGACGAGGGCGCAAGAGAATATGCTCCACAATGTAAAACCCTTCTGTGTCGCTATCGGAAGCGAGAAATTGCCGATTTGGGTCCATTCCTAATAATCGGGCAACCCGTCGCTTTAACCCTGATACATTGCCATAACTTTCAAGATCGTTGGGATTACGGGTGTAATCAAACGCCTGCCCCCGTCCAGCACTGACTTGACGATAGTCTTGGGCAAAGGCCGCTTTACGATCAAGGGTGGTATTGGAGAGAGGGCTGTTGGGATAAAGCAGAGATGGATTAGTAAAGGTTTCACCGTATTGGGCAATCAGATGATCCAAAAGACGACTCTGGCGGTCTAGCTCAACCGTGGCGTCGGCTGAGCTAGCAAGATATTGCGCATAGGTAGCCTGGAGAATCTCTTGAGCACCCGGAAAGTGGGCAATATTTTTGGAAAAATAGGTTCGAATTTGGGCAGTATCAAGAGAAAAGAGATCCTTGATGTGATCGAGCTGAGCAAAGTAGTTAGCCAACAGCTGATCAAATACCATTAAATAAGCTTGCAGCTGTTTTGCCTGGGCTTTACGTTCGGGGCTAGCAGAAGTGGGTAACCCCATCTCACTAATACCATAGGTAAGGGGAAATTCAGATTGAACCGATTCGTAGTCTGCTAGTTCTCGATAGTTGCCCATAGGAACTGACAGGTCGAGGCTGTCATCTGGTGGGAGTGACAATGCAACGGACTGAGATTGAGGTGCAGCCAGAGAGATGGCTGGTTGAATCTGATCAACATCAAGTTCACAAAGAATCTGACCTTTATAGAACTGAATGTTCTTCTCTTGCACCGTTTTCTCTAAGGATTTTAGACGCGGTGTGAGCTGAGGGTCGAGATCTAGAACCCACTCTTGCAGCGTGGCCTGACTACCCGAGAGCGTGATGCGTTTTACGGCATTCACCCCAGGCATATCTAAAATAATACGGATTAAATCGGACGCGTGAAGTTCGGTTTTACGATCAAATTGTTGCAGCTGGTCATTGTCAAGAAAACCATGGTCCAAGGCAGGTCCTGAAAAGATATCTTCAACGGGTTTGCCTTGCTCCAACAATACTGGCAGACTCAAGAAAGGTAATGAAGGGGAAATATAGTCTGCCAAAGATTTATGAATAAGTCCCATAAGGGCCTGAGGATCACTATTTTCTGCAATTTCTAGCACAGCATCGACGGTAATCTCCTCAAACCCCATGATGTGAATCTCAGCAAAATCTTCGCAAAGATTACGGTGCTGATGAAGTTTGGCATTAGCATTTGCTTCCAACTCAGTAGCCTTACCCTGATAAGCCAGTTCGGGTTCAATTAAAACTCGATAGAGACCGCATAATTGTACTGGCTCAGCTAAATCTTGACTGCTGAACGTTAATCGGGCGTTGGGGGCGTCGTAGTATAGTTCAGGCTGAGGGTTATCAATGGGTTCTAGCCAGGCATTTTTGACCCCATCGATATCGATAAGAAGCTTGCGATAGTCGGTGATAGTGAGAGGATTGACGGTGAGGATTTCCCTGGCGCTAAGAAACAAAGGATCCGAGGCTGATGATGCGGTGGCAGGATGGGCCAGCAGGTCTTCTAGGCTAAAGGAGAGACGATAGCTGAGATCGGTGACGGCATAGCACAGGGCTTCTAAAATAGTTATACCAGGGTCATGGCTGTTGTAGTCGGTCCAGCGGCTGCCTGCAAGCTGTTGGATAGATTTGATGCCTTCCTGACGCAAGAAGGCATAGTCCATACCTAAATGTTCGAAGGGGGCATTGGAAATAGTTGGGGAGTCAGCCATAGGTATTCAAAATAGAAAATGAAAATCTCTTACTGACCCTTTATCCTTTGACTGGTGTTTCTGCTGCTTTTGGGGTTACGCCATTGTTGATGTTGATGGTTTCAGAGGATAATTCACTGGTCGATGTAGAGGGCTCTTCTTCATCTGCTTTGGCTAATTCTTCTTCTAGAACCTGAATTGCGCCTTGAATACGCAACAGGGTACCTTGCACATTTGTTCGCTTTTCTTCAAGTTCTGCCAATACTTGCTGACCCGATTCAAATTCTGCTTTGAGCTGTTGGAGGCGTTGTTCTAGCTGTTGTTTCATGGGTATTTTCTACTGAGTTGCTTATTGATTAAGGTAAGTCGTCACGAACCGTATAAGATAACCAAAAACGATGAGAGTAAATTAGCTTTTCAGTTTCTGTATTTGAGCCTTTAGTCTTTTTACTTCAGCATCCATTTGTGCTTTAAGTTCAGAAATTTCAGCATCTTTTTCACGCTTTAGTTCCCTCAGCCCACCGATGGCCAATACGCCAAATTCGGCATACTTCAATGTCAGCATTAGCTCATTGTCTTCTGGATGCTGTAATTCACCAACCAGTGATGGAAATAAAGGCTGAACATCTTGGGCAATAAACCCAACTTTTTTAGTTTCAGCATCAGGGTTATCTTTCCAACGATAGTTTTTGACCTCTAATTTCATCAAACGCTCAAGGACATTCTCTTCATTTTCAATATCTGTTTTTAAGCGTAAATCCGAACCAAAATCCCAGTTACTATCTCCATCCCAACTCGCACTCCTAGCGCTATTACCCCCGTGATATGACTTAGCCAGGGTAAATACTAAACTACGAGTACCACTCATATATATATCGCTACGATTGCTGTTACTGTTGGTAAGTCTTATACCACCATGCACATGCAGCTTTGCTCCCGGCGAGGTAGTGCCAATACCAACATTGCCAGCTGTGTTAACAATAAATCGGTTGCCACTGGGACCCGCCTGTAGCATTCCGTCAGTTCGTAAAATACCGGCGTTCTGATAAATATTCTTGTTGCCATAGCTGCGAATCCATTGGTTGTCAGTCATATACCAGCCACCACCGTGGGTCTGACTGTACCAACCAGTATTGCCATAGGTACGAACCCAGCCACCGCCATCATCACGGAGCGCTCCTTCCGGTCCCACAATCGCCCCCGTAACATTTATGCTTCCTTGAACGTCAAGTTTCTGTTTTGGTGAAGCCGTACCAATGCCAACCTTGCCAGCACCATCTAGAACTAGGTCTGTAGTTTCCCAAGGCTCACGAATAAAGTAGAGTTTGTTGCTGTTTACATGAATCGCCCAGTCTTTGTGATCAGTATCAATAAAATCAATCTGAGGCGCGTTGCTTTTGATGGCTAAATTGCCGCTATTGGTCATACCATTGGCATCGTCTTTCCCAGAATTATATGAGCCAACTACTGTGAGAGTTTGTTTCGGATTGATCTCACCGATACCCACCTTGCCAGCTGTGTTAACAATAAATCGATTGCCACTGGGCCCAACCTGTAACGTTCCGTCAGTTCGTAAAATACCGGCGTTCTGATAAATATTCTTGTTGCCATAGCTGCGAATCCATTGGTTGTCGGTCATATACCAGCCACCACCGTGGGTCTGACTGTACCAACCAGTATTGCCATAGGTGCGAACCCAGCCACCACCGTCATCACGGAGCGGTCCTTCTGGGCTCAAAATAGGACCCGTAACATTTATAGCCCCTTGCACGTCAAGCTTATGTTTTGGGGAGGCTGTACCAATGCCAACATTGCCCTCAGCATCTACCACCAGAGGTGTAGTATCACCTGCCTCATCGTCAAGACGTAGAAGATCCTCACTGCCCGACTGTTGAATATGCAGTTTCGCCGTTGGCTGATTAATGCTCAGCCCCACATTGCCCGATGCGCTGTCAATAAAGAGCTTACTCACCCCACCAGTTTCAAAATTAAGTCCTGGAGTTTTTGCCCCCGTTGGCTTTTGGTTTAACCGCCAGGTATGAGTCTTTTTGGCATAGAAATCTAACAGATTTTCGCTGTCCCCATGGGCCAAAATTTTGAGCGGATTATCTATACCAGATGGTTTTTCAATACCATCATCTTCAGCATTTATCAGTGAATTGATTAAGTCTTTAAAGTCTCCCTCAGAAGGTTTTGCCCCGGTCTTAAAGAGAGTTTGAAGTTGAGTTCTATCTTTTTTACCTGCCATGGGGATGCTCCTGATAAATGATCAAAAAGAAATTAAAAAATCACGTTAGGAAGAAATCAACGCCAATAATCATGTAGTCAATACCTTCAAATGCCTCGTCTTCGTAGCCAGATGTGGTGATCAAATCAATAATATGTTCTGGAGCAGACACTAGAATTGAATCCACCTGTTTGACCTGGGCTAAGTTGGTGGGATTCACATGGTAGGTAGTGTCTATTTTAGAATGGCGATTATGGGTCAACATAACCTGTTCAATTAACTTCAGATTGGTCACATAGTCTACATAAGGTCGAGTTTCGATGAAATGAATCACCGCCGAACTGTGGATAGAGCTACCAAAGGAAATATCGCTTTGTTCTTCATAGGCCCAGGGAGATAGGAATCGCACGAGTTCTTGATTGAGCTGCTTGAGATAATGGCCCTGTTCATAGCCGTCGTGGAATCGTACGCCAATGCGATACTTGATCTGTTCATAACGAGGGTTTTTGACCGCAACTTTCACAAAGGGAGAGGTATGAGATTGAAGGTAGTCTGTGATCTCTTGCAACAGATATTGGGGAGCTTTGGGTTCTAAGGGTAAAAAGGGAGCCGTATTAGCCAGGTTGGGAATCACCACTACGGTTACTTGCGCCGCACTGGGTGTATTGGCCTGTTCGGCCTGGGTCAGGCATTTGACTTTATAAATTTGAGGGAACTGCTCTAACACCAGCCGCTCATAATCCCAACGGGTGATAGCACGACGCTTATGGCGCAAAAGCTCACCCACGCGCGTATAAAAGGTGTGAGATGATTCTTGTCGACGTCCACCAAAGGAACTGTAGGGTTGTTCTATGGTTGCGATCGCACCATTATCGTCTACCAATGCTTCGATAGACTGAGCCTCCAGGGGTTGACTCAGATGCTCAGGATCATTCTCTTGATCTACAAACGTTGCCGTCACCGCCTGGGTACGAATCGCCAAAACATCGGGAATAGCAGCTGGATTAGTCTCCACCGTCGCTCGCAACCAATGTAGTCCGGCTGGCAACAGATGGTTTTGGTCAGTCGCCGCCTCTGGAATCGTAATGTGCACAATGCCCGAATCCACTAAACCATTAGTACTATCAGCCAACACATCCACAGGTGCAAATCGGTGCCAACGATCATCCGCCAAATAGCTCCACACAATGTCAGGGTGGATGAGGTCAGCGTTGCCACTCCCCGACACCAGTTGAAACAGCAGCGTCAACGACTGGGGGGGCTGCACCCCTCGAAGGCCAATGAATAAACTACCCTCAGTGTCATTTTGAGGAAGTAAGAAGTAACGACCGGGTATCTCCTGGGTCATTTGTTGCAAATCTACATAGCCAAAGGGGTGCAGTTGAAAGATTTTCCCAGCGGGAGGATTGTCAGTCTCTGCCCTGAGATCAATCTCAGCTGAAGCTTGGTAGTCAAGGGAGATTCCTTTTATTTTGGGCGTATAGGGAGGATATACGACAAGATCTTGAATCTTATCCTGACCACCTGCCACTAAATCATCTTCTTTCGCTCTAGCCACCTTATTTATCACCAATGGATAGAGAATGTGCTGAAAGTCAGGTCGGATTAACTCTAAGCGAAAATAGCGGCTATAGTCCCACAGGTCTCCGGTAGTAGGTTCCTCAGGTATAGCTATAAAGGCAGACTCAGGCAATCTAATAAACTGAGCTTTGTCATACTGCAGTGTACCCAAGGGCAAAAGTGTAGTGGTGCTATCGGTCGTTGCCGTACTAAAAAGCGATCTTGTGTCAATGTCATGCCAGGTACGATTGAGCAGCAACCCCAACTGGGCTTTAAAGCTGTTGTTGTCAAGGGTCGGAGGCTGGGGTGAAAGACCACAGCGGGGGTAGGCATAATAATGACTGGCAAAACTATCTGGTAGCCCCATCCACTCTAGATTTAGCGATAGGTTATCTAGTTTCTTAGTTACAATCTCTGGGTGGGAAAAATACAAAGCAGACCCAGGAATCGGTGGATTATCAAAGGGTTCAAAGGGACTTTTAGGGTTAAGGATGCTGCGATCATTCCGCAGCTGTAGCGTCTGCAACTCTCGAACACTCACCTGCACATTGGCCTTTTCCAAACAGAAGTTCTTAAACAACTGGTAAGCCGAAGGCTGTCCTTGCTTGTCTTCTAGATCTTCTAAGGTGACTGTGATAACGGGATAGGGTGTATGGAAATCTGGCGTGCTTGTGGATGCATCCCCGCTCTGTTTAGGAGGAGCAATAATTGCAGGCTGGGTGGCATCTAGGGAAAATTTAAACTGCAATGCATTGAGATAGATGCCCGTAGCCGAATACTGCTCAATCTGAGTCTGGGGGGTGGGGGTGCGACCAATGCGCCCGATAGGCGTGATGGTGGCGGTGCGATCGCTAACGAGGGCAGCTAGTTTATAAATCTCTCCATTCACCCCAGTCATCAGGGTGCCAATATCTTGGGGAGTAAACAACGTGTCAGTACCAGCGATATCTGTAAAACCAATCCGAGCTGGAGTGAGAGTCTCTAATCGTGCCCTTGGGGCAGCATTAAAGACAATACGATCATATTTTTGAGTTTGGCCAGAGGGGGGTAAATAGCCCCACGGCTGCACATCAACTCGCGTTGTGCCACCAACGCGTTTAATTTCATAAATAATGCCATCAGACCAAACAATAAAGCTGCCAACATCCGACCGTTTGAATCGAAAGGCTCCCTGGGAAGGGCTTCCGGTCGCCCGCATTTCTCTCAGACCAGCGGTGTTGGATGCAGATAATTCAAGATTCGTAATAACAACTCCACCATCGCCTAAGGCCAGGTTTGGATAGTGATAAATGGCATCACTGGAGTCCACCCAACCCACCGCGCTTAGAAATACATCTGTGGAGCCCTCAACAGCGTTAATATGATATATTCCCCCCTCAGGAAATTGCAGGTACTGCCCCACATGCCTCCCCTCAAAGGTGGTCTCAGGGGCCTGATACATTATCTCTACGTGGGTTTGGCCATAGGCATTCAGGGATGACTCTAGAAAAAAATCCCCCACCTGAAAGGTCAACTGATTGCGCAAAATCGAAAGCCAACCGGTTTCACTGCTAATGGCAACGGCAAAGGGTCGCTCTCCCTGTTTTAATAGGTCTTCTGACAGACCTCGGTTAAAGGTATCGGCTTGGCAGGCCAGGGTAAGGGTAATCTCACGGTGACCTTCTTCCATGGTGAGTACGGGGGTGGTGATCGCCACCCCTAATGCCTGTACCCCGGTTTTCTCACCAGAGTTAGGATCTCCTAGGGTAAGACTTTTGGGTTGGGCTATAAAGGGGTGGAATCGGGGGACTGTTAACGCCAACTCATCGGGTTTGGCATCGGCAATGGCTGTGGCACAAATAGCCTTTAGCTCGGTACGACCAATGGGGGGATAGGTAAACTGACGTTTGCGGGTTTGTGCCCGCTCTAACAGGCGATACACTTCCGCCCATTGTCCCTGTTCTTGCTCCGTCATCGAACGATTAACAGGATTGTTAGGCGGATCGTCTAAGCCAGCAACCACCTCGCGGGTCATGTATTGCGCCTGGACACCCATAATTTTTCGAAAATCAGCGACACTGAGAAACAGCTGTTCTTGGATGTAGCGAGTAGTATTCTCAGCGTTGGCTCCCTCTAACTCTGTCAGCAGCTCTATCAAGATTGCAGGCTGGTCTTCGGCAATTGGGGGCAGTGGATCACCTGGGGATGGATCGCCCAGAGCCAACTGCCACAGCCCCAAAAATGCTGCGGCGGCATCATCATATTGTTCGCTGTGGTGTTCCTGCTGTAGGTGGGTGCGGCGATCTCGATTGATTTTCTTCCGGTAGGCTTTTTCCACCAATCGATAAACCTGTTGCCATTCTGCCTCAGTGGGGGGCTTGACGTCTGGTAAATGTTTAGTATTCTCGCGAGTGTGGACGTCAAAACAAAATTTGAAATCGTCCAAGTTGGCAAAACACAGCTGGTTCAGAATGTAGTGCTGTCGAGCTGGAGTAACATTTTCTAGGGTATGATTTTCGACCGATTGAAATTCTCGAAACAGAGCGATAATTTCAGAGAGGGTGGTGTCATCGGTTCTATTTTCCTGGGTTGCCAACGGATCTGTTGCTAGCAACATGGGCAAAACACCCCCCTGGCTTGGAGTTCCCACAGCCCAGCGCAGCATTTTCTCAAAGGCTTCATCACTGCGCTGGTCGGCAAGATGGATATGTTGAAGATCAATGTAGATCTTTTCAACGGAGAGAGTTTTGACACTCGCCACCTGAGCCTGGGTAATGTAGAGGTTGTCGTCTAGCTCATAGGTTAGGTCTTTGCCTTGTTGATCAACACCCGCCCTCAGGCGCGCGCCCTTTGTCAGCAACGCATCTGTTTGAGTAGGATCGAGAGTAAAAATAACATGTGCTTGATCGGGAATAGCCGCTTTCTCAGCTAGTCTTAACACCTGTCGATAATAGAAATCTAAACGCCGCTGGGTAAGCGCCTTAAACTGCTGTTGGGGATATCGCAACAGCCTCAAAAACGTGAGAAACAGGGCAAGATGGGGCTGAGATAGGGCCTGGAGTATCTCCGGTGCGATCAATAACTGGGCCGCGTGGCTCACAGCCCCAGCATCTGCTTTAGACTCTAGCGTCTCGATCGCCGCGGCCATTTCATCCACATCTCCAGCAAAGAAAGCAGACCAATCTCCGTCCGGCTGGTTAAATTCATTAAAATAGGTTAGGTTTTGGGCATAGGCTTGGGCAAAACGAATCCAGTCGGCCAGGGTTTGTTCGTCGATAGAGACATAGTTAGGATCTTGCGATCGCAACCGACGTCCCTGTTGACTGGTACCATCCCTAACCACCTGAGCCTTCATTTCCATCGATTCCTAGGCTCCCTTCCACTTCATATTTTTAGTTTGAAACATGCCCTGACCAGAATAAAAAGGCGTTCCATCAGAACTAGGCACCCCTGGCGGTGGTTGTTGAGCAGGCGACTGCACCTCAAACTTGGCCGTAAATAAACTGCCCTTTAGCAACACAGGCTTACCTTCGCAGTTGGTTTTTGTCGCCTTTTGATCCCCAGCCAAAGCCTCGATTTTTAAGGTGCCAGTGCCAGGAATAGAATAGGGACCTGCAATATAACTGCAGCCTGAGACCACAACATCTTTCTCATCGCCATCTACACACACTGGTTTTCCCCCAACCGTGCCTTTAGCACTGCCCGCTAATGTACCAGGCTGGACCACTACAGTAGCTATACCAAATACAGGTAGAAAGACTACCTGGTCACCATCAATCAAAATAAAATCGGTCATCGTTTTGCCAGTTGCCTCCCTAAAAAATACTGGCCTCATTCAGATAGAACGGATACACCAAGTTTGAGCGAGTATTCGTTTGCCGAATGGTGTAGTCAATCTCAATCAACAACAAACCTGCTTCAGCTGGACTGGCACTGACCTCAATAGTATCGACCTTAATCCGAGGCTCGTGATATAGCAGGGCATCTGAAACAATGTCTTTAATCCGAGTTATCACCTCCTGTCGAATTTCTTCGAATACAAACTGACTTAACTCACAACCAAAGTTAGGCTGCATCAGCCGCTCCCCCGGTTGGGTTGAGAGAATAATCTCCAGACTCTGTTGAATGTCAACTTCACCCTGCACCATGACCACCTGAGAACGAGTGCTTCCCCCTCGATTAAATTGAGGGGGAAACCCCCATCCAGTCCCTAGAAATGAGGAGTCATTAACCATACCCATGCCTCCTGCCTGGAGTCAGGCTAATCACCATCCTAAACAGTTCTCTGTACCAAGCTAGGGTAATGCAAGTTTTACTTAACATCCACGCTATCTCCTTGAAGGGTAATGTTTTTTCCTTGAAGGGTAATGTTGCCACTTTCAGCATTGATGACCATATCCTTGCAACTTTTAAGCTCGATGCCGTTTGAATTCATCACCACCGAATTCTTATTCATATCAATAATTTCAATCCCCTTATCACTCTCCTCAGTCAGGATTATTTTGTTACCCCCCGGCGTCTCAATGGTGATCGATTCTTTTTCATCTTCATCATTAAAACTGAGCGTAAGTTTTTTTTTGGTAACAATTCCCTTTTGCTCATTTTTTTCAGTAATCTCCCAGGGCGGTTGATTTTTTTTACTATGCAAAGCGCCCAAAATAATGGCTTGTCTTGGGTCATCATTCAAGAATCCTAAGATGACCTCATCCCCCAGTTCTGGTCGAAAGAAAGTTCCCCGGTTTGCACCTGCATCTAACGCCGTCAGACGGGCCCAAACTATCCCTTTCGAAGTATCTTTTGCTAATGTGGGAATTTTAACTCGCACCCTGAGCTTTTCATCTGGGTCTTTCTCATACTTATCCACAATGCCAATCTGCAATCCATTAACAGCTGGTAAGAGACCTGCTGCAGGGACATCAGCAACATCTTGACTATGGGCAAACCAGTGGGCAGACATACCGTATTGAATATCGGTAACCCAACCCTGGGAACTTACCTGATGTCGCACCCCCGTCACCAAGGTTTTACCGTTAAACCGCGCCCCCATGCCAGCCAGTTCTATGACATCACCAAGGTGGATATCTGCAAAGCCAGGCACCTGAATCCGACCTCTCATCATAGAAAGACGGTCCTTGAGCATTTGAGCATCGGCCCATGCCTGAACTTCTGATTCATTCAAGGCACTGCTAGTAATCAGGTCACACTGTTCGGCCCCGATTTTGTCAGCTAACGTTTTAGGAGATAAATTTCCCTGTTTTATGTTGAACGCCTTGGCCTGCTTTGGTGATGAAAACAATGTTTGTTTAGTTTCGTCCCAGGCCGTCCCTTGCACAGTGCCACACTGATGCTGAATATCCGCATCAGTCTCAAATTCATAAATATTATCGGTACCATATTTGAAGCTACGTTTTGGCTGCGGACTCAGGTCCGGTGGTGCCATACTAATCTTGCCATCTTCTACTCGTACCCAATGACCATTGGCTTCCGCTCTCGATAGAATAAAATCCCAATCGGTGCAACAAAACTGCACTATTTCGGTATGGTCCACCGGAGTAGGCTTAATAGTGTCTTCCTCGACGCCGTACTTTTTGGCATTTTGAAGAATTTCTTTAATAATGACACTATCTTTTATCTTGTTCTTGCCTTTTGAAAAAACAAAGTTCTTACGCTGAGTTGTCAGTGCGATCGCAGCATCTTTTAACTCGACGGTTAATAAAGATTGATGGATACTCACCTGCAAACTATGGTGAATGACGATTCCTTTGAAGACGGTTTTTGCCTTTTGGGGCGTTTTGCTTTTTTCCTCATAGTGCAGCCGAATCTCAATGGTTTGCCCCGGTTCAAAAAAAGTCGTATCACTCAGGGGAAAGATGGGTTTAGCCGCATCACCATCGACAAAAACAAGTTGAGCATAGGGAATTCGGTTAATGTTTTTAGCTACATCAATCGATAGAACCTCGTATTGAGGTTTTAGTTCTTTTTGACCGTTTAGGATAGTAGCTGTTACAACACCTGTCATATTGCTCTCTTATGTTTTAGGTTCGACCGTGTACTCCAGCAACAAATCTTTGACAAATCTCTGTCGTTGAATCACTCAGATTCTCGTTTACTGATTGGAGGTAAGTTGATTTTAGAACCCGATTTTAGTCGCCTAAAATTATTGAGTTGATTGGCCTGGGCCAGTTGAATATAGTAATTAGGATCCCCATAAATCTGGTTCGCCAGCAGCGGCAGCGTTTCACCAGATTTAACCGTTCTGATGTGGGTGAGGTCAGGGGAGGTCTTATTTTCTTTCTTTAGACGTTTTGAATCTTCAATATCTCCTTCAAACTGGGTATCAAGCTTTGCCCGTGTCGCTTGCCCGCTGCGATTAAACAGGGTGTAGCTAACCTGAACAGAGGTCAAACGACAGTCAAAGGTTAAATCCCCCCACACAATTTTCAGAAACTTAGGTTCATGGAGTTCGCCATCCATATAGGTGGTCAACTCTAAAAACCGCTGAACCCGTTTATAAACATCGTTTTTACCTGTGACTTTATTAACGAGGGCACTACCCGTGAGCAGTGTGCCAGCAATACCCGGATTAGCCACCACCCCTGAGTTATCTAAAATCAGCTCTAACGATAGTGTCGTGGGCTTTGAAAGAGAGTATCTGGCGGAACGAGCGCTCGTATTAATCCCCTGGTAGGACTGATATTTGTTTTGATATTTCAGCGAGTACGACTCAGGATTAAACATGACCTCAAATGTATCCTGAGGTAAACCAATCCTGAGTCGATTCCCATAAACTTGAATCTTAAGTTTCTCTAGCTGAAATCTTGCCATAGTGGTTTAGTTATCGTTCCTTCTCACGCTTTAAAATTTTCAATACCTGGGCGGTGCAGGCAGCAATAATGTCCTCTTTAGTGGCATCATCAAGGCCGCCGTCACCATCATTTTGACCAACCTGAGCGGTGCCATTGACAATAGTCGCTCGTAAAATGAGTTCTCGAATTTCAACCGGCATCTCTAAATCCTCACACTTTGCAAACGAGAGTATTTAAGTTCCATTGTGTCAATCACAACAGAATTTTGATTGGCATCTAAATCAGAGACTGACCACTTGACAGGGTAGGCATGTTGAAATAGCCATCCTGAAATTGGCACGTCGCTTTTATTCAACAGCATTATCAAAACATTACTGGGTGAAAACGTCATAAAACTCATAGCAGCGTTAAATTCTACATTTAGTAATGAACCAATTACCATGCCCCGCTCTAAGACCAGATTTTCATAGGTCACCCGGTTGGGCAATGTATGCATGAATAGGTTTTCGCCCCCTTCTTTAACCTCTGTAGTCTCAATCGTTGAGGTCATACCAGACACTTTTTGAAACCGAATATCCAGGGGATTGGGAACCACTCCCCCAATGAGAAACGTAACCATAAACGAGAACCCTACGGGTGGCGTTTGAGTAAACGAACGTTCATCAAACACCGCCCAATCAAGCGGTGCGCTAGCCATGCGTGTTTTCTATGTTGTTTAGGTAGCTGGATTCTTAATCTCAAGATCGCTGGCCATCAGTTCTAAACTCTCAATCGCGACCTCATTGCTAGAGGCATTAAACGAAGGGGCATCTAGCTTTTTAGGAAATGCATTTTTTACCACCCATGATACAGTCGGTTCACCCGCCTCATTAAGCAGAGAAATAGTGAGATCTCGCTTTTCAACAGTATTAAGCTTAATCGTATTAATCCAGTCCAAAAGATAGCTATCACCTTTAACAATGCCTTTTTGCAACGTGACATTAACCGGAGTGCCAAGTCCCGGCATATGCTTGGAGCCTTCGCGATAGCTTAATCCGTCTTTATACGTAATCGTTTCGTACTCAATTGCCAACCCTGATACTTCTGAGAACGCAATGGGCTCCTCATTGTCAATGGTGACCGAATAATAGAAAACAGGAATTGGATAAGTGTTTTGGATATCTTTTGAGTCTGCCATAGATGCTGTTCCTTATGACTAAATCATGGATCAATCGACTAAACCTGGTAGAGATGAGGCTGCTCACCCCAGGCTCCTTCTAAGCCTGCTGCAGTTTATGGGAGAACCGCAACACAATAAATTCTGCTGGACGCACTGCCGCAATACCAATTTCAACAATCATGCGCCCTTCTAGAATGTCTTGCTCAGTCATGGTGCGACCCAGCCCCACATTGACAAAATAAGCATTCTCTGGAGCATCGCCAGCCAAGGCTCCCTGCCGCCACAGTCCTTCCAAATAGGTTTCAATAATTGTTTTCACCTTGAGCCAGGTAATGGCTGTATTAGACTCAAATACTACAAAGTTAGTCGCTTTTTGAGTCGACTCTTCAATCAAGTTAAACAGTCGCCGCACCGAAATATAGCGCCATTCATTGTCATTGCCCGCCAGGGTGCGGGCTCCCCAAATCAGGGTGCCTTTGCCTGTAAAACTGCGAATAGCGTTGATAGATTTACCCGCTGTAGCATCTACATTGAGATTATCCTGTTCTTCGTTGGTGATCTTGACGGTGGGGCCAATGACCGAAGCCAAACTAACGTTGGCCGGCGCTTTCCACACACCCCGCTCGCGATCAACTTTGGCATAGACTCCAGCAACAGCACCGCTAGGGGGTAATACCACCCGAATGGCATTGAGAGCTGTTTTTATCTGGTTATAGAGTTCTGTTCTGTCAGTTTTAACCGACGTATCCCCTAGCGTAGTACCCGCGCTAGATACATACTCCAGAGACGTTTCATTTAGGGGAGTATCGATTGTTGTACTATCGTCTCCACTACCAGCTAGACTATACTTTTCAGAACTATTATTAGATATAGATACTGCCAGAATCTCACTAACCGTGGCTCCAGCCTCAGGCAACCGGATAACTAATACCCCACTGACAACTTCAACCGCAATAGATTGACGATCTGTTAACGCAATTCTTATACGAGGATTCTCAGACTGAGGCCCGCTGTAGGTAACCAGAAGTCCATCTGCACCGGTGTTATAGCTGCCAGTGGAGGGAGCCTGTGTATCTGCTGCGGTCAACCCCTCGATAACCACCGAATCATCGGTGTAATAAGTGCTCAGGGCCGTTTGTAAATAAGGATAGTAGGCCGCTCCATATTTAAGATCCGATGTACCAATCCCTTGTCTAAACTCAGCACCAATACCATTGGTCGTTTTATCACTGGCCAGCACATCAAAAATTGCAAAGCGATCTTGTAGCTCGGTACATTGTTTTAATACCCCTTGGCAAAGGCTGTAGTAGTCAGTACTGAGTATGTTAACCCCATCCGCTAACAGAAGTAGAGTCGGTTCATCTTCTTTGCGAATGGCCGCCAAACCATCTTCAAAGGCTTTCTTATCAGGTTTAGCACTGTAGTCGCCAATGGAGACAATGTAGCAAGGACCTCCGCCATTATCAAAGAACATGCGCAGCGCATAATACATTAAGTATTTTGGCGTTGCCGTAGCGCCATCGGCAAATGAAATATCTGTAATTGATGTGGTTTTAGTCTGTGCATCCTCAGCCACATCAACCTTAAAGCTTGTAGCATAGGCTCCACCAAAATAAGAGGTGTAGTCTAAGAGTGAGCTAATGCGAATCGGCTGATGGCGATATTCGTTATTGTTACCAGCCTTTTCTGTACAGCCAATAAATGCTGGCACGGCTGTTGCCACCGGCACCACCGACGGTGGCAGGGTGGGCACCTCTTCCACATAGACATTGGGCGTTTTATATGTGCGCATTGGGTCTCCTTTATAAATTATTGGGGCTATGGGAGCCTATACATCTTCGAGCAGGTTGATCACCTGGGTGCCGTGGTGATTGGGTGGATTGGGTAAATGGGGAATCCACGGTTTGGAATGCCCCTGTTTTAATAGCTGGAGATTCGGTCTGCCATATTGTTGGCAGGGTACAGGACGACTCGACTGCAACAGAATGGGCTGTCTATCAGGAAAGCGCTCTTGAATGGCTGTGACGATGCGATCGCGCGGATTAATCTTGACTGATGAAAACGTCAGTTCAGCCCGCTCATCTTGAATTGAAAATGTCTCAGCTGATGTACCTTTATCCGCTACCAGATAATACGTCCAAACCTGTTGCTTAGGCACAAATCTAATATTAAATTCACTCACATCGCTAAAATCTTGGGCAAGTGAACCATTGTTGTGGATTATGACCAACCCAAAGACTGAACTACGCTGGGAAAACGGTAAAGTCGCCAAGATAGCCGCACACCGAGCCTCTAGTGATCGGTCGGCTGGTGATTTGGCCCGCCGCTGCACTAACGTTGCACTCAAGTCTGACGACCCAGGCACCTTTAGCGCGTCATTACTAAAAACATAGAGACTCTGGCTAGCCTGATACTCAGGATCAAGCTGAGTAAACGACACAAAATTAGGGTTCTTTAGCCTCAGAACAAACGCCCAGCTCAGCGACTCTGTTAGAGGCACAACAGGCCGTTGATTATGTTCTAGGGGCACCAGCAGCTGGAAACCATTGACACTGGGTTTAAACACACAGCGATGGTTGCGCAGCAGACGCTGACAGGCCGCTGTCGGCTCAATAATAAAGTCAGCACAGATGTGCTCCGCATAATAGGGGTGGAGCAGCTGCAGCTTAAAATAAGGGTGGTATTGCATCGGTCTGCTACTAACGTGATTAAGCCCTAGAGCCGGGATGTCAAAATCAACAACGACTAAGCCTGTGAAGTCGCCACCTGAACCGTGTTGATCCCAACACCGGGTTCAACCGCATCAATTTCAGCATCTTGATAAACCAACATTCTCACCTTATATAGGGCCGATGGGCTCACCGGCAGCTCCAGCGACCGCCACAGCTCACCTTGTTCCATAAACGTAAGATTAACCAGCTCTGTCGACAGTTGTTGAATATCTGAACTCAGGCCAGGAAACTTCTGCTGATTAAAAATTCGATAGCTACGAAAAAACTTCAAAACCAAAGATAAAATCCTGAGTCCTTCCACATAGTCTTTAAAGTTTGCAATAAACATCATGTGCAAGTTAAGGCAAAGCGTCGGAATTGCCGCAACATTCGCCCCAGTCGCCAAATGATTAACCTGGTTAGCCCCCGAGCGAAAGAGCCGCTCTTCCTCTAAATTCACCAACAATGCTGTGATCGCATTGTTTTGCATCGTCATTTCCTTGGGCGGCTGAATTTCAGCAAATTGTACAATATCTTCTTTTTGACCACCCGTTTTAAGCTTGATGTAATTACTTAACTCAGCCTGAAAAAAGAGTAGAGCTGCATCTAACATCGTGAACCTCGGTATGCAAAAACACATTTAACCGATGCGCGTTAAGCACAAGAAACTTAGCCAAACAACATTGAGCAGAAGACAATAAAAAAACTGACAAAATTTTGAGTATTGCTGAACTCGAAGGATGACTTCAGTCATGAGGAGCCGTTGAAAAACAACGGATCTAGACCGATTCATGCCTTAGATCAACAATCGAAAATCTTGGCACCAGCTTCCACCATCACAACTCTTGTTGCCTATACTACAAGATGCATTGCGCTATTGATTTTTTTTATATAGTAACGATTTGCGGAACAATAGTTTGTCTTACGAACTCTGCCATTCTCCCGCACACCGGCAATAAAAACTACTAGCGATTCATTAAATTACTATAATTGTTCATATAAGCCTGAATTTAAGACCATCCTTTTATCTCTTCATTAGTTAGCAGTTTTTCGAGCTTAAGATACTCCTGTTGGGCTGCCTGACGAATATGCTCCATGGTGATGGGTGTATTACATTGAGCCGCCAAAAAGGCCGCATTTAAAGCAATGTTACGAATGTGACCACCCGCCACCTTAAGCTGACCTAGCTTAGCCGCATCTAACCCTTGGGTAGGCGTTTGGGGTGGGAAGATACGTCGCCAGATTTCAGCTCGAGCATAGGCATCGGGCATTGGGAACGGCACCATAAACCGCAGACGCCGCAAAAATGCGACATCCAGGCTGTCCTTGAGGTTACTAGTGAGAATAGCCAGCCCCCGATAGGTTTCCATCCGCTGAAGCAAATAGCTCACCTCAATATTGGCATGGCGATCGTGACTATCCTTGACCTCCGAGCGTTTACCAAACAAAGCATCCGCCTCATCAAATAACAAAATCGCGCCGCCAGTTTCTGCCGCATCAAAAATTCGGCACAGATTTTTCTCTGTCTCACCAATATATTTACTCACCACCGTACTAAGGTCGATGCGATAGAGATCCAGATTACAGGTGGCCGCCAGCACTTCCGCCGCCATAGTTTTGCCCGTGCCGCTTTCACCATAGAACAGAGCGCTAATACCCAAGCCCCGGTTGCCTTTTTGAGCAAAGCCCCACTGATGATAAACCCGAGCGCTGTGGGTGAGATGGGTGGAAATATCACCCAGAATTTGCCGCTGACGATCCGGCAGCACCAGGTCATCCCAGGTGGCGGCGGGCTCTATACGCTGGGCGAGATCATCTAAATTAGGGCGAGCCTGGGACCGGCATAGCGTCCATAGTGTGTGTGGCAAATCATTAGGGGCCTCTGATGTAGCACCCAGGGCCTGAATGCAGACAGATTCTACTGCCGTTGGACTCAGTCGAAATTGAGTAGCGAGCCGGTCGACATGGCCATCCAGCTCTTGGGCCATGGGGCCAAGGTGGGTGTGCCAGAGGGCTGTTTGCTCAGTGTAATTGAGGGGAGGAATATCGAAGGTGATCAGCGGACGACGAATCTGGGGTTTGCGATCGCGGCTACTGATGATGACTGGGGTACTAAGGGTTTCCAGGAAAAGAGAAATGGCTGCCTCGCGAGCCGGATCGCCAGGAGTTGTAGTATCACAGTCAAGCAGTAACGCACAGTTGGTCAGGATGGCTTCGCGTTCCCAGTGGCGCTGCAGCTGCCGCAGTTCTTGGGGATCGGTGGGGAGAACAGCGGTGGGTAAGGTCATAAGACCTAGACCTATAAGGTCACAGGCAGCAACGGCAATCTGTGTCCGTGTGGTGGCATCGGGGCCGGTGAGGGTGAGGAGGGGCCACTGGTGGTGGGGCTGTGACCAGGTGGCCACCAGTTGGTGAGCAAGGGTTTGGTAGGTGGCGGGTAAGTCAGTAGGGAGTGCCCTGGCTGGGGTGACTAGGTTAGATAGTTGCGGGACGAGGGCGGGTTCGCCAAGGAGGTAGCAGAGGATGCGACGGTCAATAGTGATGGGGGATTGGGTGAGGGTACGATCTGGCTCAGTGTGGATGAGTTGCCAGTGGTGGAGGGGGTTGTGGGGGGAAAGGACTGACCAGTTGGCTTCGGGGAGAGTGGAAAGGGCGAGGGCGAGGGTGGGGTAGGGTTTGTTGGGGTCGCCTTGGGCTTTGGCGTAGAGGGCATGGAAGTTGGGTTCGAGTTCTGGGGCGACGGCTAGAAGTACAACAGTTTGCTCGAAGGGAGAGAGCTGTAATTGACGCCCAAGGTATTCTAAGGTCTTTAGTTCTAAGAGCAGTTCATTAGAAGAAGAAACATTACCTTTACCCTCTGAAAATTCTTCTAGATAATTTTTAAGGTGAATAAAGCTTTGAAATAGTCGGTGCAAACTAGGTGAAGCGATCTGTGACACCATTGGCAAAAATTGGCAAAACCAATAGGACAGTATGTCGTAAATAAACGTAGCATTGTGCAATTTTTTGCAGCCATTCCTTTAGGTTGTCTTTGGTTATGATTAGAATTAGCAAATTACAGTGTGATGTTGCAGCTATATTATGGGCTATCCCTAATAGATCCCTATTAGAAGTTGTGAGTTACCACTTAAAAAAGTTACGTTGTGGTTGTCCTCTTTAAACCTTGTCCATTTGCAGAACTGAAGTTTTTCTGTAGAGGAAGCTATAGGTTTTAACTTGGATGTGTTTTGAGTCAGTTCTAAGCCAGTATTCGTTGTGGGAGTCTCTCTAGTGAGAACTTATGTACCTCAGGTTAAGTCATCACGGAAATCATCGTCCCAAGGTGCCAAATCCAAGCCAGTAGAGGTTAGCGTGACGCCTAATTCCCAAACAAAGATCGCTTCAGATGTTCCAGATCAGGCGTCACAGTCGCCAATGGAACAGTCTACCGCAAGACCCTGGGGCACATTAACTGGAAATGTAATGCGATCTCCAGTGGATCAAAAAACAGTCAAAAACCTAAGGCAATCAGCACAGCCTGTAGCACAGTATATGGTACAAGCCAAGCTCATGGTAGGTCCCGTGGGCGATAAATATGAGCAAGAAGCCGATCGCGTTGCCGCTCATGTGGTACAAACCCTAAATAGCGCAACTGTCAGTCCATCTGTAAATTCGCCATTGCAGCGTACTGTTCAAGATACTGAGACAGATAGGGTGCAAATGAAATTTGTAGCTCCCCCCCTTTCTAGAATATCTTCCACAATATCTAAAGCTACAACCAACATGTCCCGTAAGTCTGCCCGACCAAGGCAAGAGCATGCAGGCGGCGATGTTATCTCCTCTATAGAATCAAAGATACAAAATATGAGGGGCGGTGGTCAGACTTTAGAACCCACTGTACAACGCAGTATGGAGCAGGCATTTGGAGCAGATTTTAGTGGGGTACGGGTCCACGGAGATACAGAGCCAGCAGCAAATCAGCTCAATCAAGCATTAGGGGCACGTGCCTTTACAACGGGGCAGGATATTTTCTTTAGGCGGGGAGCTTATGAGCCAAGGAGTCGGGAGGGACAGACGTTATTAGCCCATGAGTTGACCCATGTAGTGCAGCAAAATAGCGAGGTAGTGAGAAAATCGCCTGCTTATGACCTGACCCCTATGCAACAACATGGAGATACGATTCAACGATTAAGTATTACTAATGAGCAAAGTAGTAAAGGAGACTGTGGTGCGTATCAAGTACGCTGGACATTTAGCTTAGATAATCCAGCACCTGAGGATGGCTATATTGTCCAACAGATAGACTACTATGAAGATACAGCAACCTGTAATCAACCTACTGTTACCCAACAAGCAGATAATCCCGTGCTGACGTTCTGGGAGGCTTGGTTTGTACCGCAAGGTATGAAAGTAGATCAGACAACAGTTGACGATAAGTGGACTGACCAGAGTTCTGCTGGAGAACACAAGAATAGCAGTGGAGATATTCTTGCCCTAGGCACTGTTAAATTCTTTAGTAAGACAACAACGGGAGATTTAGGTGATTTTGGCAAAGCACCACAGGTAGGAGGTAGCGGCTGGGCACCAGGAAAAGAACCTCAAAGTGGAGCACTTCCTTCAACTCACACAAAACCCGGTTGGTGGTATAACGAAATTGAAGGTCCCACGTTCAGATACGCAGGGTCTAGGTGGAATTGTTGTGGCGATGAAGAAGCTCATACGAGTGTTGCCGTCTGGAATCCCTAAAGGATGAAAAAGTCAAAGTCATGATACAACCAGTGACAGAACAGCAGCTAGTTAACCAGTTTAAATCGCTTAAGCCCTGGACAGCACAAAATGATTTTAGTGATAACGATTGGGCTCGTATGATAGCAGTAGCTAGAGTTGTTCAAACGGTTGATCCACCTATGGTAGAAGCAGCTTGTGACATCTTTGTTCAACAAGCTCTTCAAGAAACATTTGTCGGATATGAAAGTGAATCCAAGCTCTTTATACTCATGCGGGTTGTTTTTGATTTGCCGGAACATGTATCTGCTGATGAAAGAGCTTCTTTTAAAGGTTGGGTAAATTGGCCTAGGCCGGATATCAATGGTCAGGTGAATCTTGCCTGGCCAGTATCTTGGGCGAGTGGCTATCCTCAGCTGGAAGATAGCTATGTAGGTTCTATGGGACCTCCTTATGCGGCAGCTAAAGAGTATCTATATATGCGCCAACGATTTCCATATCGTCAACTGGACCACATACAGTAGCTAGTTCTGAACTTTACTTGTCAAGCCACGTAGGTTGGTTACGCGAAGACTCACTAACCCACCCTACGAAATCTGTTAAATTATAAGCCTAATTTTTAACTCAACAATTTTAGGCTACAGGCTTACGATTCTCCCGCTTCCGTTGACCTAAAACATAATCAACAGA
The DNA here is from genome assembly GCA_038748405.1 of Cyanobacteria bacterium P01_H01_bin.21. Taxonomy (GTDB): domain Bacteria; phylum Cyanobacteriota; class Cyanobacteriia; order Phormidesmidales; family Phormidesmidaceae; genus Leptothoe. The sequence goes on along the minus strand of JBCDIX010000076.1, from coordinate 7,072 downwards.
AAAGCGATTGTATCCCAAACTAGCCAACAAAATAAACAACACAATATTATAAATTAGCTGACTAGACGCCGCATCCCAGTTCTGCACAACGGTGACCCCATACATCAAAATCACCATCAAAACAAACGTCACCACCAAAGACAGCCGAGTAAACAACCCAAATATCAACAATAACCCCGCAACCAATTCCACCGGGGAAACAAAATAAGCCGTTAGCCTTACAAGAATATCAGGCATCCAGGCACTCTCCATAGCGCCAACCATCGCATTAGCAAAGCCAGAAATATTGCCCATGCGGGTAAACCCATGATTAAAGTAGTTAACACCAACAACAATGCGTAACAGGGCATAAGCTAGCGAAATGTCAGCAAATTTGAGCGGATGCAGTTGGCGAGATTCGTTCATGGGGGCAAGAAACAGGTGTGAGGAATCTAAGGCTTAATCGCTGGTAAACTTCACCAATAAATCCCATCATACACAGCTCATTCTGAAATCGTTGGTTTAGACAATACGGTTTTTATCTGTCTAGCTTTATTGGTCAGTGACCCAAGTAGCGTACCTGGCCTGACGCACCTAAAGATGCGCTAACCCACCCTAGGCAATCGATTTATCTTAAACACTCTGAAACGTTTGCCCGACCTGCGATCGCAACTGACTTTACCCACTAGAGTTGCATCGACTAAAATAAGCAAAGGAACGTCCCGTATCGTTATGTAGGCAATCCACATGGTACAAGCACGCCCCAAACCATTGACATTGCAAGAATTTCTGCAATTACCAGAAACCAAACCTGCAAGCGAATACATCAATGGAGACATTATTCAAAAGCCCATGCCAAAGGGACGCCATAGCCGATTGCAAGGGAAACTCTGTGCCGCCATTAACCAAGTCGCAGAAGCATCAAAAATTGCCTATGCTTTCCCAGAATTACGATGCAGCTTTGGCGGACGTTCAATTGTGCCAGATGTAGCCATATTTCAATGGGATCGTATTCCGTTTACCCCAGAAGGTGAAGTCCCAGATAACTTTGATCTTTCACCAGATTGGACAATTGAAATTTTATCTCCCGATCAAAGACCCAACAAAGTATTAGGGAATATACTTCATTGCCTTGAGCATGGGAGTCATCTAGGCTGGTTCGTTGACCTAGATGACCTCAGCATTTTGTTCTTCCTACCCCAGCAACAGCCAGTTTTATGTCAAGGAGGACAAAGTCTTCCAATTTTTCCAGAGCTACAATTAACCCTCACCGTTGAGCAGATATTTGGCTGGTTGAAAATGGGCTAACAAGACTATAAAAGCTCTAGCGTCAACTATAAAACAGCAACTACGCGAAAATTTGCATATGCTTAACCTCTAACAAGCCCTAACCACTCATGAACAACTGTCAAAAATGACTGGAGAACTGGCGATTGTTGTTCATTTTTCCAAGCTATGGCTAGCTCTAGGGTAGGGGTGTCTTCCTGCAGCTGGCGATAGACAACACCGGGTCGACTGATTTTTTGCATCGAGTCTGCAACAAAGGCAATGCCAATACCCGCTGCCACTAGACCAATCATAGTAGGTTGAGGAGTTACCTCTTGCACAACTTTGGGATTAAAACCAGCCTGGGTGCATAGAGAGACAATCTGGCTATAAAGATGAGGGCCGACAGTACGTGGAAAGAGAATAAATGATTCGTGGGTTAAGTCTTTTACTGAGAGATTAGGTCGACCAGCAAGGGCATGATTCTCTGGCAGGGCCACTACCATGGGTTCTTGCCATATGGTTCGCAGTGTTAACGGGGCATCAATGGGCGGATGTAAAAACCCTACCTGAATTTCATTGGCCAGCAGTGCAGTCTCTTGCTGTGGCGTGCAGTTTTCGTAGAGGGTGAGTTCTACATTAGGGTTGCGATCGCGAAATGTCCTAACAATCTCAGGCAACACTGTGTAGAGGGCAGGACCTGTGTAGCCAATGGTGAGCTTACCAAATTTACCCTGGGCGGCTCGACGGACGGTTGCGATCGCACTGTCTGTCTGTGCCAAAATCTGCAGAGCATCATCCAGAAAAACGCGACCGGGTTCTGTCAGCTGCACCACCCGTTTTGTCCGATGCAGCAGCTGTACCCCCAGCAATGTTTCCAAACGACGGATTTGGTCACTCAGCACCGGTTGAGTAATACCCAACTGCTCAGCCGCTCGGCCAAAGTGTAATAGTTGGGCCACTGCCACAAAATATCGCAGATGTCGTAGCTCAACCGATGTCGCCGCCAGGTCCATCATATTAATAGCCTCTGACTATTAATAGCCAGCTAAAAATCTATTGGACAAATTATAGCCAGACTTTCTATTGTGGTGATACCGCAAGCATGCCGATGTATGAGGGCGTTTGCGGTATTACTACAGTTTTTAATCACACCATGGCGTTTAAATCTCTCGCCCGATCGGTGACGATCGGTTTACTGTTGCTGCCTGTTGTTAACGTAACCTCCAGTTTGGCCCAAGATCGCGCGGCACCCATGACCTTTCAAGGACGCTATCTGGTCTCTATCTCCGATGCCGATATGTTAGCCTCTGCCTATGTGGACGGTCAGCTGGGTCCCCGTGAGGGTGAGGACGCGCTGAGTGTGATTCCGTTAGATGGCCACGTGCGAGATTTAGAAGCCTACGAAACCAATGCGGGGAATTCGGTGGCAGGTCCACCGGTTGCTGTGACAGTAACGCCCGATGGTCGCTATGCCATAGTGGTGGAAACCTTTACTCCTCGTCCTGAAGGAGACGCAATAGGTCAAACCTTTGCTGATCTGAGCCACAGTAATCGGCTACAGGTGTTTGATTTAGCTGATCCGACCCAGCCACAGCGTATCCAGGATGTTGTCATTGGCGAACGGCCAGCCTCAGTGAGCATCAACCCTGATGGCACACTGATTGCCGTTTCTTTTCACCCAAATGGTATTGGTCAAGAAACACCGCTAGCGATTATTCCATTTAACAATGGTCAATTAGGAGAATCTATTTTCCCGATGGTGCCACGCTTTGGAGCCGATGATCACATTATTCATGCGGAATGGCATCCCACTCGCAACGTATTGGCATTGGTCAATGAGTCGCGGGGCGAGGTTTCGTTTGTAGACGTGATTGCTCAAGACAACACCATTCGTCTTCAGGCGTGGGGAAATGTTGTTCAAGCTGAAAAAGCACCTTATATGGCCAGATTTACATCGGACGGTCGCCATATAATTGTTAATGCCCTTTACTGGGGAGCTGATGTGGAAGGTCTTTGGAGTGAAGCTCCCAGGGGTAGTGTTGTCAGCATTCGACTAGAGGCTGGCACCCAAGCTGATGAGTCACCCCGTCACGCGCTGATATCGCGGGCTACTACAGGAGTGAGTCCGGAAGGGATTGCCATTAGCCCTGATGATCGCTACGTAGTGACAACAAATCTAGAACGCAGCTATCTCCCCTACAGCGACGAACGAATCACATGGTTTTCATCTTTGACGTTGCTAACCCTTGACCCTGAAACTGGTCAACTCAATCGTGTTGCTGACTACCCTTATGATGGCATTTTGCCCGAGGCAGCGGCGTTTGATGCCTCAGGTGAATTTCTAGCCGTAGCCAATTACGATCACTTTGACGATCGCATTCCTGGTGGCTCTATCGATTTCTGGCGTGTTGCTACAGACCCACTGAATCCTCAACCAATGCTGGTACAGACCCGCTATTCTGTTCCCGTTACCCGAGGAGCACATTCTATGGTGTTAGTGCCTTAGGATGATTTGAGCTTATGTTGTGTAACTTTACCTATATCTCGACGGTAGGCCATTATCCTCGCTATAATAAGCATTGTTCTCTCTACTCTTTTCAGGAGCTGAACCTTTATGTCTGAGTCGGTAACCGTTGTCGCTACATTCCTCCATCCGTAGGGACTGCGCTCTTAGAACTGCTGGGATAATCCCTAACAGCCTTTCTTTGCACGAGTCCTCTACGGCGATGGCCTATGGGCAGACGCCCTGTAGGTTTTAGATTCAGCTGACCTAGAGGACTTTTTCAATAATGACATTAGCCAATTTAGGCTGGAGCGATACCTTTGCTCACAGCTTTAAACCCTACGCTATCAAAGGGTATAGCGTTGGACGTGTGGCTGTGGTTCATCGCAGCCAATATCATCTCTTTACTGAACAAGGTAAACTGACCGCTACACTCACTGGTAAATTCAGACACCAGACCCAGAATCCCTCAGATTTTCCAGCTGTAGGGGATTGGGTTGTAATTAATGCCCAGCCTGAAACAGACCAGGCATTAGTTGAAGCTGTGTTACCTCGCAAAAGCAAATTCTCTCGTCAAGCAGCAGGTACTCGTACAGAAGCCCAAATTGTTGCGGCTAATGTTGATACCCTCTTTCTGATGAGTGGTCTAGACCATGACTTTAACCTGCGTCGGATTGAGCGCTATTTGGTTATGGCTTGGGAAAGCGGGGCTAATCCGGTCATTGTGTTAAATAAAGCCGATGTTTGTGAGGATTTGGTTCAAAAACAGATAATGGTAGAAGACATTGCAGTTGGTGTCCCCATCATTACCCTAAGTGCCCTAGAGCACAATAACCTGGAGGCATTAAATCCCTATCTAAACCAGGGACAGACCGTGGCTCTATTGGGTTCGTCTGGTGTAGGAAAATCCACCCTGACAAATCAACTGATGGGGACTGATATTCAATCAACCCAGACTGTGCGAGACGATGATAGTAAAGGTCGCCACACTACCAGTAGTCGTACGATGTTGCGATTACCCACCGGGGCTTTCTTAATCGATACCCCCGGTATGCGTGAGCTACAGCTATGGTTAACAGAAGACAGTCTAGATGAAACATTTGCCGATGTTGAAACCCTGGCGCAACACTGTCGCTTTCGAGATTGTCGCCATCAGGCAGAACCCGGCTGTGCAATCCAGGCAGCTTTAGCATCAGGAGAGCTATCACCCAAACGCCTGGGTAGCTATCAAAAATTGCAAAAAGAGCAAGCTTATCTGCTCCGTCAGCAAGATAAACAGGCCCAGAGTAACTCAAAAGCTCGCTGGAAAGCGATTACTAAAATCTCGCGACAAAAAACAAAACGGCAGAAGTAAAATCACTCTCTAAATCTGCTGATTTAGGGGATGAGCTAGTCTAGGGCCGTTGTTATCTAACAGCATCCCACAGCTAACGTCTTCTCTTAAATCAGCAGTCCCTCACATAGGGCAGCGAACGTATAGCTTTATTCGTTTGCACTACGACCAAATTTCAACAGCGATGTACATCCTTTTGCTAGGGTAACCATGCGCTCCACCACCTGTGAGTCCAACCATACTTGTCTTACAAGAGGCATCTGAACAATAAAGCTCTTCAGCTTTAAATAGTCTCCATAGACATGATCTTTCTGATCTTGATAACCACGTGGCATAGAGATCAGCTTATCGTCTTCATTTAGCGACAGGCCAGCATCCTCTAAATCCTGCAGCACTCGAGAGAATTCGTCCGGTGCTTCGACTATCCTGTCACGAATCTGGGCGAGGTCTGCGGCCTTAAATTTATAAAACCCGCAGGCTAGCATCCCACCTGAGCTATTGAGCTGCGCATAGAGCACCCCATCTTTTTCGGCCTTAGTGCCTGACGGCGTGAGTAGCCCACCAACAAAGGTGCTACAAGGAGATTTATCCTTTGAAAACCGCACGTCTCGATTTTGGCGAAACATGGTTTTGGCACTGCCCATCAGGGGGACATCTGTGTCGGCCAGACATTCAGTTGCCCACTCTAGTATCAGAGCAAAGGGGATGCGCAGATGGGTTTCAAACTCGCTTTTATGTTCGGCGTACCAGGCTTTCTCGTTATTAGCTTCCAGCCCCTCTAATAATTCAAATGACCTTTGGGTGAAGCTATACTCCATCACCAATCTCCCTAGCTTCGTACAGCTACTGATTATGTCAGTAGCCAATCCAGACATAAACGGCAATTAGCGGCAAGAATAAGCCGAAATCTTCAATTTTAACTCATTCTATAAAGACACGAATTAATATCCGGCTCATTCATAACTAACATGATATTAATAATTAAACCAATATAGAATTTGAATTATACGATTTCATTTTTGATATTGATGAATTTAAAGACTCTAAGCTCATTTATTGTTCTTGCCGAAGAGCTTCACTTTGGTCGGGCAGCCCAGCAGTGCGGTATTTCCCAACCGGCCATGAGTCGGCTGCTGAGTGAGCTAGAAACTGAGCTGGGGGTCAAACTACTTAACCGCACATCGCGAGAGGTGGCCTTAACCAATGCCGGAAGAGGGTTTCTAACCTCTGCTCGCAAGGCCGTTGCCTATGCTGATATGGCAGTCCGGGCGGCAAAAGCTGGAGCTATCGATGGGATTGATTCCCTCACCATCGGGATGATGATCGGTGCAGCCCAGCCATTTGTCGGCAGTCTAATTGCCAAGTTTAAGACCGCTCACCCTGAAACTCGCGTGTGTCTGCGTCAGCTAGATGAGCGCTCTATCGGTACAGCGCTGGCCAATGGCAACATTGATGCTGCGATCGCATGGGATGTTTCTATTCCCAGCGGTCTTCACCGTCAACATCTTGGCACGATTCCACTCTCTGTATTAGTCCAGTCTGACCATAGACTTGCAGATCAAGATACCGTAACAATGGAAGACCTGGCTGATCAGCCTATTATTTTTCCCGCCCGCGATCGCCAGCCCATCATTTGGGATACCTATCGTCAACATACTGCTGAGTACGGTTTTGAGCCCCATATTGTGATGGATGTTTCAACACTTTCTGACACATTAGCCATGGTGGCGGGCGGAGTGGGTATTGGCAACGCTCCGGTTGCCCCCGGTCTCAACTACCCAGGTGTTGCCGTTCTAAAACTAGCCCCCCTGTACGAGTTAACCTATGAACTTACCTGGCTAAACAAGAGGGCACCTCTATTTATTAGACTTCAGAAAAATCGAGTCTCAAATGAGACTGCTATCCTCCCCCTTTTTTAGACGTTGAAGGGTTCCAAACGGACAAAATCCCTTCATGGGGTCTGTTTTAGAGCTGGCTATCCTGTCGTT
>JBCDIX010000075.1:0-32867 GCA_038748405.1 Cyanobacteria bacterium P01_H01_bin.21 | reverse complement strand
CGAGCACTTACACGGTACATGTGGTTTGACACCTGGGATCATCTACTAACGTTCATGATTCAAGGCTTAGAGCTTGAAATCCCTGCCGATACTAGCTGAAATCTCATACTGAGAACTGCTGGCATTATCCGGTTCTGCTCCCTTGTCGAGGTCGGCCCGGTCCAGCGTCGTAGACCGCATCGACTTCAGCCGTAAACCCAACTCCACCACCAAAATACGAATAAAAAGACCGATTAACTCACTAGCCCGTTCGTGTTCTTCTAACGGCATAGAGATTTCTAAAACACCACAGTCATAAGTAAGACGAGCAGCACGAGTAGCCGGTAGTGCATGCAAAACCTGCTGATAGCCTTGCCAGGTAACGTTGGGCAAGACAACTCGTTTTTCTCCAATCGGTGGGGCAAGTGTTCTAACCATTTGGCTCAGCACCGAAAAAACGACTGATAGGACAAGTAAAGCCTGATAACAATGGTGATGTCACTTCATCTGTTGTTATCAACGTAGCGACTAGCGCCAATTGCCCCTGCTGTCGACGATAAATCTCTAACTGTCGAGTAAAGCGATCTGCAATCCAATATTCCTGAACACCCTGCACCGAATAAAGCTTCAGTTTTGCCTCACGGTCTCGACGAATATTACTGTCACCCGGTGACAACACTTCAACGATTAGCTCAGGAAAACCAGTCAGGTGTCCTGCTTCATCTTCCAGGACAGCTAACCGCTGCTGACTAATCCACACCACATCAGGAATCACATTATCCGTATCCGATGGAATAATACCCGGTGCCAAAATCGCTTCCCCTAAACCCGATGTTTCCGACCACTCATCTAAGGCCGCAAAAATTTTGCCACTAATCTGCTGATGTTTACGATGAGGCGAACGGGTCACAAATAGCTCTCCATTAATCAGCTCATAACGGCTGCCTTCACTCTGAGGCAGTACTTCCAAATCTCGTACAGTCCATCGAACCTGTTCAGCAGTTTGACTCATCATTCACCCTTCTCATTTCTCGACTGTTGTTTCAGCCAGTTCATCAACCTGGCTTTGGTCATATCCTCTGCCATAGCCTTTTCCAATAGCCCGAACTGTTCCAAGGTCAGTCCCTCTACCTGCTCTATAACTGATACCTCTAATTCCCCTAACCGTTGGGTCAGCATTTCTGTTACTTCTGCCCTTTTTTCTGCCAATTGACCCAGCCAGTTGTCCAAATCTGCCAGTTCACCAAAATCCAATAACGCCTCTGCCAGATCCTCTAATTGCATCAGCGATAGCCTATCTAACTGAACCAAGGTTGTTTTAGGTAACTCCCCTACCTTGCGTCTGAGCAAACGACCTATCAATGCCCGTTGCTTAGCCAAAGCCTCTGCAAGTGCTTCCTGGCGACCTTCGGCATAGAACTCTTCATAGACTTTGGTCTTTTTCAGGTCGCTAATGGCAAACATGCTGGCTACTTCCTGGGATGTAAGGTGCGGAAACTTATAAACAATAATAGTCTCAAGGATATTGAGAATGGTTTCGGTGAATAAGTTGGGTAAAGGTTGCTCCCGTGCTTGCTGGATTAACTGCTTGCCCAGAGCAACAGCCGTGCTGGGGGGCTCTACTATTAGTTTAACTAACCCCAGAGTCACCGATTGACTTGGGTCTAGCTCATCTAGAAAAACCCGTTGGCATTGGTTACTTTGAAGTAGACAACCATAGGCATCATGGTCATTCGGTTCCAGACTAGCCCTTGGATAAATGGCAACTGCACGCCACTGCTGAACCTGGGGGTGCTTCTGCAAAAATAAAAATACTTCCGCAAATAGACGACGATACAGCAGTGGGTCTTTCTGAAATTGTACCTCTACGAAATAGACTGGCTGATTGCTATCCTCTGGCGGCAGAAATACCCCATCAATGCGGAAAGCGGTTTGCTTTAGTTCAACAGAGCTAAAGCGATACCCGGGTGCTAATGCTGGCTGCCCTATCAGCTCAAACAGAATGCTAGGTGCAGTTTCAAAGAGCAGATAGAATAACGAATCGGTTTTCAATGGCGATACAAATTGTGCAGAATCCGCATTCAGTATCCCCGCCTCAAAATGGATAATCCCGTAGGGGTTGGGTGTCGGGTCTCAGGTATATTAGGAAATGAACCTTCCCAATCGGCTCATTTCCCTATGCTTTACTCTATCGGTGTAATCGAAACCCACGGATATCCGGCTTCGCTGGCAGCAGCGGATGCCATGGTTAAAGCAGGTAATGTTTCCCTTTTAGGGATTAGTCCGGCCGATAGCGGGCATCAGTTTGTAAGAATTCGAGGGCCTGTGGCTGAGGTTAACAGGGCCATGGAGGCAGGGCTAACGGCTGCTAACAACTGCCCGAATAATGGGCAAGCTACATCTCACTACATCGTGCCTCACCCAACTGAAAACATCGAAACTGTCTTACCCCTACACTTTGATGAAAAATCAGAGCCGTTTAGGGTTTGAGCGGCACCTGTTCTAAGCCCCTAAATACGCTTTTATAACCTGGCTATCTTGTTGCATGTCTTTGCCGGTACCGGATTGCACAACCTGTCCCGTTTCTAACAGATAGGCACGATCCGCCACTGCTAAAGCCAGGCTGGCCATCTGATCTACCAGCAAAATGGTCAGCCCTTCATCGCGTAGCTGTGCCAGGGTAACAAACAGATCGGTTACCAGCTTTGGTGCTAGACCAAGAGACGGTTCATCTAGCAACAATAATTTAGGGCGGGCCATCAAACCACGACCGATTGCCAACATTTGTTGTTCTCCACCTGATAACAGTCCTGCTTTTTGGGTGCGTCGTTCAAATAAACGCGGAAAGCGCTGAAGAATTTTCTGGATATCGCCCTCCACATTAGCATCCTGACGGTTAAATGCTCCCAAACGTAGGTTGTCGATTACAGTCAGCTCTTTAAACACCTGGCGTCCTTCAGGCACTAACACAATGCCTTGTCGATTGATGTCATGGGCAGCTGTTCCTAAAAGAGATTGGTTTTGCCAAATAATATCCCCAGACCAGGGGGAGATGAGCTGGGTAATTGCTTTCATCAAAGTGCTCTTGCCAGCGCCATTGGCCCCAATAACGGCTACCAGTTCACCCGCATTTACCGTCAGGTCAACCGCCTGCAATACCTTTAGTTTGTCGTAGCCAGCAACCAGCTGTTTGGTTTGCAGCAGAGGATAGGGCTGAGAGAGGGCCGGGCGTGTTAAGTCAGGTGAGTCAACGCCTAAATAAGCTGCTAGAACAGCTGGATCTTGCTGCACGTGTTCGGGAGAACCCATAGAAATGCGATCGCCACTATCCAACACCACAACCTGGTCTGAAATATCCATCACCAAGTCCATGTCGTGCTCAATCAAAATGACTGGAATACCGCTGCTGGCAATCCGCCGCACGAGTCGTGCTAGCGCGTGCTTATCGTCTTTACTCAGCCCTGCAGCCGGTTCATCTAATAGCAAAAGCTGAGGCCCCAACACTAATGCCCGAGCGATTTCGGCTAGTCGACGATCTACAAACGGTAGGTTAGCCGCTGTCTGATAAACATCGCCCCTAAAGCCAACGAACGACAACACTTCCAGCAGCGCTTTCTCTGGGTGGGTTGGTGCTTTCCCCCGACCCACTAGAGCGGAGAATATTGAGCCAGTTTGCTTGCCTTTCGCTGCAATTCGTAAGTTATCAATTACCGAGAGAGAGTCAAATAATCTGGTTGCCTGAAATGTGCGGGCCACACCGGAACGGGCGATCGCAAGCCCAGATTGTTGCGTCAGGTCAGTATTCCCAAGTGTAATACTACCGGTTTGGGTTTGATAAAAGCCCCCAATCAGGTTCAACAGAGTTGTTTTACCGGCACCATTGGGGCCAATCACCGCAGTGACCATGCCCGGCTGCACCGTTAGGCTAACCTCATTGACCGCACGCACGCCCCCAAACTGAATGCCGACCTGATTGACATTTAGCGTAGCGGCTGTCTGATTACGCGTAATCAAGACTGGCATTTCTGGTGGAGTGGCCAGGGGATGTACGGGAGACTGTCGGCTAAACCAACGTTTGAGCGGTTGGGTCACACCCTCGGGAGCTAGCCACAGTGTGAGCAGCAACAACAACCCAAAGACCAACAGTTGGTAATCGGCGAAGTCTTTAATCAGTTCTGGTAAAAGAACAAGAACGATCGCGCCGACGAAGGCCCCTTCGGCAGTGCCAATGCCCCCTAAGATGACGACCAACAGAAATAAAATTGAGCGGTGTCGGGTGAAGCTGTCGGGGCTCACAAAACCAATTGTAGAAGCAAAGAAGGCTCCACCTAGTCCTGTAAATGCTGCCGACACGGTGAACGCCATTACTCTCACCATCAGAGGGTTTAACCCTAGAGAAATGGCGGCTGTCTCGTCATCTCGCACCGCTTGAAACGCTTTGCCCCAGGGATGTTGTTTGAGCTGGTCAAAGGACCAAATTGCAACAAACGCTAGCACGATGGCAATGAGAACGACATCTCTCAAAGCAGGCTGCAGGCCAAATAACACCGGTTTAGGAATGTTGCTCAAACCACCAAAGCCACCAGTCAGGCCAACCCACTCGATCAACACTCGCTCAACGATAATGCCAAAGGCGATGGTTACCATTGCCAGGTAAGGGCCTGTAACCCGAAGGGCTGGCGCTCCTAAGGCCGCTCCCATACCAGCTGTGGCCAGGATGCCGACACCCGCTGCTGCCGGAAACGACCAGTCTACCTTTAGCATCAACAGGCTAGCGGCATACGCGCCGATGGCAAAGAAACCTGCATGGCCAATGGAAATTTGCCCTGACAGCCCGACTAAAACATTTAGCCCAACGGCCACCATTGTGGTGATGGCAATCATGCCAATGGTATAGAGGTAGTACGTATTGGGCGCGAGTAGTGTGGCTGCGATCGCACCAAATAACACCCCAATCCCGATCCAGCCACGTAGCTTCATAGTGATGACCTAAACCTTTTTCACCTGAGCCTGACCAAATAGACCATAGGGTCGTATCGCCAGCATCAAAATCACCACCGCAAAACCAATAATTTCGCGATAGCTACCCCCCAATAAACCAGCGGCGGCCGATTCCACTAACCCGTACAAAATGCCTGCTACCACGACTCCCCAGGGATTGCTTAGACCACCAATAATGGCGGTGGCAAACGCCTTTAAGCCCAGCAGCGTGCCCATAGTGGCTGAAACGTTGCTAACTGGCGCAATTAACATGCCTGCCAACGCAGCTAGTGCGGTAGACATGCCAAATGTGACGCTGATCATCCGCTCTACTGGAATGCCCATTAGCCGAGCCGTATCATGGCTCTCGCTGACAGCCTGCAGGGCTTTGCCTAAGAGAGTTTGTGTAAATAAGATACGGAGTGCGATCGCAACCGCTAACCCCACCACCGGAATTAACAGCTCTACCGGAAACACACCAAACCCCAATAGCTGAACGGGTGTTTCCGCCCAAGCAGACGGATAGCCCCGTGTCTCTTTACCAAAGATCAGCATGGCAAGATTTTCAAGAATGATGCCCAGAGCGATTGTCGTCAGCAGCCAACTGTTGGAGCCTCCTTCTGAAAATGGACGCACCACAAACCGCTCGATCAGCAGGCCTAACCCAAAAGCTGCCACCAACGTAATCGGCACTGCCAACCAAGCAGGCACCCCCAGGGTAATGTTCAGGCTGTAGCACAAGACAGCTCCCACCATCACAGAAGCGCCCTGGGAAAAATTCATCGTCTTCGAGACCGCATAGGTAATCTGAAAGCCCAGAGCTACCAAGCCATACAGACTACCGACAGCAATCCCTGAAAGAATCAGTTGAGACCACATTGTATTTACCCTTGAAAGGGTACTAGTTTGTTATCTTTCCACTGCACCAGAATATAATCGTCTTCATTCAAAGCGTCGTGGTTATCGGGTGAAAAGGGCTGTTCATAGGTTTTTATCAGCCCTTCATAGGGTGGGAGATTATAAAAAGAGTCTCGCAATGTAGGTCCGTCTAAGCTCTCTGCCGTATCTAGGGCCAGGGCTACCAGATTCATGGCGTCATAGGCGTTGGCTGTTCCTACTGGGGCAATGACGTCCTCTGGTCCTGTCACATCATATTTCTCTTGTAGCTTGCTCATCAGTGCTTCTGAGCGATCTCCCTGGGCATCAAAGAAGCTGTAGGTCTGCATAAACACTACGCGAGCCGCCGCTTCCTCTCCAGCCAATTCAGGGAAACGACCCCCTGTGGGTCCCCAATGGGAGACAACTGGCACATCCCACCCTAGACGCATCAAAGACTTCATTGCTACCGCTGACGGTGCGGCGTTGGCCACCATTAGCAGCGCTTCGGCACCACCCTCCTGCAAACGACCTAGCTGAGGGGAGATATCCGTATCCCCATCGTTAAACTTTTCAATGCCAACAATTTCCACGTCATACTTGGGTGCCCATTCTTCGAAACCAGCCTGGTTCGACTCGCCCCAAGGGTTGTTGATCAGCACTAACCCCACCTTTGTGGCCCCTAATTCTTGCTTGGCGTAGCGCATTAGGTAACTATCTACAATATTGTCGTTAGCAGAGACGCGAAAGGCAAAGTTGGGATCAAATTCGTTGCGCGTAATCCCTGTAGCAGCCGCCCACACCCCCATGTAGGGAACTTCCAGCTCATGAAAAACAGGCAGCATGGCCAATGACACAGGAGAATCTAAGCCGCCAAAAACCAGCGCTACGTTTTCTTGCTCAATCAATTCTCGAGCCGCCGCTACCCCCTTTGCAGGGGTGGATTCATCGTCACGAATGACGAGTTCCAAAGGACGTCCTCCCATGACGCCACCACTGGCGTTGATTTTTTCTAGGGCAATGGTTAATCCCCGCGTAATCGACTCACCTGAAACGGCGGAAGGCCCTGTAATGGCAGCAATAAGACCCAACTTAATCGGTTCACCAGCAGAGGCTGTTTCTCCTCCCTCAGCAGCAGGTGTGGTGCCACTATCAGTGGTGGTTGCACAACCGGCTAGCTTAGATGTCAAAAGAGCTGCACTCAGCCCAGTGACACCTCGCAGTACCTGCCGCCGCTTGAAAAACATGCGCTTGAGTGAATTTTGAGTCATTAGTCCGTTGGTGCCTTACGCAGACGCTATCAAAGAGATTATCAGTTTTTAGCGGTACTCGAACTGATGCTTACGCTACAAATTGCCCCCAGTGACGTTGCATCCTGATTCATACCCAATGGATAATCTCTTGTAAGGGTAATGTCTTTTCTTGAGCGTACAGACGTTCCATGGAACGTCTTTCCAACATTAATTCTTACAAAATTTTTATCCCCTAGTCTGCGATCGCATAGTCCACTAACTTCACTAAATGCTGTCGTAAGGTCTCTAGACCCAGTTTCTGTGCAGCCGAGATAAACAATGCCTGGGGATACTCATCTTTGGCAACAGCAAGCGTATCGCTGTCCACAGCATCGAGTTTGTTAAACACCAACAAGATGGGGCCTGGAGTTGTTGGCATTTGCCCTAAGATGCCCATAACTGATCGAATATGCTCTTGCCAGGCAGGATGTGATAAGTCCACTACATGCATGAGTGCATCAGCTTCAGTCACCTCTTCTAACGTGGCCCGAAATGCATCCATAAGAGACGGTGGCAAGTCTTGAATAAATCCAACCGTATCTGTTAAGACCATCGCTCTTTTCTCATGGGTCTCATGATTAACAACAGATAGCTTTTTTGTTGTTGGATCTAATGTGGCAAACAACTGGTCCGCTGCATAAATATCCGCGTTTGTGAGTGTGTTCAACAATGTGGACTTACCGGCATTGGTATAGCCCACCACCGCAACCGACGGAACTCGATGATGCTGTCGATTTTGTCGCATGCGAGAACGATGCGCCTGGAGCTGATTGACTTCTCGCTGCAGGCGCGTAATTCGTTTTTGAATGGCCCGCCGCTCAGTTTCTAATTTGGTTTCACCAGGACCACGGGTACCAATACCACCCCCCAGTCGAGACATGGCCTGACCACGACCCGTTAGTTTGGGCAGCTGATACTCTAGCTGGGCTAGCTCCACCTGTAGCTTACCGGCACCCGTTCGTGCCCGCTGGGCAAAAATATCCAAAATTAATTCGGTCCGGTCCACCACTCGCACGCCGATACGGTTTTCTAGACTGCGCACCTGAGCCGGTGATAAATCCCGGTCAAATACCACCAAGCTGGCTCCCAGGGTTTGAGCCTCTAGCGCGACTTCTTCAACTTTACCGGCACCCAATACAGTCTGTGGGTGAGGTTTAGAGCGCTTTTGCTGCAGTGTTTCTAAGACCTCGCCACCGGCTGTTTCCACCAGCCGCGATAGTTCCTGTAGTCCGTTTTTAAACTGGCTAGGGGCCATTTTGTCGGTTTGTAAACCCACTAGCAGTACCCGGTCATGGCTGGCGTCTACTTGCTGAGCCACAAATAGCCGACGAAATTCTTCCTCTAACCCTTCTGTGAGATCGGCAAAGTCTTCCTGACTTAACGTATCTACATCTATGGGCTCAGAGACTGACCAACGCTGTGTCTCATCAGGAACGAGGTGCGCCAAATAGACGTCACGGATATAGCCAGTAGCGCCACCCCCCTTGCGCTGAAAACCACCACCGGTCAGAGTGATCACTACCAAAGCATCTAGTCGCTGCAGGGCCATGGCTGTCAGGGCAGCATTTCCAGGTTTTTCCTGTTTGAGCTGTGTGGCGATGCAGCGAATACCACTTAAACGCTCGGCGCCATAACGGGGCAGCTCTACTGCAGGTATCTGGGTTTGCCGGGGTGAACCCACACCGACACGAATGACATGACCGCGCCGATCAATGTAGGCACATATAGGCTGATTGACGTCAGTGCTGATGGCGGCCAAACGCTGGGCAAACTCTGAACTGGCAATTTGGTTGCCTGGAATGCGCTGATGATAAAGACGACGTAGTTGTTTGAGCTGACTAGGTTTGAGACCTTTTAGCTCGCCGTAGATGGTTTCGATAGGCCCTTTAAGAATTCAATAGCCGTTGCTGATTTAGATCATGCATCGATCCAGCATTATTGCCATTTGGCAGTATTTGAATAGATTGAACAATCCCGCAGTTCAGCAACATTAGTAATAGACCATTCTAGTCATGACCTTGATGTCAACGACAAGACAGTCTCAAATTGAAACGTTTTGATAATGCATCAGAGCCAATGATTGAAATTGACTATATGTCGACGCAGGATATTATTTTTCTATGAAGTCAGAATAAACTGTTCATAGTGCATCGATGTTAGATGCTCTATGGGTGTGTGCTTGGCAGCTTGCATTTAGGCCAACTCTGGTTTAGTTTCAAAAGCTGACGGCTGACCCCCTTAGCCAAACGGCAGACGAGCGAGGGAAACCCGCTCTTAGGTTGTTGATACCCGATATAAAAATGAGCACCGATATCAATTCCCCTGAAGAGAATGCAACGACTCAGCAAACTACGCCTGAGCCTACCGAACAGGCTAAGGAAGTGCTGGCAAAGATTGCCAGTGTGCTAGGGGATGCCCCGGAGTATGTAGTTGATACGTTTAATGAATACAAACGTCCACTTACAGTTATTGGTTTAGTCTTCGGTGTCCTGATTGCTATTAAGTTAATGTTTGCAATCTTGTCAGCGATTAACGATATCCCTGTGCTGGCACCGACGATGGAGATGATTGGGTTAATTTACACTGGCTGGTTTATCTACCGCTATCTGCTCAAGGCGAACAACCGCAGTGAACTACTCAGCAGTCTGGATAATGTAAAGGATCAAATCACTGGGAATAAGTAGCTAAACGTTCATTTTCAGAGGCTGGAAGTAAATATTTCTCTCTGGCTAATGAATTAATTCGCTCAGTGATAACTTAACAATTTTTCAAAGGCTGGGTTGTCAAGTATCCAGCCTTTTTGCTGTGTTGGTTAAACGATGTTGTCTTTTTGATTGGAAACCCACACCTGTACCGGTATGGTCGATGGTCGATTGCGCTTTCTATACTAATAGTCATCGCGACAAGAATGTCCCCTTCAAAGGAACCCATGGAGCTAAATCAGGACGTCATGAAAGCGGTCGAAACCCTTGATTATCGGGTGACTGCAGGTGATGTAGCCGCTAAAACTGGATTAAATATTAGTCAGGCGGAAGCCGGTGTGCTGGCGTTGGCGTCTGCTACACAGGCTCATATGCAGGTGGCTGAGACTGGGGATATTGCTTATGAGTTTCCCAGTCAGTTTCGCTCTATATTGCGCAATCAATATTGGCAGCTGCGCTGGCAGGAGACCTGGGCAAAAATTTGGGCCGTTTTGTTCTACTTAATTCGCATTTCGTTTGGCATCATGCTGATTTTGGCGGTGGTGCTAGTGTTTGTGGCCATCATTGCGATTCAAATTGGCATGCAGCAGCGGGATGATGATAACCGGGGTGGCGGCTATAGCGGCATTGGGTTTAACCCGTGGCTGTGGATTGGTCGAGATATGTTTTATTGGTTTAGCTATGGCCCTCGCCCGCAACATAGTCGGCATAATAGCTATTCGTCTCATAACCGCCAGGACAATAAGCTGAATTTTTTGGAAGGTGTGTATTCGTTTTTGTTTGGGGATGGGGATCCAAATAAGGATTTGGATGAACGGCGCTGGGGTGCGATCGCAACCGTAATCCGCAACCATCAGGGGGCAGTCTCCGCTGAGCAGCTAGCCCCTTACCTGGACAATACCAATTTGGACGACGACCTTGAAGACTACGTGATTCCTGTTTTGAGTCGCTTCAACGGTCAACCCAAGGTCAGCCCTGAAGGGGATTTAGTCTATTACTTTCCTGAGCTGCAGGTGAGCGCCAACAATTACAAACCTAAATCGGTGCCCGCGTATCTTCGAGAAATTAAGCGTCGCTTTACCAATGCCAGCTCTGATCAGGTCACCATTGCCATCAGCTTGGGGACAGCG
Source organism: Cyanobacteria bacterium P01_H01_bin.21 (assembly GCA_038748405.1). Lineage (GTDB taxonomy): Bacteria > Cyanobacteriota > Cyanobacteriia > Phormidesmidales > Phormidesmidaceae > Leptothoe. The sequence continues at coordinate 21,908 of JBCDIX010000075.1, read as the reverse complement.
CTGGTTGTCGGTTCGCTCTATCTCATCAATATTGCTGGCAACTTTTCTGGTTTTGTTGGCTTTGTCCAATCTATCTCTGTGCTTCTGCTGGGTTATGGTCTGGCGTTTCTGGGTATTCCCGCTGGTCGCTATTTCTGGATGCAGCAGCAAAATAAGAAAATTGAGACTCGTAATACCGCTCGTCAAAGTCTGGTGGGCAAAACGGTTCAACGTAAGCTGGACTATGCTAAGCAGTTTGCGACCGAAACCATTGTGAGTAAAGACGCTTTAGCGTACACCACTGAAACCGATCTAATCGATCAAGACATTGCCAATCGAGACAAAATTGATGAAGAATGGCGCAGACGTCTGGAGTCTTCTTGATTTCCGACCTAGCCATGGTCCCTGCTGGTCGCCCATCCGTAAAAAAGCCCCCTATCTGAGTGCAGCAGATAAGGGGCTTTTGATAGTTAGGGCTATGCGACCCATTTTTCAAGCGTTAATAACTGTGCAAATTAGTCTGTGCAAATTGGCAAAACGATTAGTCCAGAATGTTGATCAGTGCGCCAGCCGCACCACCCTGGATAGCATTTTCGATAAAGGAATCATCATTGGTAATGATGCCAACAGCACCGCTAGCAGCCGCGCCGACAGCAGCATCTTGAAGTAAGCTTGAGTCGTCATCGCCACCGCGAACAGCTTCAACCGCGGCACCAGCAGCAGCTCCGTTGATGGCATCATCAACACCAGCATCATCACCGATAACAGTACCTGTAACAACGCCAGTACCTGCACCGATACCAATGCTTTCTAGCAGGTCAGCTGAACTAGGTGCTGCTAGGACGGAACCCAACGAACCTGTTGTCAATCCTGCTACAAACAATGCAGTGAGTACTCTTTTCATGGTAGTAACTCCCAAGGGGACATGAACGATTGATCTAACTATCCCAATGTTAGCTAATTCATTGCTGATACACGTCTGAAGTGAGCATAAGAGTGACTGAAGTCATGCTGAGTCTTTTTTGTGATCTGTGTCACTGCGCCTCTGAGTCTAGCTAAGGCCCTTAGCTAGACTCAGTTTTCTTTGCGCACCAGCGGATTGACCAGATCATTCAATCCTTCACCAATCAGGGAAAGCCCCGTCACCATGCCAGTGATTGCCAGCCCTGGGAACAGCGCTGTCCACCAAATGCCCGTGGGTAGAGCATCGAGCGCCTGACGCAGCGAACTGCCCCACTCTGGCACCTCATCCGGTAGCCCCAACCCAAGAAACCCGAGACCGCCCAAAATCAAGACGGCATCGGCGGTATTTAGGGTAAACAGCACCGGTACGCTTTGCACCACATTGAGAAACAGATAGCGGGACAGTACAGCCCATGTAGAGGCTCCCATCGCTTGGGCTGCTTCCACAAATAGCTCTGTTTTCAGACTCACCGTATGGTTGCGAACCACTCGATAATATTGGGGCACATAGGCGATGCTCAACGCCGCTGCTGCGTTGAGCACACCCTTGCCTAAGATAAATGCCAGTGTGACGGCCAGAAGCAGTACCGGCAGGGTGTAAATCGTGTCCATAAAGAACAGTAGCCCTCGATCTAGCTTGCCCCCCAGGTAGCCGCTGACCATCCCCAGTGGGACGCCCACAACGACACTCATGGCAGTGGCTAACAGCACCACCTGCCAGGCCGCCCGCGCTCCAAACAGCGTCCGAGAAAAAACATCATAGCCCTGACGACTGGTGCCAAACCAGTACTGACCAGAGGGTGGCTCATGGATTGGATTTTCTAATGTAACCAGCGGATCTTGAATCCAGCCCCAGCTTTCCATCAGGGGGGCAAACAGGGCAACCACTATAAACAGCAACGTGATGGCAATGCCTGCCCACATTAACACCCTAGAAATTGTCCAGCGCCGCACCAGCACATTTTCTACCATAGCCATGAGAATCAAATTGGCTTCTATTGTCCAATGCTGAGGGGCAATGGGAAAGGAGAAATATGGATGAATCCGTAGGAGCGTTCCATGGAACGCTCCTACGGATTCATCGGTTGGTTGCGTCAAATAATGCGTCCACCAATTCGTCAAACCCTTTGCCTTCCTCTGCTTCGGTTACAAATGTGGGGTGGTGGGCCAGGCTATCTAGATAATGTCGAACATTGGCGACACCTACCGAATGGGGAAACTGATCTGGGTCAAACATGCTTTCGTCGTTGGGGCTGTCGCCGACGGTGAGCACCTGGTGATGGGCTAAGTCTGGAAACTGCTTGGCAACGACCTGGGTTAAACCGCTAGCTTTGTCTTGGGGTAAGGGCTTGATGTGGCACTGCACCGTGCTGTAGGTAAAGCCCCAGCCATTGTCATGGCAGTTAGCCGTCATCCACGCGAGGTCGTCCAAACTTAACCCCGTAACCTCAAAGGTCCAGTCTGTGAGGCGAAATAAATTGTCGCTGGATTCAACCAGCTGCGGATACGTTTGACGCAACCGCTCAAACTGTTGCAACAGCAACTGTCTATGGTTATTGGCAATGGGCTGTAGAAATGTGGGGTAGCGGTTGGCCTTTGTGAAGTAAGCTCCGCCGTTTTCTGCGATCGCAGCATCCACGGGTAAATAATGCAGCAATCCGCTAACCCAGCCAGCTGAGCGACCGGTTGTAATCAGGACCGGCATTCCCGAAGCCTTGAGCTTACTGAGGGTTACAAATAGCGCATCATTAAACTCACCCTGGTGAGTGAGGGTGCCATCCATATCTGTGGCCACCAAACGAATCTGAGCCAATGCTTGACGACCGGCTGGGGTAGCCAGTGGCTGTAGCCGGTTTGATGCCGTTGTTACCATACTGTTTTGTACTAGTTTCTATGGCTCATAGTGCCAGACAAGTACTAGATTTTGCTGAAGTAATTCCATTGTTATCAAGAAACTGATATACGTTAGAAGCCAGCTTCTGATGTCTTAGAGTCAGGCACTGGTCTCGTCAAGGTAAAACGTTTTAGCTCACAGAGCCATGGCAGAACTCGTACCCGATCAGCGGAACTACTACTATCTTCTAGAGGCTGAACGAGCCGGAATCCATAAGCCGATTCTGGCAGGTCTCTATGCGGTGCACCAGTCCCCTCGCTTAATGGATGGCGAAACTGGTCTGGGTATCTCTGCGGCTAATCGTGTGTCTGTCGCTCAGGTCAATACGTTTGCCGAGCAGGTGCAATATGCCGCCAATACCCTACGGGGGTTGACCAATACCCTAACCGCCTCTGGTTGGAGTGGTAGCGATCTGTGGGATGCGGGTAAGGGACGCTATAGCGATCGCTTTATTGAGCGTATCGCTGAAGGTTATATGCCATCGGCCGCTGAAGATAGCTCTGCTCGCTTAGAAAGCAGTAATGCTGAAAAGCTTTTAGCGGCCTATGTTGAAGATATTAGCTATGACTATGGTGCCCAGGAGCTACCCCATAATCTGGCCGAATTAGATGATGAGTTGCTGGCCCTAGCCGATCGCATTGCGCCTAACTACAGCCGTTTAGATTTTCAGCGGGAAGCCCTGCTAGAAGTAGCCCGCATCTGGCGCAAGCTTGACTCCCATGCCAGCACTATTGAAGCTTTGGGAGTAGACATCAAAAATGATGTCGTTGATGAAGCCGCTCTAGATAAAGAACTCACCGACTTTATCCGACAGGTCTCTCGGTTTTATTCTGGCTATCCCCACCAGCGCGAAGCCATGTTGCGACTGACACAGCTATGGCGACAGCTGGACTCTCGCGAAGAGGCCATTGAGTGGCTGCGAGAAAATGATCCACGCGCTGAAGAAACCAATCTGGAAATTGTGGACCCAGCCCTGATTGCGTTTGTGCAACGGGTGCCTGATTTTTACAAAGGTGATGGCTACCATCGTTTTGCTCTAACCGAAACCTATCGTATGTGGAAAGGGTTAGACTCCCGGCCAACGGCTCTGAGTGAGCTAGGGGCAACGCCACAATTTTTGAGTGCTAACAAAGATAACCCGACAGCGCTAGCTCAAGCTGCTAAACAGGTAGATCAGGGGCTTTTAGCGTTTATTGAGAGCGTGCCCACCAGCTACAAAGAAACAGAAGAACAGCGAGAGGCTTTAATTCGTCTGGTGCAAATCTGGCGCAGACTAGACCGTCGAGTTGATTCCATTCAGTCGCTCTTTGACGATGTTCGCCGGATGACTCGGGCCAATCGTGATTCTATTGAGGCACCACCTGCACCTAAACCGGCACCGCTGCCGCCACGACCCAGCCGTTGGACACCCTTTAATATTCAGCTGAGCGCTTCAATTGTTGCCAACGGTAACTTCACCTGGTCTGAAGCGACACGAGGGGGCACCCGTATGCCGCCTAACCAGTCCACCGTTGATGGCATAGTCCGAATTGCCAAGCTGGCGCAGCAGGCGCGCGATCGCATTGGTCGTCCTTTCCATATCACCAGCTGGTATCGTCCACCCGATATCAATCGTCAGGTGGGCGGGGCATCAAATAGTCGCCACATTGTCGGTGATGCTATTGATTTTTACGTCGAAGGTCTGACGGGTGACCAGATCTATTGGATGCTTGATCCTTGGTGGCCCGGTGGTTTGGGTCGCTATCGTAGCTTTGCTCGGCTCAGCCACTTAGATGCTCGGGGATATCGCGCAAGATGGCGTCACTAATTGCACTTATGTCGGCAGCATTAACGACGTCATACAGTTGCATCGTTAATTGCACGCACAATGACGTCACTAATTGCACAGAGAGCTATCGAAATTTCACAGAGGTTTTACACGTGTTTAGATATATCCTCTTAGTCCGGAAAATACTGCCGGGGGCATGCTAAATGTAATCGGATAGCACTCTTGCTTAGCTATGTCTAACCCTGTCATTGAGCTGAATTCCTTGGTGGCTCAAACACCTACAGCTGTTTCTAAACCGAAGAATCCATGGCTGTATACTTCGGTCACTCTAGCAGTGCTACTACTGATTTTAGGGATTGTGTCACAGCTGCAGTTTGCACGAATCCGAAAGAAGCTCAAGTTTGAAGCCTATAAAAATAAAGAATTGCAAAAACGAGTCAAACTGGCGTTGACCACCATCAGTAAGATGGAGAAAAATCCTGATCTGGTGCATTCTAGAGACTTTAATCTTGACTACCTCAGAATGCGGATGGAAGAAAAGCAGTTCCATTTTTCTGTTGTCAATCAGCTCAAGGTTAAAGTTAAGCAGCGCATTACCTTAGCCCTGCGTCCACAGCAAGCACAGCAAGGTGTCGTTGGTATTGCTTCTAAACCAAGGGCTGTAGACCAAATTTTTGATGTGCAATACGAGACTATTCAGGATAATCAAAAGAAAAAACGAGTATTGTTTCGTGTTCAAATTAAGCTAGTAAAACTACCCACTCAGCCTAGTTCGGTCACTGTTCAAGAACTTATTGACTGTATTGAGAATTTCCTAAGCCCAGAGCGAGACGAAAAGTTTTGGCAACCAACACTGTTGGGACGTCTTGCAACGATGCACTGGGATCAAAAGGCTAAACCAACACCGCTACTGGTGTTAGAGCAAACCAGTGAAGGCGTGAATGTGACCTTCCGCAGCTCCAACAACCGCGTAGCCCTCTAAATGATTCCTGCTGTGTGAATGATTAAACCACTCACACAGCAGCTTTTGTTAGGGCTACCTGGCTAGGTCAAAACCAAGTCTTCGTTGCTGGGGTGATTTTCATAGCCATTACTGTCACTCTGGCTAATATTGACGAAAGGGAGCATTTGACTTTCAAGTGCCTCCTGCATATCTTCAGCAACTACTTGACCCAGCAGCTGACGTAGATCGGGCATCACCGCTAGAGCCCTCGTCCAATCAGGGATTTCAGTCCCAGTGGGGTCTTCTAGATACTGTTCTCCAGCCTTAATAATGACTTCTTCAAACCGCTCTAGCGTATTCTCTTCTTTGTGACGGTCATATTGGAGACCGTTAAACTTAGCATCAACAAAATACTGTCGGGCTAAATCTTGGGCTTCTCGACGGAACTTAATGCGTAGCGATCGCAGCTGATCTCGACCAATTACCACCTGTTCTGTTTCGGTTAGCGTGCGCAGAAGAGAGTGTAGTATATCGCGACACATCTTTTGTAATCCCTGGCTGGGGGATTGACCAACAGTTTGATGTTTGTGGTCAAAGGTGCCTAAGTCAACCTGAGCAATGCGCTTAAGGGCTACATTGCGATAGACTTCTGCCAACAGCCCAACTTCCAACCCCCAGTTGGCTGGAATCCTGGTGGTTAAAGCGAGATCGCTGGTGAGCGCAAACTCTCCAGAGAGGGGATACCGATAGGCTGACAGATATGAGATGTAGTCTCGATGTCCCCAAACATCCATCAAAGAATGGAGCAAGGGGGCAACAAAAAGCCGAGTAACGCGACCGTTAATTTTGCGAGGCTCTGTGCTAATGCGAGCGTAGTAGGCTTTGGTAAATGCAAAGCCAAACTCAGGTTCCAATAAAGGAAAAAGCAACTTTAGAGGATAGGAGCGATCGTAGGTAATGATATCAGCGTCGTGGAGTGCGATCGCGCCTGCATGCAGTGTCGCTAACCCCAAGCCCAACCACACCGCTCGTCCCTTACCGCGATGAACCAGAATATCCAGCCCCTTCTCCTGGAGCTGCCGTAGCAATGCCATGACACGAGGGCCATTCTCCCAGATGACGTGTGTCTCTTGAGGCAAAGAAGCAAAAAACTGAACCGCTTTAGCATATTGCTCTGCACTGTCTGCATAGAGACTCACGATAACGGTATTAACAAACGCGCATTCCTTGAGGTGGTCGCGGATTAATGTGAGGGCAGGGCGCTCGAGTTCTTCATATAGGGATGGGATTAAAACAGCAGTTGGTGTATCTCGAGTGAGTTCAAGTGAGCGTTCTTCCAATCGCGATAAATCGCAACCGAAATCATGAATCGTAGTGATTCTTTCCTGTTTGTAGTCCATACAATCCCTTACACCCGTAGTGTTCAGACATTATCATATGAAAAATATTAAAAAAAATGTGTCCCCAACGCTACAGCACATTTTGTAACAGTGCATACAGGCCCGTCAGTTCTGACCCATAGATAAATTTATTCATACTAAACAAGCTCTCTGATACAAAAACAGTATCAGAGAGTTTTAGAAAAATCATCTAGAGATACTAGCAGAAGCTAAGTACACCGGATTTTACAACCGTTGCTCTTCGAGACGAGCCAGTATAAAGCCGTTGCTATTGAAAACAACCTCTCACAGCTAAACCCATCTCGAAGAGAGCAATATTCGGTTGTTTCTAGCGAAGCCAGTTTTTGAGACGAGAGGCCACTTGGGGACGACGTAGTTTGCGCATCGCCTTGGTTTGAATTTGACGCACTCGCTCACGAGATAGATTGAAAATGCCCCCTACTTCTTCCAAGGTATGGGGTTCACCCGTGGTCAAGCCGTACCGCAGAGAAATAATATCTTTCTCACGCTCAGTTAGAACCTCTGTCAATACATCAGAGATTTCCTGACGCATCATCGACTCATTCATCCGCGACTCAGGAGACAGGGTGCTCCCATCCTCAAGCAGCTCCATCAGCTCGGTATCTTCTCCTTTACCTACGCGATGGTTTAAGGAAAGGGATTTACGCCGAACCTGCTGTAAACTTCGCAGCTGCTCAGGTGTTAGGTCTAGCTCTGCTGCAAGTTCTGCTTCAGTCGGTGCGCGGTTTAGCTGTTTGCGGAGTTCTCGCTGAGTTTTCTTAAGCTTATTGAGTTTTTCTACAATATGGATCGGTAGGCGAATGGTGCGGGCATCGTTGGCAATGGTGCGAGTGATCCCCTGACGAATCCACCAGTAAGCATAGGTGGAAAACTTGTAGCCTTTGTCGGGATCGAACTTCTCTGCGGCACGATTTAATCCTAGTGCCCCTTCTTGAATCAAGTCTAGAAACGGCACACCGCGATTTAGATAGCGCTTCGCAATAGAAACCACCAAACGCAGGTTAGAGCGAATCATCTTACGTTTGGCACTGCGCGCATAGTGCAGCCGATGCTGAAAATCAGCTTCACTACAGTCAAGGGCATTGGCCATTTCCAAACGGGATGGTGTGCGCTTAAGCTGCTCACTCAAGTCTTTGGAAAGCGCTTCCACATCACTGAGAAACTTAACCTGACGGGCTAGCTCAATTTCCTCATCAGCCTTAAGCAGCGGATAGCGTGCCATTTCCTTAAAGAACGCACCCACTGCATCGTCAGCAAGCGTTTTCTTGTAGACAGACGCTACTTCTGCAGTGAGCGCCTCGGCTGAATCAGCATTGATATCATCGTCCTGTTCGCTCCCCTCTGGACGCTCCCATCCAGGCAGGGCTGATTCTTCGTTAGACTGGCTATTCTGACGATTGCTCTTAGGTTTGGGTGCTTGGTCTACCTCAGTCCAAGGTTCAATTACTGCTGTTTCTGGGGAATTAACAGAAGGAGCCATAGTTCCGCGAGAAGGTTCTGTACCTGAAGGGTTCTGAAAGTGTAGTCGAGGGATGCCGCTATCTATGGATTTATGAGAGACCGAATGCAGCCCCAATTACACTATACCAATCTCATTCTGGAGCACTGTCCACCATGATATTTTTTGGACGATGAAAACTCTTGTTTATCAAGGTTTTTATAGCTTTTGTAACGTTTAATTCTATTCATTGCATCATGTAAACCTTTCATGACATTGAGTCATAAAAGCATGCTTAAAGTCTTCGATTTATTGATGGTTAACTAAATGATTTAAAGCTGCTATTTCTCACCAGGTAGACGTCTATAGACGTCTATAATTTATCCATTATTTAGGATTATATGTTTCGGGCTGAATCCACTGCTGAATCTGTCGTTGGGCTAGTTGAGGTGTTGGTAGATTGTCCAGATATTCAAGGGCTTTATACCTACGGAATTTCTACAGATTGCGATGTTCAACCGGGTGATATTGTCAGCGTGCCATTTGGCAGTCGTCAGTTAGGTGCGATCGCAATTCGATTGCGGTCAATGTCAACGATAGCTAAACGCGATTATCAGCTTCGGAATATTGATGCTGTCGTGAGTCGGGGGCTTTTTTCTAAAGATTATTGGAAGATATTAGAACGCGTTGCTGACTACTATCAGACTCCCTTAATTCAGGTGATTCGAACAGCATTGCCGCCAGGGTTATTGAGTCGTTCTCAACGCAGAATTCGCTTAAAACTATCGTCTCAAAAATCCAAATTATCGTCTGTACCCAGCGGTCTTAGCGCCCCGGCACAGGCCCTGCTCAAAACGCTCCGTCAGTCTCCCCAGGCCGATTACACATGGCGTCACCTGCAGCGTCAGCACCCACAGGCGAAGGCCGGTTTAGAACAACTGCTGAGCCATGAACTCGTCGAGAGCTATCTAGCGATGGCAACTCCGCCTCGTCCCCAGCAGCGTCAGGCGGTAAGTCTGGTAAATTTTAGAGTGCCCGATTTAGAGACGACACTAACCAACCGTCAGCGGGAAATTTTAACGACACTACAGCGCCATGGGGGTGACCTATGGCTGAGTGATGCGCTGCAGCGACTGCGTACCACCAGTACTACATTGCGACGGCTGGCAACAAAAGGCTATCTCGTGATTGAATCTCGCGAACGGCTGCGGGTGGGTAGTCATTCTCACGCGTCAGCCGATCAACCCAAACGTTTGATTACCGATCAGCAGCGCGTCCTAAAAACTCTCAACCAGCTAACGGACTACTCTGAGGTGCTTTTGCACGGAGTTACAGGTTCTGGCAAGACAGAAGTCTATCTGCAGGCAATTTTGCCTCGACTGCAGGCAGGAGACTCTGTATTGGTGTTGGTGCCTGAAATTGGATTAACGCCCCAGCTGACTGATAGATTTCGGGCTCGTTTTGGTGAGCAGGTATGCGTGTATCACAGTGGTCTATCTACTGGGGAGCGCTATGACACCTGGCGACAAATGCTCGATGGTCGGCCCCAGGTGGTCATTGGCACTCGCTCGGCGATCTTTGCCCCATTACCCCGACTGGGGATGATTGTGCTGGATGAGGAGCATGACAGTAGCTTTAAGCAAGATCAGCCAGCGCCGTGCTATCACACTCGAACCGTGGCGCGATGGCGAGCAGAGATGGTGGGTTGCCCGTTGATTTTGGGTTCGGCAACACCTGCTTTGGAGACATGGGTGGATATCAATAATGGTGTAGGGGCGTTCCATGGAACGGCCCATTATTTGTCGTTGCCTAACCGGGTTCACCAACGACCTTTGCCACCTGTCACTGTTGTCGATATGCGTCACGAGCTGCAGGTCGGTAATCGCTCTATTTTTAGCCGCTCGCTTAAAACAGCGTTAGAACAGATGCAGGCTAAGGGAGAGCAAGGACTGCTGTTTATTCATCGGCGGGGGCACAGTCGGTTTGTTTCTTGTCGGAGCTGTGGCCATGTGATGCAGTGCCCAGACTGTGATGTGTCGCTGGCCTATCATCAACCCCAGGATGGAGGGGCGGCCTCTCTGCGCTGTCATTATTGTGGCTATGGCCAGCGGCACCCGGACCACTGCCCCAGCTGCGAGTCGCCCTATTTAAAGTATTTTGGTAGCGGCACCCAACGAATTGTGCATGAATTGCAGAGTCAGTTTCCAGGCTTACGGTGTCTGCGGTTTGATAGCGATACGACCCGAGCCAAAGGGGCGCATCGAGCTTTACTGGAGCGGTTTGCAGCGGGTGAAGCCGATGTTTTAGTGGGGACTCAGATGCTGACCAAAGGCATCGATTTACCTCAGATTACGGTTGTTGGTGTGGTCGCGGCCGATGGTTTATTGCACATGCCTGACTATTGGTCGGGGGAGAGAGCGTTTCAAACATTAACTCAGGTAGCGGGCCGGGCCGGGCGGGGAGAACGCCCAGGGCAGGTAATTTTGCAAACCTACACCCCAGATCATCCGGTTGTTGAGGCGGCTAAGACCCATAGTTACTCGGCGTTTATTGACTATGAGAGAGAACATCGCCAGGCCCTAGGCTATCCGCCCTACGGACGGCTGGTGCTGCTGCGGTTAACTAGCCCAGCGGAGACTGATGCGGAAACGGCGGCGCAGCAATGTGCCAAGCACCTGCAAGCACTGCTGACGACATTGGGAAATGACAACAGCCGCAATCTAGATGAGCTGGACTTGTCTGGCCCCAGTGTGCTGGGGCCGACGCCCGCACCTGTGTTTCGAGTGGCTCGTCGCTATCGCTGGCATGTGTTGTTAAAACTGCCGTTGGATATGCCTGTCCCTGATTTGACTGGGTTGCGATCGCACTTGCCTAAATCAGTTCGACTCACCATTGATGTGGACCCCCTTAATCTCAGCTAGTGGTCAGCTAGCCAGGGCTAGAATGCCATGTCTCGCCAGTGCCACTCTTTGATGGTGGTTTGAGCTTGAGGGGTATCTTTTTCGAGCTGGGGAATAAAAACGGCAGCTGTGGCACTCACTGGGATCGCGAATGCTAGCGCAGCAGCCAGGAACCCGCTCGAAAGCCTACTTGTAGCGTAGAAGCGTTTCATAGGGACCTCCTGGTATCAAATTAGACTGTTTCATTTACCAGGATGCGCAATCAATCTGAGATTTTACTGAAGCACCTCTAAACCAAGTCTAAATTTTTGTGATTTTGGATACATTTGTCCCAGAGATGGTACCTAAATCTCACCGGTTAGTACAGCTGGGCCTTTCGGCACGGGTGGATCAATCACTGCGTCCACTGTGATGATCACTCTGACAGGGGTGGCATTGCACAGGGCATCAGGTACAGTCCACTGGACATTACCAGCTTCAGTGTTATTAAACTGACCACAATACATCGGGTCTGACGTTTCTGTTGCCACCGACCAGAGACGGTAAACCTGGCCCGACGGCAGGACTGGTAAATTATGAGACACCAGCTGCACTTCAGAATGGTCAGGTAGCGTTAGCAAACTGCCCGATGAAGAGGCGGCCTCTTCAGTGCCCTGTAGGGAATACACCAGCGCATTGGGCTGTCGCAAAATATCAATCACCGATTCAAAATCGGGGGCATTGAGTTCCTCTTCTACCTGGTCTAGTTTGGCTTGCAGGTCTTGTTGTTCGGTTTGAACATCGGCTAGCTGTCTCTGCAGTGTTGCTTGCTGCTGCCGCAGACGGTAGTTGTCTGAGCCCACAATGATAACGAGCGCGGCCGCGACGGCTGCTGCTGCCGCAGACCAGCGTGGTGCCCGGCGTGGCCGAGGTGGCGGCTGAACGACAGCATGCTGTCTGGCCGTTCCGGCAGAAGCCATAATTGTTCTCTCCAGGCTGGCTGGTAGAGACTGTGGCTCTAAAGCATAGGGCACAAGCGCCAGTGTTTCTTGATAGGCCAACACCTCAGCTTTGAGTTCAGGACGCTCGGCCAAAATTTTCTGAAGGGTTTCCTGCTCGTCCCGTGACAGATCATCGAGGGCATAGCCTGCGAGTAAGTCATGCCAGTCGGGATGCGGGTCTGATGTGGATGGCGAATCGAACGGCATAGTAATCAGGAAAGGACGGACTAGACGATGGTGTAAAGGGCTAAAGGTGAGCTTGGAGGGTCTGACGTAGTTTGCGCAGAGCCTGACGAGAACGGGATTTGACGGTACCTAGGGGGATGTTTAGACGCTGGGCGATTTCTGATTGGCTCAGTCCTTCGTAATAGGCAATTTCGATAACCTGTCGTTCTTTATCCGATAGGTTGGCCAATGCCTGACGGGTGCGCTCCCCTCGTTCGGTCAATGTGGCCATATCAAGCGGTGTGGGAGACACATCAGACATCATCAAGTGCCATTTGTGCAGACGTTGACGATGGGAGGTTTGCGATCGCAGTCGATCAATTGAGCGCGATCTGGCTAAAACCACTAAATAGCGACTCAAAGAGCCCCTAGTCGATTTGTAGGCATCTTTATGCCACAGGGTAAGAAACACATCTTGGGTGATTTCTTCAGCTTCTTCGTCACTGTGGAGAATCCGACGTGACAGGGTGTACACCAACCGACCATAGCGTTGATAAAGTGTACGCAGAGCCTCTATTTGGCCAGCTCGTAAGGATGCCAGCAGATCTGCATCAGAGGATATGACGTCGGATTTGGCCGTATCCTCCCAAGATTCAATGGGCCCCATAGGTTTAATCAAACACTCCAAAGTTTGAATAGCCATTCGTCATAGCATCGGTGAGGACCGATTTGATTGGACTCACATAATATTGAGACAGTTATATAGAAATGTTACGGAGCCCTGGCTAAACTGGATTATAAGTAAAACCCAGCATAAACCACCCACATCAAGCTATTACTTGCGATCAAAAATCCCTTTAGCCAGCGTGAGCGTAGCAGCTGCCACACGCGTAGGCTAGCCACCATCACCAGCAAGAATTCGATTAGCGCCACGATACCGCCATGGTGGTCTGGGTCCCAATAGGAAATGGGGCTAGCAAATCGAAAGTTGCTAAGGGGCCAAAAATGTCGATGGCCATCGTCTGCATGGACGGGCAAATCTCCTAGAGAGTGCAAGATGGCGCTGGCAGACAAAAAAATGACACCGACCGTCAGGGGCTGCCAGTCGGGGCGACGATGGCCTACCCAAGCTGCGATCGCAATCACCAATAGCGCGATGGGAATTGAATTACCGACCGCAAAAATGTTTTGCCAAAAGGGTTCATAATAGGCTTCGCGCCAGATGGTGGCTTCATCTAGCTGATCGATCAATTTGACCCAGCCATAGAAACCAAACAGGGCTAAGTCAGGTACCAATGCCCCCCAAAAGATAGGGCCATTCAGCTGCGATCGCGACCGGCGACCTAGCAGTGCGAGGTTCAAGATGACGTGGCTGGGGGTATTCACATCGCTTCCTCACAGATAAACCAATCGATTAGCTTTCTCGCAATGCTGAGTTTGCCAGGCACAGGCGGCAAAGAGTCTTTGGTAAACCAGTCTGCCGCTTCAATTTCATTTTGATCAATAACAATGTCACCACTCGCATAGCGGGCCGTAAATCCAATCATAAGTGAATTGGGAAAGGGCCAGGGTTGAGACCCAAAGTAGCGAATATCTTTAATTTCAATGCCGACTTCTTCTCGCACTTCCCTGGCGACAGTTTCTTCTAACGATTCGCCGGGTTCTACAAATCCGGCGAGTACGCTGTACATGCCGGCTCGAAATCTGGGGGCACGGGCTAACAGCAGCTCAGAACCACGAGAGACCAACATAATCACCGCAGGTGAGAGTCGTGGATATTGTCTAAGACCGCACTGGGGACAGCGTTTTACTCGTTCGTGACGCGATTGTTCCATGGGGGTGGCACAGCTGCCGCAGTACTGATGGGTGCGGTCCCATTCAATTAGCTGAGTAGCATGACCGGCTAAGGCAAAGCGGATATCGTCTAGTTGACCATAGAGATCGCGCAGGGGTCTGAGTTCTAGACCAGCGGGTAGGTCCAGCTCTTTGGGTAGCTGGGCTCCGTAACAGGGAGTGTTGGCTAGGGTGCCTAGATATTGCGATCGCACCGTCTGAATTCCCAGAGTCTCTAGGTTCTCTACCTGAGGAATATCAATGGCACCCTCTCCCTGCGCTCCTGCCTTGGTAACCAACAGCTGTGAGCCACAAAATCCAAACCACCATGCAGCGCCTTTGGGAGCGGTTGTTGGGTCTGCGTCTGCAATAAATTGGGCGGGGACTGCAAACGGATTCATAGAACTCATATCAGGAACTGTTGATTGATTCATACCAAGTAGCGTGTGCAAACTGTCTGCGCTATCTTACGCTAATGCTCGATACCACCCCATACTCATTCCATGACCAATTCATCCACAACAATTTTTTCGGGCATACAGACCGGTCAAGCGCTGGTTGTTGGCGGCAACCGAGGTATTGGTCTGGGGTTTGTCAGACATTTGCTAAATGATGAGCGTTTTGACCAAGTCTTTGCCACCTATCGCAGTGCTGATACTGCCGATGAACTGATGCAGCTAGCCCAAACCAACAGTAAGCTGCGGTGCGTTGCCATTGATTTAACTAACGAAGCTCAAATTGAACATGGACTAGAGCACATCAAAGCCTTTACTCCCCAGCTCCACTTTGTCATCAACTGTGTTGGTTTTCTCCACGAGGGTGCCATCAGCCCTGAAAAAGCACTGAGACAGCTGAACTCAGATAACCTACTTCGTTATTTTCAGGTCAATAGCATTGGCCCCGTGCTGCTGGCAAAACATTTACTACCGCTGCTTAACCATAAGCAACCCAATATTTTTGCCACCATTTCCGCCAAAATCGGCAGTATTGAAGACAATCGTTTAGGAGGCTGGTATGGCTATCGGGCCTCTAAAGCTGCTTTAAATATGTTTCTAAAAACGGCGTCTATTGAATACAGTCGACGCAGCAAGCAAACAGCTATTGTCATGCTGCATCCTGGAACGACCAATACTCGATTATCTGAACCCTTTCAGCGGGGTGTCCCTCCCGAAAAACTGTTCCCAGTGGAAAAAACGGTGACTCTTTTAATGGATGTTATAGGGAATATCTCCTTAAACGATAACGGGTCATTTTTCTCTTGGGATGGTAATAAGCTGCCTTGGTGAATAGCCCGCATTTTTGAAGTTTTGCAAGCGACATTGGCGTTTTATTGCTGGCTGGCTGACTCTAGCGATGACTTCGATAAACTGAACCCAGTCTTCAGAGCTTAGGACCCTCTGAAGTTCAATACCGAACCGGTTCATTTAAAAACGCCTATACTAGAGCCACTCCGGCATGGCTGCTCTGCTGTCTGGAGTGGCTTTAGCATGGTCGGCTTTTATATTTCCTTAATCTTCTGCTGAGGTTTTCTTAGTCTGGGTTTAGTAATCTGCCTCTTGGTTTGAGTGAAAAACAGGTAAAAGAGGCGATTAAATGGAAGCTTGTGATTTACAGGTTTCTCCCCAGGCTCAGTCAAAAGGATTGTTAAAATATCGGTCATGGGGAAAAGCGTTTGGTTCAAGTCTGCTGCTGGCTGGTATTGGTGGATTTCTCTACGGCTCGGCGAATGTAGAGTTAGAGGTCGTTAATCCCAATACATTCGACAACAACTTTACAAGTAACTTGACTGGCATGCTTGAGCGTACTGCCGCTAGCTTACCGTCGCCCGCAATTGCGTCTATTGTTCTAGGAATGCAGACTGATGATGCAGATGCGCTATCAGAAATTTCTAGACAGGCTGCCCCATCTGACTACTATTGTTTGCCTGCTGCACCAATATTTGAGACTGCCAACAGGTTTGATCAAACTCTCTTAGGGTGGGGCAACCGGGTTAACCAAAGCGGTCAAAGTCAGATTTCACACTGGCTAGCTCATGTGACGGCTAACCTGCAGCCTGCTCCATGGCCACAGCTTCATCAGCAAGCTCAGCTGGCAAGAGTGCCTGTCATTATGTACCATGATGTACTACCTGAAAAAGAAGTCTTTTTTGACATTACGCCTGAGCGGTTAAATGCTGATTTTCGCGCGATTAAAGAACAAAATCTGACGCCCATTAGCCTAGACCAACTCGTTGATCATCTTAGAACCGGTGTGCCGCTACCCGAGAAGCCTATAGTTTTAACCTTTGATGATGGCTATATTGGCCACTATGACTATGCATATCAGTTAGCCAAGTACTATAACTATCCTGTTGCCTTTTCTGTTTTTACTGATAAAGTCGACGGCAAGATTGTAGGTCGTTCCACCCTTGATTGGTCTCAGGTTGAGGAAATGGCTCAAGACCCGCTTGTGACCATTGTGTCTCACAGTGTTACTCACCCCAGAGATCTTAGAGAACTCTCAGATAATGAGTTGCGCTACGAATTAGAGACCTCTAAACAGCGACTTGAAGAGAGGCTAGAGATTCCCATTGATTACTTTACTTACCCGGAGGGCAATCATGATGAGCGAGTCGTTGAAGCGACCGCGGCTGCAGGCTATAAGGCTGGCTTGATTATGAACAACATTTCTGGGCAGTTTGCAGGAGACTCAAAAGATTTGTTGACCATTGAGCGATTTGGGGAATCTCGTTTTGATGAAGTGATCGAATCTGCTTGGGGAGGACCGCCTCTGCCGGGCTTTACACCCATCGTTGATTTTGCCTCGCCGATTCAGCGTCTGGATGTTGAGCTGGATGACATTCCCATGACGTTAATTAGTGGCGGGCGACCGAAAACAATTCATGCCGACAGTCGCTATCCTCTCACTGAACTTGTGGCTGACTCTAAAGTAGTAGCTGCTGTTGACGGTACCTTCTTTTCCCTTGAGTTTTTAGACTCTAACACCATGATTGGGCCTGTTTTGAGTCAAAACACAGGTGAATTTATTCCTGGAGATGAAGGAGATATCTATAAGCTTAAGAATCGTCCCTTAGTGTTGATGAGTCCTCAAGAAGTCAAATTTCTCTCATTTGATCCAGACTTGCACAACACTTTAGACGGTATCCAACAAGAGATGTCAGATGTCACCGATGTATTTGTGGGGGCTGGCTGGCTAGTGCGCGAGCAAGAACCACAGTCTGCTGCCACATTCAAAAATTTGTTTGCCTATGAAGAACATCGGTTTCGTGCTTTTTGGGGGGTTAATATGCAGGGGCAACCAGTGGTTGGGGCGACCCATGCCCAGATTGATTCGGTAGGTTTAGGGCAAATACTCAAGAAAGCCGGATTTCATCATGCAGTGATGCTGGATTCGGGTGCCAGTACCGCTCTGGTGTATCAGGGAGAATCTTTAATTGGGTTTGAGTCTCGAACGGTGCCCCATGCTGTTGCGCTAGTTCCTTCAGACGATGGCTGTGGGAGCTCTCGTTAACCGTGAAATTGTTGGCATTGCCGACTTTTGAGATATCTTGAGCCATAGAGATATGTTAGCAACTACTCTGGATCGGTTCTAGCGATCGCAGTTTGCCGAGACGTTGCATGCAACGTCTGTACACTAATAAGGTTGAAGCCTGAGAAGTTTAGATTTCTCGGCGATTATATGGGGCGGTTGCATGGAGCGTAGGGAAATTGTAGTGATTGGCAGCGGCATTGGTGGCCTCTGCTGTGCATCGTTGTTGGCTCGTTATGGGTATGACGTTGTTGTATGCGAAAGCCATAGCATTGCCGGGGGGGCTGCCCATGGATTTAAGCGGGGTGGCTTTTTGTTTGATTCTGGGCCATCGCTATATTCTGGCCTGTCCTATAGCCCATCTGCAAATCCACTGCGGCAGGTGTTAGATGCGATTGGTGAGGATGCTGAGTGGCTCAATTACGACACCTGGGGATGTTGTTTGCCTGAAGGCGATTTTGATACGACCGTTGGTGCCGACCAGTTTTGTGATGTGCTAAAAAATCTGCGAGGCGAGGCCGCTGTGCAAGAATGGCGGCAGCTGCAACAGATTATGCAACCCCTAGGGGCAGCGGCTGTGGCTCTGCCTCCGGCAGCTGTACGCTTTGATTTAGGTGTATTGCAGACTGTAAGACCGTTTTTGCGATCGCTACTAACACAAGGGTTTCAAACAACACAACTAGCCGGACCCTTTAGCCGCATTATGGATGGCGTAGTGCAGGATGACTTTGCTCGCCATTGGCTAGATATGCTGTGTTTTCTACTGTCTGGGCTACCAGCTACCGGCACAATTGCCGCTGAAGTTGCTTTTATGTTTGCCGATTGGTATCGCCCTAACGTGCAGCTAGATTACCCCAAAGGCGGTAGCGATGCCCTGGTAACGGCCCTCGCTCGCGGTCTCAAGAAACACGGCGGTGAACTTAGACTCAATACCCACATCGACACAATTCTCTTAGATGGTGACCGGGCCACTGGTGTGCGATTACGGAGTGGCAAAGAGATACATGCAGATAAAGCCGTTATCTCGAATGCATCGGTGTGGGACACTCTAAAACTGTTGCCGGAGCTGCCAAGACTACGGCACTTTGTCAATAAACGACAGGCCATCCCTGAGTGCGACAGCTTTATGCATTTGCACCTGGGCATTGATGCCAGTGGCCTTAACGACTTAGCTTGTCACTATGTAGTGGTTAATGACTGGAGTCAGGGAATTGAGGCACCACAAAATCTCGTACTCATCTCGATTCCGTCAGTGCTGGACCCAAGTTCGGCCCCGGCTGGGAAACATATGCTCCATGTATATACGCCCGGTAATGAACCCTATGAACATTGGGCGGGGCTAGATCGCCACACCCTGGAATATGCCCAGCTAAAACAACAGCGAGCTGAGGTGATGTGGGCTGCGCTAGAACGCATCATTCCGGATATTCGCTCCCGATGTGAGGTCACCTTGATCGGCACGCCATTAACCCATGGGCGTTTTCTCCGCCGTCATCATGGTTCCTATGGGCCTGCCATTCGCGCTGGTAAAGCGATTTTTCCTGGACCGCGTACGCCCGTAAAGAATTTATGGTGCTGTGGTGATTCTACATTTCCCGGCATTGGTCTACCTGCCGTGGCTGCCAGCGGCATGATGCTGGCCAACACCCTAGCTTCTGTTTCTCAACACAAAAAAATGCTTGAAGATATTGGTATTCTAAATTTCTAACAATATTTCGCTGCCCTACTCCTCATGCTCGACCTCTTATGAAATACTCGGTGCAGTTACTGGAGATCTACCCGTGAATTTGCGCCTGTATTTAGATACTGCTGATATATCTGCTTGGAAAACCTGGCTGCCCGTAGGGATTTTTTATGGCGTCACTTCTAACCCAATGCTGCTGGAGCGGGCTGGAGTACCCTGTACGCTCGATTCACTCAAAAACTTAGCGACAAAAGCCTTTGATTTGGGTGCAAAAGAAGTACAGATGCAAACGTGGGGCGACACAAAACAGAGGCTGATTGCAACAGGGCAGTCTCTGTCCGCAATTGACCCCCGCATAGTGGTAAAAGTACCCATCACCCAGTTAGGAACTGAAGCCGCTGCTGCCATGATTGCCGACAATATTCGGATAACAATGACGGCTGTTTATGAAGTACCGCAGATTTTGATTGCCGCTGCCCTGAATGCAGAATATGCCGCTCCCTATCTGGGCCGAATTAATGACACAGGCCGAAACGGTCGAGAAGCATTGGCACAGATGCAACAGGCGCTAAACGGAGTACAAAGCTCTACCCGCATTTTGACAGCGAGCATTCGTGATGTAAACGATCTTGCCTATCTGGCTACCCAAGGGCTAGATACATTTACATTTTCACCGAGTATTGCTGAAGCACTATTTAGCAGTGAGCAAACAGCGGCGGCGACAGCTGCCTTTGAGTGGTCTGTCGGCAGTGATGGTCAGAGATGATAGGTATTGGCAATCGGAGTCATTGCTTCTCTTCCGGGAGCGGTGCTCGGGCAACACACATGATTGATTGCGCTGATACTGGTTGATTTGGCTGAATGCCAGAGAGTTTTTGTGTCAATTGATAGTGCCAAGGCAGTCTTCCTAAATTTCCTGAAAATAGCTCATCGCCAACATTATGGTTATGGGGATAAACGTTTAACGCAAAGCCTAAGGGATTTAGAACTTGATTATATAGTTGAGGTGTAACACCATCTCCTGGCTTAGAACGATGTGTCTCCGTTGCCCACCGCATCTCAATTTCCGTGCGTGAACGATAACGTGAAAAACGAAATAACCAGTACATAGGAAATCGGCGGCGGGCTCGATTGACTAAAATGCCTAGATCTTTCAAGTTCCATGCACTTTTTTGTGGATCTATATCTGTAACTAGGAGACCTCCAGGCTTAACTAAGCGGGCGGCTTCTCTTAATGTATTAGTCATGTTGTCACAGTGATGGAGAGTTGCATTGAGCGTGACAATATCGGCGAAACCAGTCCTAAGTGGTAGATTTTCGGCGTCTGCTAGGAGAGGTGTATAGCCTAATTGTTGTGCATGCTTCAACGCATCAAGACTAATATCGATACCGATAATGAGTGCGGGATTGCCGCCCAGTGTGGCTAAGACATGACCAAAACCACAACCAATATCAACAACAAGCTTATTATCCCAAGATGGGATGATTTTTTGCCATCGACGTTTCCAAAATGGGTTGTGAGCTTCTCGCTGAAAGTCTTTTTTAGCCCAAATAGGATGCCCAAAAAAATAGCTATTTGCCAACATACCCTGAGTATAGACTAGGTTCGATGCAACAGCTATGCCATCATCAGAATATTGAACTTTGTCTGATGTGAGATAGGGATCAAGAGAAAAGTCGAATAAATTACTCAAGGTTTCTACCAGTTATATGATTGTCTTTCTGATTAGATCTAGTCAATATAGCAATGCAATGAGTAAAGTCATCACATTGTGTCGCATATAGCTTCTGTTCTCTAAAGGTTCTAGAACTCACTGTTATTGTCGTCTATGCGCATCAAGCTATATTTACGAAGAGTTCCCTGATTCTGCGCAAGAATACATTTGGTTGACTGACAAACAAAGTCTACGTAATGTTGATTCAATGCTTATATGAACAGAATATAGCAATCAAAATTCTACAAAGCCTCAACTATTTCAACCAATTTTTAGTGTGTTGCTAAGTAATTGGTTATGTGTAAGTTCACGGAATTCAAATCGAATCGCTGGATTGCCTGAGTTTGAGCTTTTTGTACTAGGGTCTATTTTGAAAGCTCACCAAACCCTTGATTTTTCTTACGGAGGAATAAGGTTTTGACCTAGCTGACTGACACAAAAGAGTGGCTCAATCGGCGTTTCAGGGAGCTAGACCAGTAAGCTGCTCAGCAGACTACCAAGCAAGGCTTTCCCTCGTTTTCTAGCATTATGCACAAATTCAAAGAACCCCAAATAAATCGGTAATTTTTCTTGTGAGATCCCTCGATGGGGTCTCAACCATGACCGCAGCAATGACCAGAAACCTTCCATCGTATTGACATGGACTTCACAGAATCCATCTCCATCATCATCTCGAGCATATTCTCCGGCACTGTGG
>JBCDIX010000074.1:0-33780 GCA_038748405.1 Cyanobacteria bacterium P01_H01_bin.21 | reverse complement strand
TTTTTGGAACAGGTGATTAGGGATTGTGGTCCTGAAAATGAAAAAATTGCCAACCTGGTGCTCTTTTTATTGACTGATGAGAAAGGCACTCGTCCCATGAAGACAATGGATGAGCTGCGTTCGAATATATCTAAGCTCATGCCTGACAGTAATGAGCCTTTTCAAAATTTGGAACTTATTTTAGAGATTCTAGTAGAATCTGGACTTGTTCTTGTTCTCTTATTTAGAGAAACACCAGTGCTGCAAGAGGTTCCGCCACCTAGATATCAGTTAGTCCATGATTATCTAGTGGAGCTCATTCGGCAAAAGCAAGAA
The DNA here is from genome assembly GCA_038748405.1 of Cyanobacteria bacterium P01_H01_bin.21. Lineage (GTDB taxonomy): Bacteria > Cyanobacteriota > Cyanobacteriia > Phormidesmidales > Phormidesmidaceae > Leptothoe. Next base: position 33,465 of record JBCDIX010000074.1, on the reverse strand, counting down.
CCTGCATTAATAGAGCAGCTTTCACAAAATCAAGCTGAGCTTGAGCAGCTGCGCAAAGAAAAGGAACTAATAGAAGCTCGAGCCCGAGAAGAAAAACTTGAAGCTGAGCTAGCCATTCAACAGGAACAACAAAAAAACACAGAAGAACAATTAGCAAGAGTACAAAGGCAAAGACAACGAACAATGAAGTTTGTTGGTGTCATCGCCCTCTTCGCATTAACAGCGTTGGGGCTTGCAGGCATTGCCTGGAGCATGACCCAACGAGCAAAAGAAGAAGAACTACAAGCCATGGTATCCGAAGCAGTTGCTCTATCATCTGCTGGGAAAGAGATTGAAGCCTTGATGACAAGCATTAGAGCCGGTCATCGAGTCATCGCAGAATCTCACCTTACATTAGAAGTCATTGGCAAACTTCTAAATGTTGTTCACGGTACAACGGAATTTAACCGACTTGAAAAAGCTCATAGCTCTTGGGTTAATGATGTTGCCTTTAGTCCTGACGATCAGTTGATCGCCTCGGCAAGCGATGATAGTACGGTTAAACTATGGAAAAGCACGGGCGAGCTCCTAACTTCCATTGAACATGGCGAAAGAGTAAGTGGTGTTCAATTTAGTCCTGATGGACAAGTACTAGCAACATCTACCGGAGATGGGAAAGTTAGGCTTTGGCATAAGAATGGTGATCCATTAATGATGGAATTAGGCCAGATGGAATTAGACCAGCACACTGGTTCAGTTAAGAGTATTGATTTCAGTCCAAATGGGGAAATTTTAGCCTCTGCCAGTGCCGATAAGAAGGTGATACTCTGGAACTTGAAAAATAACGAGACAAAAGAGATCTCGCCTCACCAAAGTCAAGTTACGTCAGTAGCATTCAGCCCTGATGGGAAAAACTTTGCAACTGCCAGTCTGGATCAAACCGTCAAACTTTGGAAGCAAGATGGAAGTTTGATTACAACACTTGCAGAAAATCCTAGTCTTCAAAAGACACATTCTGATGGAATAATAGAAGTCAGTTTTAGCCCTGATGGAAAGTATATTGCTTCTGGCGGTTTAGATGGAACAATCAAGATCTGGACTCGTGATGGTAAGTATATAGAAACCTTACACGCCCATACATCTTTTATTACCGGCCTTGATTTTAGACCTCATAGTCCCAACAGTTCCAACAAACAACAAATACTTGCATCAGCGAGTCATGATGGAATTGTCCGTTTCTGGAAATTAGACTTCCAAAACAGCTCTTTCACGCTGGGAAAAACTATAGAGAATGCAGATGCAACTGGTGTACGTTTTAGCTCTAATGGTAAGATCTTTGCTTTAACTCGGACCGACAATACTGTTAGATTATTCAATACTGAAGGAATGAGACCAAAGTATTTCAAAGGACACACTGGATTAATCAACAGTATAGACTTTAGCCCAGATGGCAAAGTGATTGTGAGTGGTGCAGATAGCAATCGTGGACAACAAGATTCTGGAACTAACCCTGGAAAAATCTTGCTGTGGAATCTAGACGGCACCATTCGTCGGGAAATCCTATCTTTAGGAGATGTATTAAGCAACAGTTTCAGCCCGAACGGGCAAATTATTGCGAGTATTGAACAACAATCAATCCCTGACGAAGAGACGAGTGATTCCAATGAACCTAGTTATAATTCCTTAAAGCCTACAGATACAAAAGGTATAAAACCTACAGATACAAAAGTTATTCTAAGAGTTATTCTAAGAGACTTAAATGGAAATCAGATAGAGAGATTGAGCCTCTCGGGAAGTAATGCAAAGATTAGTTTTAGTTCAGATAGCAACTTTATTGCAATCTCAGAAGAACTAGAGAATCCTGTTCGGGACATTTTATCTGAGGGTAATTCTGAGGAGAGCCCAACATCAGGACAAGTTACAATCTGGAATATATTAAATCAGCAAAAAACTTTATCCTTCAAAATTAATGATGAGCCTGTTAACTCTATGCATTTTAACCCGACTAATCAAACTCTAGCAACAGCTCATCAAAACGGAATCATTCATTTTTGGGATATTAAGGGCACAAAACTGCACACACTACATACTGATGCCAGTGAAATTAGATCTCTTCAATTTAGCCCAGATGGACAGATACTTGCTTTTGGCGATGAAGAAAACGATATTCAACTTTGGGACATAGTTAAGGAAGAGAACATCCACGATTTAACAGGACATACTTACGATATAACCAGTATTGATTTTCAAACTAACAATGGCAAAATCTTAGCAGCAGCCAGTGGTGACGGAACTATTAGAATTTGGAACACAGAGGAAGAGGATGGAAAATCATTAGCTAGCCTTAAAGCCAGCAATGAGACCATCTATAGTATTAAGTTTAGCCCAGACGGTAAAAAGATTGCGGCAGCGATTAGCAATCAAACAGTTCTATGGAATCTAGATGAGAAGTATATACTTCTCAAGGGGTGTGATTGGATCACAAACTACTTAGCAACTAATCCCAATGTTGAGAAAGCTGAAAGAAGTTTATGCCTTCAGATATAGAAATATTGTAAGTACTTAATCAATTATTATGAGATACTAAGCTGAGGTGCTTTTTGAAATATAATTAAAAGCATGCTTAGCATACTTCACTTCGTTATATGCACTTATCTGTACACTATATTTTTTCTCAAAGAACACACTTGGTTCTGCAAGAATGTGGATAGACTGAATTACTTGTTTTAGTGTTGGATCATGCCTGATACATCCGCACCTCGCAAATCCGCATCTCGCAAATCCGCACCTCGCAAATCCGCATCTCGCAAATCCGCACCTCGCAAATCCGCATCTCGCAAATCCGCATCTCGCAAATTGGCACCTCGCAAATTGGCACCTCGCAAATCTCTATTCTGCAAATCAACTTTTCTTAAGTCGCAACTTTCACATGCGTTAGTTATGAGCAATCGTTGTAGATTGGAAAGGTTTTGTGCCATTCCTCTATGAGGAAACCCTATTAAAAGTAAGGGGACTACAATCAGAAAGTTAGAGGACTTCATATTCATGTTTCCTAATAATATTTATTAGGTGTATGTACTACTTGAATAGTAGATAAAACGTGAATTATCATTGATATAAAATAAAGCTAAAAATTGCTCACTCTTTGACCAATTTTGGCATTTCTATAGAAGACTAAAGTCACCCTTGAAGGTGATATTCGGTCTTTATATAGAATTCTTACAAAACAAACTCAAGCTTGCGACAAAACAGAAGAAGGTCCTGATAACAGTCGCCTGACTTCAGACTATCGACGTACCGTTCCGGTGTAATATGCTCCGCGAAAATTTGCCCCACGAAGATCAGCATCTCTCAGATCAGTCTCGAAAAGATTGGCACCTCGCAAATCGGCACCTCGCAAATCGGCGCCTCGCAAATCAGCACCTCGCAAATTAGCGTCTCGCAAATCGGCATCCCATAGAGTTGATCTCCAGATAGTGGCACCACTTAGATCATAGCCCCGTAAATTCACATACCTTAAATCACAAGACCTACAGTCATTAGTTGCTAGAAGGCGCCTAACATGGCTAGGATTTTGAGCCAACGCGGGAGCTACAAGACCAACTACAGCGACTACAACTGCTGTAGAGCTAAGAAATTTGAGTTTCATCAATCCTGTTCACCTATAAAAAATTATGGGTATCAACAGACATTTGAGCATAGGAACCTACTCCACCCAAGAAAATACCATCACCACATGTATGCAGAGATACAAAAGCATCTAGGTATATTCCGGTTGCGTTCTTGGCAAAATAGGTAATTTATAAAGCAATCATATCCTCAAAAATTTAAAAGTTCCAACTCCTATGGACAGTTGAGCTGTCGGTCACATCAATTCTGGAAATTCATAAACCACGACGCCGGAACCAGGGCGATTAGTCACATCCGCATAGCCAGACTTCACCATCGACTTAAGTTCTGTCTCAATCGTTTCAAACGACTTGCCAGTTTCCATCACAGCCTGGGTCACCGTAATCTGACCACCATGCAGCTGAGCCAGCCGCAGTAGCTTAACCGGTAGCGTCTCTTGATTAACTTCGGCAGCAACGGCAGACTGCGTATCAAAGTTTGAAGGATGGTCGCCCAAAAGCTGACGCTGACGCTTTTCAGCCATGTCGGAAATAAGAAATAGATCAACCAGCTGGCCGACACCCAAAAAACCTAACGTGCACATCCAGATAACACCGGACACAATTTTGCCGTTATAGAGCCGGTGTAGACCAAACACCCCTATAAAAGCCCCAGACCACAACAAATAGCTCGCAATTTTACGATTTTGAACTTGGTGGGGAGGCACAATAGCAGCCATGGCTCGATCGAGTTATAGGTCTAATGGTCCTAGCTTACAAAAGGAAAACTGAGAGCGTCCATAAAAATTGGTCGGGTTGACCGAACAGGGGTAGAAGAAATTTTGAATTTTGGTACGCGTAGGCACATGGGCTTGGACCTTTGTGATTAATTTTGAATTGACATCCTCTCAGTGAGTCTGCCCCAGATAAAGAGCATCAGCTTAAAATTCAAAACTCAAAACTTAATCCCGCCGTAACCTTTCCCAAAGCTCTCTTGCTTCTTCTTCGCTCATATCTAATCGCTCGCGGGAGTGCTCCCAAAACTTCTCCCACCAATCATCCGGCTGAGTGTGCTCACCCTCATACTCAGTGGGTCGACCCTGACGATCGTCTAACACAAGGCTGCCAACATAGTCAGCATCGTCATAAACTTTTTGAATCTGCTCGTGGATTTCGCGCATGTCGTCAGCAGAAACTACGCCGTTACTTGTGGCTTTATAAAACTGCACAGTGACACGAATAGGGAAATCAGGATCTCGCTCAATATCGAGGTTGTCAATTTCGGTAAACGGACCTTCGACTTCACCATGACCAATCACAGCAGCTTCCACATCGCTACCGCGCTGAACCATCTCTAATGTTTCTGACTCAAGTACGGCAGCATCTGCCATGGGGGCAGCAGGTAAAAACGGCTGTTTCTGCTTAAGCGGGACCTGGATTAGCATGACCATATTCAGTCCGGCTTTTTCACCATCTGTCGGTTGTTCGCTAGGTGACGGCGTTTCACCATCATTGCTTGACGGCACTTGAAAATCACTCAATCGCTGACCCGTCAGGCTAGCACGCTCACCATTCTGATTAAAAAATAACCGCTGCCCCCATGTCTGGCCAGCCGCAAACCCATCGCGCTGGTTATCAATAATGGTTGCACTAGTGCCTTCGCGAGTCACTAGCAAAGTAAGTACAGCTGGATCACCTGGATAAGATTGATAGTTAAAAAGAACCGGATTGAACGTAGCCTCACCATCTTGGGGGATGGGCAAGAATGCAGCCTGAGCACTCACCAAAACATGACTATCACGCTCAGCTAGTAAAGAGTTTTCAGATCCTTCCCAAGAGTCAGGTGCTGTTAAATAGCTACGCAAATCGCCAAGGACATCTTTGAGCGACACTCGTGCTAGATCATTACCTTTTTCGTTGCCAGTAAGAAGATAAAACTGATCAATCGGAACATCACCTGTAATATCGGCGAAGTTGGGATACCTGATTACGGGCATCAGATGCAGCGAATGTTCACCAGTATCAGGATTCTGTTGTTGAATCTGAATTGTCATATCACTGATATTGGGACCAACTGCCGAATTGTCATAACGGCCAGTATCCTCCCAAGTGACATCCAAGATATCTAACCCCCAGCGATCAGCTAGCGTCTGACTACTCTGGTCATTGATCATTGATCGGGTTCGCTCAATCACCTGGCGATAGTCTTCAAACTCCTGTCGGCGAACAATACGAGGTGCGTCTTCCTGAAGAAGCGCCGACTCAGTTGATACATCGGAGGCATCAGAAAGGAAATTTGCTTCAGCCTGGTGGTTTAGCCCCACCATTGCCATTGCACCCAATCCTAATAACCAAAGCCATGTAGCCATCGCTGCTTTCCTTTTAATTACTATGTTCAGCATAGAAAGAGATCCAACAACACTAGGACGAGTTACAGAAAATGAAACTCATCCAATTAGGGCCACTTTCTTAGCACCTGACAAGCAATAATCCCCATTGGAGTGCAGAACGACATACTTACCTTCTAAGCAACAGACGGCTAATACCTACAGTTATCTATACAGCCAATATTGACCAATATCGACAAGTAGCCTCCAGCACTCACAGCGCACTCACAGCGTAGAAACTTCGACTATTGGATAGTTTCGCTCCCCAATAGGACACTTTAAGCCGCGCTTTATTAGACATAGGTCGACATCCGCCAGATTCTCTAATGATGAGTCTAGATAAATCCTTGTGACCAGGCACAATGCTCTTACGGTGAGGAATCGCTATGCTTGAGTCCTAGGCACCCTTAAACGCCATTATTTGCCGTGAAACTATCTCTAAGGTCGCTGATTGCTATTCCCCTACTGGCGCAGGTCGTTGTTGTAACAACGCTCACAGGTTGGTTGGCCCATCGACATGGTCAGAAAGCTATAGAGACTCTGGCTTATCATCTGTTAGATGAAACTGGAGAACATTTTCACCATAAGCTAGAGACTTACGCCAGTATTCCACCGCTGGTGACCCAGGAAAACTTAGACAAACTGGAGCTACAGCAGCTAGATACCAACAATTTATACAACTGGTTTCCCCATCTACTTCGTCAGATTCAGCGTTTTCCAGACGTTACCTATATTTATTACGGCCATGCTGATGGTCGCTATGCAGAACTCAACAGACTGCCTGATGGAAATCTAGAGTTTGCTGTCAAAAATGATGCTAATGCTGCTGCTGTGCAGATTTCTCTTGTTACAGCCGATGGCCAGCTCCAAACCCCTATCACCAATCCCGCCTATGATCCACGGCAACGCCCTTGGTATAGAGTAGCGACTGAACATCAGCAGGCAAGCTGGACTAATGTATATGATTTCGAAGACCCATCTCCAACGCTCGGCATCAGTTTTGTCCGCCCTTATCTGGATAACAACAACGCGTTTCAGGGGGTTTTGGGTGCAGATTTTACCCTTGAAGCAATCAAAACGTTTGTAGAGCGGGTACAAACACGCCACGCCAGCGCTATGTTTCTGATGGATACCAATGGCAAAGTCCTGGCCAATTCTACAGCCCCGCCATTATCTCCAAGTAACAACCTGCCACTATCCACTGAACAGCAACAGACTCTTATTACAACAACTATCAATCACGTTCTCAATAAAATAGATAACGGGGAAACACTACAAAATGAGCAACGATTTAAATTTCGTGCCCAGAATGCGAATTACTGGGTACAAATTACTCCGTTTTCAGATTCTTATGGTCTGAGATGGTTAGGTATCTCCTTATTACCAGAAACTTATTTTACAGAGCAAATTTGGGCAAACAGTCGTGATACAGCGCTGTTATCTCTATTGGTTATGACCGTTTCTGGCGGTGTTAGCTGGATCATGGTTCGATGGATTAATCGCCCTATCGAACAATTAGGTTTAGCAACTCAATCATTGGCTCAAGGCAATGCTTCTCAGAGCATTCGGCCATCTAAAATTCAGGAGTTCAATCTGCTGATTAATAACTTTAATCATATGGGTGATTCTCTACAGACGTCCCAAGCCCAGCTCTACACCTATTCTCAAAACCTCGAAGACTTAGTTGAACAGCGCACCCGTGCTCTTAAACAATCGGAAGAAACCTTTGCTAAAGCCTTTCAAGCCAGCCCCAACTCTATCACCTTAAGTACAGTCGAAGATGGGCGCTATATCAAAGTCAACGACCGCTTCGTAGAGCTCATGGGCATTCCTCGCGAGGATATCCTTGGTCGTACCAGCACAGAGTTAGATATTTGGATTGCACCTCAAACTCGAGAAGTCTTTCATCAGGAGGTGGTCAACGGCGGACTGCGTAATCAAGAGTGGACTGTTCGAAACTCCCTAGGAGAAATTAAGACAGTTCTATTGTCTGCTGAGATTATCCATTTTCAAGAGACTGACTGCATACTTGTCATCGCCAATGATATCAGCGATCGCATTGCCAAACAAACACAGCTACGCCAAAGTGAAGAGCGCTGGCAACTTGCACTTAAAGGTAACAACGACGGCATCTGGGATTGGAATATTGCCGCTGGTGAGACTTTTTATTCTGCTCGATGGAAAGAGATGTTAGGCTACGCCGAGCATGAAATTAGAAGTGATCGGCAAGAGTGGGAAAACCGTCTCCATCCCGAAGATCAAGAGCGTGTGCTACAGGCAAACGAGGCCCATCTAAAACAAAAGAGTTCCTTTTTTGCTGAAGAATATCGCTTGCGCTGTAAAGATGGCCATTACAAATGGGTTTTAGACCGCGGGCAGGCACTATGGAACGCGGATGGTAAAGCAATTCGTATGGTAGGCTCCCATACCGATATTAGCGATCGCAAGTACAACGAATTTATTATTCAGCAGCAGGAACAATTTTTACGCAGTATCTACAATGGGGTAGAGGCAGGGATTTTTGTTGTAGACGTCTTAGGGCATCAGCAATTTCGCTATGTAGACAGCAACGCCACACTATTACGTAGATCTGGCAGTCAAAGACAGGCATTAATTAACGCCACACCAGAAGAACTCTTCTCACCAGAAGTTGCTATTGAAGTTATTCATAAATATCAGCATTGCGTAGATCGCGGCAATCCCCTTTCCTTTGAAGAACAGTTACTCATCGACGACCACTTAAGCTGGTGGCTCACTAAGCTGACCCCACTCAAAAATCCTCAAGGTAAAATCTATAGAATCATTGGCACTACCGTCAATATTACAGATCGCAAAAACGTTGAAGAAGCACTCGCTCAACAAGTGCAAAGCGAACAACTATTGACTCGAATCATTAATGAGATTCGACAAAGCCTGGACCCTCAAAACACGTATCAAACCACAGTGGATGAAATTGGTTTGGCATTTGGAGTTAGCCGATGTTGCCTATACCTCTATAGTGACTCCCCTGAGCCAGCATTAGAGACTGTCGCCGAATATCGCATCCCTGACTACAGGTCCATTAAGGAATTTAGCACCACGCTTTCTGAGAATCCTTATCTCCGAGCCGTAATCTCCCAAGAAAGCGCACTGGTTACCTGTGATATTTCTCAGGCTCCCTTGTTTAAGACTAACCTGCTGCAATGGCAACAGCTACAGGTTAAATCAATGCTAACTGTGCGCACATCCTATAAGGGGCAACCCAATGGAGTGATTGAAATCCATCAGTGCGATCGCCAACGTACCTGGCTTACACGAGATATTGATTTATTAGAGTCTGTTGCGGCCCAAGTCGGTATTGCAGTTGCTCAAACCCACCTGTTAGAGCAAGAACATACTCAACGCAAGGAGCTCGCTCATAAAAATCTTGCACTACAAACTGCGATACAGGCAGCCGAACAGGCAAGTCAAGTAAAAAGTGATTTTCTCGCTAGCATGAGCCATGAACTACGCACACCGCTCAATGCAATTCTTGGCTTTGCACAGGTAATGCAACGCTCCCTAAAACACGATCCCACAGGCTTTCAGCAAAATGCAGCGAAGCACCTAGAGATTATTCAAACCAGTGGCGATCATTTATTAACGCTGATCAACAACATCCTTGATGTGTCTAAGATTGAGGCTGGTCACATTAGCATCAATGCTCAACCCTTTGAGCTTTCCGCTCTTCTAGAATCACTCATGGCCATGTTTCAAGTTAAAGCCCATGAAAAAGGTCTGCTACTGAGGTGTAAATGCGCTCTCGATGTCCCTCAATATGTTCAAACTGATGAAGCAAAACTTCGCCAAATTTTAATTAACCTACTGGGCAATGCTATCAAGTTTACTGACAGCGGCAGCATTACGCTGAGTGTTTCTGGTCAAAACCCTCTCCACATCAAGGTGCAAGACACTGGGCAAGGGATTGCACCGCATCAACTTGAACGACTATTCGAGACGTTTTATCAAACTGATGCTGGACGCCAAACCCAGGATGGAACAGGGTTAGGTCTGGCAATTAGCAAAACCTATGTCGAGTTGCTGGGAGGGCAGCTATCAGTCCAAAGTAGCCTGGGTCTAGGTAGTACGTTTTTGTTTGACCTACCGATCACTGCCGTCGAAACACTCACTCAAGATAGTAGCAACCCTTATCCGTCCGTCATTCGTCTGGCATCAAATCAACCCAACTATCGAATTTTAGTAGTCGAAGACAAGTGGCCTAGTCGCACATTGCTGATGCAGCTGCTAAAGTCTGCAGGTTTTGAGGTGAGGGAAGCCACTAATGGTCAAGAAGCCATAGAGGTATGGGAAGAGTGGCGGCCTCAACTAATTTGGATGGATATGCGTATGCCTGTGATGGATGGCTATGAAGCAACTAAGCAGATTCGTGGCAGCATCCAGGGGCAAGCAACTGCCATTATTGCTCTGACAGCCAGCGCTTTAGAAAATGAAAAGCAGATGGTCTTGTCGGTGGGCTGTGATGATTTTGTTCGAAAACCATTCCAGAGCAGCGTTATCTTTGACAAGATACAGCAGCATCTTGGTGTGGAATATATCCATGAAGAGCAACAGACTGTTGAAATATTAAAGCAGTCATCTAACAGTCAAGAGCAAATTTATGAAATGGTTTTTAAAGGGCTTTCTAGACGTCCCCAGATATGGATAAATCAGCTCCATCAAGCATCAAGCTTAGCGGATGCAGAATGGGTAGCGCAACTCATCAACGAGCTACCACAATCTGAAACACAATTAGCCACTGCTCTCACCAAATTAGCCAGAGGATTTCGCTGTGATTTAATCGCTGACCTATCGGCCAAGTCAATAAAAGAACAGAGACCCTAAATTGATCACCAGAGATTTTTAGGATCTAACACTTTATTCTCGCGTTTATTCCTGCTAGTGCTAACAATTTTGATCTTACTCCTCTAATTTTGAGCATAATGACCACACCATTAGACACCCGCTCCCATCCCTATACCTCTGGAGACATCCTAGTCGTAGATGATGTCCCCCCCAATCTAGACTTTTTGTCTACGGTACTGACGCAACAGGGATATAAAGTTCGCAGTGCGATTAGTGGTCCGGTCGCTCTCAAAATTGCTAAAGCGGCCCAACCAGACCTTATACTCCTGGACATCAAAATGCCAGATATGGATGGCTATGAAGTTTGCCGTCTGCTTAAATCCAATCCAATCACTCAAGAGATACCCGTTATCTTTTTAAGTGCGCTAGATCAAACAAATGACAAAGTTAAAGCCTTTGGTCTAGGAGGAGTAGACTACATTCCCAAACCCTTCCAAGCAGAAGAGTTGCTAGCAAGAGTCAATAATCAGCTCAAGCTGCGTGCGGCTCAGTCTGAGGTACAAAAACTAAACTCGGAACTAGAGCAGCGAGTTATGCAGCGAACGGCTCAGCTAGAGCGGGAGATCGGAGAACGTCTACGTATGCAAGACAAGGTTTTGCATATGGCCACCCATAGCAGTATGACAGGATTGCCAAATCGTGTTTCACTCACTCAACGATTGCAACAGGCACTAGACCAGACGCAGTCTAGTCCAAACCAAAGATTGGCAATTATGTTACTCAAATATAACAAGCTTGAGTTGGTCAAAAACTCACTTGGGCACCATGCGGTGGATCAGCTGATAGTCGCTATCAATCGTCGGTTAGAGACATTAATTAGACCAGGTTTTTTACTGACAAACTTTGGAGAAGATATCTTTTCTATTCTGATTGAGTCATTTCATACTAAGGAGGAAGTCGTACAGTTTGGTGAAAAAATTCAGGAAGAGATCAGCTATCCATTCCATATCAATAATCACTTAATCTACGGTCAGATCGATATTGGGATTGCTCTCAACTCTCAGCAATACCGGCAAGCGACTCATATTCTAAGAGACGCTAACACAGCACTATCACAGGCCAATGCCGACGGGGCTGGCCAAATTCAGATTTTTAATTCTGAAATGTATCGGCGTACACTCTCTTTCTTTGAGGTTCAAAACGATTTGCACAGAGCATTGCGCAATCAAGAATTGATTCTTACCTATCATCCGATCATCTCCTTGGCGGACAATTATTTAAATGGGCTAGAGGCACTTGTACGCTGGAACCACCCCCAGAGAGGGTTACTTATCGCAGAAGAGTTTATTCCTGTAGCTGAAGAAACTGAGATTATTTTGGAGCTAGATCGATATGTTATCCGTAAAGCTTGTCATCAGCTCAAAGATTGGCAAGACAACAATCTCCTACACTCTTCGTTTCGATTGCATGTTAATATCTCAGCCCAACAACTAACGCAAAGAGACTTTATTGATTATCTTGAGAGCATCTTAGATGAAACCCAAATCGACCACCAGAATTTAGCGTTTGACATTACTGAATATGGCCTTATGCAGCAAACCGAGACGGTATTGGCCACGTTAGAAAAACTTAAACGCTATCAGATTATGGTGAGTATTGATGATTTTGGTACTGGCACCTCATCTCTCAGCTATTTGTATAGTCTAAAAATTGAAAATCTAAAAATTGATCGGTCTTTTATTCGCCAAATGAACAGCACAGCCAAAGGGCTCAAAGTCATTAAAGCGATTGTGAATCTCGCTCATGAATTGGGTATGACAGTCACTGCTGAAGGCGTAGAGAACTCGGTGCAGCTAGCAACGTTAGAAACACTTGGCTGTGAATATATGCAGGGCTATTTGTGGGGTAAACCTGCAGACGGACAAACAATCACAGCTCAGCTCTAACCACACCCGGTGGACATTTCTGCCATCTTAGGAGCTAACAAAATCTTATTAGTTCTTTTGTATTAACTTGATAACCTTCTGTATGATAGGGGTTGTACCCTGACGCTTTGCTCGAATGGATAGCACAGCCACAGTTCCAGAAATATTGCCAGGGATTGAGTTAAGTGAGGAGCAGTGGGTGGCACTGCAGGATATTGAGGAATTTTTACAGAGTCCGTCTAAGCTTTATTTGCTGACAGGCTATGCGGGCACAGGAAAAACGACACTGCTACAGGCCCTGGTAACCTATCTGCGGCAGCAAGATTGTGACTGGCCCATCGTCTTGACTGCCTTTAGCAATAAGGCCACCAAGGTGCTGAAAACCATGGCGGCTCAGTGGGATTTAGAGGTGGAGTCACTGACCTGCTGTCGGTTGCTGGGATTAAAACCAGTTATTGACACGGGTAGCGGTGAGCAGGTTTTTAAGTCGGTGAGCGATCAGCATAATCAGGTTCCGGACTATCGCTTGGTGATCGTGGATGAATGCTCCATGATCAACCAGGAAATGTGGAAGCTGCTAGTAGAGGCTATTTCTCGCTTAGATATCCCGACTCAGATGCTATTTGTGGGCGATCCGGCACAGCTACCGCCGGTGAATGAAACGGAGTCCTGCTGCTTTAGTCAGATTATGCATCAGTCGTCGCTCAGCCAGGTGATTCGCTACGGTGGGGCCATTGGGGTAATTGCCGACGATATTCGTCGCAATATTGAGCGGGGCCAGCTGCCGAGGTATGAAAGTGATATCAATTGCGATCGCACCGAAGGTTTTTTTGTTCTCCCCAAACACCCTTGGCGTGACGTTTTGATTCGAGCCTTTACCTGCGACAAATATAAAGCAGACCCCAACTATGTCAGAGTCTTAGCTTACACAAACCAGCGCGTTAAAACCTTAAACCGAATGATCCGTCGCGCCATCTACGGCGATGACCTACAACAGTTTGTACCCGGAGAACGACTGATTGCCAACAATCCCTGTCTTGAAGAAGGTGGAATCATTCTTCAAACCTCAGAAGAATGCGAGGTTTTAGAAGTCAAACCAGGGAAAGTAGAAGGTTTGCCCACATGGCAGCTAGTCGTCTACACAGAAGAAGGCAAGTTTCAAGACCTAAATGTCCTCCAAGAGATAGGTTTGCCAGACTATGAGCGACGCTCACGCGATTATGCCAGTAGCAAACAGTGGGAGATTTTTTGGGAGTTTCGGCAACAGTTTCACGATCTCAACTACGCCTATAGTTTGACAGTCCATAAAAGCCAGGGATCCACATTTCAGGACGTATTTATTGACCTGCCCGACCTGATGAGAAATTCTAAAGTGATCGAGAGAAACCAACTCTGCTATGTGGCCTTTACACGAGCAGCCAAACGCGTATTTATTTACCAGTAGGGGCGGTGCCCTCTCCGTAAAGCTTGCTAGAGTAGCTAAATGACCGACAGCCAGTGCTCCAAAAAGTCAGCAATAGCCTCAGCTTGGTAGCTCGGTAATTCGTCATCCCCCGGCAGCGTTTTAACAACAGCGCTGGGGGCCGCCACCGTAAATAAGCGAGTTAGCTGTTGGCACGTCTCACCAGCCCGCTCACCCTGGAGTGCCACCATCGGCATCGATAACCCCGCTAGACTGCTGGTAATCTCAGGTGCCAACACACGGTGGCGGCGCTGAAATAATAGCCGACAGGCTGCAGAATATCGTCGTAACAGCTGTCGTCGTCGATGTTTTTTTAACCAGGTAGATGGGCGACCAGGTTCTGATTTTCGAGCAAATGGCTTAGTAATCGACAACCATAACCCACCTAAAGAACTCACCAACCAACGGTCTTGTCGCCAGCGCTTTGGTTGGTATACAAGGCCCTCTGGTGCCAAAACACACAGCCCTTTTACCTGTTCTGGAAACTTTAGGGCATAGCTAGCAGCCACCCAAGCCCCCAGTGAATGACCGACTAACACAACAGATTTTAACCGCAAAGACTCTAATAGTTCGGCCAGGGTAGCCACCTGCATGGCGATTGAGTAAGCCGCCTTCTTCCGCAGACGTTCTGACTCACCAAAGCCAATCAAGTCTGGTGCCAAACAGTGATAGCGCTGACCTAGCTGAGTGAGTACGTCGCTCCACTGATCACCGTCGCACCAGGAACCATGCAGAAAAACCACCGTCTGCCCCCGACCGATTTCTCGCCAAAATATCTGCCCGCACTTAAGCTTACGGCGCAAATTGCGAACGGGCAGTTGACCGGCATTAGGCCAAAACAGTGGCTCCATTAAAGTAGTCCTGTAGCTGCTGATCATGATCGTGGGCTAGGTTACCACGGGGAATGTCTTTCGCTACAAAAGCAGCAATCTTTATGACCTCGGCCTTATCACGAATATAAAACTCGCCATCGACATAGGCCTCGAGAGCAACACAGATAGAGTCAAACCGAGGATCTCGCTCTGGATGAGAGTAAACACCGACCAGACGACCGACCCTGAGGACAGTTAAGCCGGTTTCCTCAAGCAGTTCACGCTTAGCGGACATGGGAATGTCTTCTCCCCAGTCGACCAAACCACCCGGCAATCCCCAACGACCGCTGTCACGACGCTGAATTAAGACAATGCGGCCATCGGGTAAAACAGGAATCACTGAAGTGCCGACCAAAGGTCGTCGCAAAAGCAATCCCAGCAGGGTACGGACTGGTCGCCAAAACTGTGGCATGGCTTCAAAGCTCGTCGAGGTCGCTCAGCAGTTCTACCGGATGTTTCTCCGCCTTTACTTTGCGGTAAATCTTCTCTAAGTTCCCATCAGGTCCAATTACAAAGGTACTGCGGCTAATACCCATGTATTCTTTACCCATAAATTTTTTGAGACCATAGCTACCGTAGGCAGTAGCCACTTTAGCCTCTTCATCCACTAGCAGTGGAAAGGGTAGCTCATGCTTGGTAATAAACTTTTGATGGGACTTCGCATCATCCGCACTCACGCCCAAAACAACGACATCCTTTGCCTGGTAGGCATCGTAGTTGTCTCGAAACGCACAGGCTTCTTTTGTGCACCCTGGGGTGTTGTCGCGAGGATAAAAATACAGCACTACACGCTTGCCCGTTAGTTCTGACAGACTAACGGTATTGCCGTCTGCGTCAGACAAGCTAAAGTCAGGGGCCGGATCGCCAACTTGTAATGTCATTGAATCTTAAAAGCCTACTTACCAAGTTTGCCCTTAAGATTGTATACCCTCTCGCTAATCGATCGTACTTACGGCAAATCGGTATGACCCATCAGGTAGCGATCGCACTCCCGAGCCACCCCACGGCCCTCATTAATCGCCCACACCACAAGGCTTTGACCCCGACGGCAGTCACCCGCCGCAAACACTCCAGGAATCGTAGTGATGTACTGGTCATATTCCGCCTTGATATTGCTGCGACCATCCTGCTCTAGGCCCAGCGCATCAATCAGCGGTTGCTCAGGGCCTAAAAAGCCCATGGCCAACAGCACCAGCTGAGTCGGAATCACCCGCTCTGAACCGGCAATGTGCTGCATAACAAACCGACCCTGCTCATTTTTCTCCCAGGTCACATCCACCACATGCACTGCTTTTACATGGCCGTTGTCGTCTGATTCAAATTTGGTTGCGGTAGATAGATAGGCCCGAGGATCGCCACCAAACTTCGCTGCCGCTTCCTCTTGACCGTAGTCCATACGGTAAACCTTGGGCCATTCAGGCCAGGGGTTATTAGCAGCCCGCTCAGCTGGAGGCTTCGGCATGATTTCTAGCTGGGTCAGACTGGTGCAGCCGTGGCGAATAGAGGTGCCGACACAGTCAGTACCTGTATCACCACCGCCGATGATCACAACATCTTTACCTTCGGCAGAAATCACATGCCCATTTTGAGCAGGGTCAATCACTGACTGAGTGTTTTTGGTTAAAAACTCCATAGCAAAGTGAATACCTTTGGATGCACGCCCCTCAATCGGCAGATCCCGTGGGCGAGTTGCACCCGTACAGAGAATAACGGCATCGTATTCCTTCACCAAATCTTCTGCAGACAGGTCTTTGCCAATTTCGGTATTGCAAATAAACCGAATGCCCTCTTGCTCCATCAGCTGAAGACGACGCAGCACCACCGACTCTTTCTCAAGCTTCATATTGGGGATGCCATACATCAGCAAACCACCCGGTCGATCTGCCCGTTCGTAAACAGTCACCAAATGACCCGCTTTGTTTAACTGAGCCGCTGCCGACAGACCTGCTGGGCCAGAACCCACCACAGCCACTGTCTTGCCAGTACGCTTAGCTGGCGGTTCAGCCACCACCCAGCCTTCTTCCCAGCCTTTATCAATAATGGCGTGTTCAACATTTTTAATCGTAACCGGTGGATTATGAATCCCCAGCACACAGGCACCTTCACAAGGGGCTGGGCAGACTCGCCCGGTAAATTCAGGAAAGTTATTGGTCTTATGCAACCGGTCTAGGGCTTCTTTCCACAGTCCGCGATAAACCAGGTCATTCCACTCAGGAATCAGATTGTTGATCGGACAGCCGCTAGCCATACGATTAATGGTATTCCCCGTATGGCAGAAAGGCGTACCGCAGTCCATACAGCGTGCTGTTTGGTTCCGTAGTTTCTCATCGGGCAAAGGGGTATGGAACTCTTGCCAATGATGAATCCGCATTAGGGGCGAGACATCTGGTGCAATTTCGCGAGTGTATTCAAGAAAGCCTGTTGGTTTACCCATGGGAGCGATGTTCAGTAATAGATAGTGAGTGAGCCGAAGAAATAGTTTTAAGTGCTGAGCTTAGCCCCGTAAGGTGGGCAATGCCCACCTTACAAATTGCTAATTACCCGCAACCCGTGCAACGTCTTTAATGTTTGCCTCAAATGCAGCCGAGAGCGCATCATCACCGCTCAGACCATCCTGTAATGCCTGTCGTAGAGACTGAATCACTCGCTTATAGTCACGAGGAATCACCTTGACAAACTTAGGCAAGAAACTCTCCCAGTCATCTAGAACTGTTTTGGCTCGATGACTGCCAGTGTAGCTATGGTGTTTTGCAATCATCTCGCGTAGGTCGTTGATTTCCTCCGCCTCTTCTAGATGCTCCAGGTCAACCATCTCTGTGTTGCAGCGTGTTGCAAAATCTCCGGCTTCATCTAACACGTAGGCAATACCGCCACTCATACCCGCTGCAAAGTTTCGTCCGGTGGAGCCGAGAACAACAACTTTGCCGCCAGTCATATACTCACAGCCATGGTCACCCACGGCCTCTACCACCGTATGCACACCTGAATTCCTTACACAGAAGCGCTCTCCGGCCATACCGTAAATATAAGCTTCACCACCAGTGGCTCCGTAAAAGGCTACGTTGCCAATAATAATGTTGTCTTCAGGCACAAATGTGGATGCCTTGGATGGATAGACAACAATCTTGCCGCCACTTAGACCTTTACCCAGATAGTCATTACCGTCGCCTTCTAGCGTTAGCGTTACGCCAGCCGGGACAAAGGCACCAAAGCTTTGACCAGCACTCCCTTTGAATGTCAGATGAACCGTATCTTCTGGTAGTCCTTCCCAATGTTTCTTGGTGATCTCATTACCCAGAATGGTCCCAACGACTCTGTTGATATTGCAGATAGGCAGCGTTGCACTCACCTTCTCACCATGCTCAATGGCGGGTTTACAGAGCTCTAACAGCGTTGTCATATCTAGAGACTTTTCAAGACCGTGATCTTGAGGAATCTGGCAATAACGACCTATCCCTTCTTCAACATCGGGCTGTTCCAAAACCTTGGAGAGATCCACACCCTTGGCCTTCCAGTGATCAACCGCTGCTTGTACCTCTAACCAATCAGTATGGCCCACTAGCTCGTCAAAAGTGCGTACCCCCAGCTGAGCCATAATCTGACGTACATCCTGGGCAATAAACTGCATAAAGTTCACCACATGGTCAGGATCACCGATAAAGCTCTTACGTAGACGTGGGTCTTGAGTCGCAATGCCCGCTGGACAGGTATTCTTCTGACAGACACGCATCATAATGCAGCCGAGCGATACCAGGGGTGCCGTAGAGAAGCCAAACTCTTCTGCACCGAGCAATGCAGCCATGACTACATCGCGACCGGTTTTCATTTGACCATCGGTCTCGACAACAATGCGGCTGCGCAGGTTGTTGAGCACGAGCGTCTGATGGGTTTCTGCTAGACCTAGCTCCCAGGGCAAACCAGCGTGCTTAATAGAGGTTTGGGGTGACGCGCCGGTGCCGCCGTCAAAGCCCGAAATCAACACTACATCGGCATGGGCTTTGGCTACGCCAGCTGCGATAGTGCCAACTCCCACTTCAGACACCAGCTTGACGTTGATGCGAGCACTGCGGTTCGCGTTCTTCAAGTCATGAATTAGCTCAGCTAAATCTTCAATGGAATAGATATCGTGATGGGGTGGGGGTGAGATTAGACCCACACCTGGCGTAGAGTGACGGACTTTAGCAATCCAAGGATAGACCTTACGACCTGGCAGCTGACCGCCTTCTCCTGGTTTTGCGCCCTGGGCCATTTTGATTTGAATCTCTTTCGCCTGGGAGAGGTATAGACTGGTAACGCCAAATCGACCAGACGCCACCTGCTTGATGGCACTGTTTTTAGAATCGCCTCGTTCATTGGTCCAGGTAAATCGCTCGGGGTCTTCTCCACCTTCTCCGGTATTAGACTTACCTCCGATGCGGTTCATGGCAATTGCCAGGGACTCATGGGCCTCTTTAGAGATAGAACCGTAGCTCATAGCACCCGTTTTAAAGCGACGAGTAATCGCTTCAATCGGTTCTACCTCATCAATGGGGATGGGCTGACGGGTCTTGAAGTTTAGCAGCCCCCGCAGGGTAAAGTGCTGCTTACTCTGGTCGTTGACCAGGTGGGCGTAGCGCTTGTAGGTTTCATAGTCGCCTGAGCGTACGGCCTGCTGAAGAGTGTGTATGGTATCTGGATTAAACAGGTGAGCTTCACCATCTTTTCGCCATTGATAGTCGCCACCAGCATCTAGAACCGGCATATCACCCCGCTCGGCAAAGCCGTGGCCGTGACGCATAACGGCTTCTTGAGCAATGACATCTAGGTCAATGCCTTCAATGCGAGAGGCGGTCCAAGTAAAGTATTTGTCGATGACGCTACGGTTGAGACCAATGGACTCAAAGATTTGGGCACCGCGATAGCTTTGCAGCGTAGAAATGCCAATCTTGGAGGCGATTTTGATGGTGCCCTTGGTAACCGCTTTGATGTAGTTCTTGCAGGCATCGTCAGGGGCAATATCCACCAATATGCCATCCGAAATCATGCCTTCTAGCGTTTCAAAGGCGAGGTAGGGGTTGATGGCGCTGCACCCGTAGCCAAGCAGAACAGCGTAGTGATGGACCTCACGAGGTTCGCCCGATTCGAGAATAATGCCAACACGGGTGCGGGTCCCATTGCGGATCAAATGATGGTGCAGTCCAGACACGGCTAATAGCGCTGGGATCGGCGCGCGGTTTGCGTCAATGCCGCGATCAGACAAGATGATCAAGTTGGTGCCGGTTGCGATCGCACTGTCCACCTGCTCAAAAATCTCCTCCATCGCGGCGGCTAACCCTTGCTCCCCAGTCTGAGGATCAAACAGAATCGGCAGCGTCAGCGACGAAAACCCAGGCTCATCAATAGATTGAAGCTTAGCCAGTTCGTCATCACTAAGAATCGGAGTCTTGAGCTGAATCAAGCGGCAGCTCTCAGGCTGAGGATCGAGTAAATTTCGTTCTGAGCCGATGGTCGTTACCGCCGACGTAATAATCGCCTCTCGAATTGAGTCAATCGGCGGGTTAGTCACCTGGGCAAATAGCTGCTGAAAATAGTCATACAGCAGCTTAGGTCTATCTGAAAGCACAGCCAGGGGCGTATCAGTGCCCATTGAGCCAATCGCTTCCACACCATTTTGTGCCATCGGTGTCAGCAACATCCGCAGCTCTTCAAAGGTGTAGCCAAAAGCCATCTGTCGCTGACGCAGCGTTCCATGGGTAATTTCAGCCCTAGGAGATTTCGCAGACAAATCTGAGAGCGTCAGCTGATGTTGGTTGAGCCACTGACGATAGGGCTGGGCGTTAACAATCTCTGACTTGAGTTCTTCATCACCGACAATTCGACCCGCCGCCATATCCACCAAAAACATCCGCCCTGGCTGCAGACGGCCCTTTTGTAATATCTGATCTGGCTCAACCGGCAACACCCCCGCTTCCGAGGCCATAATCACCCGGTCATCTTTGGTGACGTAATACCGAGACGGTCTTAAACCATTTCGATCCAGCACCGCACCAATCATCGAGCCATCGGTAAATGCCACGGATGCTGGGCCATCCCAAGGCTCCATCAGACAGGCATGGTACTCATAGAATGCCTTACTGGCATCATCCATAGATTCATGCCCTGTCCAAGGCTCAGGCACCATCATCATCACCGCATGGGGCAGCGATCTCCCAGCCAGCACCAACAGCTCTAAGGCATTATCAAAAATTGTAGAATCGCTACCGTGAATATTAATGACCGGCTTTACCTTAGCCATATCGTCACCAAACAAGGCCGACTCAAACATCGACTGTCGAGCGATCATCCAGTTAATGTTGCCGCGCAGGGTGTTAATCTCACCGTTGTGAGCAATGTAGCGATAGGGATGAGACCGCTCCCAGCTAGGGAATGTGTTGGTACTAAAACGAGAATGCACCAGAGCGAGGGCACTTTCAAAATCAGGATCGCTCAGGTCTGGGAAAAAGTCTCTCACCTGGGGGGGTGTCAACATTCCCTTATAAACCATTGTGCGACATGACAGACTGGCAGGATACCAGTAGGTGTCATGCCCAGACTTACCAATGGCGTTGTATGCCAACTTGCGAATCACATAGAGCTTACGCTCAAACGCCAAATCGTCTTCACAGTCCGCTGAACGCTCAATAAATACTTGCTGCATAAAGGGCTCACTCGACTGAGCCGTTGCCCCTAACGTGCTATCGTCTGTCGGCACATCACGCCAGCCCAGCACCTTTTGGCCCATCTGAGCAGTCACTGATTCAAACCGACGACGACTCTCGGTCCTAATCGCTAAATCTGGTGAGGTGAAGATTATGCCGGCTCCGTATTGACCTGATGCAGGCAACTCAAACCCTTCAGCCCTGGCTACTTTTTGCAAAAACCGATGAGGTAGCTGCACAAGAATCCCAGCACCGTCTCCCGTATTTGCCTCGCTACCACAGGCTCCACGATGTTCTAAATTACAAAGAATCTGTAGCCCTTGTTGCACAATAGAGTGGGATGCTAGCCCTTTCATTTGCACAACAAACCCGACTCCGCACGCATCGTGCTCAAATTGGGGATCGTACAGACCCTGCTTGGGAGGCAATTGGTGACTAGTCATAGAAGTATTTTTGGCAACGCGCAAGTATTGACAAGAATTCTCAGGGGCGACTAGAAAAGTGTGGCTTGCAGAAAATAGCCAAAAGATACAAGCCGATTCATTACAATTGCCCAAGACAATTCAGAGACGAGTTTTAATTCTCTAACGAGAAAAGCAGTTTTACGCAAATCCTTAATAAAACTGTCAAATTGTTGAGGGCGAAGCCATACCATATATTTCAGGCTGATGAGAGCACCGATCAGGCCATTTTTAAGCCGCTCCATAGGTTGTCATCGGCACAGTGCATACTACCCAGCAGAATATTTAAGTTTTAATACAAAATGATCTAATTCATGTTGTTTTCTTTGTTCTAACGACGTTCTCCTTGCGGGCTGAGAGCGTTGCAACAGAATAGTATCGTTGGCTACAAGGTCAACGGTAGTTAACCAAAGGAGTCTCATGGACAAGCTTTCTCCCAAAACCATCTATGAGAACTTAAGTGAATTAGAAAAAGTTGATGTTATCACCAGTGCTCGCTACCGACAGCTGGCACAGGCTGTCCTGGCTGATCCCACCGTTAGTGAAACCCTCCGTCAAAACATTGCAGAACGATTACAACAGGCTAATCACCTGCTGGCGATCAAAAATGTAGAAGGAGATGAGAGTTATTAGACACAGAGAGTAGAGGATACGGCTCAGCGTACCGTCGGATTAATCAGCCGGGCGATCTTGAGAAATATCCTCTTCGGTCGCCTCTTCGAGAGGTTCTATCTCTAGCGCTTCCTCTGTTTCTAGAGAGTTCTCTGCCTCAAGGGAGTCTTCGACAGGTTCACTGGCGGCTAGACCTAACAAGGCATCTAGCTGAAACTGTTGTGCACTGCTAGAAGTGGTGAAGCTAAGGCTGCGCAATGTACCAAAGTAGCTGCGCACATCGGCAGCCCAGGGATCGGTTGATTGATTAAACCCAAACAAATTGTAGAAAAACGCCAGGGTGGAGCTGGCGTTGACGTACATATAGCCATTGTTAGGGTCTGGGAAGCTACCTGTGGCATTGCGAAACGTGCTGTGCTCATCAAGCGGGTCAAATCCTGCAGGGACTACCAGACGCTCCATGGCACCGTTACCGCTCGTAAATGCCAGGGTATCTTCGGTAACCCAGCTGTGAGCCAGTACGCTGTCCATTCGACCATCGCCGTTGATGTCGTACTTCCAGCTAATGACTGAGTGATCAGCGATCGCACCCGACGAGGCTACCTCATCGCCCACTAGACCATCTAAGGCATCCAGAGCCGTCTCAGCCGCCTGACGGTTACTCGTTTCTAGCAACACCCCTGCCTCTAACCCAAAGCCAGGAAAAAATGAATTTAAGAGTCCTGATCGGCTGGGGAATAGGAAAATGCTGTATTCCCCGTCCATCCAGCTCAAAATCTCGGTGTCTAAATCTAGCCCCGTTGCCAGCGCCACAATGGATCGAGCTGTCTCAATTAGCCCACCGGTTACCTCATTGAGGGAAAAAGCCGACGACACATCATCCCAAAAGCCGCTGATATCGTAGCCACTGCCCATAAAGTAGGTGGCCGCTGGCATCAAACTCAAAATAGAGTGATCGGCGTTGGGCGACGGCGGCAAATCTGGTAAGGCACCCTCTGTGTATAGATGGGCTTCGAGGCGCATACCCTGGGTTTCTGGATAGATTAGAGCATCAAACGTGACATTGCTAAATAGATTTGACATCGCTGCCCGCTCACTCAAACTCGGTTGAGGAATGGGGGGCAAACCAAAGTCTTGAAACGGATTACTAAATTCAAAGCTCAGCAGCTGCCCCACATTGCCGTACACCGTAGCCAGGCTATTTTGAGCCTGAGCATGGCTTTGGGTTTTAGCAAAGCTGGGGTTGCTGGTCAGGACAGGGCCTCCCTGGGTCTGATATTCGATCCACTGCCGCAGACTATCGATATTGTCGGCTGCAACAATGTAGTTACCCAGGTGCGCCACCGCATAGCCAGGAATAGTGAACCCATCGGCTGAGTAGGTACCGTCAGGGATATAGATATAGGGTGGTTCGGGATCAGGGCGATAGGAGCGTAAGGGGGGACCGGAGGCAGGTTGAACGGGCTCTGCTTCTGGAAATTCCT
Source organism: Cyanobacteria bacterium P01_H01_bin.21 (assembly GCA_038748405.1). Classification (GTDB taxonomy): domain Bacteria; phylum Cyanobacteriota; class Cyanobacteriia; order Phormidesmidales; family Phormidesmidaceae; genus Leptothoe. The sequence goes on along the minus strand of JBCDIX010000074.1, from coordinate 9,177 downwards.
CTAGTTCACCCTCTTCAGGAAATTCATTCCAGGATTCATCTCCCCAGGAATCTTCATAGGAGATAAACTCAGAGGGCCATAGCCAAATGGGATAATTTCTATAGGAATGCTGCTCGGGTAAGGCAGCACGAACCCCTGCCAGAGTGGGAATAAAGTCAACAAAGGCGGCGGCGTCATCAATCGGCAAAATGGTAACCAGCCGCTCTACTGGAGCAATGGTGCGCACACTGGGTACGGGCAAAAGCGCGATCGCAACCCTATCCCCAATCCAGGGCTGTACATCCGCCGTATAGTCTATCCCCAGGGGCAACAGGGGCAGGGTCTGGGGGCTGGGGTCCACCCCAAAGGTTTCGCTCAGCTGAGAAAATAATTCATACTGCTTGAGCGCCAACCATGCATCCTCACGGGTATTCACAATGATGGCGGCCGGAGTATTCGCAGGCAAAATATTTGTGATTGCTGGTGGAGGGTCCGCAGATGTGGGCAAGAGGTCTTCTAAAGACGTCCTCAGCTCAGTCACATCGAGGTCTGACTCAAAGGGGAACTCGTCAAACGGCTCCTCAATCGCTTCTTCGACCGCTTCGACCGATGGCTCCGCTAACGGCAGTTCTTCAACAGGCTCTGGAATAGATTCCTCAGTTTGATTTGATGAGTTTTCTAACGACGGCTCCTGGGCAGCCAGTGGTGTTGCGAATAGCACAAGTGCGAGTACTGCCGTACCCCATCGATTAATCACCCAAAAAACTCCTGAAAATTAATAACTTAAAATAGCCAAATTCAACCCTATATGTGGTCTGGCATATAGCCAGCGGTAGATTTTTTATTTACTAAATGATCGTAGGTTCATATACAACGAAAGTCATCATCATTACGGCTTAGCTGTTCGGTCACAGGTTCGGATTGCCATCCCTGCCTTGTTTTTACTTTTCTCAGTACTATAAGCGTAATGGCGAAATCAAAGGGTTGAGATAGTATGAATCAGTTTAAAACTCTTGCATTGCTTAGCGTTCTCAGCGCTCTGCTTATCAGCATCAGCTACTACACAATTGGTGGTACGGGTGGTGTTTTCATTGGCATCATGATTGCCGCACTGACTAACCTGGGGTCGTGGTTTTACTCCGATAAAATCGCCCTGGCTGCCCACAAGGCTCAGCCCGTCAGCCGCGAAGACGCACCTCAGCTATACACCGTGGTAGAAAAGCTGGCCAAGAAAGCTGATATCCCCATGCCTGGTGTGTACATTTTGCCGACCCAATCGGCCAACGCCTTTGCCACTGGTCGCGATCCCGAGCACGCAGCCGTTGCAGTCACCCAGGGCATTATGGAAATGCTGCCCGCCGATGAGTTAGAAGGGGTGATTGCCCACGAGCTTAGTCACATCATGAACCGTGACACTTTGACTCAGGCAGTAGCGGCGACGATTGCGGGTGCGATCGCATTTCTAGCCCAGATATTGCAATATTCCATGTGGTTTGGTGGCATGGGCGGCTCCCGCGATGACAACGGTCCTAACCCCATTGCCTTGATCGCCACATTGGTTCTAGCACCCATGGCAGCTACCGTCATTCAGCTAGGTATTAGCCGCACCCGTGAGTTTGCCGCTGATGCTGGCGCGGCTCAGCTGACCGGCAATCCTCGTGCTCTTGCCAATGCGCTCAAGCGTCTTGAAGCCAGTGCTAGAAAGATGCCCATGACTGGCAACCCCGCCTACGAGCCTTTGATGATTATGCACGCTGTACCCAAGCAAATGTTTAGCGGATTGTTCTCTACACACCCTGCAACTGACAAGCGTGTAGAGCGGCTACTAGCGCTAGAGAAAGAGGTCGTAACTGCCTAACGGACAATCTCTTTTCAATCAAGCAAAAGACAATTATAGATAGTCTTGCTTAGCCACCTCTGGTTTGCCGGGGGTGGTTTTTATTAAAGTGTTCAGAGATTACTAAGTCTTACTGCCAAGAGAACGCTTTTTTAGCCTAGAACGCTGCTAACCGCCTACATACCCCTGGTATCATAGGGCACCTACCCAGAAGGACTTTACCTGTGACAACACCAGAGAAGATTGACAAGTCGCCCAAACCGCTGAGGTTTTTATGGCTAACCTTCGACTTTGCCAGCTGTCTACCCACGTCTGTCGACAACATTACACCAACGCTTTTCTTGACTCTCATGGCTCATCCAGCCATCAACCAAATTAAACGGTTTACAGCACAAACAGAGACTCTTGGCCCCGATGATATTGCACAATGGGAACCTGGCATATTTACCGTGCAAGCCTATCGATCTAGCCTGGTTGATGTGCTAACCCAGATAGCCTCTAGCCTGGTCCCCCATTTAGCCCAGCCGTCTACCATTACGATATATACCCAGCTAGACGGACGCCACTATCCAATTGAGACCAATCTAAGCCTCAATGAGATTAAACAAACGGCGGCTGATATCGAAACAATGGTCAATAACCACGAACAGCTCTAGACCATTGGTCAATAACCATGGCCTAGAGCAATACAAACCCTAATTATTCACTACGCTGGCATCAGCTGTAGCACAAGGGCACGCCTATCAAAAGACTGAATTTTGCCAGCTTCTTTAAGATCCTTAACAATCCGCTCTAGCAGCTCCAAAGCTCGGTCACGATGCTGGTGCTCGCGTCCTCGCAAACGCACTCGGAACTTAACAGAATCTCCCTTGCCCAACCACTGCACAGCTTGGTTGATACGCAGTTGATAGTCAGACTCACCAACATTTGGGCGAAACTTCACCTCTTTTACCGTGGTGCGTGCGCTCTGCTTTTGGCGCTTCTTCTGCTGATACTGGAACTTACCGTAGTCCAGTATCTTTGCCACAGGCGCTTGCTTACTTTCAGAAACTAGAACCAAATCTAGCTCTACTTCCTCAGCTAGCTTGAGCGCATCACTTGTGTCCGTCAAACCACGATTATTGTTTTCGTGGTCAATTAGCAACACTTTTGGAGCCTTGATCTGACGGTTGATCCGATGTTTCTGTACGATAAGTCTTTCCCTCTTTAATTAGAACTCGACAGGACTAAGTGGACAGTGCTATTGCTGAAGCAGTGACAGGCAACTTAGCATACCCAGCAAGGGTTTCCATAGCCTGTATGACTTCAACAACCTAGCGAATTTTCTAATCGTAGCTTACCGTTTCCATAATGCAACGGATTCAAAGCAATGATTGTAATTCTGTAAAGAATAATCAATGTAGCTTATGAATTAGTCCACAAGTACACCTAATATGTCTTCAAGTTTATTCGCTATCTTCAGAAACGTGTAGCTGGTCAATAAAGCTTATCGCTTCAGGTTCAGAAGCTGCAGCTTTAGCCCACGACTGTATAGAAGGCAGTGCTTTCACTGCTTTTACAAACGGTTGAGCTGCTGGTGTTAGCTGAATTTGATAGGTGACGAATCTAAGCGCCACAGGGGCATAAACCACATCAGCCAAGGAAAAGTCACCAAACAGCCAGGGACCACCGTAGGTATCGTAGGCTTGAGCCCACATCTGCTCAACACGATTAATTTCTTGTTGAGTGGAAGCCTTTAGAGTAGAGCGGTCAACTGGAATGCACGCTCTAATATTTTGCGGTAGCTGCTCTCGAATACCGAAAAGCCCGCTGTGCATTTCGGCTGCAATTGAGCGTGCGATTGCCTGGGCCTTTTGATCTTGAGGCCAACCAACAGCATCAGGGTATTGCGATCGCACATACCCATAGATAGCGCTGCTATCCCAAACCGTAATCTCCCCATCTATCAGTACCGGCACCCGCTTGGCCGGGCTGTACTGGTTAATCTGCTGCCAGGCATCTGTAAACAGCGGCAAACGCAACTCTTCAAACGCCAAACCGCTTTCAGTCAAAAACAGCCAGGCCCGCAGAGACCATGAAGAGTAGTTTTTGTTACCAATAATTAACTGAAAGCCCATACCAAATACCCACAGTAAATACCCAAAGTAGAAAATGCTACCATCCGTAAGCAGCTTTTCTAAGGTTAACAATGGCGCTCCAGGTTTACGGCATCCCCAATTGCGGCACCTGCAAAAAGGCGTTGGCATGGCTAGACGCCAACGGTGTGGCCTATGAATTTATCAACACCAAAGAACAGCCCCCCAACCGTGAACAAATCACTGACTGGGTGGCTACACTCACTGCCAGACCCATGCGTAATACATCTGGAATGGCGTATCGCGCCCTGGGTGAAGAAAAGAAAACCTGGAGCGATGAGCAATGGATAGAGGCATTTTCGCAAGATGCCATGCTCTTGAAACGCCCTCTCTTTGTAAAAGAAGGTAAAGCCGTTTTAGTAGGCTTTCGGGCGAGCGAAACCGAACGTCAGGAAAAACTAGTCTAACCGGAGCAACCCATGGGAGAAGCCAAACGCAGACAAGAAAAAGATCCCAACTATGGGAAAGTGGCCCAAAAGCGACCCCGCAGTAACCGGTTCAAGTTTGATCCCAAACGCATTACTCCAACAGAGATGCTGATTTGGGCCGCTATTTTTGGCAGCACAGCAGCCGTATTTTTAGGGACATATTTTTGGAAGTAGTACCAAGAAGCACCGCATTGCTGTTATGCACGCGGCACTTCTAAATAGTTGAATTAGTTAAACAGGCGCTAACGCTGTTTTGGTCTTTCCTCCCGAGGTCGTGCCTTGTTCACACGAATCTCACGCCCAAGCCACTCAGCCCCATCAAGAGCCTCAATAGCCGCATCTTCTTCAGAATCTGCAGACATTTCTACAAATGCAAATCCGCGAGGGCGATTAGTTTCGCGATCCATAGGAAGAGTCACGCGCTTAACGGTACCGTAATCTGCGAATACCTCTTGAATGTCTTCCTGGGAAACGCTGTAGGCGATATTTCCTACATAAATGGACATGGACTTTCTCCAAACAATTGAAATTCTGACGAGAGTAATACTTAGACAGCTGGCACCCAGATAGATCTAGACATACTGACTAGCAGAGATTGACTGCTCATCAAGGGCCACCTTAGCATAGAAATTCAGGCCAGAATCGTTGTCTGGACGACTTGTGAGGAAGGCTTGATAAAAAACTTTTATGTCTGGATTCAGAGGTTGTCACAGAAGTAATTTCGGAACCCATTGACAGACACTCAAGCTAAAATAACGCCCAAATCGCCACAAGGGTTATCCTGCTTGAGATCAAGCATCATAATTGCTTGATTAAGCTCGTTTTCGCTCCAATGGGGGTGAGAAGTCTGCAATGTGCGACGGCTCAGCTTTTTAAGGGGCTTTTGTAACCATGCGTCTTGAGTATTGTTGGTTTTTAGGGTTTTGTTCATCATAATGAACAACCTTCCAAAGAGGCCGTATCTATCGTAACGACTACTTCAAACGATATTGGTTAGCTACAGCACGGTTTACTAAAACTTTTTAAGCCAACTTCACTTATGTAGTCACAGCCTTCTTAATCTGTTACCTAAAACTGGCTAGGAGGGAATGTGTAGTATTTATCATGGATGGCTCCCGAGACAACAACCAGGTCATATGATAATTCCGGCTTAGATCAGTTAATACGTAAACAAATATGATCGACATCGATTTTATTCAAGCAGGCGACAGCTGGCAAAACTGGCTGTTTACCATCACTTATCTGAGCTTTTTGCTGTTTGTGGTGTGGCGGGTGATTGTGTCATCATCCAAACCATCCGAATAGCCAGGATGTATCGATCATGGTGGAGTATTCGACAGAAATGGCTGAAGTGTCAGCACGAGTTGCTTGGCTGCAGCAGGCGACATGTTTCAAGGTATTACCTGAGGAGGTCTTGGTTGCGATCGCAACCCAACTCACGCCACGTTCCCTGCAAGCCAACCGTCGTCTAGTTTTAGAAGACACTCATCCTGATGCGCTATACATTCTCAAAACGGGTCATCTAGAGCGCTATCGCACCCAGCGCACCACCATGGCCCAAACTATCGATTTGCTCCCCGGTGTTATCTTACATCTGCGTGAAATCTTACTAGACCAGCCTACCGATTACACCGTCATTACCCTTGAGGATTGTGAACTGTGGCAGCTATCTGCAGAGCAGTTAAACCAAATTGCCACCGACCATCCCAGCCTGAGTCAACAACTTTCTGAAGTTCTAGCCGAAGAAGTCGAACAGCTCTCTGCCCAGTTACTGTATGAAAAAGAACGACAGCAAGAGCTACGTCCCTATCTAGTGCCTAAAGTGAGTCGTGGAGTGGTGGGTGCTAGCCGCTATGCCCAACGTCTACGGCAGGCTGTTCGTCAGGCTGCAAGTGTCACACCCGACGACAGTGGGCGACGTGACCCAGTGCTCATTTTTGGTGAACCTGGACTCGAAAAAGATAATCTCGCCGCTCTCATTCATTTTGGCTCTCATTATAAAAAAGAGCCTATGATCAAAGTAAACTGTGAAACTTTACGGCTTCTAGACTTATTTGGTCGTGGCGAAAGTCGTCCAGGGCTACTCGACTGGCTAGGCAAGGGTACGCTGCTGCTCAACAATATTCAAGATCTTGCCCCAGAGATACGTCCTGCTATTCTCAGACTGATCAAAACAGGGGAATATCAACCCACTGCTCAGTCAGGTAGTGCTCCACCAGACATCAAAGAGAGTTCAGCCTGGATCATGATGATCTCAGAAAAAAGTTTAACTCCCTTTGCCAATCTAGCCCCTCAGAAAATCAAAGCACCGCCGCTACGCATACGCAAAACCGATATAGAAGCTCAGATCAATTACTACATCCAGCTCTACTGTCGTGAACGTGGCATCCGTAAGCCAAAGCTCACACCAGAGGCCTTGCGGCGTCTACAGAGCTATGATTTTCCCAGTAACCTGCGAGAGCTAGACAGCCTAGTGCAGCGTGCACTTGACCAGTCGGACGGCAAACGTCGTCTCAATGAAGAAGTCTTCTGGTCATCAAATGAGCAACGCAATCGATTTCGCCTCAACCTGCTCAATACCTATCCAAAACTGCGACAGTTTTTACGCAGTCCCTGGTGGCCAGACCGCATCAACTTTGGCTTTACCAGCTGGTTTTACGTGTTGGTTGTTGCTTTGTTGTTTTTGGGTCCCCAGACTCGTGATTCTAATGTCGCACTAAATTTCTTTTGGGCCTGGTGGTGGCCCCTAATCTTATTGTTGTTTCCATTTGTAGGTCGGTTGTGGTGTGCCGTTTGCCCATTTATGATCTACGGCGAGATTACCCAAAAACTGTCTCTATGGGTATGGCCAAGACAGTTAGGGGCCTGGCCAAGACAGTGGGCTGAGCGTTGGGGTGGTTGGATTTTATATGCAGGGTTTGCGCTTATTTTGATTTGGGAAGAGCTGTGGAGTTTAGAGAATACGGCCTATCTTTCAGCCTGGCTACTGTTGATTATTACAGCCGGGGCGATGATCTGCTCTGCACTCTTTGAACGGCGGTTTTGGTGTCGCTATCTGTGCCCCATTGGCGGCATGAATGGACTGTTTGCAAAACTTTCTATGACCGAACTGCGGGGGCAAACTGGCATTTGTTCTGCCACCTGTAACACCTATCAATGCTACAAAGGTGGCCCGGCTAAAGGTGAAGGTCAAGAGACAGGGGGGTGTCCAATCTATTCTCACCCAGCTCAGCTAGTGGACAATCGCAACTGTGTGCTGTGTATGACCTGTCTCAAGGCGTGCCCCCACCGGTCAGTGGAGTTTAATCTGCGACCGCCTGGTATTGAGCTATGGACCACCCATACGCCCGTTGATCACGAAGTAGCGTTGCTGCTGTTGCTATGGGGGGCGGTCTTTGTCCACCGGCTACCAGAGATAGCAACATTGCTAGGGGTTTCAGAGATGATTGACGGGTTTGGCGGGCATGCGATCGCAACCCTATTACTACTCTTTATTCCGTGGCCCTTTGTTTGGATGGCCCACAAACTGACTCAGCTGATTAAACCGCGACTGAGAGCACGACCGTTTGCGCAAATCGCCTACGGATGGCTACCCATCGTGCTGTTTAGCAGTCTCGCCCACTATCTATCCCTAGCACTGACTGAAGCAGGTCGCATCATCCCTGTTTCTTTAGCAAGCTTTGGGTTAGCAAGTACTGGGCCAGTCTTGGTGGCACATCCTGCCGTTATTGCCTTTTTACAAGGGGTTAGCCTAGTATTCGGGGCTTTGCTCAGCATCTTGCTAACCCAGCGCATCGCTCAGCAACCATGGATAAAATTAGCCCCTATCCATGGGCTGACATTAGGAATGACAGCGGTCCTGTATCGTCTAATTGTGTAAGCGAGCCAATAGCAGGCCAGCTTATAACGATGCATAACTCCTATAGTTTATGAATTTAATTACTAAAATTCTGTCATTTCACCCGTCAAATCTAGTTAGACGCTTTATTCTAATCAGCTTTTTACCGCTCTCAGCCATGGTGCTCGCTGTTGACTCTCGGCAGCTTGTTGCCGCTCAAAAGATTGACGGACAGCCTTTCGCCAATCTTTTTATCATCAGTTATTTTCTACTGTTGTTATTTGGTCTACGCCCAGAACAGCGGCTAATGGCCCTTATTTTTGTCCCCTTTGCCGCTATCGGAGAATGTATTTTTAGTCTTTTGTTTGGCCTCTATATTTATCGTCTAGAGATGGTGCCCCTGTATGTTCCCTTTGGGCATGGTGTGTTGTTTAGCATGGGGTTATTAGTGGCTGAACTCCAGATCATTCGACAGCACGAAGAACGCGTCAAACCAGTATTAATTTCAGTTTTTTGTCTTCTCTTTGGCGGTGCGATTTTACTGTTACACGATACCCTCAGCGCTATTTTTGGGCTGGTCTTTTTGTGGGTGCTCCGTCGCAAAGGCTATCAAACCCTATATTTTATTATGGGGTTACTTGTTCTCTATGTTGAGCTAGTCGGCACCCATTGGGGTTGCTGGGCTTGGACACCCCACCCATTTAGTCAGTCCTGGCTCCATGCAACAAACCCACCTGTTGGTGCTTTTGCCTGCTATGTGTTGGCTGACTTAGGAGTCATGAAAATTGCTCGTCGCTGCAAACCTTTGCTGGCCATAGGTCAGGGCAAACGCATACTCAATTAACCAGGATTCCTAAGAGATAATCGTTATCCCATCCAGCTTTAAGGCGTTTGGCCTTCGTGCCAGCTTTGGTTGCGGTATCTTGTCTCAAGAGGTTCAGAGCAATATGCCGAATCAGG
>JBCDIX010000073.1:0-34143 GCA_038748405.1 Cyanobacteria bacterium P01_H01_bin.21 | reverse complement strand
TTTCATAGCCATCTAGACGAAGTAGACTGAGGCTAGGCAGCAGACATTGAAACAGTTCCATAGAAAAACGACCGAAAGGTACTAGCTTCAACAGTTTCTTGCTATTCACATCGGATCACCAAAAGCTCGGAAGAGCCCAAAAGAATTGTCATCAAACTGACTCAGATTCCTGGCATCGCCTACTTCAAAGCTCATTGGGTGATCCAGTTTTCTAAACCGCTTCTGACAAGCAGTCACCATCTCAGATGAATAGTCAATGCCAACATATTGTTTCACTAGGGGTGCAAAATGCTGGGCTGTGCGACCACCACCCACACCTATGTCTAGCATTTTCATCGCAGGCAGCTGATCTCGCAGTCGTTCTAAAAGAGCAGACTCGGCGGGCTGTAGACGATTTAGTTGTGCATAGTAATTAACGATATCTGCAGCAGCGTAAGTTGTTGCGTTTCTGTCGGCCATAAATGCCATCTTGGCTAAAAACCACTTTCAAGCACGCATGGCAACTCTCTTTTTTTGCTTGGCAAGACACAACAATCTTTCGCAGATGTTTGGCAGGTTGCTACAGTAACAGCAATCGCTAAAGCAGCTTCTAGCGAGCAGTTATGGGCTGCGCGAAGCGATAAGGAAAGAAGATTTTATAAAATGTCTGTTGTAGGGACGCACTGATGTGCGTCCTTCGAGATATAGGCAAACTCCTGCATTGGGCGTACGGCGGTACGCCCCTACCGGGCCATGCCTAATTTGACAAATTATTTAACCCTGATTCCTAAAAGATAAAAGAGATATTGCCAGACGATATTTTGTGAACTGCGTGAAAGTGATGATTAGCTCTGGCGATGGCTTAACTAAGCGTCGTATGCCTCCATGGGTAAGCACGAGCAAACTAAGTTGCGATCGCCATAGGCCTGATCAATTCGGTTGACCGTCGGCCAGAACTTACGTTCTTTGGTCCACCGTGTAGGATGCACCGCCTGCTCACGGCTGTAGGGTCGATCCCACTCAGCCGTCAGGTCAACGGTCGTATGGGGGGCATTCACCAGTGGATTATTATCTTGGGGCATCTGGCCTGCCTCAATTTGACGAATCTCATTGCGGATAGCAATCATTGCATCGCAGAAGCGATCAAGCTCTGCCAATGACTCACTCTCGGTGGGCTCTACCATAATGGTGCCCGCCACCGGCCAAGACATTGTGGGTGGATGGAAACCATAGTCAATCATGCGCTTGGCAATGTCGTCCACAGTAATATTGGCCGACTTCTTAAAGCTGCGCAGATCCACGATGCACTCGTGGGCTACCAGACCCGCATTGCCCTTGTAGAGAATATCGTAGTGATCTTCCAAACGTTTGGCAATGTAGTTAGCGCTGAGAATCGCGGTTTCGGTGGCGTGAGTCAGACCAGCGGCTCCCATCATCTGAATATACATCCAGGAAATGGGCAGAATGCTGGCGCTGCCCCAGGGTGCGGCTGATACAGCACCGACGGACTGCTCAGTTCCTAAAGCTGGGGTGAGGCTATGGCCGGGCAAAAAGGGCACCAAATGCTTTTGTACACCAATGGGGCCAACGCCAGGGCCGCCCCCACCATGAGGAATGCAAAATGTTTTGTGCAGATTCAGGTGACACACATCTGCGCCAATATCCCCAGGGCTACACAGACCCACCTGAGCGTTCATGTTGGCTCCATCCATATATACCTGCCCGCCGTGCTGATGGATGAGGTCGCACACTGCCCGAATAGTTGCTTCAAACACCCCGTGGGTGGATGGATAGGTAATCATTAAAGCCGCTAGCTTATCGCTATGCTTTTCGGCTTTAGCAGTTAGATCCTCCAGGTCGATATTGCCGTCGTCATCGCACTTAACGCCCACTACTTTCATCCCGGCCATGACAGCGCTCGCCGGATTCGTGCCATGGGCCGACTGGGGAATCAAACAGATGTTGCGGTGCTCATCGCCCCGTGACTGGTGATACTGACGAATTACTAACAATCCGGCGTATTCCCCCTGAGACCCGGCATTGGGCTGTAGCGAAATACCAGCAAACCCAGTAATGTCAGCCAGCCAGGTTTCTAACTGCTCAAACAGCAACTGATAGCCCTTGGTTTGGTCTAAAGGGGCAAAGGGGTGAATCTGACCAAATTCAGGCCAGGTGACCGGCATCATCTCTGCTGTGGCATTGAGCTTCATGGTGCAAGAACCAAGAGGAATCATGGCGGAGGCCAAGGATAGATCCTTCATCTGCAGCGCGTACATGTAGCGCAGCATCTCGGTTTCTGAGTGGTAACGGTTGAATACCGGGTGGGTTAAGTATTCACTCGTGCGGGCTAACTCTGCAGGAATGGTGGTCTCAGACTTGAGACGCTCCATTGCTGGCAGCGACAGTTCGCCTGCAAATACCTGCAGTAGCTGGATAACAGCCTCAGGCGTGGTGGTTTCATCTAAAGAAATGCCGATGGTGGTGGCATCAATGCGGCGGAGGTTAAGGCCTTGGTTGAGGGCGCGATCGCAAATTTCCCCAGCTTGTTCACCGGCATCTACCGCCAGCGTGTCAAAAAACGGCGTTTCAGGGACACCAAACCCTAGCTTACTTAGCCCTTCTGCTAGCACCACTGTCAACCGATGGATGCGGGTAGCTATGGCCTTGAGACCGGCTGGACCATGATAAACCGCATACATGCTGGCCATCACCGCCAGCAGTACCTGAGCGGTGCAGATATTGCTGGTGGCCGAGTCTCGACGAATGTGCTGCTCACGGGTCTGCAGGGTCAGACGCAGACCCGGTCGGCCCTTACTGTCTTTAGACACCCCCACCAGACGACCGGGCAGCTTACGGGCATACGCTGTCTTGGTAGCAAAGTAAGCGGCATGAGGGCCGCCATAGCCCAGGGGCACCCCAAAGCGTTGAGTATTGCCCACAGCAATATCTGCCCCCATCTCCCCCGGAGCCTTTAGCAGCGTCAGACTCAACAGGTCGGCAGCAACGGTCACTAAAGCCCCGGCGTCGTGGGCGGCAGCAATCACCTCGGTGTAGTCGTAAATTGCACCGGTACTGGCGGGATACGGCAGCAGCAGCCCAAATAACGGCTGACTAAAATCAGGAGCCTCGCTCACCACCACGTTAATACCCAAGGGCAGAGCACGCGTTTGAACCACTTCAATCGTTTGGGGATGGCAGCTGGCTGAAACCCAAAATGTCTTAGCGGCCTTAGCTTCTTTGTTTTTGCACACCCCCAGACTCAGGGTCATAGCTTCAGCGGCGGCGGTGCCTTCATCTAGCAGCGATGCGTTAGCAATTTCTAGACCGGTCAAGTCACTGACCATGGTCTGGTAGTTGAGCAGCGCCTCTAGACGTCCCTGGGAAATCTCAGGTTGGTAGGGGGTGTACTGGGTATACCAGCCGGGGTTTTCTAGAATATTGCGTTGGATGACAGGGGGCGTAATGCAGCTAGAGTAGCCCAGACCGATGTAGTTGGTGAGCACCTGGTTTTGGGCTGCGATCGCACGAATACTCTGTAGTGCCTCATGCTCACTCATCCCCTGCCCCACCGATAGGGAACTCGCCAGTCGGATCTCAGCCGGGACTGCCGTGTTAATTAATGCAGACAGGCTGTCATATCCCAGCACTGATAGCATCCGAGCGATGTCTGCCTCCGTTAGACCAATGTGTCGTTTAGGAAAATCATTGGGGGCGGCTAGTTCATTAGCCCAGGTAGTGGAAAGGGTTGCAGACATCGGCTGAAACTGTGCGTAGGACATCAATTACTCCAGATAAGCCACGGAGTAGGCCTGGATTCGCTGACAATCAGCGGCACCAAAAAGCAAAAACCATCAGACCTAGGCTGATGGCTACAAATAACTATTCTTACCTATTTCATTGGGGATTTCACTCGAAATCCATAGCGCGTTAGATCGCGAATGGCTGTAGGGGCGTTGCATGCAACGCCCCTACAGCCCGTCAACCTGCTCAGAATATTCCTCTGCCGTCATCGTCTCGTCGTCAATACTATCCAAATCATCGGCCTTAATACGAATCAGCCAGCCATCCCCATAGGGATCATCGGCAATTTGCTCTGGCGCATCCAACAACTGGTCGTTACGCTCAAGTACTTCACCATCGACAGGAGACTTGAGGTCTTCCACTGCCTTGACCGATTCAATCGTGCCAAACTTTTCACCGGTTTCTACATTGTCGCCCAGTTCTGGGAGTTCTAAAAACACCACATCACCCAGCTGGTCAATGGCAAACTCTGTAATGCCAATGGTGATAATATCGCCATCGATCCTTAAATACTCGTGGGTATCGGTGTACTGCAAATTGTCAGGATATTCAAAGGCCATGGGGGTTCCTCAACACGTCCATAACTTGTGAACAATAAGCCAGCTGTTGCTGATCTAGGGGGTAAATCGGTCTGAAAGCCAGGCAACTAGCCCAAACTTTACAGATGCACAGTTCGGATCAGTAACGCCAACAATGAGACGCTCAACACCTGCGATCACAGGCATTAAACCTATTGCTCCCTGATGGATAGCATTCGATGATGAAAGTTTGCCACGGAAGTTGGCGCAATTGATAGGGGTTTAAGACTTTTTCTTGGTTTTTACAGGATTTTTTTGGCTAACTTGCCTCAAAAAAACGTTGATGCCATACACTAGCCGCAGAACTTATGAGTGACCCATTTACAGACCTAGGCAAATCGATGGCAAATTTCACTGACGATATTCCTGAAGCTCGGCGTGAAACCCTGATGGCAAGTGCTGAGCCATCGTTAGCTAAGTCCCCACCTAAGGTCACACCCTGGCTCGTGTTAGGCCTAGCTGCTATGGGTTTAAGCGGCGCGGGTATTTGGTGGCTAAAGCCGGGGGCACCTGCACCCAAGGCTGCCCCCCCCTCAGCTGCAGCTACAACAGGCTCTGCTGTAGCTGCACAACAGACGGTAACCTCCGCTAACGATGTCTCAGAGGTGGGCACCCAGAGTACCGCCAGCGACCAACCGGGACAGCCCAATGCCTTACTCGGTCATCGTCCATACCCCATTGCCGATGCTAGCAACCTGGTTACCTTGTCTACGAACGCCATGGTTGCCCTTAAGCCTGAGGTGGCTCAAAAGGTAGAAACCATGATCCAGGAAGCTAATGCGGCGGGTATACGTTTGGACGCTATCTCGGGGTTTCGCTCATTAGAAGATCAGCGATATCTCTTTTTTGATCTAAAAGCGGAACGAGGGCAGACACCTGAAACTCGTGCCGAAGTTAGCGCCCCTCCTGGATATAGCGAGCACCATACGGGCTACGCGGTTGATTTTGTTGACCTTTCCCAACCGGCCACCGAGCTTGAGACCTCTTTTGAACAAACTCCAGCATTTCGTTGGCTAGAGGAGAATGCAGCCTACTATGGGTTTGAACTGTCGTTTCCTAAAGACAATAATCAGAATGTTGCCTACGAGCCTTGGCATTGGCGATATGTAGGAAACCAGGAAAGTTTGGAGCTGTTTTATCAGGATCGTAATTGAGTAGAACTAGCTGAGTTTAATTAGTGGCCTTACTCGCTGCTTCCCCATAAAACATCGCTGAGTTTTCCTGAGGGGACATATCCATAGCTATCAGGTGTTAGCTCGACAGAGGGGTTTAAATCTAGAGCCGAAGGTAGCCACAGATAGGTATGGGCCTCTCCACGACCTTTGATGGCAATGCAACCCCGGTCTTCAAACTGATATTTTCCTTTAAGGAGTTCATAGGTGTCGGTGCTCACTTGAATGCGATCAACCACCCCATGGGACTCCATGCGGCTGGCAATATTGACAGCGTCGCCCCACAGGTCATAGCTAAACTTCTTTTTGCCGATAACACCGGCAACAACAGGGCCGGTATTAATGCCAATGCGTAGCTTAAAGGGATGTTGTTTTACAGCCGTCTGCATATCGATAGCCATAGCCATCACTGCCTCGGCATGATTTTCCATGGGGGCAGGTACACCACCGACAACCATATAGGCATCGCCAATGGTTTTGATCTTTTCTAAGCCATGGCGCTCGGCCAATGAGTCAAAGACAGAAAAGATATCGTTGAGCTGGCGAACCAGATCAGTCGGGGCGGTATTGGCGGCAAGTTGAGTAAAGCCGACAATATCAGCAAATAAAATAGTGACGTTTTCAAACCGTGAGGCGATGGCTGTGCGGTTTGAGAGATCATTTTTGAGTTTGTTTGCGATCGCAACCGGCAACACATTCCGCAATAGCGCCTCGGTTTTTTCCTGTTCACCCCGCAGCGCTATTTCCGCCTGCTTACGTTCCTGAACCTCCTGGGAAATTTGCCCAAACATAGACACAAATGCCCGAATCACTTCTCCCAACTCATCCTGCTGCGCCTGCTTGAGACTCTTAAATTCAGCCAGGTGAGGGCGATCAACCACATCTGCTGCCTGGCACAGATCATCCCGCAACAGCAACAGCGGATTAATGAGCATGCGCTCTAATGTGAAGATAGTTACCAGAGTGACAAAAGCAGAAATGATAATAACAATAACGAAAATCAGCGCTGTATATTGCACCATATAGCGCTTGACAGAATTCGCATCATGACGAATAACCAGAATGTAGCGATCCTGAAATTGTCTGCTGGGCCAAGCTACGTCGTAGCGGCTACCTGAATCAGTCAGTTGTGTTTCGATCTGGGTCAGCCCACTCGCTGGAACAGATAGAGAGGGAATTTCTCCAAACGAATCAAGCAGTTGCCCTGTCTCATTATAAAGAGCGGCTCCGAGAATAATAGAATCGGGACTCAACGATGCCTGCGCTTCTGTTAACAATGATGTAGACAACATATCTGCCATCACGTTAGCCTTGATTGTGGCTAGCACCTCTTGCGAGACTGTTTCCAGGTCTCGTAGCTTATCTGCCCTACGTTGACGATAGGACGGAATAAAAACCACAAATTCAATAACAACAAGACTGAGAAAAATTGATGTCACAATTTTTCGAGACAGGCGAGACTTAAGTAATCCCAATGAAGTCTGTAACACACTAACCATAATGGCGGTCAAACACAACCAATCTAAATAGCTACATAGATGTAATACCCATTGATCACGACAGATACCCACTGATGACATCAGACGCCTGCTGCTAGTCAGATACTCGCTGCTGACGGCAAACACTTGCTGACGGCAAACACTTGCTGACGGCAAACATTTGCTGATGTTATGACCAACCCGATGCTGGGTTAGTCCCTGCAGGGCTTATCATACCGAGTTCCTGGGGGTTCATTCTGAAAATTGGTGAAGGTTTCCATGAGGAGCCGCTCAGGTACCCCGAAGATCGCTAATTAAACCCATGCGTTAGACTGATGAGGATTCACCCACGTTGAAAAGAGCTAGGCAACCGCTATGACTATCGCCGTTCCGCCACTGTCATCCCTACGCTTGCAGGAAATTCCTAATCTGACCTATCAATCGGCTACCGATCGCTTTGATGCTACCTGGGCCGCTCCCCTATCAACGCTACTGGGGTTGGGCCGAGCAGCTGGAGCCGATTTTATTGAGTTTTTTCTAGAGCGGCGCAACTATATTAGCTGTCTAGCTGAAGACGATGCGATTACGAGCATTTCTCCCAGCTTGACCACTGGAGCTGGTGTGCGTGTGTTTAAGGGCAAAGCAGACTGCTACGTTAGCACCAACGATGTTAGCTTTCACGGTCTCAAAGCAGCCCTTGAAAAAGGTCTTTCCATCATGGGGCTAATGCTGCCAGCTACTTCAGCCTATGTGCCAGAGGTGACGCTGGAAATGTTTCGAGACTACGCGGCTACCAAAGAAAACTGGCTGACCAACTGCAGCACAATGCAGGTGATGGGTGACGTTTTGCTAGGGGCCAATGCATCGGTAGCTAAAATTGCTAAGCACCTGCAGGCACGTCGCACTGCCTACTTTAGAGATTGGCAAGAGGTATTGGTTGCCAGCAGCGACGGCACCTTTGCCCGAGATATTCGCCTGACCCAGTCTGTCGGGGCAAATGTGCTCTGTGCTGACGGCGACCATCGGTCCTCCATTGGTCAGCGACTGGGCAACACTAGCGACCCCAGCTTTCTAACAGCTTGGGACTATGGCACAACAGCCGAAGAGCTGGCTGAGTCTGCAGGCAAAATGCTCTACGCTGACTATGTTGAGTCGGGCAACTACCCCATCATCATGGCCAATCACTTTGGCGGTGTCATCTTTCATGAAGCCTGTGGCCATCTGTTGGAAACTACCCAGATTGAGCGGGGCACGACTCCCTTTATTGATAAAAAGGGTGAAAAAATTGCTCACGAAAACCTGACGGCCTGGGATGAAGGTCGCTCAACTGAATCCTTTGGCACCATTGATATGGATGATGAGGGTATGCCTGCCCAGCGCACCCTGTTGATTGAAAACGGCGTGCTTAAGAATTTTCTCTCTGACCGGGCAGGGGCCATGCGCACGGGTCATCCTCGTACAGGTAGCGGTCGTCGTCAAAACTATACATTCTCGGCGGCATCCCGCATGCGCAACACCTTTATTGATACCGGTGACTACAGCCTGGACGACTTATTTGCTTCGGTAGATCGAGGTATCTACTGCAAGAAGATGGGGGGCGGCAGCGTTGGTGCAACCGGCCAGTTTAACTTTGCTGTTGACGAGGCTTATCTTGTTGAAAACGGTAAGGTGACTCGTCCGCTCAAGGGCGCAACGCTGATTGGTGAGGCGGTGGATATCATGCAAAAGATTTCCATGTGCTCCCAAGATTTAAGTCTCGCCCCTGGCTTTTGCGGCTCCATTAGCGGCAGTGTCTATGTCACTGTTGGTCAGCCTCACCTAAAGGTGGACAGTATTACGGTTGGCGGGCGTTAGGTTTAAGTTCTCAGTTTTGAGTTCTTAGTTTTGAGTTCTCAGTTTTGAGCTCTTGCGGTTTAACCTTACAAAGCAAGATAGATTTTTAGCGAACAAACTGCTATTGACAGTCTCTTTGTCCTGAAGTTAGTAGCTCAAAACTCAAAATTTCTCTCCCCCCTCTCAATAAATCAAAAGTCACGACCCACTTCATTGGAAAGATGTCAAAAGTCACCGAAATCTCTTCTAACGCCCAAACGATTGCCCAGCGTCTTGGCATTACCAAGTACGATATTTATGGTTCAACCACCGATAGCACTAGCGTTCAGGTGGATAAGGGCGAACCCAAACAGGTCAAAGCTTCAAATCGAGCTAGTGTTACCGTACGTGTGTGGAATGATAAAGGTCGTCTGGGAGTAACCTCCACCACCGATGTAGATGAGCGTGGGTTGGAGCTGGCCCTAAAAACAGCAGCAGAAGCCAGTGCCTTTGGTGCGACTGAAAATATTCCTGACTTTAGCCCTGATGCAACTGCGCCACTGCCAGAGGTGGAGGTCTCATTGGCTGACCCAGCTCCTGTTGGCACATTGATTGAGCGGCTGGTTAAGGCCGAACAGGCATTGTTGAAAGTCCACGATGCGATCGCAAGTGTTCCTTACAACGGCCTAGCCCAAAACACCAGCGAACATTTTTATGTCAACAGTGACGGAGCCCAGCGAAGCGAAGAACGCTCATCTGCCTCAGTGTATCTTTACACCAAGACAGAACAGGAAGGTCGCAAACCACGCTCGGGACATGCTGTGCGTGTGGGTGTCGGCCCCGACGCTCTCGATATTGACGGCTGTCTCCAAGAAGCTACCGACAAAACCCTGAGTCATTTAGACTACGAAAAAGTTAAATCGGGTAAATATCGTATCGTATTCTCTCCAGATGCATTTTTGAGTTTAGTGCGGGCCTTTGGAAACTTGTATAACGCCCAAAGCATTCTAGATAAGCGCAGTCTGTCCACTGCAGAAAGTCTCAATACAGCTGTTGCCTCACCGCTGTTGTCGGTTTACGATGACGCCCTACATGCAGGCAACGTTAGCCCCGAGACCTTTGACGGAGAAGGCACACCTACCCGACGGTTGCCCATCATTGAGAAGGGAGTGCTAACTAACTTTTTACATAGCGCTGGCACAGCCAAACGGATGGGTGCAAAACCCACAGGTCATGCCAGCATCGGTGCCAAGGTTAGTGTAGGCAGCAATTTTCTCCACATTACCCAAGGGGAAACACCCAAAACTAGCTACAGCTTAGAAGAGGCCGACAATGTAGTTTTGATCGATGATTTACAGGCCCTCCACGCTGGGGTAAACGCACTGCAAGGGTCATTCTCTCTTCCCTTTGATGGTTGGTTAATCCAAAAGGGGAAACGCACCAGTATTGAATCCGCCACCGTTGCTGGCGATTTTCGTCAGGTACTCCAATCCATCATCTATGTTTCTCCCGAAGAAGAGATTACGCCCAGCGGTGTCGCGCCCCAGGTTTGGATAGATGAGCTTTCAATCACTGGAGAATAGACTGCTGATGTAGAGGATGATGGGCCGGCGTTGGTGATTCAAGACCTATCGCAGCAATCCTAAGGATTACCATTCCCCGCTGCTTGCGTATTTTTAACCCCTCAGTAAGTATCAATGCGCTCAGCGGTGGGGAATATCCACACACTATAAAGCCAACTAATGTTTTCCCTTTAAAGACGGTCAGCTTTTCATCACTTAAGGCCCAATTTTGCGCTATTCAGTAATGGATAAACTGCCCCCATAGTGTAAGAATGACAGGCCCTACGGATTCATCTGCGGCACCTGCTCTGCCTAACTTCTCCGAGTATGGTTTTCGCGTCAAGTCTGAGCTAGGAGTTAACCGGTCTGGAGGTCGGGTTACCTATCGAGCAACCCACATCAAATCAAAGCGCCGAGTAGTTATCAAACAGTTCCAGTTTGCAAAATCAACTGACTGGGGAGGCTATGACGCCCTATTACAGGAAAGTCAGATCCTCAAAAGCTTAAAACATCGCGGTATTCCTAAGTATCTAGGTGCGTTTGAGTCCCCCGAAGGCTTTTGTATGGTGCAGGAATATAAGCGCGCCAAAAGTCTGGCAGAACCCCGTAGTTTTAGCCCCGATGCGATCCGTCAAATCGCGGTCTCATGCTTAGAAATTCTGACCTATTTGCAATCTCGGATTCCGCCGATTATTCATCGAGACTTTAAGCCTGCCAATATTCTGGTCAGTAAAAGCCTCAAAGTTTATCTGGTCGATTTTGGATTTGCCCGCATCGGTGATGGTGAGGTGGGCATGAGCAGCGTTGTTAAAGGTACCCTGGGGTTTATGCCGCCGGAGCAAATTTTTAACCGACAGCTGACCGAAGCCTCGGACCTCTATGGTCTAGGAATGACGCTTATTTGTTTGCTGACCAATACACCGGCTCATCAAGTAGGCAAACTGGTCGATGTTACCTATCAAGTAGATTTTACACAGCTCAAAGCTGACCTCAGCCCCCAGTGGATAGCGTGGCTTGAAAAAATGGTGCAACCTCGTCTGGGTGAGCGATTTGAAAATGCCAGAGTAGCCCTAGAAAATATTCCAGATCACGGTCTGCGTCAGCCTGAAGCTACCTTTAGCCAATCGGCGGTTAACCTGATGGCCCACAGGCGCGGCGAGATATTATCCACTGACCTGACGTTAACCAACCCTGTACCTGAAACAACGTTGACCGGGCATTGGTACGTCGCCCCCCACAACAGCGACCCTACCCTCAGCAATGACTATCACAGCTGGATTCAATTTTCCCCAGCAGATTTTCAAGGAAATGACATTACGACGCAGATTCAGATTGACACCAGTCAGTTGATGACAGGGCAAACCTACCAGCGCACTCTACTGCTTAGAAGCAACGCTCACCAATCGGTTTATTCCTTTGACTTAACTGTACAAACAGCCCCCACCCCCATCATTATTCCAAAAGGGACGGCCTATCCATCGCTGCTTGTGTTGTTGACCACCTGTTGGATTACGGTTTGGATACTGAGTGCTCTAGCCCCTGAACACGACGGGCTAGCGTCGGGTGTGCAAAACGCTTTGATGGTATTGGCCATTTTTGGCAACGGTCTGGGCATACAAATTTCTGGCTGGCTGCTGCACGAGGCCAACCTTAAATCGTCAGCAGCTCGCATTCTTACCGTGTTAGGGGCTGTGGCCGTCGCCCTGGTTGCACCGCTATGTTTACTTCTAAATATCGCAGCGACCGATAGCATCACTGCTGTGATCACAACCGGGCTGGGTGTAATGGCTGGCAGCATCATTGGTGTCATGAATGGACTGACTATTGATCGCTTTTGGCAACGAGGATTTCAGCCCAAATTTGTACTTGGTCTATCGTTTTTAACCGGGCTATTAGGTACCGGATTAGGGCTGGTGCAGGGGCTGGCCATTAATAATCCATGGATTACATTTGGCCTGATTGCAAACAGTATTGGTATCGGCGCCATGCTGGTTTATATGCCTATCCGGCAGACACAGGCCCTTGCTCTTTATCGTCGCAATGTAGAGCGCAGCCTGATTCGACCGTAGTGGGCTCCCAGTATCATGGGACCCACAGTAGTGGGGCCAATTCTATGGACAGATTAGAAAACTCACAAGCACATTTTGGGTTTAGCGGGGTAGCATTATGATGTTCTATGGCCAGTTGGCCCCAGCACGGAGTTGTGAGGGATTTGGTAGGATGACTCTTCGAAAGTTAACGCCGTTTGTTGTCTTCGGACTGCTTGCGATCGCAGGCGAAGCCTCGGCTCACATGGTTGAAACCAACTACTTTTTAGATCGGCTCGAGCGATCCGAGCAGGTGTTAAACACGAGAAGCACCTTTAGCAACGGCGATCCGTTAAAGGGTGCCAAGGTCAATGTTTACTCCCCCAACAATCCAGTCACCCCTTGGAAACAGGGTGTAACCGATAGCCAGGGCCGGTTTAGCTTTACCCCCGATCAAAACCTTCCAGGGGATTGGGAAGTCGTCATTCGACAGCAGGGCCATGGCGATATTTTGACCGTACCTGTTAATAAAGCCACTGGTGTGACCACCGAGCTAATTAGCGATAGCTACGATTCTGATATTCACTACGGCAGCACATCGTATTTGAGCTGGGTCTTATCGATAGGCACCTTGCTAGGTCTGGGTCTGTGGACTCGCTTTCGAAAATAGCGCCGCTTTAAACAAACTAAAGAGCCTGCTAGATCTATAGATCTAGCAGGCTCTTTAGTTTGTTAGCAATACTCAGGGCTGTTTACAAATGTTGTCCTGTATTTCTGCTAGATCCATATAGTGGTCTGCCAAATCAATCAGTGAATCGCTGGTCATCGACTGTAGGCTAACCAATTCAACTCTCACGCCCCGGTAGCTGAGGGCATCTACCGCATAGGCCAGATGACCATCACCGCTTAACAGCGTAATTGTGTCGCAATGATCCGCCAGACGCAGCATATCCACCGCAATTTCCACATGGAGATTTGCCCGACGTGAACCGTCAGATACTTGAGCTAAATCCTTACTAATCACTCGATAGCCATTGCGATTAAGCCAGAGCAAAAAGCCGCGCTGCTTGTCATTTTTAGGATCTACCCCTGTATAGAAGTAGGACCGCAACAGCTGTCGATTACCCGCCAGTGTTTTCAGCAGACGCACATAGTCCACTTCAATACCCAAATAGGACGCCGAATAAAACAGATTCGCACCGTCGATCAAAATTGCCATGCGATCACGACTGTCGGCAGCACTATTGCTTGGGTAGGGAGCAAATAGGGCTCCTTCTGTGGGTGATAGTTTGAGATTTCCTCCCGCCATATGGCCGTTTGAGCCATTAGACGACCGAGTAGTCCCATTGTGTTCAATATTGTTGGCCATACAGATAGTTACAACTGAACGCCTGCAAAACGCAGACTAGCTATATTGAGAATAGTACGGAATATTAATTATTTCTTAAGGTTTTATCACTATTTAAGTCTAACCTCCCCATTACCTATACTGTCAACTATCCATTAGCCTTGTCGGACACTGATAGGTTTCGTTAAGCTAACCAGGCGATAGCTGCCATACCTGCGCTCCCATGAAACGATTTACCCAGCTTTTTCAAGAAGTGGACAGTACGACATCCACTAACGAAAAAGTAGCGGCACTTCAGCGGTATTTTCATGATGAGTCGGCGGCCAACGCAGTTTGGGCCCTATATTTGTTTTTGGGCAAAACCCGCAGACGCTTGATTACCTCACGGGTTCTGCGAGACATTTTTTTGCAGATATCTGATATTCCTGAGTGGTTGTTTGAAGCCAGCTACGCCCATGTTGGTGACTCCGCTGAAACCATTGCACTGCTGCTGCGAGATACTCCACTGCCATCACCCTGCACAGAATTTCAAAATCAGGCTCTTCATACCTGGTTAGAAACCCTGATTCCCCAGGTCAAAACCTGCAGTGACGCAGAACAAAAAGAACTCATTGTGTCCTGGTGGGCCAGTCTGGACGGATTTGAAGCCTTTGTACTCAATAAGATTTTGACCGGAGCGTTTCGAGTCGGTGTGTCTACAAAGCTGGTGGTCAAGGCTCTAGCGGCTGAGTACGATATCCCGGCTGATGTGGTTACTCACCGGCTAATGGGCGACTTTACTCCGACCATCGAGTTTTATCAGCAGCTGATCCAAACCGACACGGTCGAAGCAAGCCCCAGTCGCCCCTACCCGTTTTTCTTGGCATCTCAGATCGATGTAGAAAAATTTGCCACCGAAACTATGGCAGACTGGCAGGCTGAATGGAAATGGGACGGTATCCGTGCTCAAATGATCCATCGAGCTGACCAACATTTTATTTGGTCGCGGGGCGAAGACCTAGTCACCCATCAATTTCCTGAATTTGCCGAGCCACTGCAGCAGCTGCCCGATGGTACCGTGCTGGATGGCGAAATCGTCTGCTGGGATGGTCAAAAACCCTTGGACTTTAATCAGTTACAAAAGCGTCTGGGTCGCAAGCGCGTCGGCGCTAAACTGATGGCTGCAAATCCGGTTCATTTTCTAGCCTATGACCTGCTTGAGCACCAGGGTAAAGATCTGCGAGAGCAGCCGCTGCGTGAGCGTCGTCAACGGCTAACCGACTTAATTGATAGCTACAGCCCCTCCTATATTAGCTACTCTCAACCGCTTCAGTTTCAAACCTTTGAGCAGCTGCAAACCCTTAGAGCCCAATCTCGCCAATACCAGGCCGAAGGCTTAATGCTCAAAGCGTTACAGAGTCCATATTTAGTCGGGCGTAAACGGGGCTACTGGTGGAAGTATAAGGTAGACCCCATGACCCTGGATGCAGTTTTGATCTATGCCCAGGCCGGTAGTGGTAAACGGGCCAATTTATTTACGGACTATACCTTTGCCCTGTGGCAGGGTGATCAGCTAGTGCCCTTTGCCAAAGCCTATTCTGGTCTAGATAACAAAGAGATTTCCACCCTCGATAAGTGGATTCGTCGCCACACTAAAGAACGATTTGGCCCGGTGCGCTCAGTGGAGCCTACCCACGTATTTGAAATTGGGTTTGAAGGGATTGCCGAGTCAAAACGGCACAAGTCAGGTATTTCAGTGCGGTTTCCTCGGATTTTACGCTGGCGGCATGATAAACCCGTTGCTGAGGCGGATTCTTTAGAGGCCGCGATCGCACTTCTCAAACCCAATGGCGATCTCGCAACATCCACAGAAAACGTCTCCTAGCCGTTTGATGATATAACCGACGTTTAGGCTGGCCTGGCAAATCAGTGTTATTCCACTAATCCACGACGGCTTTTCGATAGGATGCCAGTACCTAGCCCCCCCAGCCCATAATCACCCTAACCAGCATCAATAGCTATGAGCGATTTATCAGAAAATACCGCCAATTCTGCCAGCGATGACAATAGGCCGGAAGAGCCCAAACCCAATGAGGTGACCCAGCTAGTGGAGCAGCTCATTCGAGCCAAGCGCATTACTTACACCCAGTATCAGTCTCTTTCCAAGATGGTCCTGGCAGACGGTACCGTTGACGAGCAAGAACGGCGTCAGATTAATCGTCTATTTGACGCTATTCAAGCAGGGGCTGTGCGGATTTTGGAATAGAAGCGCCTAGCCAAAGATAGCGATATTAGAATCTTGTTGAAAAATATGGTCATAGTCAAACTGCAGGGCATTTTGATGACGCATGACAATCGACCCCAGATGACTCACCTGTTTGGGTGAAAAGCTGGCCATAATGAGCGCTACAGTCTGTCCAGGCTTGAGAGTCGGCACCTGGATAAAGTAGTCACGACGGGCAAAAAAACGATTCTCATCTTTGGGCACAATGATGCCATTGAGCCGATGGGCTCGCTGGACTGGCCGAATGTAGAGATTAAAAAAGTCTTCCTGGTTGGGCTGCAGACTATAAAGACGCTCATGCTGGTCCCAACTCATCTTAAAGATTAGGGTCAGTAGCTCAAACCCAAGGATGTAGGTTAGGACGCGGTTGTGTTCTTGACCGTCAATCATCAGCCGAATGGCCGATTCTAGATAGGCTTTATCCTGATGCTGTCGAGCTTGAGCCGCATGGATATAGTACTGACGAACATAGCGCCGCAGCAGCTCTTCAGTTAGCTCTGTGTCGATGTGAAACCGGCGTAAGTGCTGTTTTATGCGCTGTTGTGTATCGCGATCGCGAATGATGCGCGAGACAACACCGTCAGCCGTATATTCGTCTAAAAACTCTGCCTGCTCATCTGGAGACGTCCCACACATGACGTAGCAGAGGGACAACACATAGCGCCGCTGTACCCAGGGTAACCCTATCAACCATTGCTGAGCTTCAGAGGGCAAAGCTTCAATTATTTGTCGTTTTTGGGAGCTATTAATCGCAGACATGCGACCTGTAAATACCGGTTTGCACAGCAAAAATGAGCAGACTTTTCCAGGAGTCATGTAGCCCGTGCCATGCACGTTCAGGACTACAGATAGTAAAGGAGACGATCAGGATACTTTTGAGTTCCTATCGGTCGCTATATCGCTCCTCTGCCCAAGGTTCGCCCCGTTTGTGATAGCCATTACGTTCCCAAAAGCCTAAAACTGGCTCTGCACAAAACTCCAACCCGCTCAGCCATTTTGCACTTTTCCAAGCATACAGGTGCGGCACAACTAACCGTAAGGGGCCGCCATGTTCTGCGGGTAAAGGGTCGCCTTCTAGGGTATGGGCTAGAAAATTTTCAGGTCGGGCAAAATCGTCCATCGCTATATTGGTGGTGTACCCGCCATAGCAGTGGGCCATGACATGAGCGGATTGTTCATCCACCTCAACAGTGGCGAGTAAATCAGTGACCTTTACCCCCGTCCAGGTGACGTCTAATTTGCTCCAGGTGGTCACACAGTGAAAATCTGCGGTGAACTGCTGCTGGGGTAGGGCCATCAAATCATCCCAGGTTAGGGTTTTGGCCGTTACCAAACCCGACAAAGTTAGCTGCCACTCAGTCTGAGTCACCTCAGGTGTGGGGCCATAGGTTAAAACAGGAAATCCTTTTGCTAAATGCTGACCTGGAGGGACGCGATCAGCAAGGTCAGAGCCAGGTTTCTCAAAGAATTTCATGGGTATTGCATAGGGCTGACATAGCTAGGGCAGGCGCTAGCTACTCCCATTGTAGGGTGAGCGGAGACCACCCAAAAGTTCAATCGAATCACTGCCACAGCCTGACTCGGCAGTTTTTAGGCTGGGTTTACAATAAAAACTAGAGGTGCGCTGGTTGTGTGTAACTCGATTGAGGCTATTATGACCCAACAAAAATGGTTCCGGCTAGGACTCACTGTACTTTGTGCGATCGCAGCTCCCCTAGCGATTGCGCCCCTAGCCCAGGCAGACCGCATTATTATTCGCTATCCTACCCACGACGATTATCGATATCCCATATACGAACGGCGACCCGCGCGGGAACGAGTAACCGTGGAGTTTATTGCCCAGGGCGATGAATGGGCCAATGTTTTTGTGGACGGTCGCCGCATCTTTTCCCCCCGTAATTCCAACCGCCGTAAGCAATTTAGGTTTCGAGAAGGGGCCTACGAAATTAAAATTACTGGGGCTGACCTGTTTGATGTGTGGGCCGAGGGCTATTTAGACGTCGGTCGTGACGATGCCAATATTGTTGTGGTGAGCTTTTCAGAACGAGGGGTCAGAGTATCTGGCGATCCGTATACCTGGATTCCTGTGTCGGCCCGACGTCGATAGCAGAGATCTCTGCCCTGATTTTGATTTATTGGCAAAACAGTTTTTTCCGGAATCTGCTTTGTTGGTCTTGATCTTCCCCACAAGCAGCAGAACGATCAGGCCAATGACAATAAATCAACGACATCAGAACAGCTATGACACAGAAACTGTGGCTATCGCTAGGGTTAGCGACCTTTGTTAGCGCGATTGCATATCCCCATGCCCTGGCTCAAGCAGAGACCATCATTCACTACCCCGAGAATCTTCAAGAGTTCATTCAGAAGGATGACGAAGATGACGACAGAGATACCGTAGTTAAGTTGGAAATTGTGGTTGAAGGTGAGGAATGGGCCAATGTCTATATCAATGGCCGACGTGTTTTTTCCCCGCGTATCGTCAACCGTAGCGAAACATTTACCCTGGCAGAAGGGGTCTACGATATTCGAGTCGCTGGCACCACATTAGGCGACGAATGGGTCGAAGGATATCTAGAAATTAGCGGTGATGACGAAGCATCTCGCATTGTTGTTCTTAGATTTTCAGAATCTGGGGCTGTTAGAATTTCAGGCAATAACCACACATGGACCTTGGGTGAAAGACCTGATTAACGACCGTGACTTCCGCTAATCCCTACAGCTGGATTACAAAATCACTACAAACACTGCATCGAGCCAACTGGTATCGCCAGGTTCAAACCATTGATGGTCAAGGGGGCACTACCGTTAGCCTCAATGAGCAACCCTGCTTAAACTTTGCCAGCAATGACTATTTGGGTCTGGCGAGCGACCCAAGATTGGCGGCAGCGGCCCAGGCTGCGATCGCAGCCTACGGCACTGGCAGCACCGGCTCTCGTTTGCTCAGCGGCCATCGCCCCATCCACCGTGAGTTAGAACAGGCCATCGCCCGGCTTAAGGGCACCGATGATGCCATCGTTTTTAGCTCTGGATATCTGGCAAATCTGGGTACGCTAGCCGCCCTGGTAGATCACCGCGATCTGATCGTGGCCGACCGGTACAACCACTCCAGTCTGCAGATGGGGGCTCGTCTTAGCGGAGCCACTGTTGCAACCTATGACCACAACAATTTAGACCAGCTGCAGCACCACCTGGCCCACCTGCGGCCCCAATATCGTCGCTGTATTATCGTCACCGACAGCGTCTTTAGCATGGATGGCGACCTCTGCCCGCTGCCAGAAATTTTAGCGATCGCACACCAGTGGGACACCATGGTTTTAGTGGATGAAGCCCATGGCACTGGAGTTTTGGGTCGCACCGGCGGCGGTGCGGTCGAACAGCTGGGCTGTCGTCAGCGCCCCATGGTGCAAGTGGGCACCCTCAGCAAAGCTCTGGGGAGTTTAGGGGGCTATGTCACCGGGGCAGCTGAGCTGATCGACTTTTTACGCAACCGCGCGGCCACCTGGATTTACACAACGGGCCTATCCCCAGCCGATGCGGCGGCGGCCCGAGCTGCGATCTCAATTTTGACCCAAGAACCGCAAAGGCTGGCCCAACTAGCCACCAATGCCAACTACCTCCGAGCGTGTTTAGCCCAGGTCGATATTCAGTATTTGCCCTCTGAATCCCCGATTGTTTGCATTCCCGTTCAGGATGCCGCCACGGTGCTCAACCTCGGTCAACACCTGAAACAGCTGGGAATTTTTGCCTCTGCGGTGCGGCCACCGACGGTACCCACCAGTCGGCTGCGGATGACGGTGATGGCCACCCATACGCAAAGCGATATTGAGCGGTTGGTAGAGGGAATTAAGGCATTTTTGGAAGCAACAAAGGGGAGCTACAAGAAAACTAGGATTTAGCTTTACGAGCCGCAGCCCCTTCCCATGTTTACGCCTGGCCCCTCCCCCGCTTACTCTTTTAGCTCATCGGGAATCACCCACTTTCTAGGTTCTGTTGCCCGCGCCATAATCTTCTTACGTACCGCCTCTTCGGCGATTTCTAACATCTTGTCGAGGGAGGTGTTTTCAATAAAACTGGATGCCTGCTGAGTGTAAGCTTCATTAGGGCAGGCATCGCCTTTAATACAGCCGTTGACGCATTCAACGGCACAGTTCACGCTGGTGTTTTCGGTAGTCATGATTAACGCGATAGCTCTTCCAAAATTCTAGATAAATTTGTCTATGATTTCACCTAATGATTCCACTCGCGATGGGTCACTGCCGCCAGGCGAGACTTGTAGCACCATGATGCATCGCTGTCTAAAGCTGGCGGCCAAAGGGGCAGGCTATACAACTCCCAATCCAATGGTGGGGGCAATTGTTGTTAAAAACGGACAAATTGTTGGCGAAGGGTTTCACCCCCAGATAGGACAACCCCATGCAGAAGTGTTTGCCCTCAAAGCCGCCGGAGAGGCTGCCCGAGGCGCTACTCTCTATGTCAACCTAGAACCCTGTAACCACACCGGGCGCACCCCCCCTTGCACCGAGGCAGTGCTAAAAGCGGGCATTGCCTCAGTCGTCATCGGCATGACGGACCCGAACCCCCAGGCTAGCGGCGGCATCGACCGTTTGCGAGCCGCGGGTCTAAGCGTTCTGACCAATGTGGAAACAGCCGCCTGCAAACGGCTAAATGAAGCCTTTATCCATCGTATTCGTCACCATCAGCCCTTTAGCATTTTGAAATATGCCATGACCCTGGATGGTAAAATCGCCACGGACAGTGGCCACAGTGCCTGGGTCACCAGTCCGGCGGCGCGGCGGCGGGTCCATCAGCTGCGGGGGCAGTGCGATGCGGTCATTGTTGGCGGTAACACCGTACGGCAGGATAACCCGCACCTGACCAGTCATGGAGTGTGCGATCGCAACCCGTTACGAGTTGTCATGAGCCGTAATTTGGATTTACCCCCCGCCGCTAACCTGTGGCAAACTGACGTTGCCCCCACTCTGGTATTTACAGAAGCCAATCCACAAAAAGCAACCCTACCAAAACAGGTCGAGATAATTTCCGTTGACTCACTAACGCCGAGCGTAGTGGTGAATGAACTGTATATACGGGGCCTATCCACAGTTTTATGGGAATGTGGCGGCACCCTCAGCGCTGTAGCACTACGACAAAGAGTGATTCAAAAAGTATGGGCCTTTATTGCCCCAAAGTTAGTGGGTGGCCAGCAAGCCCCTACACCCATAGGCGACATGGGGCTAAACAAAATGACCGAGGCGCTGGCTCTATCTGACACAACACTAGAGACAGTCGGTCAGGACTGGCTGATTGAAGGATATTTGCAACCGTAACCCGTTAGCTATCCAACAAGCTTGCTTTTTCGACTAATCCAGCTTCTAACTGATGACGTCTCATCAACAGATTGAGCGCTCGCATAAACTCATCTCGATTACGCAAAACGTCAAACCGTTGAATGACTTCTCCTTGACTCAGAAATAATAATGTCGGCAAGGTTTGCAATCGATAAAGATTTGCCAGCTTGAGATTTTCGTCAGCGTTGATATTTAAAACGTTTACCTGTCCTGACCATTCTTGCTGAAACCGACTGAGCAAAGGCGTTACTCGACGACACAGCCCGCACCAGGGAGCCCAAAAATGCACCAACACCGGTACAGGAGAAGTCAGCACAAAGCTTTCGAAATTATCTTCAGAAATTGTCATTGACAGTTAAATTATTGTCAGTATTGATAAAGTCTTTTAGTACTTCTAATCTTATTAAGGAAAGCCAAATATCGAAAGGGCATATCTCAATTATTGTGAACCTTTCCTAACAAAAAAGACAGCTTGCCGATGCGAAATATCCAGATGTGCTGATCATTATTGACGCACAGACAGGCATCTGGTTTCAAAACCGACCCTAAGCTCGTAAAGCCCTCTACAGATAGAGATATTTGACCATTAATGGGCGATTTTGTACAGTGATAATTTCTCAAGGAATCTTAAAAAAACTTAAAAATACGACTCATTTTGTGTTTCAGGGAGTGGTCTTGCCACCTCTCTGCATGACCCCCAGAAAACAATTTTTTTGTCTGTTGTCTGTGTCCTAAGACGGGACCTGCATATCATGCTCAATAGCATCCAGTGTCTTGACGATCAGACGTTTGGCCTCAAGCTTCCAACCCCAGGATTGGATACCAAAGGCGACATAAAAGCCAATGCCTGTCGCCATAAAGTCGAGCGGCTGTTGCATAGAGACACCCAACAATAGCCCCAGCCCACCAATTCCCCAGAAAGGAAGCGCCACCATTTGACGATCTCGTTCAACAATCTTGGCCAAGATGTTCGTGGGTATATCCGCCAGTATCTGCTCTTTAACCTCCTTTTGCTGAGGATAGGGAATGGTTAGGCCAACCTTAGGCCGCAGCTTTTCAATTTTTCGTGCTTCTGTGCTGTATTGAGTCAGCTCGTCCTCAGCCATAGTAATTAGCTTTTCAATAGAATTCATAAAATCGGTAGATTCCTTATAGAACGGGCTTTAAGGACATTGCACAAGAGTTGTATAGCTAGCAAAAATGCTTTTGATTGT
The DNA here is from genome assembly GCA_038748405.1 of Cyanobacteria bacterium P01_H01_bin.21. Taxonomy (GTDB): domain Bacteria; phylum Cyanobacteriota; class Cyanobacteriia; order Phormidesmidales; family Phormidesmidaceae; genus Leptothoe. Next base: position 11,558 of record JBCDIX010000073.1, on the reverse strand, counting down.
GCAATATTAACGTTTACTTAAGCATTATTAATTTAAGTCAGTAGTGTAATTCTCTGCAATTGGCTGGAGTGCTTCATCGTCTATGGTTTCCGCTATCCCAGCATCAGACAAAAGCTTTTTACCTCGGTTTTACCGGCTGTCACTTGTTGGCATGTTTTCCAACATGATGGTGCCGCTGGCCGGGCTATGTGATACGGCCTTTCTGGGCCACCTATCCGATATTCATTATTTGGCGGGGGTTATTTTAGGCAGCATTTTATTTGACTACCTTTACCGCATTCTTAAATTTCTGCGCAATAGCACCAATGCGCTGACGGCTCAGGCCGTCGGTGAGGGGGATGATGTGGGCGTACTGGTGGCGGTCTTCAGGTGTGGTCTGGTGGCGTTGGCGATCGCGCTCGTTATTTTGCTGCTGCAGTATCCCATTCACCAGCTGGGCTTTACCATTTTGTCTGGAGCCCCAGAGACTGAGCAGGCTGGCCTTACTTACTTTAATGCCCGCATCTGGGGAGCCCCGGCAGTACTGCTTAATTTTGTCCTAATTGGTTGGTTTTTGGGGCGTGAGAAAAACGGCATCGTATTTTTAATCTCTCTAGTCGCCAATGGCTCCAATGTGTTTCTCGACTACCTGATGATCAATCGCTGGGGCTGGGAGAGTGCCGGGGCTGGACTCGCCACAGCATTGAGCCAATATCTGGGGCTAATAGTGGGAATTGGGGCCATTCTTTTGACCATAGACTGGAAGTATGTGGGCAAAGCGATGCCCCAGGTGCTTGACCGTCAGTCCCTCGCGTCTACTCTGGTGCTCAAGGGCAACATTTTGGTGCGGTTTTTGGCCCTGATTTCCGCCTATTCCATTTTTACCAATCTCAGCGCCAGCTTTGGCACTGTATCGCTCGCGGAAAACGGGCTGCTGTTGCAGATCGCTCTACTTAGCCAATTTACGGTGCAGGGGGTAGGGATGACGGCCCAAACCCTGATTGGCAATTTTAAAGGCCAAGGTCGTACAGATGGCTGTTTACCCGTACTCAAAACTGCCATCGTTACCAGTCTGGTGATTTCTCTGGGCTTTGCCCTCTCAGCGGTAATTTTCCCTGAAACGGTCTTTAACCTACTCACCAACCACACAGAAGTCAGTCAGGCCATGGGCAGCTATGCAGCCTGGCTGGTGCCCCTGTTGAGTATTACATCGGTGGCCTTTATGTTGGAGGGCTATTTTATCGGTCTTAAAGAAGGGGCAGTGCTGCGCAACGGTGCGCTTTTAGGATTTATCGCTGGGTTTGCTCCCCTGGCTGTTTTGGCAGTCTATTTGCAAAACAGCTACTTGCTGTGGACCGCCTTAACCGCTTATATGACTGTACTCATGCTGTTTTTGGTATACAAGCTAGTCAAGATGCCCCTGACAGAACCGACAGCGATATCATCGTGATGTGGCGTGTCTTTACAACCTGGGGGAAAGCCTGTTGATGACATTGCAAAATCCTTGGCTGGTGGCAGTCGTTCTCAATACGATGCTTGTGGGTGTGGCGTTTGCCAGTCCTAAAAAGCTATTGACCCCTGCTGGCTATATTCATGCTTGGGTACTGGGCGTTATTTTATGGGGCTGTCTAGGCTGGCAGGCCTATGCCGTCACCCTCGTGTATTTTGTAGCAGGGTCAGCAGTTACAAAGGTAGGGTTTGCGCAAAAAGCAGCGGCGGGTATTGCTGAGGAGCGGGGAGGGGTACGTGGCCCTGGCAATGTGTGGGGGTCGGCGCTAACGGCAGCCCTATGCGCCCTGCTGGCATGGCTCATAGGGCTTACCTCTATCACGTTGGCAGGGCTGTCTACGGCTCAAGTTATCCAGCTACTGGTGCTTGGGTTTGTCGCCAGTTTGAGCACTAAGCTATCGGATACGTCTGCAACAGAAATTGGTAAAGCCTACGGGCAGCGCACATTCTTAATTACGACGCTGCAGTCAGTGCCTCGCGGTACAGAGGGTGCCGTCAGCCTTGAAGGCACCCTGGCAGGTGTGGTCGGGTCGCTGATACTTGCCGTGGCAGCCTGGGGCATCGGTGTTATTTCAACGGTGGGGATTGTTATCTGTGCGATCGCAGCGTTTGTTGCCACCACCGTTGAAAGTCTGATCGGAGCCACCATTGAAGATAAGCTACCGGGCTTAACCCACGATGTGGTGAATATCATTAACACGCTGATTGGCGCGGTGGTTGCCATCCTATTAGGCGCAGTGTTGATCCTCTGATTTGAGGAAGTAACCGCTAATTTTCCTGTCCTCACCCATCCTCACAGTGACGATGGGTACGCTACTGTGGGGACACAAATCCCTGACGCCGCCTGCTCTTATGTGTACTGCTTCAAAGTTTCAAGAATAAGCTGCCCCCGGTTAACTGAACCAGTTGCTCTTCAAGCTAAATAAGTTTAATCATCATGGTGAACATTACTCGTCCCCTTGGCTGCTGCTTAGGCTTACTCTTAATAAGTAGTGCTGTTGGTATTCAAGCTCAGCCGGTAGCCTATGCTCAGACTAGTCCAGCGAATGGCAATGTCTACGTACTAAGTAATGGTGAATGGCAGGCAGCGTTTGTTGTAGGGATTGTAGAGCGTATATCCCAAGGTGTTTCCAGCTGGAGCTATACCGTCAGATACCCAAACGGTGAAACCGAATCACAGATAAGTGCTGATCGGGTACGCACCATTCAACAAGCTCAAGCAGAAGGGTTAACCAATGACGTGTACGACCTCTCTACTCAAGCCGGAGTTGCTCAAATACTGAGCGTCCATAATGACCTGCGTCAGCAAGTGGGTGTCGATGACCTCCGCTGGTCAACTACCCTGGCGACCAGTGCTCAAGCATGGGCTGACACCTTAATCGCACAAAATCTGATCGGCCATAGCCCAGCGGCTAGCCAAGGAAATGCCGACGATATCGGTGAAAATATCACTCAATATCAGACCACCACTGGCGGAGCCTATCGAACACCAGCACAGGCAGTTCAGGGTTGGGTTAATGAAGCGCAAGATTACGACTACGAGACCAATCGCTGTACGGCAGGAAAGGAGTGTGGCCACTACACCCAAATGGTCTGGGCCAATACGACGGAAGTAGGCTGTGCAGTTGCCCGTAATGCAAATGAGACCCGAGAGGTTTGGGTATGTCACTATGACCCTGTGGGAAATTTCACAGGGCAGCGGCCTTATTAAGACTGTCTGCAAATCAGAACAATTAACTGTAGTATACAGCTGGCCCTAGAGTGCAGTTCTATAGTATTTTTTTACACAAAGAGGGTTAAGCTCTAGAAGTTTTCCATTGTTGAGCACATCAAACCTTTTAACGCCGTTGATAGAACCTTTTTATGGCCTATCCGGTTCCCCAAGCTCTGGGGATGAACGTATGATTACCTAAAAAGTTTTATCAAACTGATCTAATGCTCTCTGAGGCTGGGCTGACTGCTACAAACCATACTGATGCGTTAGCCCACATCGCTCAACAATTTGTGGGTTATGACACAGTGCAAGCGATTCGCTCGCTGGGCAGTGGCAACATTAACGACACCTACCTAGTTGATACAGAACAGCCGTTTGTTCTCCAGCGTATTAACACCCAGGTGTTTCCTCAGCCTGATCAGGTGATGGACAATCTCTGTCGGTTTGTGAGCCATGCCCATCAGCGGCTCGGTCAGACGCCCCTGAAGCGTCGTTGGGAAGTCCCCCATGTTTTAAGAACGCTTGATGACCAGCACTATTGGCTGGATGCTCAGGGTCATGTTTGGCGAGGTCTGAGTTTTGTCGAGGGGACAACCACATTTAACACGATTCAAGACCCAACCCATGCTGTTGAAATTGGCCATGGTCTTGGCTGTTTTCACAGCTTACTAAGTGATTTACCTATTACCAGTCTGACAGATACGCTACCAGGATTTCACATTACCCCCGGCTATCTCAAGCAGTATGATGCGACACTAGCCCAGGCAAAGATTCTGTCGCTAGAAGAACAGCACTGCTGTAGCCTCATTGAGCACCATCGAAACCACCTATCTGTTTTAGAGGATGCCAAAACTGCAGGCAGTCTACCCCTGCGCCCCATCCATGGGGATCCAAAAATCAACAATATTTTAATTGACACCACCACCGGTCAAGCGGCCAGCCTGATTGACTTAGATACGGTCAAGCCCGGTCTGGTTCACTACGATATCGGAGACTGCCTGCGCTCTAGCTGTAACCCCTTGGGTGAGGAAACCACGCACTGGCAGACGGTTACCTTTGATGTGGATCTCTGTGCTGCTGTTCTCCAGGGGTATCTTTCTAGCGCTAGCGATTTTCTCTACCCAATAGAGTACGACTATATCTACGATGCCATCTGGCTGATCACCTTTGAGCTGGGTCTGCGCTTTTTTAGCGACCACCTGGCGGGGGATATCTATTTTAAGACCCAACGTCCACATCACAATTTGGAACGGGCATTGGTGCAGTTTCAGCTGGCTAAGAGCATTAGCATGCAAAAATCTGCTATTCGAACCGTAATTAATCAGTTAAGGACCCATTACTGTTCTGAAGCTCGCTATGCAGCTTAGAACTATTTAGTATGTACTGAGTTCTAGAAACAACTCGGTAATTGGCTGCTGTAGAGACTCTACGGTGTGCCGTTCTAGTGGCTCTTCCCTGTATTTGTTCCCTTAGGAGACATTAATGGCCATACCATTTTCGCTAAAGCCCTTTGAACCGATATCGGATTTAGTTATTTCTGGCCGAGTGGTGCGATCGCAATCGTCCATCACAGTCGAATATACTCTGACCGGAGCAGTTGATGATATCGAGGTTCCACCAACCGTTAGCGCCCCCCCCAGCCGACGGGATCATCTTTGGGAAAACACATGCTTTGAAGTCTTTATCGGGCTACCCGATTCTTCCCAATATTGGGAAGTTAATGCCTCCCCCAATGGCGATTGGAATGTGTATCGGTTTGATGACTATCGGCAGGCCATGGTGGCCGAACCGGCCTGTAAACACCTGGCCAGCACCTGGCAACACATTACCAAGGGCTACTATCTAACCTTGGAGTTACCAACAGACGACTGGCTTGCCGTCGATCAGCCGTTAGATATTGGCATCAGCACCATACTTCAGGCTGATGATGTGTCCCATTGGGCCCTCAAACATACGGGTGAAAGACCTGATTTTCATCGTCGAGATAGCTTTAGCATCTCAGTTTAGAGCAGGGAACAGGGGCAATGTCTTTTAAGATGGCGAGTTGCCAGCCAAACAAATCTTAGCTCTCTCCCTTTTTGTCTAAAAGATCAGGCTGATTTAAGTACAAAACCTCGGTTGGATAGGCAAACTCAATCCCTGTCTGATCAAACTGTTGTTTGACGGCTAGGTTAATACGCTGTTGAATATCTCGATACACAGTGTAGTCGTTTGTCTCAACCAAATAAACAACTTCATAGTTCAAACTAAAGTCACCAAAGCTGGCAAAGTGGGCACGATCAAACGTCGCTTGAGGAATCTCGTCGATAATGTGACGAATCGTCTCTGGAATCTGTTCTAGCTGAGTGACGCTAGTCTCATAGGTGACCCCTAGATTAAACTGGATTCGTCGTTGCTCCATACGCTGGAAATTTTGAATACGTGAGGCGGTGAGATCGGTATTGGCCAAGATCAGCTGTTCTCCATCTAGACTTCTAAGCCGCGTGGTTTTAATGCCAACATGTTCTACCGTCCCCATCATCTCGCCAATGAGAATAAAATCACCAATCTCAAACGGGCGATCCAACAAAATTGAAAAATAACTAAACAGGTCTTGCAATATGCCTTGAGAGGCCAGGGCCAGGGCTACACCGCTAATTCCCAGACCAGTGACAACTGCAGAAATATCAAACCCCAGGTTGTCTAGTACAAAGACAATGCCAATGGCCCACAGCACTACTCTCACCGCTGGAATTAGGGCATTGAGACTCTGGCGAATATTGGGCTGATCGCGATGGATAAATCCATAGATTCGCAGACCATATTCGGCCACAGATCCCACTAGCTGCAGCAACAGCAGGGTGGCAAAAATAACCCCCACCACCGTTAATAGCTGAGCAACGGTAGGATACAGCGTCAGGTTTTGCAAACTGATGTAGCAGGAACCTAAGTAGAGCAGCCAGAGGGTGGGGCGCTCAATCAGACGCACCAGCTGGTCGTCTAGGGTATTGGTGGTGCGTTTAGCCCAGCGTTTGAGACGATGTAGGATAATGCGTTTAAGGAGATGTGCGATCGCAACACCCACAGCAATATTAAGGAGCGCAATGCTATAAGCTTCAACGGTATTACCTAAAAAGGTGTTCTGTAGAATATCGGACACTACGGGGGTTAGAACCATCATCATGTCTAGAGTAGCAGGGGCAAAGAACGCTGATCCTTTACTTTGCTTACTCAGTCATCACCACCAAATCCCTCTTAAAATCTTTAGCAAATCCCCTGCCCTCGCTCGATTCATCCCCTAAACCAGCAATCGTAACGTAGGCTGTACACTATCAAACAGCCCTCTCACTCCCCCTTAAAGTGCTTTGGATTCTATAAATATACGTCGAGCCCAACTAAGCGATGCCAGTGTGATCGCTAACTTTAACCAAGCCATGGCTTGGGAAACTGAAAAAAAAGAGCTGATTCCTGAGGTGATTCTGGCGGGAGTCACCTCGTTGTTGAAAAATCCTTCGCGGGGTTTCTATATTGTTGCTGAAACAGATGCCAAGGTAGTCGCCTGCCTAATGATTACAACGGAATGGAGCGACTGGCGTAATGGGCTATTTTGGTGGGTGCAAAGTGTTTTTGTATTGCCAGACTATCGCCGTCGTGGTGTCTATCGCAACATGTACCAATTTATAAAAGATCTGGCTAATCGTGAGCCCAATGTGTGTGGGTTTCGCCTATACGTTGAAAAAGACAATGTGCGAGCACAATCAACCTATGCCGCTCTGGGCATGAGCCAAAGCCCCTACTCTTTATTTGAAGAGTTAAAATCTGACATTGAATGATGACCCATAAAGGCGATACCGTTATCGGTAATGACGTGTGGATTGGTCATGAAGCCGTAGTTATGCCTGGAGTACGGGTGGGGGATGGGGCAATTATTGCGGCCCAGTCTGTTGTGGTCAAAGATGTGGAACCCTATGCCATTGTTGGAGGCAATCCAGCAACGCTGATCCGACGACGATTTGATGAGCATGCCATTGAATCACTGCTGATGATTGCCTGGTGGAATTGGGACATCAAAAAGATAACAGAAAACCTGGAAAACCTTGTTACGGCCGATATTGAAGCGCTCATGAATGCTTAGTTGTTGTAGAGCATCGTGAGTTTGCTCAGCCCCCTTCTTTTCTCACATTAAGCCTATCCGAAACCTTAATGATTGGTTCTGTAGAACTCCTTAGTTCCTCTACCATTGTCTAACCCCATGCGTCACCTTGTTTCTGTAACCGTACTTGGTCTGTGTCTAGCAGCTACTGCCACCCAAGCAGAGACGGGTGTCTGCGTGCCTTCAACTAAAGGCACGCAGCTAACGCTGGAGGCCCAGCCAACAGACACTGTTCTGGAGATTACGCCCGATACTTTAAACACAACCCAACGGGTGTTAGAAGCTCGAGTTCGTGAGCTGGGTGTAGATTTGTTCTCGGTGGAGATAGCGGCTCCTGCTCAGCTAACGGTGCAGCTTGCCAACCAGGTCGACATGGATCTGGCAATCCAGGTACTTAGCTCTGTAGGGGACTTGAGCTTTCAGCAACAAAAGCATGGCACTGATACTGAGTTGCTACAGCTCCGCCACATTCAGGACGATTTGAGCACTAGCCAGGAGTCAGATTTGCTAGAGGCTAACCATGAGGCGATTGCTCAGCTGTTTGACCCTACGGATTTGACGGGAGCGCAAGTGGTAGATGCGATCGCATACCCCAGCCAATATGGCCGTTGGGCGGTCACAGTAGAGTTTGACCCAACCGGTACTGGGCAGTTTGCCGACATCACCCGGCAGCTTGCCGGAACTGGTAGACGTTTGGGTATTTTTGTGGATGGACGGTTGCTGAGTGACCCCACCATTAATGTTGCCTATCAAGACTCCGGCATTACCGGCGGTAGTGCCGTCATTAGCGGTAACTTTACCCAAACCACGGCCCAGGAACTGGCCATTCAGCTGCGGAGTCAGGCATTACCAACGGCATTAGAGCTGACGGCTGTGGAGGCTGTGGATTTGATTCCTGACTGTCGTCGATAGGCCGCCGTCTCGATATTGAAAGAACGGTTACAACTCATGATCCTGAGCCGGATTTTGGGCATAGATACTGAATGGCTAGAATGGCAACTATGCAATGGACATCTAGAACCCATGAACCAGATCTACATATCCTATGCGTGGAAAGATAATCAGACGCCCCAGGGACGCCAGCGAGAGGCGCTGGTGGATCGAATTTGTGCCGTTCTGCTGGCAAAGCGGTATAACCTGATTCGCGATCGCAATCACCTTACCCTAGGCCAAAGCATTGAGAAATTTATGCGCGAGATTGGCCGTGGTAACTATGTCATCTTGGTCATTAGTGATAAATATCTGCGCTCTGAATATTGTATGTTTGAAGCCCTAGAGGTGATGAAGCAAAAAGAGTATCAGCAGAGAATTTTTCCGGTTGTTTTATCTGATGCCAATGTATACAGCCGAGCAGGCCAGATTGACTATATTCAGTACTGGCAAGAGAGAAGAAAACAGCTCTTAGCCCTGATGGGGCCCAACCCGACTGACGCATATTCTGCCATGACAAATGTGGCCAATAAGATTGCCGAGATTGCTGAAAAAGTAGATGACTTTATCCAGTTTGTTCAAGACAAACTCAGTATTGATCCTGCTAAAGACTTTGATCGGTTTATTAATAACCTGACTAGCCACATTAAAGAAGATGCTAAACAGCTTAGAAGTAAAAAAACTATTTTAGTGGCAGGGACAGGTCAATATCACCTCCCCGCCGAGATTAACTGGTGTGCTCAAAGGCTAGGCAAGAGAATTGCAGAGCGCACCTATAGTTTGCTGACAGGTGGTTGGGAAGGAGTGGACTATGTGGTTGCTGAAGCCTTTTCAAAACAGCTGTCTCAGGACAATATACGACTAACTGACAAGCTGACGCAGATTGTGCCGCGAGGGAAACAGCCGACATTTAAGGGCGGTATGGTGAAGTATGCCGAGTCTGGCATCCATGAATGGCTTGACTGTTTGCGACGCTCAGACTTAGTGATTCTTTTAGGAGGTGTAGGCGGCACCTATGAAACCTATCAATATGCCAAACAAGAGCGAATTCCAGTGATTCCCATTGTGTGTACCAACGGAGATGCTAAACGGGTGTTTGACGAGATGCTGAGAAATTGGGATAGGGAATTGATGGGCACCATATCACCTGAGCAGTTCAAGTCGCTAAATCAGTATATTAATGATGCTGAAACGGCAGAAGATGTGGTCGAGGATGTGATGGAGATGGTAGACGAGATTATTTTTTCTAAAACTATTCTCAATTGATAGAGAGTCTAAAGCCTCATGAACCTAAACTCTAGATTGTTTAGGATTTCGGGGTATTCCTCCAAAAAATATACAATAGAAGATACTCGCTTGAATTAGTAGAGAGAAAAATCCTTCTACTGATTCAATAGGTCTAATATACGTCAGTATAGTAGGTGAAGGCATCACTGAATCTGGAGTGTTAACAACTAAAAAAGAGAAAATGTTGTTAGCTGCATGTACCCCCAACGCCAATTCTAATCCTCCATCCTTGAGAGTGATAACAGCAAAAAAGATGCCCCAAACAAGATAGGTCAGCGCTCCCCAAACAAATCCTCTTTGCATCTCTGGGTTACCAAAGTGTGGTATGGCAAATACAAGACTTGTCACTAAAACTAATATGACTGGTCGTTTTGTGATCAAGCTTAGTCCCTGCATTAGATAACCCCTATACAAAAGTTCTTCGACAGAGGTTTGAACAGGAGTAAAAATTAAAACAAGTGGTAATAATAGAAACCATTGTTTGGGTTCAAATGTATAGGTGTAGCTTTGAGGGTAGAGCAATATATCTAAGAATGTAAAAGCAGACACTTGGATTATCCAAATAATGAATCCCGTAAACAAGCGTTTGTAATTAATAATTGCATCAGCATTGATCAATGAGTAAACGTTTCGGTGGTGGATTTTTTTAATAACGTAGACAAGAAGCGCGAGTAAAAATACAAAAGAAAAAGATGTAGCAATGAAGTATGTGATCTTAGCAGAGTTAACAATAAGAGATAGTATAGACTGACTGACCAGAGCTATTGGACCACTCAAGAGTAGCCAGTACGATAAAATTAATAGAATGCCTAGGAAGTAAAGAGACTTTTGTTTTTTTCCTTGATGAACAGCCTCTAAAAATTGGTTATGCATTGTGTGGTACCTGATGGGTGATTTTATTTGAAGCTGAATTTTATAGAAGACGAGCGTACTTTGATCACGATATGAGCTTCTAGAAAATTCAAAAAATAAATACTGTGCTAGCTGTCAGTAATCCAAAAATTACGACCGTTTAAAAAACGAAGGTGTAGTATGTCTACTTCATCGTTTTTTTGATAAAGGTGTCTCCAGGGGCATGATCCAATCAGCTGACAGCAATGACTGTCGCTCTTTTGATAGGTCAACAGTTGGATCAATCAGCTGTTGTTTCTCTCGTCCATTCAGTGAGGCAAACGCTTCGGCTCTGACTTCAATGGAGTCTTTATCCGCGCCACCGATATCCTCAGCAATTATGTGGCTCAACTGCAAAATCATATCCGGGCGCGCAGCCATCTTGCGAACCTGCCAGCGAGGCATAATATCATTTGGGTCCAGAGAGCTGACCGTATTATCTACTGTGTTGGTGATTACAAAGTTTACATCGGCATCTTTAGACCGTAGTTTCATGTGCCAGGCAAATCGATGGCCCTCTTCAGTCCAGTTGGGATCGCCTGCATAGAGATAGTGACGAAACGGCAGCACCAGCTGTAAGAAGAGATAAATGCCCAACAGGGCCAAGGTCAGCTGATGTCTGGGGGTGAGACGGGTGGGGGCGGGCTGATCGCCAAGCCGCTTACCCATGACCCAGCGTGGCCAGCTAGGGTCAAAAAAGATGGCCGTTGCCGCAATCATAAACCACGGAAAAATGCCAATATTAAACAACCTGACATTCATCACGTGAAATAGCAGAGCCGCTGCAAATGCATAGGGTCGGCTCCGTCGCCAGATTAAAAAGGGAACAACGAAAACATCCAGCAACAGTCCGCTATAGCTCAGAAAATATACCATCCATTCCTGAGTGAAAAACGTACCAATCAGTGGAAAGTCAGTGCGATCTGCCATCCACATCCGCATGGGCTCTCCCTGTAGCCAATCGCCGTTGATTTTGGCCAGACCGCCATAAAAATAAGGAATACCAATTTGTATGCGCAATAACCAGAGGGTCCAGGCCGGTACTGTTTGAGATCGCATGCCAGGACGACGCCAGGCATCAAGGGCAAAGGCACGATTGGCAGGCAGAAAAATGAG
>JBCDIX010000072.1:0-34747 GCA_038748405.1 Cyanobacteria bacterium P01_H01_bin.21 | reverse complement strand
TCAGGCGATTCATCTGGTCTGGCTCGATGAGCATCCTCAGGTCTCTAACCTCTCACCTGAACGACTGAAGATACTTAGATTTCTTGGCGCTCCCTGCCAGAAATATTATTTGATTTGCTGACGAACCTGCGGAATGTCCGGATAGGAATAGTTTGGTGAGATTGTTGTCAAAAAAAAGACTGTCGGTTTGCACCGCACAGTCTAATCATTGGCTTTCAGAATCAAAGAGACCGATCGTACTGGCAGCCACCTTCTGTCTCAGGGAAGATTGCTGAGGTGCTTGTTTAGCACACTTATAGAATAGTCACTAACTCCAATAGTTAGATAAATCACTTGTGAAGAAATCCGTGTTCAGTGTGATCTACGTATGAAACTCACTGATGATAGATTCTTATACCGGAGAGTATGAAGGTGCTTACAGTAGATATTTAGAGGATCTTACCTATTCTCTAGCTGGCGTTGTCTAATAGAGTTCTTACCCTGCTGACTTGCTTATGGGCATGAATATCTGCATATAGGGATAACGCTTGGTTCCAGTGATAGTGAGCCCTATGGAGCTGCTTAAGGTATATGTGGCTGTGCCCTAGTTCAACGTAGGCATTAGCAAGGTCACACTTTGCTTCAATGCTGTTGAAAAGGTCGATAGACTGGGTGTGATAGTTAAGGGCTACTGTCATTTGTTGGCGTTGACGAGCGATGTTAGCCAGACCAGTCAAAGATTTAGCTTTAACCTGTAGATAGTGGCCTGCTTCAGCAAAGTGGAGTGCCTGCTGATACAGCCCTTCAGCTTGCTCGATGTCACCAAGCTGTTCATATGTCTGCCCTAGTAGCTGAATAAAGTAGGCGAGTCTACCGGACTGTTGGCTCTGCTGAGTAAATTTATGGAGATATTTGCTGGCTATGATTTGCGCCTGTTCTGTTTGATTCTGACAAGCATAGGTCAGAGCTAGAGCCACAGTCGCTTTTTCAGCCCAGGCTTGATGGGGTGTGTTTTGTCCCAGGCCAATGACGGTATTAAAGGCCGTTTTTGCCTGGTCTAGTTCCCATAAATCCATGGCATATAAGCCCAGACTCAACCGTGAGTCAATGTTTAACATTTGCAGATAGTAATGGTTGAGATTGTCTGCTTTGTCAATAGCGGTCAAGCATTGTTGGGTAATTGCGATCGCACCCTGCTGACACTCAATCGCTTGACGAATCTCTCCCGTAATCCAGTAAATATCACCGAGAATGTTGCGCAGCTCGCTAACCTGGGATAAGGGTTCAGATACCGCCTCTAGATGAACCAACACTTTGGTAATGAGTGTACTTACAGGATGTAAGAATCCCATACGATAGAGGCTACTTGCTAGGGGTAAAAACTGTTGCCACTGATTATGACGGCTTTTTAACAAGACCTGTGCGGCTGCTTGATATTCATCGATAGCAACGTAGTGATAGTAGGCCTCTAGTGCTTGTTGTGCATCTAACAAGTTTGTTAGGAGTTTTACACTATTAGTCCAGTAGTCGGCTGCAACCCAATTGGCTTCGTACCACAGGTCGCTCTGTCGGAGTCGTTCAATCGTGACAGCGCGAATCACAGGATGAAGCCAATATTGACCATTCTCGACTTCAATTAAGGAGCGATTGCGTAGAGAGGCAATCGCTCGGTGACCTTCAGCGTCGTTACATTGAGCCAGGATGGCAGATAATGAAAGTGTTGCGATAGTCTGGTATCGATAACAGCTTAGACGACAAAGCAACTGATAAGCTGATGGATCTAGGCCTTGCAAACGGTCAATCTGGCTGATGACCAGGTTCTTTAAGTCAATCTCGGCTAAAGGGTCTGCGCCATAGGTTTGCCAATAAGCTTGTAAATCACTGTTAAAGTCAGTTTGTACTGTGCTACATAAAATCTCCATGGCCTTAGCATTGCCACCATAGGCACGGTGTAAATATTGCAAAGTCTCATCAGTGTGAGAAAACTGCAGCTGATGATATCTAAAACACTGTTGCCAATCTGTGAGTGTTAGTCTAGATAACCGGTAGTGATAGGCCTTAATGCCGGGTTCACAGAGCCGATCACGACTGGTGATCAAGGTGGTTGTGCTAATCGAAAAGTCAGCTAATAGCTTGAGCAGTTCTGTGTAACAGCGAGCTTCCGCAACAAACTGTCCATTGCTATCTAGGGCGGGCTCAAGATTATCGATGAGAATGCCAATGTGTTGTTGCTTGAGGTGGCGCTTGAGGCGACTGAGGCTAATACTTAAATCCTGACCTGGCTCATCATTGAAGTCTTGACGTAGCCACTCGTCAAGAATGTTTTTGACAGCCGTGAGGCTTGACGTTTCTTGAGCAATCCGCCATTCCAACACTAGCTCAAAGGTAGCCTGACGAAGATAGTGCTGGGCTAGTGTGGTTTTGCCCAGTCCGCCTTCGCCTTGAATAACAATAACTTTGTGGCCCTGGCTGCTCAGCGTGTTTAAGGTTTTGATCGCGTCATCACGACCAATAAAATGCGGATTGGTGACCTCGGTCTTAATTTTTGCACTAGGTTGGCTAGATGGACTAACCCGTGGCCAGGCTTCTTCAGCTACGTGCACCATTTTACGTTTGGCACGCTTTAACCAATAGACCAACCGTGAACGATAGTTGCCCTTGGTGATCCGCTCTCCAAGGACATCGGATAGCAACCGCCAGAGCTGAGATGCTACATCTTTAACATGGCCTTCGCTGTAGCCAGCGATGGTTGCGATCGCACGGTAGGTTTTACCTCCCCACACCTGCTGCAAAATACAGCATTGCAGATCACTGAGATGTTGCCCTGTTTTTTCATAGAGCAGAGAGTCAGTAAGTTCGATCGCACTATCTACACCCATCGGCCATGGTCAATGGTTTTCCTCATTGATAGCCTACCGCCATCCTTTCAAGCATTACGCATAGGATATTCCGACTTTTCCAGACCTTTAAATTCGCACCTTTACCTACAATCTCAGACAAAGAACACTATAGGGTGTAAACAAGCAAGGGGGTACACTGGTCTGACCTGTCTTTTTATCAAGGGAACCTAAATGTATGCCCTGCACTTTTCATAGACAATGATGACGTCTAAATTCCAATGATTTAGGGCATCCTTGATGCATGTCATAGCTCTTGATGAACTATGTAGGGAGGGTACATTAAAGTCCCATAGGCCCGTGAGGGCTAATATTTTAATTTCTCGTTGAACTTGACCCTATCGGCTACGTAACAGCGTAGACAGGTTTATTCACATTTAATGCATATTTGGAGCACTACGTATCTGCAACTATGACGACCCAAACTCTGCAAACTCTACCGTCTGACCTCGATCCTCGTGGGTTACCCAACCACGTTGCTTTAATTATGGATGGCAATGGGCGCTGGGCTCAGAGCCATGGTCTACCTCGCATTGAAGGGCATCGGCGCGGGGCTAATGTCCTAAAGGATTTGCTCCGCTGCTGTAAAGATTGGGGCATTGGGGCCTTAACAGCCTACGCGTTTTCGACTGAAAATTGGCGACGCCCCCACGAGGAGGTTGATTTTCTGATGGTGCTGTTTGAGCGATTGTTGCGTAAAGAGCTATCAGAAATGCACCGTGAAGGGGTGCGTATTCGCTTTATTGGCGATCTCTCAGGGTTGCACACATCTCTCCGTCGAGAAATGGAGCGCTCTGTTGAGCAAACCCAACATAATGATGCTATCGAGTTTAATGTGGCTATCAATTATGGTAGCCGTCACGAAATTACCCAAGCCTGCAGATCCGTTGCTGAACGGGTCGAGCGGGGTGAACTTTCCGCCGATGCTATTAATGAAGAACTCTTAGAACGACATCTCTATACGTCTGGCAGTAGCGACCCAGATTTGTTAATTCGCACCAGTGGTGAACAGCGGTTGAGCAACTTTTTGCTCTGGCAAATGGCCTATGCCGAGATGTACTTTACTGATGTTTTTTGGCCACAGTTTGATCGCCATCAGTTTCATCAAGCACTGTTGGCGTTTCAAAGTCGAGATCGCCGCTTCGGGGCACTCACTGAGCCAGTTAAGGCAAAGGCGCTGACGGCGTAATGTTGAGTTTTGAATTTTGAGTTGCGAACCTAACTCAAAATTCAAAACTACTCACTAACGGCTGCAAATACTGCTGAATAATCCTGGTCTGCTAACCCTTGCTCCACAGCGCGTTTCACTATGTGAGCAACACTTTGGGCAACGTCAGCATTAAAGGTTTCAGCAGACTGTACAAACAGGTTCATGTCTTTGAGCAGATGCTTGGCAGGAAAATTGGGATTAGCAAAGTTGCGATCGCACATACGGCTTAATTTCTTATCAAACGTAGGTGCATAGAGAGCGCTTTGGCGCACAATCGCCATAAATTTATCGACATCGATTGATTCTTGCTGCACCAATCCTAAACTCATGGAAAAAGCCGTGGTTAGGGTGCCAATCAGCTGATTCATAGCTAGCTTGACACCGCTGCCCGTGCCCACTGGTCCCATCAGCTGCGGTTCTGGGCCAAAACACCTTAAAACAGGTTTCCATTGGTCAAACTGACTGGGTGTGGCTCCTGCCATGATAATTAAATTGCCTGCTTTGGCTTCAGGAATGCTGCCGAGTACCGGTGCTTCTAAATAATCGCCACCAGCCGCTTGCACCGCTTGGGCGATGGCTTTGCTTTCTTGAGGCGCAATTGTCCCCATCTGTAACACGGTGCGATCAGTGAGCTGGGAAGCCGCTTTTGGGCTAAGCAGAGTGAACTCAATAGCCTCAGCATCAGTCAGCATAAGAATAACGAGCTGAGACGCTGCGATCGCATCAACTGCGGACTCTGCACGTTTAACCCCCTCTGCAAGCAGTGGATTGAGCTTATCAGCGGTGCGATTCCATGCATATACCTGATGCCCAGCCAGCTGCAGCCGACGTGCCATGGGAGCACCCATCAGTCCTGTACCTAGAAACCCAATGTTCAACGTAATTTCCTCCAGCGTGTTTGAATTCCAGATGTCCTGGGGTAACCCTAATAATCTGTAAAACTATGAAGCGGTAACGTTGCTACCTAGCACCGGGTTTGAAACGTGCCGACAACCCGCATCACTCAGAAGCAAACAGGTTCTAGATGCGGCAACGTTAATGATGTCTAAATTTCATATGTTCAACCTTTTCTGTTCCCGCGCCCTAGGTCGCAAGATTTTAACCTTGGGTGCTATTTCGGGTCTAATTTTAACTGGATGTACTCCTCGGCAGGATTGTGTATTGATTAATGCGGCTCTAGCCGAGGGCAGTTCAAGTATTCAAGAAATCAATGAAAGCAATCTTGGCGGTTCTGGATACAACCAGGGAATTGAACGCCAAGTTGGTCGTATCTACCATGACGTTTCTCAGATGATTGATGGATTACAGATCTCAAATCGCCGTCTACAAACGCTTCAATTTGCGCTGGTAGAAGCGTATCAACAAGCATCAGATTACCGCTATCAAGCCGCAGAGCTCATTGCCAGCCATCCTCAACCAAGTACCCAAATAAGAGCCGACATTCGTACGCTTCAGTTAGATTCTGAGGCGAATGTCGGCACGGTGACAGCAAATCTGCGTAGACGATGCCCGCTCAATTGAGCAGACTGACCTAAGTGTTAGGCGGCTTCTAGCATTTGAATATTCGAGAAACTGAATTCCATATCGCCTTCATCATCAGATGCGATCGCACGGCGTGACAAAACAAAGTAATCGCCTATCTTGTCATACTCATCGGTAAACTCACTACGGCCCTTCTGCTGTTCTCCAGTTTTGGGGTCGTGGTACACCGAGTCGTATGTATGAGACAGATATCCTGCACCTGTATCATGGCTGCTAAACGTATTGATAGTAACCACGACACCATGGATGTGACGATGTACTAAGACAACTTCATTGTTTAGCACTTTGTACTTATCACCTGTGGATTTGCCTTCAACTATGATTTCCACGGCACCTTTCTCATCAGTCTCACCCAGCGCAAACTTATTTTTGCCATGGGTATCTTCAAAATCACGGCGCACTCGGTGAATGGCAACTTCCCACAGCTGCCCTTTGACCATTTTTAATGCGGCCTCATCGTCAATATCAAATACCTCAGCCGAAAGATCAGGATTGACACGAGCCTTGCCCGTGTAGGTCTTATCACCATGCTTGAACTCGACATCTGTGGTGTACCCAGGAAAACTGCTATCCCAGGTGTAGCGGTTTTCATAGGCGGCACGCATCAAATCGCGGGCAGAAAGCTGTACAGCAGTCATGGGCAATTGGTTGATTACATCTACTCTTTACTTTAGTACCTTAGTCAGTTTTTTATCCGTTGCGCAGATGGATATCGCTGAGCGTCAGATTTGGCCTGCGAATTAGGCGGCTACTCAGACAAGTCGCCCCAAATCTCTGCTAATCGCTGGTCGCGACCACAGCCAAAGCGATATAACCGATAGCGAGCCGGGTGGGTCTGATAATAATTCTGGTGATAATCCTCCGCCAGATAAAATGTGTCTGCTGGCAGAATCTCAGTGGCAATTGACTGGTTTAAAAGCTGATTAATTGCCTGCTTGGAACTCTCAGCAAGCTGGCGCTGGGTTTCATCATGATAAAAAACGATAGACCGATACTGACTGCCCTTGTCGCAAAATTGTCCCTGTGTATCGACAGGGTCTACATTGCGCCAAAACGTATCGAGTAGTGTTTCATAGCTAACCGTCTCAGGATCATACTCAACTTGCACAACCTCCGCATGGCCTGTCGTTCCTGACGATACCTGACGATAGCTAGGCGACTCAACGGTACCGCCCATGTAGCCTGATGTAGTGTTTGCTACACCCTGGAGTTCATCAAAGGGATGCTCCATGCACCAGAAGCAGCCTCCTGCAAACGTCGCTTTGACGGTTTCTGCTATTGCTGTAGCGGGGGTTAAACACCAGAGACTACTAACTAGTAGGCCAAGAGCCACACATCGCAGCAATTGCATTAGCTGAAATTTCTTAAAAATGCTAGCCATAAAAGTGCTGCCCCATGGAGCCATTACATGCTGGGAATAACAACGGCTCCCAGCATAAAGGACAAAGCAGCCAGCAGCCAATAGTCAATATGTCGTTTGACTATACCCCTAAATTGATGTCCCATTATTTATAGCTCCTACATCCTAATTTTGGCAGACCTTGTTTTGTGGGGCGGTGGGGCTTAGGAACTAGAGTTCTAGGACTCACCAACCTTCCTTATCCTTCGTTAGAGAATTTGAACCATCCGGTAATGACATTGAGTTTGCCATGATAACGCCAGGTTTCATTAAATTGACCAATTGGGTAACCGACATATGGTTGAGGTTTGACTGCAGATGTTTGCGCTTAAACGCCAAAATTTGGGAAGTCGTCGCCAGACGCTCTGCTCCTAACATTCCCCATTCTGCTGGCAGTAGAGGCTCTACCAACAGCATTGATGCGGGCTCTTGAGAAGGTCGCTGTGGTGCCAGGCGCTTGATAATGGGGGCTGCACCTGTGGACCAGTGATTGAACTGATTGTGCACTAACGATATCGTCATTCCCGCCATCACCGCGAATGGTAACAGAACGGCTACCCCCCGGGTTCGCCATCGTTGATAGGTGACAACGCGTCGACTCAGATCAATAAACCTTTGAGCTAAGTTAGAGAGCTCTTGGGAGTGTTGTAACATGAATGGCCTGATGTCATTCAGGTACTGTTGTTTTAACAAATAATCTGAGTTTTTAGATTCTCCTTGCTGATGCCATATCCAGGCACGTTGTTCGATATCTCGTTGTTGCCTTAGCGACGAGCGTTTAGTTTGTAACCACTGGCGTAATAAAGACCAATCCAGCACCAAAGACTTATGGGCTAGTTCAATAGTTTCCTCAGGGTTTTCACCCATAGCAGGCCACCGAGCAGCAAGCCCAAGCTCTGATTGTGTATGTTGATGAGCATCCCCAGCCGCATCAATAAGCTGTCCCTTGGTTTGCTGGGTGAGTTCTGGCTTGTCGCATACCAGTAGTCGAGCAGATACTAACTTCTCCAGTGTGCGCTCGATCAAATCACTAGGAAATTGTTGATTGATTAATTCAGCCTTCCGTGTGGGGCGGGATTGATCGAAACGCCCTTCACCTAAATCACAGAGCGCTATAAAGATTCTCTGGGTAGCAGTCTGTTCATCTATCGTTAGAGACTCATAAACAGTAGTGGCCCGATTGGCTAACATTTGGGAGAGCCCTCCTAGCTTGATGTAGCTCTCTAACGAAAGGCAAGGCCCTCCTTTGCTGTACGAGGCTACAGTTCGATGTTGCCAAAGCTCATACAGTGCGCTTTGCAATAATGCTAATTCACCCGGTGCACCCGTCAGGTCTAGGGTGAGGGTATGAACTAGATAAGGATCTAGTTTGAGCCCTATTTTTTCTGCAGGCTTTTCTATTACATCTCGAATCGCTTGATAGTTCATGGGTGGGATCACAACTCGATTGTTTTCTAATAAAGAAAACAGCTCACTGTAGGACGTCAGCTCATCAAGTGTGTCTGAGCGAAGACTGACAATAATTCCTAGAGATCTAGAAGGATCGCGTAATGCTGTAGTTAAGGCATCGATCACTTGACATCGCTCAGTTTGGACTTGAGGATCGGATGTTGAGATTAGCAGTTCTTCAAACTGATCGATAATGAGCCAAAATTTCTGTGCAGCAGGTTGTTTAAGAAGAGCTGCAGTTACCAAGTTCGCCAGGCCAGCAGGCTCATTACGTAGTAAATCTTCAGCCTGACAGAGCTGATTTGCCGTATCCACTTCCTCTTGTTGAGCGATGGTAAAAGCTGCTGCTAGAGTCTTTAGCGGCTGTTTCCCCAGTGTTATGTAGCGAACTACCCAATGTTCACTTCCTAAAATATCGTCGCCCTCAGATAAGCGTGGAATTACACCCGCCTGTAACAATGATGTTTTACCACTTCCTGAGGCTCCTATCAGGGTACATAGGTTGCTGTTTTGTAGTGTTTGGAGGACTTTCTGAATTAAACTTTCACGACCAAAATAGTAATCGGCATGTTTTTCCTCAAAAGGCTGTGGCCCACGATAAGGGCAAAAGTTAAAGCTATATTGTTTGAGACGAGAGATAACAGAAATGCTTTCTGATTTGGGTAATGAGTACTCTGATTGTTGGGTGATAACAATTTCGCTACCACCTTGTTCAAACAGTGGTTGTTGAAGCTCGTTACTTAACTGATTGGTAATTGAGGCGACGAGATCAGTACTGGTTACTCGGCCACTACTCGACTGTTGCGGTAGTAATCCGGTAATCATTGCTTGAGTAAGGACACTGTAGTCGCTTGATAGCGACTCATAGGCTTCCTCATACTCACGGGATGCGGCTACAAATAAATAGCTCTGTCCGTCTCCTCCCTGCCATGCTTCATCCTTGAGGGAGAGAAACTCACCACTGTGGCAACAGTCTAAGATGACGATGATTTGTCGTATCGGGCTAGACTTGATTAGACGACGCAGCCAAGATAGAGATAACCCACTGTTGGATGTCTGGGGTTGAGTGTCACTGGCTGCCAGATAGCCTTCTCGTATACCAATTTCGCGCTGTAGACCATGACCAGAAAAATAAAAAAAAGCTGCTTCAGGAATATGATCACCCTTAGGCATTAGAAGCCGTACTAGGCAGGTTTCCAATTGTTGGGCGGCTACTGATGTTTGAGAGCCTACCTGAGGACGTTGATTTTGTATAGTTTCAGGAAGCCTACGCACTCGGAAATTGCCGTAGGTCTCTAGCAAATTTGCTACTCCCTCGGCGTCTTTAGAGGCGGCTGTGAGCCGGGGCAAATTACTATACTGATTAATTCCAACGACAAGTGCATCCCGTGACATAGCTAATACTTTCTGAAAGGCATGTGAAAGGCATCATGACTCTTCTGAATTACAGAATCATCCAGCTGCCAAGGTATATATAGGTATTTAAAGACTCTCTCTAGAGCGATATAGAAGAGCTACCTAACTGCTCCCAACGGGGATACAGTAATATCAACAAAAATAGATTTGAGTCTTATCTTGTTTATTCCTCTATTTAGAACAGCCAAAGCTGTTTTCATACTCAACATACTAGAAGTTTTTGCGGATGCGCCAGAGGGGGGTAAGCCCTCGTGTAGTGACTATCAAAGAGGCTTAATATGTTGATGCTAACTACCTATCCATAAAAACTCGTACAAATTTGACTGATCAATTAAATTCATTTGATTGATTGTTTAACTTGATTAGTGGGTTTACTTAAAATATTAACGATAATTGTTGCCTAGATTACGTGTTTTTTATGTTGGTTTTGTCTAAAGAAAACAAAACTCAGCAGCTAATCAAATCTTTTTGATTTGTATGAGCCAATTAGCGTATTTTTGATAGAAATTATTTGGTGTGATTACGTAGATGGTCGTTAAAACAGCACGGTGATAACCGATGTAGGTTTTATGGAGTGGGAGTTTTACTGAAGTCCTTTGCATAGTTTTTAACATAAAATATTACGTAAACTGAGAAGGTGCTTTTTTTGATGCGTGGATAGTGCTGAGCAATAGTTGGAGATAATGAATTATTAATACAGTCAGCTTCGAAGAAAATGTCGAAAACCCTATGCATTCTTTAGTTAGAGCCTAGATTGTTCAGTTAAATTGATACCTGAAGGGTAAGCATTTCTACCACTTTTATGTCTTTTAAGGCTACTCTATACAAACTTGAAAAGCTCATAATGTAAGTTCGTTGCGCTATAATTGAGGCTGTGAAAAACGCTTGATATCAGCATTGGTTCTCTAGTGCGTAGTGCAGCGACGCTTGTGTTCATGGTCCGGCAATGTAGCTAAATTTCTTGTTGCATGGAACAAAACTACGTAACAACTTTTCTAAGAAAATAGCTTTGATTGTGCGAGGAGATTGTGATCAGGGGCTTCTCAACAACTAAGTTCTCAATGCAATTAAAAAACTATACATTTGTTAGGATAAAAATCATATGTCACAGGAGATGCTGGAGGCTGCCATAGATGCAGTGAGGATTGGTCAATTCCAGGAAGGTATCAGTGGCTTAAAGTATGTTGCGTCTCAAGTACGTCCACCAGACAAACTCTACTACTCTGCCAATATTTGGCTAGTACGAGCCTATAAGGAAAGTGGCCAATTACCTGCAGCAATTAGGCTATGCCGTCAGCTGGCGACAAGTTCTCACCCTAAAGTGCAGGTCTGGGCTCAGCAAGCATTGCCGGTTCTACGACAGCCGACTAGTGCTTCTAACCATCTAGATATTTTCTAAAAGCATCAGACAGGTGGCGACACTGGTTGTGTCTTTGACTATTAGCCTTATTTTTGCAGCTCTGCTTCAGCTTGACGACTCAACTAGGGTTTAAACAGGTAAACTGGGCTAGCGCATTATTTAAGGATAGAGTCAGGTGCTGTTATGTACTTGTTGTCGGTTACCCTTACCAATTTTAAGACTCATCGCGATCGCAACTTTGAGTTTCAGCTAGGTACTAATGCTATTTGTGGTGTTAATGGTGCCGGTAAAACTAGCATCCTAGAAGCGGTTGCTTGGGTCTTATTTAATCATCGGGGGAACTATAAGCAAGAAGACTTAGTACGTAATGGCAGTGGTAGCGCCCAGGTGAGGGTGGCCTTTGTCTCTAGCTACGATGGTCGTACCTATGAGGTAGAACGCTGCACCAGCCGAGGCTATACCCTTTTTGACCCCCAGTTAGAAGAACGCCTTAACTACAGTCGTATTAAAGATGAGATAGAACCTTGGCTGCATCAGCATCTGGGAGTTCCTGCCGGTACAGACTTAGGTCAGCTGTTTGCCAACACGATTGGTGTGCCCCAGGGGACGTTTACGGCTGACTTTTTACTGAGTCCTGAAAAGCGTAAACCCATCTTTGACACCGTGCTAAAGGTGGAAGAATATCGCCGCGTGCATAAAGACTCTAACAGTCTGCGGCGATATGCCGAGGCACAGGTTGAACTGCTAAAGACCCAGCTTCAACAGTATGAAGAGCAGTTACAGTCTTTAGATGACCTACAGGTTCGCTATAAAACAATTTCGCAAGAGATTGTTGAAGATGAGCAGCACCTTGTGAAGCTAACACAGGAGTTGACCCACCTTCAGGGTCAACGAGATTTGCTAACGGCTCAAACTGCAAAAATACAGACTTTGCAACAGCAGCAAAAGCAGCTAGCACTACAGCTGGAGGCAAAGCAGCAGGCCCAACAGATGATGGAGCAGTCACGACTGAGAGCGCAGCAGGCTACCGAGCTTTGCCACGCTCATGTCACTGCCTATCGTTCGTATCTAGAGGCTGAAGCGACCCTCAAAACACTCACCCAAAAAAATACCCATCGCCAAACGCTTTTACAACAGCAACAGGCTCAGCAGCGCAGTCTCGATCAACAGGCTGTCACTATTGCCGGGCTTCGGGCAAAGCTAGAGCAGCGCGCTCAGATTAAGGCTCAGCTCTTAAGTTTGGCTACACCCTGCGATCAGCAAGATGCGTTGACTGCTGAACAGCGTCAGCTTACTCAGCAACAACAAGAGTTAGCTAAGCTACAACTTCGTTGTTTAAATCTTAAGGAGCGGTTGGCGATTTTGGAGCAAGAGATTCACAAAACTGACCGAGATTTACAGGCATTAGCTTCGCTGCGGGGCAGTGTAGAGACTATTCCTGAGTTAGAACAACGGCAGCAACGCTGGCAGCAGCAGCTAAGCCGTGTGGAAGCGGCACAACAGTTTGAATTAGAGCTGAGACAGTTAGTGGATAGTCACTGTTCTCAGACAGCAGATTATGAGCAGCAAGCAGCAACGGCTCTTGTTGCCCTAGATGAGCTACAGCAGAGTTTACCGCTGCTATCTAGTGATACCATCGCACAGTTAAAGGCTGCGATCGCAACCGGTCAAACTTTAAGTCAAAATACTCTGTCAGCTCTAGAGAGTATTCTTCGCGATCTCTCGGCACAGGTCGATACCAACCAACTCAAACGTAATCTTACATCAGGTCAAGCACAGTTAAATAAAGCCTATGGCGACAAAGCCCAACTCGATAATCAAAAACAGCTTGAGCAGAGACGGGCTGATTTACACAAGCGTCAAACACAGCTGCAATCGGACATTACGCAGCTTGAGCAGCAGCTCGCCCAAAGCAAATCAATTGAAAAGCGATTAAGCCAGCTAGCCGATTCTATTAGGTTGTTGGGTGATCCAAAAAGCCGACGACAGGTGCTACAGGAACAGCTCCAGAGTATGGCTAATAGTGAAGCTGAATATGAACGTTTGTGCACACATCGTCAGTCATTGGAAGCTACCCTGGCAGAACTCTCAGAACAGTTAAAAGAGTTGGCTAATCTAGATGATGAAATTTCGCAACAGCAGCAGTTACGGCAAAAATATCAGCCGAGCTATCTGACCTATATTCAAAATGAAAAAGATGCCCAATCCTTAGAACAACTGAGTGTTAATTTGACTGCTGTTAATGAAGATATTTCAACCTTAGAAGAACAACAGAAAAGTTCTACAGCTGAGCTGCAGACGCTGACTGCTGATTTTGACCCCACTGTGCTGCAACAAACAGAACAGCGTTATGTAGATGTTAAATCTCGATGCGATCGCATCACCGGAAGCTTGCCCCAACAACGTAAGCTTCAGACAGAACTGGCAGATCAGCTGATTACTTTACGCAAAGTACAAACCAAGCGTGATCAAACCCAAACTGACCTAAAACAAAAAGAACGCACCAAACGCTTTATCAATTTTGCTCGCAAGGCATATAAAGAAGCAGGCCCGCGTATTACTGAGCGCTATGTTTATGGCATCTCTCAAGAAGCTGATCGGTTGTTTCGAGAATTATTAAACCGTTCAAATGTGTCGCTTGAATGGACCCGAGACTATGAAATTATCGTACAAGAAGGGGGCAATACACGCCGATTTATTAATCTATCGGGAGGAGAACAAATGTGTGCTGCTTTGGCGGTTCGGCTGGCGCTGCTGAAGGTGCTGGCAGATATTGACATTGCCTTTTTTGATGAACCGACAACAAATATGGATCGTCCTCGACGAGAAAGCTTAGCTGAAGCAATTGCTCGACTCAAGACATTCAAACAGCTATTTGTCATCAGCCACGATGACACCTTTGAAAAAGTGACCGACAACGTTATTGTTGTCGAAAGAGACGATTAGATATCTCTAGAAATTCTGTCTTATATAAAAAATATCTAAGCTGCTAACACTAAGCTAGCGGCTACAGATATTCATAGATCTACAGTAAAACGGCTTTAGCCAAACACGTAACAAGAGTGCTTGTGGGCAGTAGCTGAGTAAACTAAGCTTCCAAACTTTGACTAGCGAATGCATCGTAGCTGTAAGCAGGAACACGAGTTGCATAGTCAGTCTCGCGACCAGTCACAGTTTTAGCTAGAGCATCAAACGAATCAGAACGCCAGTTACGCTCATGGATAGGCTTAGATTGCTCACCCCGAAAATAAGCCTGAGAGCCAATCAGCGCAGCAGCGATCCAGCCAACAATGATAAGTGACAATACGATAGCCATGGTTAGCCTCCTTGTTGGGCACCGACCTACTTGTAACAAGCAGTGCCAGACAGTTAATAAGTGCAAAGTTGTCTTATGTAACTGAATGTAACGAAAATTATTAAGAAGTGTCAACCATGCTTGACTAAAACTGTGGTGTGGTAACCAACACTGTTTGATGTTGATTAACCTGTTGTCTTAACGGTCGTTGCCAAGACTGTAGCCACATAAGTATCAATCAGATGTCAATCAGCTATTGTGCTAGTCGCTGTTTGATTAGCGTAAATAAAGCCCGCATACCCATAGCTTCTCCTCCTTCAGGCCGTCCTGGTAACCTGCGTAGGTTGTAGGCCATGAAGTCTACATGAATCCAAGGCACATCAACCTGAACAAATTCTTGTAGAAACAGAGCTGCAGTGATGGACCCTCCATAGGAGGCATTCGCGATGTTATTCATGTCAGCAACGGAACTATCCAGCATAGAGCGATAGGCACCATGAAGGGGCAGATTCCACAGTGGGTCGTCTGAGGAGTGCCCTGTGTTGAGTAGGTCTGCAGTCGTCTGATGATCATTACAGAAAAAAGCCGGTAGCTCGGTACCAAGGGCAATACGAGCAGCTCCGGTTAGTGTGGCGCAGTCAATTAACAAATCAGGATCTTCACTACTGGCCTCCCAAAGAGCATCAGCCAGTACCAAACGTCCTTCGGCATCTGTGTTGCCTACTTCAACGGTGGTCCCTTTGCGGGATGTCAAAATATCTAGAGGTCTCAGGGCATTGCCCGCAATACTATTTTCAACGGCGGCTATGAGTACCCGCAAGTGGACGGGTAACCCTACCTCCATAATCATCTGGGCCAGCCCTAGAACTTGAGCTGCACCCCCCATGTCCTTTTTCATCAGGCGCATGCCGGTGGCTGATTTGATATCGAGACCGCCGCTATCAAAGCAAACGCCTTTGCCTACGAGGGTGATTGTTTTGGCATCTGGATCACCCCAGCGTAGATCAATCAAACGGGGGGCACGGGTGCTCGCCCTACCAACCGCATAGATCATGGGGTAGTTTTCAATTACTAAGTCACCGCCTGCAATGACCGTAATCTTGGCGTCATAACGTTCAGCTAACCCCCGAGCTGTTTCTTCTAGCTGCTCAGGGCCCATGTTATTAGATGGCGTGGTGATTAAATCGCGGACAAGATAAGTGGCCTCAGTAGTCGCTTTAGCGTAGGTTAAATCTGCGTTTTCAGGGGCCTGTAGTGTAGGGAGTGGACCGACTTTAGTGAGTTTGTAGCGGTCGAAGCTGTAGCTGCCTAGCTGCCAACCTAGATAGAGCTTTGTGGCAGTTTCGCTAGAAAAGCTACTGGCTAGAGTATAGGTTCCTGTTGGCAGGGTCTTAGGTAGGGCTGCCAGGGTCCATGTGTCTAGCTGCTCTGGACGACCCACTAAAACTTTGGCAATTTTGCCAGTGGCATTGGGAACTAGGCATACGCTACCCGCTTGTCCAGAAAAGCCAGATGCCTGGCACCAGGCGATGCTATCAGAATGTTTTGCTGGGAGTTCCTCTTCGTTGACGAGGTAAATCGAGATCGCATCAGACAAGGGGAACCTCCACACATAGACTTGCTCAAACGAGTTTAGTTTGCCTTATGGCTGTCAGCAACTGTGTAGCAGCTGAGCATTATTCCAAGAATTACATCTTAAAATTACCTATCTTTATGGGCGCTCAAATAAAGCCCGCTGCTCTTCCACGAGCGCACGTACACAACAGCCTTCTACATGATCGTTGACCAATCCCATCGCTTGCATAAAGGCGTAGGCTGTCGTGGGTCCGACAAATGACCAGCCGCGTTTCTTTAAGTCTTTGCTCAATGCTGTAGATTCGGCAGTCTGACTCAACTGGGCTAGAGTGGCGTAGTCAAATTGTTTGGGACGCTCAGCAGGCTCATATTGCCAAAAATAGGCGGCTAGAGAACCCCATTCGTCCACCAGATCGCAGGCTCGTTGAGCGTTGTTAATGGTGGATTCAATTTTGCGACGGTGCCGCACAATACCAGCATTCTGAAGCAATCGCTCCACATCGGTTTCTGTATAGCGAGCTACGGTTTCAAAGTCAAACTGGGCAAAGGCTGCGCGAAAATTATCCCGCTTACGCAAGATAGTGAGCCAGCTAAGCCCAGCCTGAAACCCTTCTAGACAAATTTTTTCGAACAGTCTAATGTCGCTTTTAGTTGGACAGCCCCACTCGTGATCATGGTAAGCGAGGTAATCAGTGTCTTCCCCAGGCCACCAGCAGCGCACCTGGTTATCTTCTCCCGTAATCAGACCGTCCATTGTCTATCTAAGGTTCGACTGCGTACTCTCCATCAATCCCATCAACTCTGCCTTGGGCAGCCAGGGTTTGATAAATCATGGCTGCGACTTCAGCGCGCGTGGCGGGCTGATTAGGATTGAGTGACTCTAGATTGGGGTAGTTAACGACAATGTTTGATTCGGTTGCGGCTGCCATTTTGCCAATTGCCCAACCTGGAATCTGAGCGGCGTCGCCATATCTAGCGACAACGGCTTCAGGATTCTCTGGAATGATAGAGTCGAGGCCAGTCACTAAAGCGGTAAGTACCTGAGCACGAGGCACGGCGAGATCTGGCTGAAAGCGTTCGTCAGGGAAGCCAGTCATAAACCCCCCCTTAACAGCCTCATCAATATCGTCAGTCGCCCAGTAGTCTGCTTCGATATCAGAAAATGCGATCGCAGCTTCCTCGTCACTTAGAGGAAATGCCCGAGCAATTGCGCTTGCTAGCTGTGCCCGTGTAACCGGCTCATCAGGGGCAAACGTGCCATCCGCGAGTCCGTCAACCACCAATCGTTCGCTGAGAGCATCGATGTAGGGCTTGGCCCAATAGTCGTCTGGTACATCCTGAAACTCAACCGCTTCACGACTCACTTCTAGAGGCGGCTGATTGGTTGGAGTAGCCGTGATCACCTCAGGATCTGCAGGCTGTGCCGCTTGCTGAGGTGGTACTGGAGCGGGTGTCTCCGCTGGAGCCGTCACCGGTGGAGTGGTGGCTGCCTGACTGGTAACCAAGTTTCTAGGGGAGGCTATTTCTGCTGCTGCCTGTTCTGCCGCCTGACTAATATCTTCAAAGGCACGGTCCGCATCTGTGGCACCGATACTGTCTCCAGTGCCAAAGCCGATACGAGTGTCTTCAGCTTCTCCGGCGATAGCATCAGGGCGATCGTCCAAAATATCTGGACGATTGCCGTTATCTAACCCTTCAACTGAGGGGGTGGCACCGTTGACGTTAAACAGTTCGCCAGTGGTGCCAAACAAATTCACCCCTGACCGCGTCAGCCCCCAAAACAGTACGCTGCCCAATGTTAGAAATGCTACAAACATTGCAATCAGCTCATCATAGGTAACCGGGCGGCGGCGATTATCGCTAGTACCTGGGTCAGATGGAAGTTGTGACACAGTAGACTCCTAATACCCACTAAATAGTTAATAGAAACATATATCTAATATAAAGATGCAGAAAAGAATAGATTTAAGCGTTATTACTTACATTTCTAAATTATTCTTTCTATTAGGCTCTTACGTAAGTGTTTATTTCTTGACAGCAGCTCAATAGTGAGCCGCTGACCTTTATTACCAATGATTTCGCATCTTAGAAAGTCCAAACTGCGACTTATATTCACTCCTTTTGTTAAGCATTTGCTGCTGGCCTCCCTACCCGTGTTGAGTCTGAGCGGCTGTGTGGCGATGCCGCGACAGCTCCCTACGCTACAGCCTGTCTCCACCCTGGTAACTCATATTATGGCTAGGGCAACGGCTATTGATGCCCTGATCAGTCGAGTCCATCAGCGTTTAGATGTTATTCATCCATTAGAGGAAGAGACAGTCTCTGTGGGGGGATTAGGGCCATTAAGGTTAGGGATGACTATTCAAGAGGCGGCAAATGCCGCTCAAGTCAGCTTTGTTGTTGCCCCGCTCGCTCAGTCAGAAAACTGTCAGTATTATTTACCAGAAGTCTACGATCCTGAAAAAGCGATACGAACCGCCTCAATTGATGGCATTGGTGTCATGGTGGTGAATGACCAGGTAATTCGTATTGATGTTTGGCCTGGTAGCCCAGTTGAAACCCTCAGCGGCCTTAGTATTGGCTCTACGCTTGACGAGTTGGAGACCGCATATGATGGGCAAATTGAAGTGACTCCCCATTCTAAAACTGCGGGCAACTACGTGACACTGACTCCTGATGGTGCTGGGAATAATCTATACACGTTAGTCTTTGAAACAGATGAAGACGGTCAGGTGACTCAGTTCCGAACTGGGCAGCTACCGGCAGTAACTTGGCCTGCGGGCTGTTCATAAACGGTGTCTGGTTTAACCTTGATACACTCAAGGGGTTAGTCCTTACCCTAGCTGTGTCATGGTAAATCGGCTCGCTCAAAGCCAAAGCCTCTATCTACGTAAGCATGCCGAGAATCCAATCGACTGGTGGCCCTGGTGTGATGATGCCTTAAAAAAGGCACAAACTGAGGATAAGCCGATTTTTCTATCAGTGGGATACTCGAGCTGTCATTGGTGCACAGTGATGGAGGGTGAAGCGTTTTCAAATAGTGCGATCGCAGCCTACCTAAATGCTAATTTTCTCCCAATTAAGGTTGACCGCGAAGAACGCCCTGACCTGGACAGTATTTATATGCAGGCTTTGCAAATGCTTGTCGGGCAAGGAGGTTGGCCCCTCAATATATTTCTCTCCCCTGATGACCTAGTGCCCTTCTATGGGGGCACCTACTTTCCAGTGGAACCCCGCTATGGTCGACCAGGATTTCTACAGCTGCTGCAAATCCTGCGAAATCTCTACGATACAGATAAGCCAAAAGTAGGCGCTGTTAAATCTCAGATTTTAGAAACTCTGCAGCAGTCAACGCTACTGCCCGCAGACGATGACCTGAGTGCCGATCTTCTGGTCCGTGGGCTAACCGCCAGTGCAAAAATTTTGATCCCATCAGGTCAAGGCACAAGCTTTCCCATGATTCCTTATGGGCTCAATGCTTTACGTGCCGTTCGTTTGATTCAGCCCACAGAAGATCTAAATCCTGAACAAATTTGCTTACGTCGAGGATTGGATATGGCTTTGGGAGGGATCTATGACCATGTCGCTGGTGGCTTCCATCGCTACACGGTTGATCCCACTTGGACGGTTCCTCACTTTGAAAAAATGCTCTATGATAATGGGTTGATTCTGGAGTATTTAGCCGAACTGTGGAGTCAGGGTCACCATGAGCCTGCTTTTGAAAGAGCAGTTGCCGGTACCGTGCAGTGGCTCAAACGGGAAATGTGGGCGGGCTATTTCTATGCAGCCCAAGATGCTGATAGCTTTGCCACACCTAATGACAAGGAGCCGGAAGAAGGGGCTTTCTACGTATGGCGTGAGACTGAGCTACGAGACCTGTTAACTGATGCAGAATTTACTGACCTCAGCGCTGACTTTTTCGTTTCAGCTGACGGTAATTTTGAAGGCAATATTGTTCTCCAGCGCCGACAAACTGGACAACTCCATCCACAGACAGAAGCCGCCCTGAAGAAATTATTTGCCGTGCGCTATGGCCAACCCGATCTAGAGAGGTTTACACCCGCTATTGATGCGGATGCTGCTAAAATTACGGCTTGGCCTGGTCGCATTCCACCTGTGACTGACACCAAGATGATTGTTGCCTGGAATAGCCTGATGATTTCTGGTCTGGCTCGTGCGGCAGCTGTTTTTAACCAGCCCGACTATCTAGACTTAGCCATTGAAGCCGCTCAGTTTATCTTGCAAAACCAATGGGTAAACGGACGCTTTCACCGACTGAACTATAGCGGTATTCCTACTGTTGTTGCTCAGTCTGAAGACTATGCACTCTTTATCAAAGCGCTGCTAGATATCCAGCAGGCGAGTCTAGCTTTTTCAGGCAATACATCTATTGACTGGCTAGCGCATGCCAAGACAGTTCAATCTGAATTTGATCAATGGCTTTGGAGTGATGTCGCCAGTGGGTATTACAACACAGCCAGCGATGCTAGCAAGAGTCTGCTGGTAAGAGAGCGGAGCTATCAAGATAGTGCTACTCCAGCGGCGAATGGGGTTGCGATCGCAAATCTAATTAGACTCTCGCTACTGGCCAAAAACTTAAGTTATCTAGACCAAGCTGAAAAAGCTTTGAAGGCGTTTAGCATAGTGATGGATAAAGCTACCAGAGCCTGTCCGACCTTGTTGCAGGCTCTAGACTGGTATCGTCATCAAACACTGGTACGCACAACCCAAGAGAATGTTGTGCAGCTATCACATCAATATATACCTGCAGCTGCTCTAGCGATTGAGCCTAACTTACCAGAAAGAACTGTAGGCTTAGTCTGTCAGGGGTTGACCTGTAAAGAGACAGCTAGCACCTATGAACAAATTCAAGCACAGATGAAAGTGAGTATGTCGCTGCGCTAGAAATGTGTTGCGCTTGAAAAGCTATGGCTTTAGGGGAAAACAGCAATGATTTCAGCTAAATAAGCCAGTTATCTGGCTAAAATCATTGTACTCTCAGCTAGTTATATGGAATCCTTTTAGTCGCACAAAAATAGTAGCCATGCATAAACACCAAGCTTCAATGCTTACGCCCTATTGCAAAGCAGCTTTTATTAGTCGTATTCAACCGGATTTCATATTAGTCAACTGATGGATAGTTTTCATCGGATAGCCCAGTTAAGAGCAGAACAGAATCTGCAATGATTGCACGCTTGTCAGGAGTTAGCTGCGAACGGTTTGTGCAGCTAGACAATAACTTAGTCATATTGTAGTAGGAGCGCAGCTCTGTCTTTTGCTCTCTGGTTAAGCTAAAAGTGCAGGGTAATTCCAGACTATTCATTAGATTTATAATTCGACTTAGCCAAGCCTCTTTTTTTGCCAACCACCAGTCATCTTTACTATTAAACGCGGCTTGTTCACCTCTAACTAAATTAAGCCAACCGTCTAGTGCTTCATGCATTTGTGGATGTACGTTAATGGCTTGAGCATGAATAGTCAAAAATCTCTGTATCTTACGAATAAGACTGATAAAGCTCCCCGAATATTCTGACTGATGAAACGAGTGATAGGCTTTATAGATAAGCTCATGACCCTCCAGTATTGGGCTAGTGATGATGCTGGTTGAGCACGCTAAATCAGGTAGAGAAAAAAACCTTGGCTGGTAGTTAATATCATTTACTTTTCCAGTGTCTTCTAGTGAATAGGAAAAATACCAGGCACGTATATAAGATTGTGTGTGTGGATATTGAGAATTAATGGATTTAGCTGATAGTTGTGCAATTTTTTGGATGGTCTTTAAATGATTAATTAAAGCTTTGTCTATGTTGATATAGTTGTCAATTGCCTTTTTCATGCCAACAAAGAAGTCCCATCGCTCTTCTCTAGAAACAAGTTCTGAAACTAAGCCGATAACAAATTGCCATCGTGGATCTTTAAGATGGTTGTAAACGTCTGTTTGACTGTTAGTTCTTACAAGGTTCTCAGCTGCAAAAAACTCTTGATAGGTAAGATGTGAGAAAGCACAAAAATTTTGAGCCCAGCGTATAAGTAAGCCACTGGAAGTTTCAATGCCATTTAGAATGGTGCTTGCTGCCACTTCATCTCGGTTGACATCGTAGACGTCTGCGAAGTGGTTTTCAATAATTCTTTCAACTTCTCTAGTAGAGAAAAGAACCCGAAATTGTAAATCGACAAAAAAATAGCTTGCGACACGGCGAAGAATACTTTTAATATGATGCTCTTGTAGCTTAGGTGCTTTTGAAATGTGTGTCTCGATATGATTAGTCAAACGCGTCATCCGATCAATACCCGTGGCAAAAACCTCAACACGTTTGGTAGGAAAATCACCTTCTACTTCAAAAACAAAACACAGTAGTTTAAGCAGCACAGGACGCCGAGCAAGTTCTCGAATTTCTTGGTATTTTCTTGAACGAAGCTTTTCGAGCATAGCTCCAGCCATTGCTGGTTGTTTGCCAGGCTGCATAAACCATTGATTCACAAATTTTGGGATTTGACTTTTCGCGCGAAATGCATCGATGATCACCTTTGGCAAACTGCTTAAGGACTGAAATCTTGAGGTTAAGCGAGAACTAAAGATAAACCGACACTTCGTGTAGTCTCGCAATAGCTGTTCAACCATCATCTCAACAGAACCATGTTCTGATGAAGGTGTCTCATCCAGTCCATCTAAAATAAAAATAGCTGAACCCGACTCTAGAACTTTTTGAACGTCACCTCGTGAAAAGCCCAAATGTTTAAAGGTCTTTTCTACAAAGTCGAGTAACTTGTTAGTATGAAAGCCTGTTGCCAGATGCCGGATTTCGACAAAAATAGGAACTAGATTCTCAAGCATTACCCCGTCGCGACATTGCATCGCCAGCCATTTTAGATAGCTGGTTTTACCTGAGCCAGGCTCTCCATAGACAAAGAAGTTATTGTGCTCTTCTAAAACTTGTCTGCTGTTAGTACGTCTGCCGCGTAGTAGTCGAATACCCATGCGGTCGTACTCATCTTCTAGAGATTTAGAATCAATTAGCAGTTTATTGGGATCACTAACCGGATATTCAGAGGGTAAAAAATCGACTTCAATCAGGTTTAACTCAATAAAATTGTCTCGAATCCAGTCACCTTGCTGGTCCTGATTAGTACCTTCAAACGGGAGTTCAAATCTAAATTGAATTTTTGCACGAACATCTTGGACAAGTCTAGAAAGGCTTTGTTGACTAGGGTCGCCATTATCTACTGCAGTCTCAACACAAGCATCTTCGACCTCTGCCTCAAAATACTCACAGATAGCGATCACATTGCGTGCCCGCGCCCTTGATCCCTTGAGGATTCTGAAAATTGTATCTTTGCTCAACTCGTAATCTCGACCGCCCCTTAGTGCGTTATGTAATCCTGCGAGATAGGAATCTTGTCTAAACTGTGCAATAGCTAGCCTTCGAAACTCTTTGCAATATTCTGGTTTTAGAGTGAGATAAGCAGGATATGAAGTTTCAGGATTTGTGTGGAGATGAACCATTCTGGAGCTTGTTATTAAGCTTTAAGGGAACTACGTTTCGGTTACCAGCGAAATAAGGGACCGCCCAAAACTAATGTGGCAGTCAAGCATCAAAATATGGACGCATCAAAACAATGATGCTGTTTTACAAATCTCTTATCCTGGGATGGATGAGTGATGACCGAATTGAATCTGTCTAAAGCTTTGCTTGTGCACTCTTGTTGCTCCCTATGAAACTCAGTAAAAACAGATGTGGTCAAAAGCTAAGCGAGGATTCGGCGCGGTTCATCTGTGCGTATTAGCAAGTTATATGGATAACCTAGGTTCATTATGCAGGACAATTCTCTAGGCATCAACTAACCAATGGTTGTTTGTTTGAATCAGCTTGTTAAGCATCTGCTTTGAGTCTATGCAATGCTTTGAAATCAACGCGATCGCAACCCAGCAAATAACGTCCAACCGATATATTCATCACACAATCGTTCCGTAGTGAGAGGCAAGAGCCCTCACGGGTAATTACTGATAAGTAAGTTTAAACTGACACATGCAGCAACCGCAGTAGCACCTGCATACTTATTTGCGTGCCATACCCTGATTTGTAGAGTTCCAGTCAAAAAAGACAAAATCTCACGCTCATTGTTCTGTCGGTTGAAGAAAGGCGGTTGGCATGACTCTATCCAAATCCAAACTATCTCAGAAGACGATCGATCCGACGGTAATTGATTTGCCTTCGTATGAAAGTCAATATCTGTACAGTTTTCACCAGTGCCCAAAATGTGAAAAACAATCCCTTGTACATATTGGGAATAAGTTGGACTGTATTTGGTGTGACTTTTCTCGGGATATTCCTCAAAAGAAGAAGAAGAAAAAAACTGGAGGATCTGAAGGCGGCTTCTGGCTCTTACTGATAGCAACCATCATTATTGTTCTAGCTCTACGTTAACGATTGAGTGATTAGACGCATTAGGTGCCTGCTATTGAAGGGGTAACGTAGTGCATTTATCACCTATCAGGTAATGCTCTGAGATCTGTGCAACTCATTGCTGTCTATCAGCGTATGCATCTGCCAGGCAGCATCTGTCTCAGGATAATCGCTGCGATAATGTCCACCGCGACTTTCAGTACGAAATAGGGCACTTTTCAGCACTAATGTAGCCACAGCCAGCAAGTTTTTGGTTTCTGTCCAAAGGCGAAGTGTCTCAAACGTAAGCTGATTAGGCAATTTGTAGGTAGCTTGCTCTTTTTTTTGACTCATTACCTTTGACAAGGATAATAAATCGAACTCTGTTTGCCATTGTTTTAGCTGATCTAGGGCTGCAGTCATTTGATGTGCTTTGCGAGAGATGCCTGCGCTTTGCCAGACTAATTGGCCAATGTCAGCTCGATGCTGATTGAGCCATGTAATAGAAGCTTCAAGATCGGGGGGAATTTCTAATGTATGAGTAGAGATTGCTTGTTGTGGTAGGCGTGCTGATGGTTTGAGCTGCAATTCCTTTAGCTGTGCTCCAAAAACGAGACACTCCAGTAATGAATTGCTAGCTAATCGATTTGCGCCATGTACACCTGTGCTGGCATTTTCTCCTACAGCATAGAGATGGAGCATCGTCGTTTGACTATTCAAATCGGTCAGAATACCCCC
Source organism: Cyanobacteria bacterium P01_H01_bin.21 (assembly GCA_038748405.1). Taxonomy (GTDB): domain Bacteria; phylum Cyanobacteriota; class Cyanobacteriia; order Phormidesmidales; family Phormidesmidaceae; genus Leptothoe. The sequence continues at coordinate 9,503 of JBCDIX010000072.1, read as the reverse complement.
CATCCAGTAGTGGGCGGCCGGTGAAACCGGAATGGGTGTTTCAAATACATTGATCCCGGCCCATTTCTGGCATTTACGGATGATATTGGGAAATCGATAACGCACGCGCTCTGGTTCTATCACCCGCAGATCTAGATAGACGACCGATTGGTCTGGATTTTTTTGTAAATGACTAAAGATAGCGCGACTGACGACATCTCTGGGAGCAAGCTCGCCATCAGGATGATAGTCAAAGGCAAATCTGTGACCATGGATATCCACTAGGTGGGCTCCTTCACCTCGAACAGCCTCGCTAATTAAGAATCGAGGGGCTCCTTCCTTAGTCAAAGCAGTGGGATGAAACTGCATAAATTCTAAATCTCGCAGTGTGGCCCCTGCTCGCCACGCCATCGCCACGCCATCACCGGTGCTGGCAGCTGGGTTTGTAGTCTGTGAATAGATTTGACCGCCACCACCTGTTGCCAGAACAACTGCTTTTGCTCCGATCCAAGTTATTTGCTGGTTGTATATCAGCTGCACCCCGCAGCATTCCCCGTTGTGCATCCACAGGTCTAGCGCTAGCGCTTGGTTAAAGACGTGAATGTTGGATTTTTCTAATACTTTGGCTGTAAGTGTTGTGACGACAGCACGCCCGGTAGTGTCAGCTGCATGCAGCACTCGACGCCGAGAGTGGGCGGCTTCTAGGGTCATGGCCAGCTGATCGTCTTTGCGGTCAAATGCGACTCCCATCTGAGTCAGGTTTTGTATGCATTTCCCTGCCTCGCGAACGAGTACGTCTACAGCTGCAAGATCGCACAGCCCAGCCCCAGCCTTAAGGGTGTCCGCGATGTGAAGTTCGGGGGTGTCGTCAGGTGCGATCGCAGCCGCAATACCTCCCTGTGCCCAGTCACTGGCTGATACAGATAGTGTATCTTTTGTGATTAGACCTATTTGCAGCGTTGTCGGTAAGCATAAAGCAGAATACAGCCCAGCTGCTCCACCGCCGACGACTAAAACATCAAACTGCGACGGTAGTGATAAAGAAGAGGGGGATACCAATAAAAATTGCTCCTGACGGAGGGATTAAACCACTCTATCAAGAGCAACGATGGGTAAAGGAAATACCCAAAAATTGAAATGTTGATAAATTAAACTAATGCTCAGCTAGCCGAGCATTGTTAATCTACGACTGCTTGCGCTACAGACCTATATTCTGGGAATTACAGCCGCTACTTATAGGCTCCGTTGTTGTAACGGTCATCTCCCTCCACCAGAGCAGGGTTGGGTGGAGAAATAGTGAAAATGTCCATATTTTCCTGAATACGTGATTTTTCCACATCAGTCAGTCCAGGAATTTCCAGGATATCCTCTAGATCTTCGTAGGGAGCATTCCGAATAATCTTACCCGCAATTGTTGGAAACAGACCTCGATACTTTCTAAATGCAGCAACATTGGTGTTGTTGACATCGAGTTTGTACCCATATTCTGTCGCAAGCTTGTCATCAATTGCGTTTCGCGGCAGCGTAGCTTCTGCTAAAACTACCGTACCATTGTCCAACAGGCTTGCTACCGCAGGTTGAGCAGCGCCAACCAAAGTACCAAATACCAGTCCAAGCGCCATTAATAGGCCAAAGAATCGTTTCATCTCTCCGCCGGATTTAATTTAAATCTAATACACAGCATTAATGAGAAGCGTATCATTTTCACTGTGCCAATGTTGAGTAATGGTGATAATCCTTTGCGGACCTTACTCAAATCTCCTATTTCAGGAGGCGCCTATGATGACTGTACGGTTGAGGATTTGACCGGCACGGATGCTTTGCGATCGTAGCTAATTAAAAAACGATCTAAGTCTGAAAACGTACAAGCATAGGTTGTTAAAGGCTTGTCGTAGCCCTTTAGCAATGCTGAATAACGCTTAAATGTTTGCTCGTTGGCACCCAGCTTACTCAGATACTTATAGGTTTCTGCTCCAAGGGCGACATCTAGACCCAGCTGCTTAGTCGAGCTTTCAAATCGGAATGCAGCATTGACTGTATCGCCCAGAGCTGTGTAGTCGGGCCGATCACTCGTACCTGTATTTCCGACAACGGCATACCCAGTATTTACGCCAGCTCCTACACGTAGTGGAAAGGGCAGGGGAAACTGCTTGTGAAGTTGCCGGGTCATGTCGTTGAGAGCACTAATAGCGCGGCTGATTTTTAACATTTCCTCAGCCTCTACCTCTTGGGTGCCATGAATCCAAACGGCCATGACAGCATCACCAATATACTTATCGACCCAACTACCGTACTCGCCAATGATGTTGCCCGCATGGCGGAACCAGGTGCCAATCACCTCAGACAGAATCTTTTCGTCAATCTGCCGCGTCATGACCGTAAAGTCACGAATGTCTACCACCATCACTGATATCAATCGACGTACGTGCAGTGTGGCCGTGGCCGTAGAGTCGTGAGTGCTGATGGAACTATTGTTGGCAACAGGCTCTGGTGCGGGGCAGTAAAACTGTAGTTCAGTTTGGCCGAACGTTAATGCATCGCCATTACGCAGGGTGACCGGTACACTGACTCGTCGACCGTTCACAAACGATCCGTTACGGCTACCCAAATCAATAAGATAAAATTCACCGCTCTCCATAAACTGGAGCATGGCGTGGTTACGAGATATCCAACGATCAGGCAACACAAAATTGTTATCGTCGCTGCGGCCAATAGTCCAACAACTATTACCAATCAACGATAAGTGACGTTGACCTGAGTCAGTTTTTAGGACCAAATAAGGCCCGACTTGGGGTGTCTTTTCAGGGAATAACACTATACCTCGACAATTCGAGTCAGCTTATGTCCTATACCTTAACGCTACTGCTACTAACTGCACTATAGCCTTTGTGCTTATTTATTGCGCACTACATACACGATAATGCTGATTAGCAACATATATGGTCAAAGCTTCATAGTTCCCTAGCTCTTCAGACAAACTCTGTTGAATAGGTTACTAGATGCATACCCTCAACTAATCTTCCCAATTTGTCAAGCGATACTGTCTTTTGATTTTCCAGCATTTCCTTGATGTCAGACATCATCTGGTTAAACCTCAAGCCAGGATTGCAGTTATGAGAAATAGGGTATCCACTAAAATTGTGCTTAAAACAGCTCCAGCAAATGCCCACCAATATGCTTTGTCTGACTTGATTGCTAGGCTACCAACCACAATCAATATGGCCAGTAGTATACAAGCCCGAACAGCTGCTATTGGATTTGTAATTTGACTTAAAGCAGCTTGGAGGATGCCACCAACAGCAGCAGGCTCTACTTGCATGACTTGACGCCAGTAGGGAATGAGACCAACCCAATAAAAGTAGATATCGGTAATGGCAGTCCCTAGTAAAGATCCTAAATAGAAGTAACTACCTGTTTTAAATCGGTTTTGGCTAATTAAGACTATGACAATGGGTAGCCCAATTGCTTCAATTGGCAAGTGAATATAGGGGTTTTCTCTCAGCCACCCCCAGTAAAGACTGCCAGCTAGCCAGGTCCATGAAAATCCAATTGCTAAATCACCCCATAGGCTGAGGGGTCTCTGGCGCAGCATGTAGAAGCCACTAATTAACCAAACTAGGGTTATAGATAAGCTAACCCAGGGCTGAAAGCGCACTAGGGGAGCTTGGATGAAAACAGGCACGCTAACTAGAAATGCAGCTGCTAAGAATGCAGTGAGTCGATCAGACGCAGGTTCATCAGATCGTAAAGCTAGGTGTTCAGTGATTTGGGTTTGAGGCGAAGTTTCGGACAGCAATACTTCCTGATGAATTCAATTGAATTCTGAGAGAGGTTAATTATTTTTAACATAACATGTTGATTGGGTCGTGCAGGAACTATGCATGCATGATTAGCGACCTAGATACTATTGCGCTGTGGCTATATGTAAATGTGTTGGGTAGTGCCTAGCACTGGGAATAAGTAAATATTGATGTTTTTAGTTTATTAGTTTGATTTATCTTGCAGCTGTACCGTAACGGAGATCGTGCATCTTTCAACTAAACTTCAACTTTTTTTTGGATAACGGGGTCAGCTAGTAAAGCTTGTGCTTTTTTTGCTTCGCTTTGTGTACGATGTCTTGGTTTTGTTTCTCTGTATGTTTGCGCACCGATATACCAAATCAGTAAAGGCTGGCTGAGGCAGTCCGGATGCAGCCGTCAATGGTTCGTGTCCTTTAAGAGCGGTCTGCACTAGACCCAAGTTATGAAGTTTGAGCTTTGGAGCACTATATGTATGTCTGTTTGTCCATCATTTGAGCTTTTGGCCCAGACGCCTATAAGCCAAGCAGCACAAATTAATCTGTTTCAAGCGATTGTGATTGGCATTGTGCAAGGACTGACGGAGTTTTTGCCGATTAGCAGTACGGCTCACGTCAAAATTGTGCCTGTAGCGCTTGGTTGGGGTGATCCTGGTGTGGCGTTTACAGCTGTGATTCAGCTTGGTAGTTTGGCTGCAATTTTGTGGTACTTCTGGGATGATTTGACCACAGTGACGCGCAACACTGTTACAGCTGCGATCGCAAAACGCTATCGGTCTTCAGACTTTCGGTTAGGACTCGGCATTATTTTAGGGTCGATTCCTATTATTTTTTGTGGATTATTAATCAAGATATTTTTTGAAACACAATATGAGAACTCCGTTATTCGCAGTAGCCAGGCGATTGCGATTACGTCGATTGTGATGGCGCTGCTTTTGGGCGTCGCGGAGAAAGTAGGTTCTCGTCAGCGCAACTTTGACAAGCTGGACCTTTGGGATGGTATCGGTGTGGGGCTAGGACAGGCGCTGGCGCTAGTGCCTGGAGTTTCGCGCTCAGGCTCAACTTTAACCGCAGGACTGTTTTTGGGATTAGAACGGGACACCGCCGCTCGATTCTCATTTTTGCTAGGTACACCGGCTATTTTGCTGTCTGGGTTGGTGGAACTTAAAGGGCTATTGGATGAGATGGCAACAGTTGGCGATGCAAGCTTAATGCCTCTAGTCGGTGGGCTGATTGCAGCAGTGATTTCCTCATATCTTGCGATCGCATGGCTAATTAAGTTTCTAAGACGCCATAGCACCTGGGTATTTGTTTGGTATCGTCTGGCCTTTGGTGTCGCTATTCTGGCAGGCATTGCTACCAATACTATTCCAAACCTTTAGAGCGTTTTTGCCCGTAAGTATCGCCGCAACTGAGCGTTTTTGCCCGAAAGTACTACCACAACAGGCAGGTTCCCTAAGTATGATGGGATAATTGTCTAAGCCAATGGTATATGCGTAGTGCGTCTATCCAACCGGCCGTCATAACCAGTGTGCTGAGTGATTCTATCGCTGAGGACATTGGCTTTGAATCCGGCGACCGTCTGGTGTCAATCAATGGTGAATGTCCCCGTGACTTGATTGACTATAGATTTCTGTGCTCGGATGAATATCTGACCCTGGAAGTTTTAGATGCATCAGGAGATATTCATACAGTTGAGATCGAAAAAGACTTTGATGAGGATTTAGGTCTAGAGTTTGAAAGCGCCCTATTTGACGGGCTTATCCAGTGCAATAATCGCTGTCCATTTTGCTTTATTGATCAGCAACCCCCTGGTAAGCGGGATACGCTCTACCTCAAAGATGATGATTATCGTCTGAGCTTTTTGTACGGTAGCTACCTTACCCTGACCAATTTGCCTCCAGCAGAATGGGACCGGATTGCTCGCCTCAGGCTCTCACCGCTTTATATTTCAGTCCATGCTACTGAGTCCGAGATACGACAGCGTCTACTCAAAAATTCTCGAGCTGGGTTGATTTTAGAGCAGCTCAAATGGTTCCGAGAGCATCGACTACAGATTCATGCTCAGGTAGTTGTTTGTCCTGGCATTAATGATGGTGTCCATCTAGAGCAAACGCTACGTGATTTAGCCGCGTTTCATGCAGGAACGACCCCTACAGTTGCATCAGCTGCCGTTGTTCCAGTGGGATTAACTCGTTTTCGACCGGATGAAGATGAGCTTGTGCCTGTAAACACAGCTAAAGCCAATCAGGTCATCGATCAAGTCACTCAGCTGCAAGCGGAATTTAAGGCGGCCTATGGCTCAACATTTGCTTGGTTGGCTGACGAATGGTTTTTAATTGCTCGACGGAAGCTACCACTTGAGTCGCACTATGAGACCTACCCTCAAATTGGCAATGGTGTCGGGTCTATTCGTCTATTTCTTAAACAGTTTGAAGAGGCTGCCCAGTCACTACCTGTTTCTATTGATTCTCCTAAGCATCTGACTTGGGTCGTCGGAAATGCTGTTGAAAAGGCGTTTGAGCCCATTGTGAAACGGCTGAATCAGGTACAGGGCCTAACAGTGACGATGGCAGCCATAAACAGCGAATATTGGGGACAACAGATTACTGTTACGGGTCTGCTGACGGGTTACGATGTCTTAGGAAAACTAAAAGGTCGTAACTTAGGTGATGGAGTATTGCTACCGTCTCTAATGTTGAAGCGGGGACAGCAGGCCACACCTGAAGATACGCATTTCCTTGACGACATGGCCCTGTCCGAGCTTGTGCATCAGCTTCAGTGCCCGGTCTGGCCTGTGGATGATATTAAGGGGTTGCTGACAGCCTGCGTCACTACAGACGCTGTTTGTGCGCCCTGACTCACATCAAATTTTGATAGCTGTCGGTTTTCAGCTCTGAAATATCAGATGTTGGAGCGGACATTGATGATATGAGAGGCGGCCTCTAGTCTGTTTATCTTTCTAAGCAGCCTGATTGATTAGCTTGTGTGCAGATTTACTACGAAGTTATTAGCTATACATTGACGTAACTATGGGATACATCAACCACTCGTTCTTAACCCGAATAGCTCTGCTTGGAGGAATACTGTCTCTATTCCCTCTGCCAGTTTTTGCTGAGGTGTTAACCGATGATTCAGATAGTAGCCCGCTCAATGAGCTCTCAACCCAGCTCCCTCCAGCTGAAGCTAGCTTATCGTTGGCTGATGTTTCCCTATTGTCTGAGAACCTAGCTGGCTCAGACAGCGTAGTTTCCCCCATCTTCTCAAGTTGGTCGGCAACAGATGCTACGTCTGTTGCAACTGCCGAGCCGACTCAGGTCTCTCAGCTGCCCAACCTGCCCGACGATGAATCTAATACATCTGATGAGCAGGCAGAGCCAGAAACACCAGAGGCAGAACCAGAAGAGGAGACTGACAATACTGTAGACACACCAGAAACACCGGTAGATGAAGCTCCTGAGTCACCGTCATCGGCTGGTGAAATCATCCCAGATACAGGACAGGCTGACTCTACAGCAGAGGATGATCTGTTGGATGAGACCAATTTGCCACCCACCGAACTATTGTCTGACCCTAACCCTCTGAATGTGCCTACCCTAGAGTCTGAGGTGCTCATCCAAGAAGGTGGAGAACAGACCATCTCTATTGAAGAAGCAATTGAGCTGGCCTATTTTAATAATCAAGATTTGCAGGCTGCACTACTAGAGCTAGAGCTAGCGGAGGCGTCTTTATCGGAGGCTCGCGCTGCTTTTTCGCCAACGGTGACTTCATCTGCCGATCTGACTGCTCAGGAGACGGATGAGACATCAACAGTCTTGGGCACAGTGGGTGAGGATGGCATTGATACTACGCTTAACGCACTGGTGCGCGTCAACTATGACTTGTTCACCTCAGGACAGCGAATTGCGACAGTCCGGGCTGCCAAAGAACAGGTTCGCTTGAATGAGCTTGAGGTCAACCGCCGTCGTGAAGAACTACGACTTGCGACTGCTAACCTTTACTATGATTTGCAAGAAAGCGGCGAGCAAATACGTATTAATCAGGCATTTGTTGAAGAAGCTCAGCAAAATCAGCGAGACAATGAACTGCGTCGTCAGGCAGGTGTAGGAACTCGATTTGATGTACTCCGAGCCGACGTACAGTTAGCAAATGCTCAGCAGGCTCTGATTCAGTCTCAGGCACAGCAGCGAATTGCTCGACGTAATTTAGCACGCTTACTCAATGTGCCTTCCACGGTCAATCTCAATGCAACACCTGTACCAGCACCAGACAATTGGGAAGAAACCTATGAGCGTTGGGTACTGACCCTTGAAGACAGCGTTTTACTTGCGTTTCAAGGTCGTGTGGAATTAGAACAACAGCTGGCCCAGCGTGAAATCAGCACCCAGCAGGCTCGGGCCTTGCGGGCTGCTAATGGGCCGCAGGTTGGCTTATTTGCCGAATACAGCTGGAGCGATTTACTCGATGATTCTTCCGATACATATCGCTTTGGTGCCCAATTTAGTATGGTGCTTTTTGATGGCGGTGCGGCCCGTGCCAGAGCGCGTCAGCAGGAGGCGAATGCTGATATTGCTGAAGAGCGTTTTGCTGAACAGCTAGATCAAGTCCGCTTTGAAGTAGAGGAAGCCTACTTCACACTACGCTCCAATGAAGAAAATGTGACAACAGCTAGAACAGCGATTACTCAAGCTACTACAGCATTAGAGCTAGCGAATTTACGATTGGATGCCGGTGTGGGAACACAGCTGGATGTATTAACAGCACAGTCAGAGTTGACTGAGGCGGAAGGTAACTGGGTAACCGCAGCACTTGGGTACAACCGTGCGCTAGCTTCGTTGCAACGGGCGGTCAGTAACTTACGGTCTACGCTTTAGCACGCTATCTTTGAGCCCTAATCTGCTGGGGAGTTGAAACCTCTGAAATAGTGGTGATCGCTGTACCGCTACTACAGAGTTTTTCAATCACCTGGTCAGCCGTCATAAGGCGTTTAAGAACAACCTGGCCAATCGGGGTGTCGGTATCCCCTTCAGGTCGGACTTCCACCATGAGTACATCATCTTCGACCTGATACAGCCACAGTTTTTCAGTTGTTTCTTCAATGTAAAGCCCTAGCTTTTTAATCATTGGTTTGCGCTGCCAGGCAATTTCATTCCATAGGCCGCCAAACTCCCATACTCTGTCGGTTGTCCAGCCGTGGGACAAGAAAAAATACTTCACAGATCCTGAGTAAGGTCAAAGGTTTAATGGCATTATCTCTGGTCGTGTTGCTTTTTTACAGGTTCTCTGAATTCTTGATGCGATCTTCTAGCCTAAAGGGGCAATATTTTAAGCTAAGGCGATTTTTCTGTCTTATCCGGATGTTAGGGGTAAATGCGTGGACATTGAGCTGGTAGATGCACCCTGATGTCTGACTCCTGGGCCCTAATCGGGCTTAGGAGTTTTTTTTGCCTAATTTTTGAACCCGACTCAACTGACTAACCCAGTGAGTGCCAGCTGATTTTCTGTTCTATCCGGATGTTAGGGGTAAATGCGTGGACATTGAGCTGGTAGATGCACCCTGATGTCTGACTCCTGGGCCCTAATTGGGCTTAGGGGTTTTTTTTGCCTAATCTTTAAACCCGACTCAACCGACTAACCCAGTGAGTGCCAGCTGATTTTCTGTTCTATCCGGATGTTAGGGGTAAATGCGTGGACATTGAGCTGGTAGATGCACCCTGATGTCTGACTC
>JBCDIX010000071.1:0-34768 GCA_038748405.1 Cyanobacteria bacterium P01_H01_bin.21 | reverse complement strand
CTATCAAAGCTCACAGTCGATTAGCCAAGAGTATTTTTCGCTATGGCTTTGACCATCTCAGACATATCCTACTAAATTTAGCTCAACCCCAGCAGCAGAAAGACTTTCAGGAGGTTGCTAGGTTTTTGTCCTGTACATAGCCTGGAGCCATCTAATTAAGCCGAAAGTTATACAACTTTCGGCTTAATTAGACGTGTCAACCTTATGCTAGTTAAGACTCTAAGGCTTAAACCACTAGAGATGACATATTGGCTACTAACACTATTAGTAAGTAGCAGCAGTAGCGGAAGAGAATGCCTCAGAGAAGGATTCACCAGTTTGAGCGAACGCTTCAGTCTCAGCCAAAGTGTTGTCACCGAAAGCATCAGCGGAAGCTTCAGCAGTAGCTAGGTTGCCTTTGATATTGACAAAAACATCAACATCCTTATCGATGTCAAAATCAACGTCAACATCAATGTTGACGTCCTTTTCAACGTAGCTATTAAAGGTAACACCACCAGCGCCTTGAACGTCAGTAGCAACAGTTTCCATGTAGTTCAGATCAGAAATGATCATCACCCTTTCTCCTTGTTTTAGATTGAATGATTTGAGTAACAGCCTTTATTAGCTGTCGAGTGTCAATATAGATAATTCAATTTTCTGCATGTTGCCAATCTGGCATAAAGAAAGTGGGGCATAACAACATGACACTCTCTGAAAGAGAAACGATTTGTCACTGCCAGCTGCAGCTTAGACAGGCAATGCTGAAGCTAACGATTCACTTGTTAAATCTGTTATAAACCTTAATGAATGAATCTGCCATTTTGGCAACAGGTATTAGTTGCTAAAGCTTATCTTTTCAGGAGATAAATACATTTATCCGACCACATGTTTTAGTTATCGATTGCAAAACTGTGGGCTGAGCATGCTGATTCATCCATCCTCTAGAGCTTGGGTGTATCTCTAAATACTCGAGATGATTTAAGAAAGATAGGAGATTCAGTGGTGAGCCAGCTCCAGACCGTACAGCAACTTCAGCAAAAGGTAGCTCTTGCCCAAAAAACTGGCGATTGTGAAAACGCTGAGCAACTCTACAGAGACCTTCTAAAAATCCAGCTAGATCATCCAGATCATCCAGACTACATCAGCGCTCTATGCACATTGGGAAATCTGTTAGTTAACCAGCAACGGTGGGAAGATGCGGTTGAGCTGTATCGAAAGGCGCTGACCCATAAATTAATTCCAGATACCAGAGCAAACCTGCTCACTTCCCTTGGTATTGCTCTTATGAAGCAATATCAATTGATTGAAGCAGCGGATGCATTCCAAGAGGCGGTCGAACTTAACCCAAAGTCTGCTTGGGCCTATACAAATTTGGGGCTTGCACTTAAGGAACGGGGCCGATTTGCCGAAGCAGAACTCGCTTGTCGGCAGGCTCTGTCGTTCAATCCTGATAATGCCGTAATTTACAATTGCTTGGGAACTGTCCTGAGAAACCGAGGCAAGCATGATGAAGCTGCAGACGTATATCGACAGGCCGTCGAGCTTCGGCCAGACTTAATAGAAGCCTATATCAATCTGGGCTATACCCTAGAAAGGCAGGCTAACTGTGGGGAAGCTGCCAGCGTATATGAAAAAGTTTTAGAGATTGATCCTGAATGTGTGCAAGCAAAATTCTCTCGGATTTTTTGTCACCTACCTATTATTTATCGAAACTCCAAAGAAGTTATTGAAAATCGCCAGAATTATCAACGATATTTAGAGCAATTTATCCAAGATTATAGTGATGTATCGGTAGAAGAATTAGCTACGGCAGCAGCGGTCGTTGGTATTTCTCAACCCTATTTGCTTCCCTATCAGGGATTTAACGATCGACAGCTTCAGCAAGATTTTGGTCAGCTTATGAGCCGCCTCATGGCTGCTCGCTATCCTCAATGGAGCCAGCCCCTTGATTTACCTGAGATACATTCCCAGGAGAAAATCCGGCTTGGGATTGTCTCCGGATTCTTTCGAGAACATTCGGTTTGGAAAATCCCCCTTAAAGGTTGGGTTGAAAATCTAGATGCTGGCAAATTTGAGCTGTTTGGTTATCATACCGGATCTCGACAAGATCCAGAAACATTGTTGGCCAGGAAGTCGTTTAAAAAATTTGTACAGGGACCGTTAGACCTCAAGCAATGGTGCCAGACGATTATTGATGACAAGCTGCACCTGCTGATCTTTTCTGAGTTTGGCATGGATCCCACTACTCTAGAACTAGGTAGCTTGAGACTTGCACCGATTCAATTGGCTGCTGCCGGACACCCTGAGACGAGTGGTCTACCCACGATCGATTATTTTTTAAGTTGCGAGCTGATGGAGCCCGAGAATGCGAAGGAGCACTATACTGAGACGTTAATTCGCCTTCCCAATCTCTCCGTTTACTATTCTCCCCTAGAGTATTATCCAGCCCCTGCATCTAGACAGGAGATTGATCTGGCTGATGATGATGTTATGTTCTGGTGCTGCCAGTCTCTTTTTAAGTATCTGCCTAAGCACGATGATGTCTTTCCAAAAATCGCCAGCCAGCTAGATGAAGCCAGATTTGTTTTCATTAAACATGGCACCCAACATGTTACGGATATTTTCAAAGGGCGTTTACACGATGCATTTAGTCAGTTCAATTTAGATTATCAGGAATTTTGTCGATTTGTGCCGCGTATGAATCCCAGAAAGTTTGCTGGTATCGCATCTCTGGCTGATGTTTTTCTAGACAGTATTGGTTGGTCAGGTCATAATTCTGCCCTGGAATCCCTGGTATTTGATCTGCCCATTGTAACGCTGCCAGAAGAGTTTATGCGGGGACGTCACAGCTACGCTATTCTCAAAATGATGGGGGTTGAGGCGACAATCGCTGCCAGTAAGGAAGACTATGTTGAAATTGCAGCTCGGTTAGGAAAAGATCCGCAATATCGCAAAACTATCTCCCTTCAAGTTGCTCAAAACAAGCACCGTTTATATCGAGATTTGCAATCTGTCAGGGGTCTTGAAGACTTTTTATTAAAGCTGGTGAATAAATCTGGAGAACCCAGTGCTCCAGAGGGTAGCTCAGAAATTAAGGCAGCTCTCGACCGTGCCGACAAGTTGCAAGCATTGAGGAAAACCACTGAGGCTCGGACAATCTACCAGCAAGTAATAGCTAGGCAAGCAGATCAACCCAGGGCACTTGCAGGCCTGGCCACTCTTGCTCAAAAGAGTGGACAACTGGAAATAGCTGAGAATTTATTCGATCGAGCCATTAAGGTTCAACCTGATTTGTTCTCCGCCTGGTTTTCTCTAGGAAATCTCTGGCAAGGGAAAGGTCGGCTAGATGATGCTATTAAAGCATATAAGAAGGTTCTGGAAATTCGCTCTGATCTGGTGCCAGTTTACAACAACCTGGCTTATGTCTTGCAACAAGATGGTCAATTAGACGAGGCCATCAAATACTATCATCAAGCGTTGAGCCTGCAACCCAACTCCCCAGACATTGATGTCCATCTTGCCAATGCTTTGTATCTAAATGGGGAGTTGCCAGATGATAAATGGATGCACTATGCCAAGCTGAATTACAAATTAGGTATTATTCAGAAAAAGGCAGAAAACCTAAAAGCTGCAATTGACTATTTTCGACAGGCTATTGTTCTCGATCCAAACCTAGCAGAGGCATACTTAGAATTGGGAATCGCCCAACGGAACGAACAAAGAGAATTCGATGAGGCATTGATTTGTTTTGAGAAAGCCAGAACGTTGAAACCCAATGAGGAAGGAAACTCCTTAGAAGCTGCCGTCTATATGGAGATGGGCCGAACTTACCAAATCCAAAAGCGCATTGATGAGGCGGTGCAGGCTTTTCATAAGGCAGTGAGTTTGCTCAATCCGCTCTATGCAAACCACGATTACCCGCAACAAGGGCAGGGAGACTCTCCTGATTTTCAAGGGTTTGGTCCCCCATCAATCACATTTGAGTCGGTTGAAGTGGGGGGGCATTTATTTCCTGCCATCCCGCCAGTACCGCCGGATACCGGTATCCGGCCATTTTGGAGTGTAGCAATTCCGGCTGTGAACCGTCCAGAATATTTCCCTGAGTGTCTGGCTAGCGTATTAGCTCAGTGGAACGGAGATGATATGGAAATTGTTGTTCTGGATAATGGCAGCGACCCTCCGCTTTTTGACATTGTCAATGCTCTGGGGCAAGGCATTATTCGCTACTATCGATTTCCAAAGACGATTCCTTTACAGCCCAATTGGAATACCCTTGTTTCTCTTTGTCGAGGCCAGTGGATCCATCTTCTGCAGCATGATGATATTGCTTTACCTGGTTTTTATAGCCGCTTAAAAAGCAGTTTAGAAGCCTGTCCTGACTCTGTTGGAGCAGCCTTTACTGGTTATGAAAATATCGATGAGGATCGCAAAGTTATCTTTAGACAAGAGCATAACCTCAAACATTTTCGGGGTGTGGTTAAGGATTGGATTAAAAGGATTGGGGTTTCTTGCTCCTTAGGCCCACCTTCTATGGTAATCCGACGGGATGCTTATGAGAAACTAGGCGGGTATTGTCTTGATTTTCTCTATGCTTGTGACTGGGAATTCTATAAGCGAGTTGCATCATTCTACGACTGGTGGTACGAGCCTGGCATTCTCACTCACTACCGTCAACATTCAAATAGTATGACGAGAAGTCTAATTATTGAAGACAAAGAAGACGGTGGCTCTCCTGGGGGTGGACATCAGAGTGCGATAGAAATTTCGGAAGGTTATCTTCCTGCTGATGTGCGTGATGAAATTACCAAGAAATCTCGCATGCACCACAATAAGTGGTGCTTAGATAGAGCCATGATACCCGTCCACGTCGGCAGACTGGATAGTGCATTTTGCCTGGTTCAGGATGCCCTTCGAATTGATTTTTCTCCAGAAGGGATTGATCAAGTTTTTACCTGGCTCTCAAGTGACAGGGTTGCACCCTTGAGAGCCTATATTGCAGAGCGTTTGATGGCAGATCGGTAGATCAAGACCGTTGTTGAGAGGCGCATTGCCGCCTCTATGCACAAGCCAAAACCTAGAAAAACAAAGTTTAGGAGTATTGAATTATGAAGGTTGGACTTCTTGCTGGTGGCCTAGGCACTCGTCTAGCCGAAGAAACAGAAAGTAAGCCAAAACCCATGGTGGAAATTGGTGGACAACCCATTCTTTCGCACATCATGCGACATTACTACCATTATGGATTTCAAGATTTTGTTATTGCTCTTGGTTATAAAGCCGAAATCATTAAGAAATATATGGTTGATTACTGTTCACTCAACAGTAATCTAACCGTTAATCTACGAAGTGGCAGAGTCGATATGCATGGGGGCGACTACAAACCTGATTGGAATGTTGAGCTAATTGAGACAGGGCTCCTCACCAACACAGGTGGTCGTATCAAGCGGCTAATTCCCTACATGGGCAATGAAACCTTCATGTTGACCTGGGGAGATGGTGTCTCGAATTTGAATCTCCACGACTTACTGGCATTTCACCGGAGCCATGGTAAATTAGCCACCATGACAGTTGTACGGCCCCCATCGCGATTTGGTCTACCCACTCTGGATGGAGATCAGGTGGTGGAGTTTACAGAGAAACCCCAGACCGAAGAAGGTTGGATCAATGGTGCATTCTTTGTGCTTGAACCTGATGTGTTTGACTATATTGAGGGGGATGATACCCAATGGGAAAAAGCACCTTTAGAGGGGCTGGCAGCGGATGGTCAACTGATGGCCTATCGCTACGATGGTTTTTGGCAATGTATGGATACTCTGCGGGATAAAAGACGCCTGCAAAAGCTTTGGGACAGTGGTAATCCGCCATGGAAAATTTGGGAGGAAGAGAAAGATGCGAGTATTAGTTACAGGGCATCAAGGGTACATCGGAACGGTCATGATACCCCTGCTCTTGTCCGCCAATCATGAGGTTGTTGGTTTAGATAACAACCTGTATAAGCGTAGCACCTTTGGAAATACTGTTCCTACTATCCCGGAAATCAAAAAAGATGTTCGAGATGTTGAATGCTGTGATCTTGAAGGGTTTGATGCTGTGCTGCATTTAGCCGGCCTCTCGAATGATCCCCTGGGTGATTTAAATCCTGCACTGACCCATGAGATCAATTACTTAGCATCCGTTCGATTAGCAAAGCTGGCCAAGCAGGTGGGGATCAAGCGATTTATTTTCTCATCTTCCTGCAGTTACTATGGTGCGGGTGGAGAAAAGTGGTTAGATGAAGAATCTCCTTTTAATCCGGTGACACCCTACGGTCTCTCTAAGGTCAAGGTTGAACAGGGTGTCAGCCCGCTGGCAGATGATGACTTTAGTCCTACCTTTATGCGCAGTGCAACTGCCTATGGAGTTTCTCCCCGACTAAGATTTGATCTGGTGCTTAATAATCTAGTTGCCTGGGCTTTTACCACAGGGCGAGTCTATCTCAAGAGTGATGGTACGCCTTGGCGTCCTGTTGTTCATATTGAGGATATTTCTCGAGCCTTTATCGCCGTACTCCATGCTCCAAGAGAATTAGTCCATAATCAGGCTTTCAATGTGGGCAGTAACGAAGACAACTATCAGATTCGGGAACTTGCAGAAATTGTTCAACACACTGTTCCAGGATGCCGGATTGAGTACGCGCCGGATGCTGGTCCGGATAAGCGATGCTACCGGGTTGACTGTAGCAAGCTTGCACAAACTTTGCCGGAATTTCAGCCCCAGTGGAATGCCCGCAAAGGTGCAAAGGAGCTTTACAACGCTTACAGGGCTACTGGGCTAATCTTAGAGGACTTTGAAGGGCCTCGATATAAGCGGATTGCCCATATCAAGAAACTACTGCAAGAGGGATTGCTGGATGATGACCTACGGTGGAAACAGACTGCGACCCTTGCTGTTGCCTAATTATTTAGTTTGTAAACGCTTTTTCTGAGAGATAAGATACCATGCTTAAGCTAATAGCCCGCGATCAGTTACCGCCCTGTCGTTCAGGAGGGGCTCATGACCTGGAAATGGTGATTTCCTTTGGCAATACTCCATTGGCTGATGCACTTTTGACTCAGGAACAATTGAATCAGCCAGAGTATACAGCTCCATTGGAATTGGCCTTTTCCCCGAGTAGCGGGTTATTACAAATTACTAAAAGTATATCTCCTGAAATTCTGTTTTGTCGGAATTATCCTTACTTTTCGTCGGTATCACCATCATTGTTGCGTCACTTCCGAGACAGTGCCCTCGCGATCATTGAATCAAAGTCGCTTGATAGTGAAAGTCTGGTAATAGAGGCTGCTAGCAATGATGGCTATATGCTGAGGAACTTTGTCGAACAGGGCATTTCAGTATTAGGAATCGACCCCGCTGAGGGGCCTGTGGCGGCTGCCCATAATGCGAGTATACCGACCTTATGCACTTTTTTTACCCAGCAGCTAGCACAACAGTTAGTAGATGAAGGTAAAAGAGCAGATGTATTTTTGGCAAATAATGTCTTAGCCCATGTACCGGACCTTAATGGATTTGTAGACGGTATCCGTACGGTACTCAAATCAACGGGTATGGCTGTCATTGAGGTCCCTTATGTTGTTGATTTAGTGGATCACTGTGAATTTGACACCATCTATCATCAGCATCTGTGCTATTTCTCGGTGACCGCACTGGATCGGCTCTTCCGACGTCACGGGCTGTTTCTAAATCGCGTTAAGCGTATGCCCATTCACGGGGGGTCCCTACGACTCTTTGTCGAAACCCATGAGTCTTTTAATGATTCGGTCACTGAATTATTGCAGCTAGAGCGCCAGCGTGGCGTTGACAGCATTGACTACTATCATGATTTTGCTGCTCGAGTAAATAGTGTTAAACAGGGTCTGTTAGACATTCTCCGGGATCTAAAGCGGCACGGTAAGCAAATCGTTGGCTATGGTGCTGCAGCCAAGGCAACAACCCTGATGAGTTATGTAGGGATTGACCAAGCACTGTTGGACTATGTCGTGGATTTAAACCCAGTCAAGCATGGGCGCTATATGGGAGGGAATCATCTACCCATCTTCCCAGTGGAGAGATTGCTTGAGGATCAACCGGACTATGTATTGATTCTGGCATGGAATTTCGCTGATGAGATTATGCAACAACAATCTACTTATCAGGCAAGGGGTGGGCAATTTATTATTCCTATTCCTGAGCCTCACGTTGTGTAAAAACATACCCGAGCTGAAGACTATGCGCGAAGGTATCTTATAGGCAGAGTCTTCAATGATTAGCAAAAGCCATTAGTAAACAAAAAAAGATAATATGTCTACTGTTGCTGAAGCTCTACAAAGAGCGGTTCACTATCAGAAATCTAACAATCTAGAACCAGCCCAACGGATATATCGGCAAATTCTTGGGCTTCAGCCGGGCAATACAGATGCTTTACATGGCCTCAGCATGGTAGCTCAACAGAAAGGTCGCTACCACGATGCTGAACGTTTGCTGAAGTCTATTCTTCAAATAAAGCCTTCATCCTTTAAGGCATGGTTTAGCTTAGGGAATGTTCACCAAGTACAAGGTCATTTACAAGAAGCCATCGACGCTTACCAAAAGGCCATTGGATTACAGCCTAATGCCTATCCAATCTTTAATAATCTGGGGTATGTTTTTCAACTACAGGGTAAGGTTGACGAGGCCATTGGCTGCTACCAGCAGGCACTTCAACTTCAGCCACACCTCCCTGAAGCCCAGGTAAACTTGGCCAATGTGCTCTACAGTCAAAATAAGCTCTCTAAAGAAGAAAAAACACATTTTTCGTATTTAAATTACGACTTGGGTATTAATCGTCATAGGGCAGGGGATCTAACGACAGCGGCGGATTATTATCGGCAGGCGATTGCCCTCAATCCACAGCTGGCTGCGGCCCACTACCAGCTAGGGATAACCTCCCAAACGCAAGGAAACCTTGCCGAGGCAAGCTCTGCCTATCAAAATATTTTGGCATTGCCTCAGCAAAATACGTCAATGTTAGAGACGCGGGTGCATCAAAAGTTGCGTCAGATTGATCAGATTAAGCAATCCAAAGGTCTAAATCAAAAACTAAAGGTCGCCTTTGTTTGTCAGCCGTTGGTGATGACCGTATTTCCAGAACCTGCTGACTCAATTGGGATTTTGACTTATGAATTGGTCAAGCGATTAGGAGAGATCTGTGAAATCACGGTGTATGCTCCTGGTGAAAGACGACAAAAGACCGTTCATGATGGAGTTTGTTATCGATATATCCCCATTAAGCTGGATCGAGGAATTCTTAAACAACTTGAGCGTTTTGCAGGATTTAATACATCCACCCAACCTAGTTTTGCATCTGGTTTTTACTATCTAGGGTATAGCTTGCAAATTGGCAATGAGCTGAGAAAGCATCACCATGATGTAGTCCATATTCATAATTTTTCTCAGTTTGCTCCGGTGATTCGTGCGCTTGCACCAGAGATAAAGATTGTTTTGCATATGCATTGTGAATGGCTCAATCAGCTTAACCAAAAGGTTTTGGAAAAGCGGTTACGCCACGTTGATTTAATCACAACGCCAAGTCAATACATTACGCGCCAAGTTAAACAGCGATTCCCGGCGTCAGAAGAACGCTGTTTAACCCTTCATAATGGAGTAGATAGCGATCGCTATCTTGACTTTAGAAGCCATGATCGAAACACTCAAGCCTCTTCTGAGACCGCTGTTAAACAATTACTCTTTGTCGGTCGAGTATGCCCAGAAAAAGGCGCACATGTTTTATTAGAAGCTTTCCATAAGGTAATCGAACAGGAGCCAACTGTACAGCTAACGCTGATTGGAGCGATAGGAGTGATTCCATTGGAATACTTGGTAGGGCTCAGTGACGATCCGAAAGTCTCAGCGCTGTCATCATTCCACAAGGATAACCGTTGGGACAGCTACCTAAGACAGTGGATGCTCAAGTTTGATCAAATGGCGAGCGAGGATGGGACAAAGCCTGTCACGCTTACGGGACTGGTTCAACCGTCCGAACTGCCAAAATTCTATCGACAGGCCGATCTCTTTATTTTTCCCTCTATTTGCCACGAAGCCTTTGGTATGCCCATTGCGGAGGCGATGACGTTGGGACTGCCAGTAATCGCTACTCGGGCAGGTGCAATTCCAGAGCTGGTTGAACATGGTGAGACGGGGCTCCTGGTTGAGCGAGGAGACAGCGATGCATTAGCTGCAGCAATAGTAGAACTGTTGTCGGATCGTGAACGCAGACAACACATGGGGCAGGCTGGACAACAAAGAGCGGTGCAATATTTTACCTTTGACAAGGTAGCGAGTGATTTACTGCACCAATATCATCATCTCTGCGAAGCGGAAACTACACTGTGACAGGGTTAGCTCTATGGCACAACTCAACTTCAATACCTTAGTACGCCATAGTTGTCATGCATTAATGCAGCGACGGTGTGAGTTTGCTCAGCCAGACTCGTTGAAACGGTCTGCAATTGTATTTTCTCCCCATCAAGATGATGAAACATTAGGATGCGGCGGCACCATTCTAAAAAAGACCCAGGCGGGGGCACCTGTCAAAATTGTCTTTATGACGGATGGTAGCCAATCGCACTCCCATGTTATGTCCGCCAAGGATCTCAGGGAAATTCGGTCAAATGAAGCCCTTGCGGCGGTGGAGAAACTAGGCGTTGCGAGCAAAGACGTGATGTTTCTCAACATCACCGATGGTGCCTTGACTTCCCACCAAAACATGACAATCAAAAAGATCAAGGAAATTTTGCTGGCGACGCTACCGGAGGAGGTGTTTGTTCCGTATCGTCAAGATGGTGTGCCGGACCACAATGCCACATGTCATATTGTTTTGTCTGCTCTGAAAGAATATGGTCTTAGGACCACCGTTTATGAATATCCTGTGTGGTTTTGGTGTAACTGGCCTTGGACAAATTTTGCGGCCAGGCAGGAACCGTCGACCTTAGGTCACAACTTGAGCACCGGACTAAATTGGCTTAAATATTTCCGACACGCTGTTGATATCCAGGATGTCCTAGATTTGAAACGTTTAGCCTTGGAACAACATCGATCTCAGATGACTCGTCTGATTCCAGACTCTAGCTGGTCGACGCTTGGAGATATTGCCCAGGGAGAGTTTTTGCAATGTTTTTTCCAAAATTATGAGTTTTTCTACCGCTATCGTTTGAATTAGGGGCAGTTATGTTAACACGCGATCGCAAGCTTCAAGCACCAAAGCAGACACAACAAAACCATCCACAGCCTCCCATCTGCACTGATCTCTATGCAGATGCAAAACCTGCAGGTAAGACCATTGGGAGTCTGAGTACCAGTAGTACGTTACGCCGAGGATGTGACCTTGAACATCAAATTGCGATTGATAACGACGCGCTGAGATTTCAACCCCTATTAACCCCTGGATGGGGCCGACAGGGAATTGCCTATGGACCTTACCAACGAACAGATGGATTGGCCTTTGCCGTTCTCTTATCCAACGGACATAACACATCTCAAGCGGAGCGGATTGAGCCACTGAAACGTCGTTTACAGCGCTGGTGGATCGGCAGCGAAACAGACCCACCCATTCAACGATTGAAACAATGGCTAAAAAGACCCCAAAAAAAGAGATTTATTCGTCGTTTATGGTGGTGGATCCGGAGTGCTCCTGAATTTTCAAACTACTTTGCTGTGCCAAAGCTAAATGAGAACTTAGCCATTGGCTGGTTTCCGAGGGAAGTTCCCTTAGATCCTAAAACAGAAGGCAATGGGTTTATTGTTCATGCCACTGGATTTAATAATGGGGAGCTTCTAACCAGAGTCGGAACCCAATTAATGTCTGCGTTTCAGGGTCTGCAAAACCTGCAGACCTACTATGTTATTGTTTTACGTCAGCAGGGGGCTGTCTACTATGTTGCCTCTGTGCCAAATGCAAAGGGCTTTGTTGGTTATCCCAATATGCGCCCGATTGCGATTGATCCTTTTAATCAAGATGCTGAGGTTTATGCTGCAATTTACCAGAGTGTCTTAGGGCAAATTGGATTTCGAGTAGATACTCGCGTATATGGTGCTCAGGTTGCACACATACCAACGTTAGCAACATGGTATGGCACGGCTCATGTTGCTGATAAATTATGCGGCACAGGGCGGCTCAGTCATAGGTCTGCTGAAGTAGGAGGAGACTGGGTTGACTACAATGGCCAATTTGAGTTAACTGCTAAGGGGGCTAACGCCCTGGCATCGGATAGCCTAACTGTGCTAGATCCCAATGAACCCTCTGGTCTAATTCATGTCCTGATTGAAACATCAACACCCATTACGGGTGTGGGTCTGGCATGGCGAGTGAACAACCTAGATAACTATTGGATGTTGCTCATAGACAACAGAAAATGTAAGCTTTGTATCTGTGTCGATGGCCATGATGAGGTGTTGGCCATCAGTGAGCTGTGGCATCTCCAACCAAATACTCTACACACTTTACAGATCTCAGATGATGGTGATGCCTTTAGTTTGTATTTGGATGGTCAATTAATATTTAACAAGGTATTTACCGATACTCGATTAGGCAACGCTACAGGTGTTGGGTTGATGGCTGCAGAGGCCAATCCTCAGCAATATCTACGGGCATTTGAGGCCCATGCTCGCAGTGTACCAATTCCGTCAACCCTGAATGTGGGACAACCCTGGCAGGTTGAGGGTACTCACATCGCGGTTGCGGATGATTTTTCAGGATTGGCTCAAAATTTAGCTGGTAGAGTCACGCCTGTTGGGCATCGGACCTGGCAAAGGACCCTTGGCAGGGGTGAGATAATATTGACTGGAGATTCTGCGGTGCAGGTACAAGCCAGCCGCCAACGTCCCAATCCAGGACGCACAGCATTGACTTTTGCCTGGGACAACCATCATTTTGCTGATTTACAAGTAGAGATTGTTCCCCCTGGCCATCGACGGTATCAGAGAGAAAGATGTCGTGGTGGCTTAATCTTTTGGCAGGATGAGAATAACTATATAACCGTCAGTAATTGGCTCGATGATGTCTATGATGGGGCTTCTGTCTCTTCATTTTTCTACCTAAATGGCTATGAGGAACTCTATGATGCCGTATGGACCAATGTGGCAGATAGAGTTTTTTGGGGCAAGCCTCATCAATTGAGAACGGTATTTGATGGGATAAACTTTATGGTTTTTGTCAATGATGAGCCCGTTCTCTCTCGGGCATTGACAGATGTATATCCCAATACCCCAAGATTATCCATCAATCGGGTTGGTATTGTTGCCAATTGGGAGTGGGGAAATGATACCGGTAGTATATTTAGAAATTTCGTAGCAAAAGTGGGACTCGTAACTTAAAGGGATGAAAATGTCATGATTATAAAATCATTTTTTGGATTCACCTTAGGAGCTGCGGCTGAAGTTGTTCAATGGTTAAATCAGGTGGCAGATAAGCCAGATATTAAACGGCAGCCAAAACAAAAGAAAAAACAGCCTGGAGTCGTAACTATTCCCCAAGGTGTGGGTGCAGGGCTTCAGTTTCATCCAGATAAATCTAATCCCACCTTTGCTCAAGGAACCTATGAGCTACCGATTCAAAAGATTTTAGCTCAGTACCTCAAGCCAGGAGATGTCTTTTATGACATTGGTGCCAATATTGGTTTCTTTAGTACTCTTGCAGCCCGATTAGTTGAAAAATCGGGTCACGTGTATGCATTTGAACCCGTATCGCAAAATGCGACCAGAATTCGTCGTAATGGTGAGCTAAATCAATTTTCACACATTAAAGTGTTTGAGAAAGCCGTTTCCAAAAATAGTGGTAAGGGGAATTTGCTATTGGCCCAGCATTCTGGAGGAGCAACACTTTCAACCGTTGGTATGCCTCCAGATATGACTGGCTTGGTACAGGTTGATTTAATTTCTATTGATGATTGGGTCAATAGAAAAAAGGTAAAACCTCCCAGTCTTGTCAAAATAGATGTGGAAGGGGCAGAATTACAGGTCATTCAGGGGATGTTAGACACCATCCGGATGTTTAAGCCTATTCTCCTATATGAGGTTGATGCGAGTCAGTTAGCGGTCTTTCAACAAAAGCAGAAAGAATTAGATACCTATGTTAGAGAATTAGGGTATCAGATCGTTCATATTGAAGAGGCTTATGATGTGCCTGGGTGGCATATTGGACATGCGATCGCAACTCCAACAGAATCTAGCGAATGACCTAAACCCAGAAGAGATTAAACCTGAATTTGTTCAAATTATAAAAAGGAAAAGGGAATGAACACGTTAGAACTATCCATCCCTCAAAATATATCTCTGGAAGACTCAATTACCCCATCCGAGTGTACATGTCCGAACTGTGGCCATCAAGGATTATGGCTCTTTTACAACGTTCGCCAGGTGCCTGTGCATAGCTGTTTGATGTTGCCAACTCAGGACGATGCCCTTAACTTTCCTCAGGGTGATGTCATTTTGGGTGTTTGTGCTCAATGTGGCTTTATTACAAATGTTGCCTTTGACTCAAAATGGTCGGCCTACGCACCTAATTATGAAGACCAGCAAAGCTTTTCACCCACCTTTAATCAGTTTGCCCTTGACTTAGCGAACCGCCTCATTGATAAATACGATTTGCGTAATAAAGATATTGTCGAGATTGGCTGTAGTAAAGGAGATTTCCTTCTGTTACTTTGTGAGTTGGGGGGTAATCGTGGTGTAGGAATTGACCCCAGTGTTTTACCGGGACGAGTCCAAAACAAAGCTGCGAGTCGGGTCACTTTTATTCAGGATTACTATTCCGAAAAGCATGCCCAGTATGTGGGAGAGTTTATTTGCTGTCGTCATACGCTAGAGCATATTCAACCCACGGCTGAGTTTCTTAAAACCGTACGAAACTCAATTGGCGATCACCAAGATACCATTGTTTTTTTCGAAGTTCCTGACACCATTCGTGTTCTGCAAGATCTAGCGTTTGAAGATATCTACTACGAACACTGCTCCTACTTTACCCCTGGTTCTCTAGCGCGCTTATTTCGATCTTGTGGATTTGATATTATTGAGCTTTACCGAGCCTATGGAGATCAATATTTACTTATTGAGGCTAAGCCTGGTATATCTGAACAGATCCATCCACTAGAAGAAACTCCAGAACAGCTAGTTCAGACTGTTCAAGTGTTTACTACTGAAATTCAGCAAAAATTGGCCCATTGGAAGCAAACCTTAGAGCAATTTCAGGCCAGCGGCAAACGAGTAGTGGTGTGGGGTTCAGGCTCCAAGTGTGTTTCATTTCTCACCACCCTTGATACCGTTGATCTAATTCAATATGTTGTTGATATTAATCCCCATCGTCACGGTAAATTTATACCGGGTGTTGGCAAAGAAATTATGGCACCAGACTTTCTCAAAGACTATCAGCCAGATCACGTGATTGTGATGAACCCTATCTATCTTAATGAGATTCAGCATAGTCTTGATTCCCTGGGCGTTGTTACTCAAGTGATGTCGGTATGATTTAGTCAATACATCAGTAAATTTCTGGGATCAGGTAATGAGCTATGTATGACTTTGTTGTTATTGGTGGAGGTATTATTGGTCTGGCGACTGCTATGCAGCTGGGCCAACGATATCCAGAAGTCAATATTTTAGTCTTAGAAAAAGAAAGCCATTGGGGCCACCATCAAACCGGTCATAACAGCGGTGTGATTCACTCAGGGATTTACTATAAACCCGGTAGCTTAAAGGCAACATTTTGCCGCAACGGCAATCGCTCCATGGTGGAATTTTGTCGGACCTATGGCATTGACCACAAAGTCTGTGGCAAAGTCATCGTTGCCACCAAACCAGACGAATTGCCACAGCTGGACAAGCTGTATCACCAGGGTCTAGAAAACGGTCTGAAGCTGGCTAAGCTTAGCCGCCAGGAAGTGCAAGAGATTGAACCCCATGTCAATTGCCTGGCCGGGATTCGTGTGTATTCCACTGGAATTGTAGATTACAAACACGTTTGCCAAAAATATGTGGAGCTGATTAGGGCACAACAGGGAGAGTTGCGACTCAATACAAAAGTTCAACAGATTCTCCATAGCGATAATGTTCAAATTTTAGAAACGAACCACGGGAGCTTCAAGGCCCGCTTTGTGATTAATTGTGCAGGACTATATTGCGATCGCATTGCTAAGCTCGCTGGTGTAAATCCGGAGGCAAAGATTGTGCCCTTCCGAGGAGAATACTATGAACTAACCCCTGAAAAGCGTCACCTCGTTAAAGGGCTAATTTATCCAGTCCCCAATCCCAACTTTCCGTTTCTGGGGGTTCACTTCACCCGAATGATTGATGGCAGCGTCCATGCGGGTCCTAACGCCGTTCTTAGTTTTAAGCGAGAGGGCTACAAGAAAACCGATTTTGACTGGCAAGATTTTACTGAAGTAATGACCTATCCAGGATTTTGGAAATTAGCTGTAAAGCATGCTGATGAAGGAATCCAGGAAATGATTCGTTCCTTTAGTAAGGCGGCCTTTGTACAAAACTTACAGCAATTGATTCCTGAGATTCAGGCTAGCGATGTAATTTCCACCGAAGCAGGGGTACGGGCTCAAGCTCTAAGAAATGATGGCAGACTTGTGGATGATTTTCTCATTGTCCGAGAACGGAATGCACTGCATGTGTGTAATGCCCCTTCCCCAGCCGCCACATCTTCCCTAGAGATTGGTAAAACAATTGCCCAACAAGCCGACTTAAAGACTGCTTAGCAAGTGGTCTGTGTGAGCTATGACAACAATCATGTCAACTTTTTATCTAACTAAACAATGAATAGGTTATCAACAAAGTATAAATCTGAAAAAGAAACATGTGACTCTGAAAATCATATGCCAGGTCATGGGAATAGCCTATGTCCTGTATGTAGCACTTCAGATTGGAACATTTTTTTTGAAATGTTAGACGTTCCAATCTTTTGCAATGTACTTTGGCCAGATCGTCAAGCAGCTATCGACTGTGCTAAAGGGAATATTCGCCTTTCTTTTTGTCATCACTGTGGGTTCATCAGTAATCGTGAATTCAACCCAGAGCTTTTGAAATATACGGAGTCTTATGAAAATTCGCTAGATTTTTCTCCTCGTTTTCAAGCGTATGCTAAAATGCTAATGTTAAAGCTGATCAATAATCACGACTTACATCACAAAAATATTATTGAAATTGGCTGTGGCAAAGGCGATTTCCTTATTTCTCTCTGTGAGATGGGGGACAATCGCGGAGTTGGTTTTGACCCAACCTATGTCCCCTTGCCAGAACACAAAAAATCAAGCGATCGCGTTCGATTTATCCAAGACTTTTACTCAGAGAAATATGCAAACTATCAAGGTGACTTTATTGTCTGCCGACATACCCTTGAGCATATCCAGCATCCAACGACCCTATTAACTACCCTCAAGCAGGCCATTGGTAATCGCACCAACACAACCATTTTTTTTGAAGTACCTAATGGGCTAGATACCTTTCACAATATGGCAATATGGGACATTATCTATGAACACTGCTGTTATTTCACACCTGTCTCTTTATCCTACGCATTCTCGCAAAGTGGATTTAATGTTTATGACTTAACTGAAGAGTTTCGTGGGCAATTTCTTTGCATAGAAGTTTCCCCCAGAAATTCATTAGAAGCTGCGACTAACTCATTAACAGATGAAGTCCAAAAAATCACTTATGACATTGACGCCTTCGCAACAAAATTTTGGAGTAAGGTGACAGGCTGGCAGCATGAACTTGAAAAGAATCTAGTTCAAGGGCAACGTGTTGTCGTATGGGGAGCAGGGTCTAAAGGTGTAACTTTTTTGAATATACTCAAAACTCAGAACCAGATTGATTATGTGGTTGATATTAATCCACGTAAGCAAGGAATGTATGTAGCTGGAACAGGGCAAAGAATCGTCTCTCCAGAATTTTTGCAAGACTATCAACCAGACGTTGTGCTTGTTATGAATTCGATATACAAAAATGAGATTCAACAAATCTTGACAAGATTAGGATTAACCCCTGAACTGAAAAGTGTTTAGGATTAAGGATCTTATAAAGTGCTACCGGAGAGACGTTGTAGGCAATGTCTGTACACCCAAGAGTTAGAGCCTAATTAATTTTGATTCCTTGCTATTTGTATGAATTAGGTTCATGGTTCTTATGATCATGTTCATAAGAACCAGAGCTGTGGAAACTGAGCTGAGTGCCCCCAGGTTGAAAATCTGCCAAAATGGCAGATTTTCTTTCTTTTACTTGTCTATACTCATGTAACCTTCTGGCTTGGCGAATATTGAGTTCTAGATTTACTACCTTGCCAGAGTAGCCACTACTTATACAAAAGGTTTTAACATGACATCGACAACACTCTTTATGAAGCCTACAGGAGCTGTTTCCTACACTCCTAATTATGTAAGAGCCGAATCTGAAGGTGTTGCTTTTTCTAATTATAGTTTAACAACAACTGATGCACTGACAAATTCTGAGACAAAGGCTTTGGTTAAAGGGGGAGTTGCAACTGCTATTGCCGATGCATTTTCATTTTTCTCTAGTGATTCCAATTTTACGACGATTTTTGGTGCTAGTGAAGCCTCGGGGGAAGGCATTGACGGTGGCTATGCGGGCAGTAGCTCTGGTGAAACAGAGGTGGTGGTAACGTTTGATGTGAGTGAGCGGCAAACCCTTGGATTTGATTTTTCTACCTATCTCGATCTTGAAGCTAAAGAAATTGAAAATCCAGATGCTGAATATAATCGGGCCACTGCAAAAACAGCTTTTCTAGTATTAGACACCTCCCGACCGCGGGCTAAGGTTTTAGACTATTTTGGCTTTCGAGGGAGACTAGTTACATCGAAACAAATCGGTAATATTAGAAAAGGAAAAAGTAACGGAATTCGGACCAGTCTTTCCAATATAGAAAGGAATCTAGTGAGAGATGTGGGAGGTGACAATGGTGAGGATTTTATCTCGGCTGAATTTAGTGGTACCTATGAAAAGACCTTCAAGCGGAATGTTTCTCGGGTCACCATTGTACAGCTGACTGAAAGTGACACCAAATTTGCCGGTGATACCCTAATCGGCAACTTGGGACAAGGGGTTGTCTATGGCACAATTCGAAGAGACAAGCTTCATGGCACCAACCGTAAAGATAGGATGTATGGCAGTCTAGGGAATGACCGCATTTATGGATATTCGGGGGACGATATTCTTGAGGGTGGTTTGGGTAAGGATAGGCTGTGGGGCGATGCTGGAGACGATAAACTCCATGGTGGCGCTGATGCTGACATTATCCGGGGCGGCTTAGGTAATGATTTGCTAGCAGGCGGTGCTGATGCCGACAGATTTGTCTTTAATAAGTTAAAAGCGGGCGAAGTGGATATAATTCTCGATTTTGAGGCTGGTATTGATAAAATCCTGGTGCAAGGAGTGGGCAGTGCGGCTGCTAAACGCAGATTTTTCCAAACCATAACAGATACATCATCAGGTGCTCAGTTTACATCTAAAGCAGGGGGACAAGTATTATTTTCAGGGATAACTGTGGCTGAGCTGGGCAGCGCCGATGTGCTCTTTGCCTAATAACCTTTCAAGGTCTGTAAGGAGAATTGTTCAATTACCCAAGATCTCCTCAGCAGCTATAAAACAACGAGGGATCACACTATCAGGTTTGCCATAGTAATCCAGAATTTCATAGGTCCGTAGAACCATAGCTTCTACTAGAAGTGTCATATTTTTCTTAACCAAGAGCTGTGCTTCTGGGGAAACATACGGAATATCTACCAGTAGATCTGCCGTAATCTGATCATGGGCACCTTCCTCATTAATGTGAGAATGAAGCAAAATAGGTCGATGAAAATCAGACGGCATAGTCAATGTTTGACAATGTTGTTCAAACAACTCAAGAAAAATCTTATCATCCTCTTCAAATAGCATTAGAGCAGACTTAAAGCTGAGAGGATGCTGTCTAGCAAATACCCCCAGGGTGGCACACACTGTAAAAGTCGTGGGCAGAGGCTGCATCTGTTGCAGCTGTTCTGACTCAATGCCAATACTTTTCAGCGACTTTTTGAGTAAATGGTCGTGATGTAACTCAGAGACGAAAAAATCTTGAAGTAGCCTCTGAGTTGTTATTGATTCATAGTGAGCTAAGGCCGGTGCCAATAGCCTGGGACAGAGATGGGTCACATGGTAAGATTCTAAGGCATAACCAATTAACTGATTTTTTAATAGTGTGCCACTCGCCAGCTGCTGTGACAAAGGCGATGGCGGAAATTGTTGCTTAAGCTGTTTTAGAAATCGAAAAAGTTCTCGGTAAAACTGGCGTCCGGTAACCCCAGATACATTGGATAGATCTTGGATGTTAGCTAAAAATCCTCGCTGGCCAAACTCATTCAGTAGCTCTGGGATCTGGTCTTGAATGCCTGGACAAGCTTGCATTAGTTGATCTAACGATAAGCTGCCAAGCTGTAGAAGCCTTAAGAGTTGAAGGGTTTCTTGCTGATTGTCTGCCGGAATCGCGATGGCACACCCTTGGTCACGATAACGAATTTCAATTCTTGTATCCTTAAACTTAAAGAGTACCTGCTCTTTGAATAACAGTTGTTTGTCTTCCAGGATTTGTGCTGTTGGCATCTCATCTATCCTCTGTTTATTAATTGACGGCTATCCGTCGTAACAAATCAGGCGCATCCATGTAGTAGTGACCAATAGCCTTATAAAAATTAAGATACATTTCCACAAACAGGTGGATTTGTGCCTTAAATCGCTGTGCTACTTCTGGATCGATATGAGGAATTTCTTGAAAAATTTCCCGAGTTAAATTAAGTTGCTCATACGTTTGTTGAGATTCGATTAATTGCCTGATGGGCTCAATAAAACCATCTGTTTGTCCACGCTTCTCAATTGCAACAAAATAACGTTCGAAACAGCTCAGTATCCCATCGAATAAAGAGCCTAGAATACTCAGGAAAAACAGTGGTTCAAAGTTTGCCCAAAAAGCTAGTCCATTGTAAATTGACATTGTTTCTGGAAGTGGCAAGATATAGGGTAAATCTTCAGCAGCAACTCCTATTCCATTCAGTGCTGCCACCATAAGCTCTTCGTACCCATAGGTTTGAATATAAAGTTCGTTAAGTAGATGTCGTATTTTGGCAGAGCCTTGAAAACCCAGGGTAGGAGACTGAAAATAGCTTGTGTGGGAAAACAAATGATAATGTTCTAATATAAAGCCGTAGATAACCTTATCTGGTATTTCGGGTGTCGCTAACTGAAGCAACTGCCATAATGGGATATCTGTAGGGCTATGTCCAAATAATTTGTGATTTAGTAATTGTTGGGTTAACGCTTCTAACTCTTGTAGAGTGTCGCTACCTGAATAGGTTTTTACAGGCGCAGCGTTATCCAATAATCCCTGATCGTCTAAGCTACACAATAGTTTAGTGATGGCTGTAGGATTCTCAGGCGAGCATAGTTGCTGAAGTTCTCGCAAGCTTCGGGTGCCGTTCATCAACAAGAACAGTTTGTACAACCCTTTCCCTGATGGCTCATCAATTGGAAAAGCAAATTCTTGACCATACTGAGAGAGAATTAGCCGATCACTATAGAGATTAATCTGACAGGCTAATCGAGGAAAAAAATCTGCAGCAGCTGTTTGTTGAAACGTTTCACTATTGAATTTTATCTCTTGATCTAAGTCAAAATCTTTATTGGCCTGCCGTTCAGAAATTATATGATTAGTCATGACTGATTTTCCAAAGATGGCCAGTGTTATAGTTCTGGATTGTTAACCCTCAGTGATACTGAAAGATAAATGATTTTCTTCGATTGCTGATTTAAGGGATGCATCGGTCTAGAGCCGTTATTACTGAACGGCCTCTTACGAGCCATCCCAAGGATCAGCAATGCCGATTTTCTTATATTTAGAGACTTTCTGGATATGCTCAGAAAGTCTCTAAGAGCCTTTGTGCTATAAAATAACAGCACACCAAGGTAATTTGCCATCTTTGGTAGGGAAAGGACTACACACACACGGAATCT
This sequence comes from Cyanobacteria bacterium P01_H01_bin.21, assembly GCA_038748405.1. Lineage (GTDB taxonomy): Bacteria > Cyanobacteriota > Cyanobacteriia > Phormidesmidales > Phormidesmidaceae > Leptothoe. Next base: position 12,742 of record JBCDIX010000071.1, on the reverse strand, counting down.
TGTTGGGCTTTGGATAAGGCCAGCGACCACCATAGCAGGGAACAGGCAGAGGTAAGGGGACTGGATCGGGGTGGGGAGGCAGTGGATAAGCGATTAGTTCTTCTGGTTTTATTCGCATAGAGCCAGCTGTTTCAATCTCAACGGATTTGGCTGTTTCAACAGTCGCTCCACCTTGAATAAAGAAAAGCTCCTCAGCTGTGAGTTCTTCTAAATTATCCAGATTCTCAATTTTCAAACATTTGTTTGCCATGATATTTCCCTTGGTCCTACACTAATTGCGTTGGTATTCTGCAAAACAGTTTTGGCGATAATTCTCTTATTCTGTTCTTCATAGCAAGAGGTATGTTGCCAATTTGGCATTTGAACTTAATGGGACATATAGTAATTTTTTGCATTGCTGATCCTTTGGGTGGCTCGTGAGACACCGTCAAATATCAACGGTGCTAGACCGGCTTATCCCCTAAATCAGCGATCGCAAATTTTCTTGTGTTGAGCGTTGATAAAAGAAAACCTCTCGTATGATGCGAGAGGTCGACAGCGATGGATAAGGGCCGTTGGCAAGAAAGAATTGTGTCTACAAACCTCTTTCTTGTTGATCAAGTAATTGCTTGACAGTCAAGGTTATTCGTAGTTTTGTTAGCTGATTATTCCAGGCAGAGCGAGGCAAGAGAGGGATTGCCTTATTTGCCATGACTTGTGTTTCAGAATTATCGATATCCTTTAGAGAATGGCTGGTATCCATAGTTACCTCACGATGTGACCGATGCAACCAACGTTTGTTCTTCCTGCCAGCTGGCAGACCACCGAATACGCTCAGCGGTAAAGTGAAGCGGGTCTGCTTCAATCCAGGGGGCATCAATGGGTTCTTCTATTAGTTCAAACTCGCCATTATCAAAGGGTAGGCCGTGGGCCTGGCGTTTGAGGAAAAGTCGCTCTCGTTTGCCCTGCTTTTCTTGGGTTAGGGCACGATGGTGACAGTAGGGATTGTTGCCTCGACGATCAAAAAATACATGGGCTGTCCAGGTGCAGCCACCGCGACAAAGTTCTGCAAACTCACAGGTTTTGCAAAATCCCCATAGATGGGCTGTTCCTTGAGGCGTACCTGCACCGAGGTTAAAGCGCAGTTCTTCTGTAGACTCAACAATATCGCGCAGCTTGCGATCGCGAATATTACCCCCCGTATAGGCGGTCGTTGGTAGCGAAGGGCATCCCTTGATAGCACCATCGGCTTCAATGCCCAGGGTGGAGAGCCCCGCCGCGCAGCCTTGCCAGAACGCCCAGTCATTTTCTTGCCCACGCCCCCTTAGCAAACGCTCGTAGGGACCGTAGTAGCCAATGTTGTTGCCCGGCTGTATTTGAACCCCCTCGCGCTGCGATCGCACGGCAATCTTAGCCAGCATCGGGTATACATCTAACAGCTCATAGGGCTGTAGAAGAATCTCCGCATTGTCAGCCGCATTGCCCATGGGCACCGTCAGCTGTATCTGCCATGCCCGTGCCCCTGCATCTCGAATACGTTCATAAATAGACGGCAGCTCTGGCGCAGATAACCGATTAATTTGAGTATTACACCCAAAGGGAATCCCCACCTCTCGCAGATGCCCCATGGTTTGAAACGCATATTGCCAGGCCCCGACTCGACCCCGCAAGCGATCGTGGGTAGCCTCTAACCCATCAATTGAAACAGAAACCGTGGCAATGCCGGCCTGTTTCATCTTTTTGGCCGTGCTGAGAGTAATGCCATAGCCACCAGTGGTCATAGTGCAGCGCATACCAGCTTGATTAATCGCCGCTGCAATCTCTAACCAGTCCGGTCGCAAAAACGCTTCTCCACCGATTAGGGTAACCTCTTTAATGCCCACATCGGCAATTTGAGCCACCAGGTCCAGAGCCTCGTCTGTTGAGAGTTCTTTGGCTCGGGTGTGCCCTGCTCGTGAGCCACAGTGACTGCAGGCTAAATTACACTTTAAGGTGATTTCCCAGACGGCATAGCTAGTTCGTTGGTAAGCCATGGTTAATCATCAAATATCAGACGAAATAACAACTCCGTACATCGGCTGTACGATCGAATCAATCGGTTCAATCACAACTCCATACATCGGTTGAGGGTCTGGGAATGGAAGTGGCTCGGGTTTAGGTTTGGGGTGTTCATATACGGGCGGCTCAATAATCACACCGTACATCGGCTGTACGATAGGGCCAGTTGGGTCAATCGGCGGTTTGCCTGGTCGTAGTCTTGGATAGCGCCGCATCCATCCGCCAACAGCGCCAACTAATTCAGCCTCAGAGAGTTCATGAAACAGGTTTTGTTCCTTTAGATCCAGAATTTGAAGCGTAGCAGATTCAAAGTCTTCTTGAGAAAAATCGTATCCTGCATCCTGCAGAAGAGACTGAACTTGGTCTGCTGAACCGGTTTGGAGCCGGGTAATAAAGGCAGAATCCTTAACCAGTCGGATCAAGAACTCCTTGACCTTTTCCAAGATATTATTTGGCAGCATGCCCCCATCCTCATTGCTTAATGGCTAACCGCTCGGCCAGAGCGGCTATTCAAGGTATAGCGATTAGCCATCTGGCAAACCTGCCAAAATGGCATTTCTTTAATGGGGAAATGGTTTTATGGGCTAACCGGCTCTATCTGCCAAGTATGGTCTTCTGCCAGACGTAGCATTGACTGATGGTACGCCTCTAACGACTTGCGATGACCAACACTGAGATAAGCCGTATGAGTAGCAGCCAGGTGACTATACAATTGTTTTTCATTTTCACGGTCTAGGGCGCTGGTGGCCTCATCTAAAATCGTATACGTTGGCTGGTGCAGCAATACACGGGCAAAGCTCAGCCGCTGTTGTTCGCCAAGAGATAACACATCGCTCCATTCTTCTTCAGCATCAAAGCCACCAAAGCGTTCGGCTAGATCAGGCAGATTTACTTGTTTGAGTGCCTCTTTTAGCTGAGTCTCATCTAGCTCAATTTCGGGATATGGATAGAGCAGCTGCTGACGAAGATTGCCCAGAACCATGTAGGGTTTTTGCGGTAAAAATAACAAATCTTCTAGCTCAGGACGCTGAATAGTGCCGGTACCAGAGTTCCATAAACCTGCGATCGCACGCATTAGCGAACTTTTACCACAGCCGCTTGGACCTACCACCAACAAAGAACTTTGAGTATCTAGCTGTAGCGATAACTCTTCAATCAGCGTCCGCTGGTAGTTAGGCGTTTGTAGCGTTACATTCTGTAGGGTTAGCTCCGAGCCAATCTCCTGACTAATCACAGGCTGCTCAGATACGTCTTGTTCCTCAGCTTTCTCTTTTGTCTCCTCAGGTGCTTCGACATGCCCCAGGGACGTGGCAAAGTCATATAGACGATCAATGCCTGCACCAAAGGCCGTTAACGACTGGAACCGCGCAACAATCAAATTAAGAGAGAAAAATACCCGAATAAAGGCCCCCTGAGCCTCGCTGACTTTACCCACTTCAATATCACCGCTAAAGATACCAGGAGCAACAACCAGGGCTGGCAGAATAAACGGAATAAACTCGTAGGCATTGGTCAAACCATTTAGCCCCAGTTCCCAACCCAGCAGCCGTTTATAGTTATCAAAAGCGGCCATAAATCGGTTGTTAACCTGATCAGCTTCTTGGGTTTCACCCTGATAAAACGCGATCGCCTCAGCATTCTCACGAACGCGCACCAGACTAAAGCGGAAGTTGGCCTCTCGCTTTAGCTGTTCAAAATTTAACCGAACCAGGGGCCGACCAAAAACACCCACCGTGGCCAGGGTACCCACAACAGCATAGCCAATCAAAAACAGCACTAGCTCTTTAGAAATACCCAACAGAACACCACTAAAGGCAATAATTTCTAGCACTGAGTCGGAGAGAACCAGAGCCAGAGTTAAGGATTCTTGGGTAAAGTTTTTAACATCTTCAGCAATCCGCTGGTCGGGATTATCAATATCTGGATTGAACTGATTGATGCGATAAAACGCCCTATCAGCAAAGTAGCGTTGAACAAAATCTGTGGTCAGCCAGCGTCGCCAGGCTAGACCCAGACGGTCACGCAGATAGTTATAGCCCGCCAGCAGGGGCGCATAGACCACTAAAACACCGATAAAAATAACTACGGTCTGCCAGAAGCGAGATTCATTTTTGGCAGAAAGAGCAGAGATCAGCTCCCCTCGTTGGTTATTAAGGACAACGCTGAGACCGGTATAGGCCAACAGGAGTAGAACAATCAGCAGCAGCAGCCCTCGGGCCTTCCATTTTTCATCACTGAACCAGTAGGTTTTAGCAATAGTCCAGAAGCGTTGGAAAATTTGAAGGTTAAAGCGTTGCATATAAAGGGGACAATCGGCCTGGCGGTAACTTTGTTAGTGTAAGGGGTTTACGCTAGCTAAACAGCCTACCGGGGTTTTTCGTTCCAGATTTGCCGGTCAATTTTCCACTCGCCGTCTTCTTTTTTCATTAACCACAGCCCGCGAAATTTGATCTGTAGTGGTGGACTGCCATCGCTGAGGTGAACGGTGACCATGGCAAGACCGGTCGCATAGCCATGGTCACCCATCACTTGAATTTCTTCGGCGGTGAGGGTGGGGTCTAGATCTTTGTCAGCCACCTGCTCTGCATATCCGGCGGCGATGTCGGCTCTGCCATAGCGATCGGGCACACCGGGCGGCATCTGTACAGCGGCCTCGGTAAACATAGCAGCATAGCGTTGAGGGTCTTTAGACCTGGCGTTTTTGGGGTAGGTTTCCTCAAATATTTTTTGGATCTGGTTACGATCGCTAACCGACATAATTCACCCTCTAATGGCTCTTACAAATGTATTCTCAAAGCCTATTCCGCTGTAGCTTACTAATATTGGCCCATCTGCTTATAGTTTTGCATTATGGTATCTCTTTCATTTGATCTTACGTCCTATCCCTACGCATCCTCTCGGTCTGTCATGTTGGGCGCACGGGGGGCTGTTGCGACTTCCCAATCGCTAGCAGCCGCAACGGGCGCAGAAATTTTGCTGGCAGGCGGTAATGCCGTGGATGTTGCGATCGCAATGGCCATCGACCTTACTATCGTTGAGCCTACATCCAACGGGTTAGGATCGGATGCATTTGCACTCGTGTGGGATGGCAAACTCCATGGTCTTAATGCATCGGGAAAAAGCCCCCAAGCACTCTCACCAGAGATGTGGTCAGAGATGGAAAATCTACCCCTACGTGGCTGGTTATCAACCACCGTGCCAGGGGCTGTCTCAGCCTGGCAAACCCTGTGGCGACGCTGGGGTAAACTGCCGTTTGAGCGGTTATTTGAACCGGCGATTCGTCATGCAGAAGATGGGTTTCCTGTATCGCCAGTGACGGCTCGTAGTTGGCAGCAGCGAGCAAAGAATTATTTGTCGTTGACGGGTGAGGCGCATCAATATTTCCTGGAGACATTTTTTCCACATAATCAGGCACCGTGTGCTGGTGAGATCTGGCGTTGTCCAGATCAGGCTGCCACACTGCGAGAATTAGCTGCAACAGAAGGGGAGAGTTTCTATCGGGGCAAATTGGCGGAAAAATTTGTTGCGTTTTCAGAGTCAACAGGAGGTGTGTTTTCGCTAAACGATTTGCAACGTCATCAGGCAGAGTGGGTAACGCCAATTTCGACCATCTATCGAGGGCTGACGGTTTCGGAACTGCCGCCTAATGGTCAGGGGATTGCGGCCTTAATGGCTCTGAATATTGTTGAGGGATTTGACCTGGCAGCTGAGCCACGGGAATCTGTGGCCAACTATCACCAACAGATTGAGGCTATGAAGCTGGCGTTTGCGGATATCCATCGGTATGTAGCAGATCCGAGAACCATGGATGTAACAACGGCGGAGTTGTTGGATAAGACCTATGCCGCTCAGCGTCGGGGGCTGATTTGCGATCGCGCTATTCCCTTGGCTGAACCGGGATTACCCAAGGGGGGCACGGTTTATTTGGCGGCAGCGGATGATGAGCTGATGGTGTCGTTTATTCAGTCAAATTTTATGGGGTTTGGCAGTGGGATTGCGATTCCTGGGACGGGGATTGCATTGCAAAATCGGGGGGCTGGATTTGTGATGGATGAGGGGCATCCGAATGCGATCTCACCTGGTAAACGTCCATTTCATACGATTATTCCTGGGTTTTTGAGCCATGATGGCCAAGCGTTAGGACCGTTTGGGGTGATGGGGGCATCGATGCAACCCCAGGGACATTTGCAGGTGGTTTCAAATTTGGTAGATCGAGGGCTCAATCCACAGGCCGCGTTGGATGCGCCGCGTTGGCGGTTTGAGCGGGGTAATCGGGTGTTTTTGGAGCAGACGGTGCCACGGCATGTGGCGTTGGGGTTAAGCGATCTTGGCCATGATGTGCAGGTTGTTGCGGACCCAGGGATGTTTGGTAAGGGGCAGATGATTTTGCGGTTGGAGAATGGTGTGCTGGTGGCGGGGTCGGAGCCACGGGCAGATGGGATGGCTATTGTTTTGTAATTTTGTAGGGTGGGCACGGCCCACCGTTGTTGTTTTGTGGTGGATTAGAGGTGTGGGTAATGGTGGGAAGGGATTTTTTGCTTGGTGTAGTCGGAGAGGAGTTTAGAGATGTTGCTCGGGGCTCCTCCGAGTGCCCCGAACCCCAATGGGCAGGGCGGGATGCCGCCCTACAACCCTCATGAAAATATAAACGGCATCCCAAATTGCGTGAAGAGGAAGTAGTCGGTGGGGTGAGTTTTAATTTTCTGTGACGCGTCACAGAAAATTAAAAAAACATGAGTGTTCGATTCGTAGTTAGGTAATTTTTAGGGAGAAATTTAGTAGAGGAGCGATGAGATACCTGCTCTTTTACGGTGTGGGGCGTTGAGGCCCCACGAACAGGGAGGGAACCCCCAACAAGCCCTAAACAGGATGACTCAGATACTTCCGTAAAGAGGGAACGTCCTGAGCAACCTATCTCGCTATTAGCTCGGCAATGTTGGGTTAATGTGGATTTTGGAGAGTTAGTGGAGTATAACCTAACCTACATCGTGTCTCCATACGACTCGCTAAACTAACAAAAATACCCGTTATGTCAGTCTTGGTCTATGAACGCATTTGATAATCATCCTAACGCTATCAAACGTACCCACGGCAGAGGTTTTGTAGACTATACCATTACCCGTCGTCTACCAAAAATCTTGGCAAATATCGAAGCGCAGCTAAAAGAGCAGGTCGAAACCGCCCAAACAATGCTTCAAGCTATTATTGCTAGCAGCTCCATCGATACCATACTCTTTGCTCGGCCCACAACATATTGGAACAACTATCTTGATCATTTAACCGGCTTGACCTGGAGCGACCTACCATTTCTCGATTTAGAATTTCTTTTCTATCATGGGCTAAATTCCATCGCTGGATATTTTGATAATGGCATTGATGTCTTTTGGCCGACTCGACAAATGGCGCTAGCCGAAGCAATCCCAGCCCTTGACGCTGGTTTAGAAAAAATTTTACAGCTCTCTGACACAGATTTACTCAGGGCAACCATTCGTTGTTCATTATTTGCCAATGAGGCAGACTACAGTCAACTAATCACATCACGAAGTGATTCCAATCTATGGAATGATCGTGTGTTGCTCGATGACAGTGACGCGTTTATATCCTGTTTAGAACAGCCTACTATTCAAGGAGATATTCATATTATTGCTGATAATGCTGGGCATGAACTCTGTTGGGATCTAGTCATGGTCGATGCCCTACTCAGATTATTCAATAATATTCGGATAATCATTCATGTGAAACCATGGCCGATGTTCGTTTCCGATGCTCTCTCCATTGATGTAGAAGAAACCCTTAATTGTTTTGTTGATGAGAATCTCTCTAAAAATGTTGGCTTGATGGGACAACGACTTAGAGCTGCTATTGGCTGCGATCGACTGATCATTCAGGCTGAAGCAGATTGGGGTGAACCCAGACATTTCAATGGGTTAGATAAAAATCTTAGCAATATCCTGAGTAACTCAATTAGTGTTATTTCAAAAGGTGATCTCAACTATCGTCGATTTGTACAAGATCGCCAATGGCCAATGGATACCCCTGTTGAAATTGCCACTTGTGGAGTTCCCTTTAAATCCCTGGCATTAAGAGTACTCAAATCTGATGCGCTGATTGGAATTAATGAATCAATTGCCGAGACAGCCGCCGCAAAATTTGATGATTGGCGCACTCGCGGTCATTTTGCTGTGCTCCAATTACTGGGCTAATGCTGCTTTGCTCATATCAAAACGCTAAAAGAGTATGTTGGTTTCGATCAGCCCTGATGTATTTGCAACACACCTCTTAAAACAGCTCAATATTTGAATCAGAAACGTAATAGATCGATCCCTTATCTAGTAGCCAATGTTACATACCGAGCTAAACCAGAAAAGCTAGGGTCAAATTACGTCACGTCATCTCCATTAAAACACCACACATTGAACATTATTAGGAGAAGTTAGGCTTTCAGCTAATCAGACAACAATTTAAGCCCACCTCACATCAGGGGAGTCAACAATATGCCTCAAACATTGTTTAAGGTAGATCTGACAAAACCCATGTCAGAGCAGGAATTACCTGGACACAATCGCTGGCATCCCGACATTCCAGCCGTTGTTTCTGTCAATCCGGGGGATGTTTTTAGAATTGAGTGCAAAGACTGGACCGATGGTCAAATTAAGGATAACGATAGCCCTGACGATATTCGAGATGTTGATCTGACAGTTGTGCATGTGCTCAGTGGCCCCATTTGGGTCAATGGTGCAGAACCAGGAGATATCCTGGTGGTGGACTTGGTGGATATTGGGGCGCTACAGGGAGATGAATGGGGATTTACCGGCATTTTTGCTAAAAACAATGGTGGCGGGTTTCTAACAGACCATTATCCGGAAGCAGCTAAGGCCATCTGGGATTTTCAAGGAATTTATACCTCATCGCGACATATTCCAGGGGTAAAATTTGCTGGCATTACCCACCCAGGGTTAATTGGCTGTGCGCCATCCCACGAGCTGTTGGCCCAGTGGAATAAACGAGAAACAGAATTAGTTAACACTGCGCCCGATTTGCGCACCTATGGGTCTGGGCTATCGGATGATAAGCCTGTGTTAGCCGCCTTGCCAAACCCCAACAATGCGATTTTAGGTCAGGTGCCTGCCTCAGACTTTGATCGGATTGCGGCCGAAGCCGCCCGGACAGTGCCACCCCGAGAACATGGGGGTAACTGCGATATTAAAAATCTTTCCAGGGGAACGCGCATCTACTTTCCGGTGTATGTTGACGGTGCCAAACTCTCGATGGGGGATATTCACTTCTCTCAAGGGGATGGAGAGATTTCGTTCTGTGGTGCCATTGAGATGTCTGGGTTTATCGACCTGCATGTGGACATCATCAAGGGCGGCATGGACAAGTATGGCATGGTTAACCCGATTTTTAAGCCAGGTCCAGTAGAGCCACACTATTCAGAATATCTGGTGTTTGAAGGTATTTCTGTCGATGAGTATTCGGGCAAACAGTATTATATGGACGTGCATATTGCCTATCGTCGCGCCTGTTTGAATGCGATTGAATATCTCAAAAAGTTTGGGTTCACGGGTGAGCAGGCTTATTTGTTGTTGAGCTGCGCGCCTGTAGAAGGTCGGGTGAGCGGTATTGTGGATATTCCCAATGCTTGTTGTACGTTGGCGATTCCGACAGAGATTTTTGATCAGCCTATTTTGCCAGTTTAGGGGTATATGAGTGTTTGGGGCTTCTTTAATAAAGAAGTTAACAGCTTTTCAAGCCCCCTTTGGATGGAAGTACTTCTGTTATCCTGACTAGCGTAATGGGGTTTCCCCAATTCTGGGAATTTTAGTCTTCTCCCTGAAATGAGAAGCCAGACAAAAACTTAATCAGTATAACCTTTGACAAAACAACTTACAAAGGAGAGAAACTAATGCCGCTTTACGATTATAAGTGTGCTGACTGTGGCCCGTTTGATGTGTGGCGAAAAATGGCTGAGGTGACGACACCGCTGCCCTGCCCTAGTTGTGGTGTGATTGCAACTCGTGTGTTTACAGCACCTAACATTAGTCTCAGTACGGGCAGTTTGAGTCGGGTGAGTGATTCCCCCCGGTTAGTTAAGCGTCAGAGTGAACCGACAACACCCACGGCTCAAAGCCCTAAAGGTGGCCGTCCTTGGATGATTGGTCATGCTCCTCAACGGCTTTAAGGTGGGCTAGTCAAATTTTGATCAGCAATGCGTTTTGAGAGCGTCATACTGTAGATGAGCTAGTCGAAATAGTCTGTTTTAGGAAATCGATAAAGACTCGAACCTTGAGCGGGACATACGCCCGAGATGGATAAACCAACCAGGCGGCGGTATTGAAATCTGTTGCGGTTACCTTGTGCTCTGGAAACACGTTGATAAGGATTCCAGAGCACAACTCCTCGTTCACCAACCAATTGGGCAGCAGTGCTAATCCCATACCTGAGATCGCACATTGCTTCAGAGCAATTGCACTGGAAATAATCGTGTGTCCAGAAATAGACACCTCGGTGAGCTGTTCGTCTTTACTCTTAAACAGCCACCGCGATCGAAAGCCGGTTAGTGGAAACAGCAAACAATTATGGTGTGCTAAATCTGCTGGTTGTTGGAGTGACTCCGATCGCTGGAGATAGGCCGGGCTGCCACAGACGGCATAGTGGGTAGGAATCAGCCGTTGCGCCATCAGAGTAGAGTCAGACAAGATGCCAAGCCGCACAGCGACATCAATCTGATTCGTTAAAAAATCGACCACTGTATCAGTCAGCCATAAATCGACCGTGAGATTAGGATAGCGACTGGCAAATTCAGGCAACAATGGCACAATGCAATGGTGACCAAACGCAACAGATGCGGTGACACGGAGAGTACCCTTAGGTTTTTCAGAGATATCGATAGTGGCATCAATAGCCTGCTGCATCTCTTCTAACAGAGGCTCAATACGATTAAAGTAAGTTTGCCCCGCCTCGGTAGGAAACAGCTGACGGGTAGTGCGTTGAAACAATCGCACACCGAGTTCAGCTTCTAACCCAGCAATCGCCCGAGAAACCGAAGACGGATCAAGATCGCGATCGCGAGCCACTGCGGTAAAGCTTCTCTGCTTCACTACTTGAACAAAAAGCTGCAAAACCGATATATCCATTATTGAAGTCCAGCACTGATTAACGGCAAGAAGAGGGGCTAGCGGTCATCCTATCTGAGATAATCACAATTCATGCAAAAAACGCAAAAGTGTTTTTCGTAGATTAGTCTTTATTGTATTCTGCGCAGTAGCTAGAGTGAGGCCATGGTTCGTAGCGAACCACCACCCATTCTGGAAGAACAATTATGACAAAAGTTGCATTACTGGGTACGGGAGCGATGGGCTATCGCATGGCTCAAAATCTTTTGCAGACTCAGCACGAGCTAATTGTGTATAACCGCACGACAGACAAGCTTAAACCCCTACTCGAGCAGGGGGCCGTCTATGCGGCCACACCCAAAGCCGCCGCCGAACAAGCCGATATCGTCATCAGTATGGTGACAAACGATGACGGCTCCCGCAACATCTGGTTAGACCCGGAAAACGGGGCGGCGCTGGGGCTGAGTAACCACAAGATTGCGATTGAGTCTAGTACCTTATCCGTAAAGTGGACCCAACAATTGGCGGCCGCTATTACGAGCCAGGGTGCCGCGTTTCTCGATGCACCTGTAGTCGGTTCGCGGCCCCAAGCCGAAGCCGGAAAACTTGTTTACCTTGTTGGCGGAAACGCTGAAACTGCAGACCAGGTTAAATCTGTTCTTTTATCTGCAGGTGCTGCTGCTATCCACCATGTGGGAACAACCGGTCAGGGAATGGCGATGAAACTGGCAGTCAATGCCCTATTTGGGGTTCAAGTGGCCGCTTTAGCCGAGATGATTGGGATGTTGTCCCAGTGCGGCCTATCTCCAGAAAAGGCCATGGCTTGCCTGGATGAATTACCGGTTGTCAGTCCAGCTGCCAAGGGTGCAGGTAGCCTAATGGTGGATAATCACCATGCGCCCATGTTTCCAATTGAGCTAGTGGTCAAGGATTTTCGCTATGTTCTGCAAACGGCGCAAGCTGTTAAGGCTTCAGCTCCGGCATCGCAGGCAGTTTATGATGTTTATCAAGCTGCGATCGCTCAGGGGTATAGTGATGAAAATATTACGGGAGTAGTGCAGCTGTTTAATGGTTATTCGGCAAAACTGTGAAGGTCGCCCGGTGAGTTTAGTTAATGGCAATGCTGACCACTTAGGGCTTGTGGAAAATTAAGCTCATAGTTTGATTATGGCTATTTTCCCTAATATGAACTTGGATAACTTTTCCTTTTAGAATTTTGTCGCCGCGTGCAAAATTCTAAACCACCTCTCCAAATATTCAAAAATGCTATTAGGAATATCGCTGATGTTTTTCCGTCGGGTTCTAGGGCGGCGGAACGCCCTAGCCATGGGGGTGTGGGGAACTCGGCGGGACCCCACGCAACCGATTTCGCATCCAATCCATACCTGAAATTAATTGTGAATATTGGCCCATTAGCGATAGAGGCTGCTCAGGGCTTTCCTCCCTGAAACCCTCCTCTTCGTGGGGGGCGAAAAAACCCCACCCCCCCCCCAAAAAGGGTTTGGATTAAAAAAAAAAAAATTTGGTAATATTGGTTTAGGCGAAAGTAAGGGGAAAAGGTTAAAAAATAAAAAAAAAAAAAATTTTTT
>JBCDIX010000070.1:0-34876 GCA_038748405.1 Cyanobacteria bacterium P01_H01_bin.21 | reverse complement strand
TATGGGAAGCACCACCGGACTGTCAGCTATCTCAAAAGTGCGCTGACGATTTAAACGGCTGGTAGACGCCTCATAGCGGAGTCCAGCGGTCAGAGTTAACGGCTCAACCGGCTGATATTTGACTTGACCAAAGGCTGCGTAGGTTTCGCGATCCAGCTCATAGTCAGTGCGGTTAAAGCCAGCCAAGGGTAGCCCAAACTGGGAGGCGGCAAGCTGACTTAACACCAACCCTGTGCCCTCAGCATCAAACTGATTCGACTCATAATAGCTCCCCAACAGCCAGTCAAATGGTTCTTCTGTTGTGGGCGACTGCACTCGCAGCTCCTGGCTCCAAACCGTAGCGTTAAAGCTAGCTAACCGTCGTAACAAATCTGTAGATGTAGCATCGGCATCTAACTGAGAATCCTGAAAAGAGTAGCGCCGAGAGGTGATAGAAGTGACCTCTATTTGGGGTGTTTTATAGGCTATCCGCAGAGCTTGAGCATTGCTGTTAGATTCATAAAACCCATCAAAATCATGGTCGATGGTAAAGGGTGTTGATGAGTTAAACGGAACAAATACAGGCGTACCGTCATCATCACCGCTGGCCGTAGCTGTTAGAGAAATATCCCATTCTGGCGATGGTGTCCATACCACCCGAGCGCGACCGCTTAAAGAAGACTCTTCTCCCACAGAGCCATCATCGAGAAACGTATTCTCATAAAACCCATCATGGGCGCTGTAGGAACCCGATAGCCGAAATGCTAGCGTGTCTGGAATCAGCGTATCACTTACAGACAGCTGCACATCTCGCGTATTCTCATTGCCATAGCCTGCGATGGCTCGCACTTCAAACTCTTCTGACGGCGGGCGGGTAGTAACATTGACCACCCCTGCCGCACTACTGCGACCATAGAGCGTATTTTGAGGGCCACGCAAGATTTCCACCTGAGCCAGATCGGTTAGGTCAAAATCCAGAAACCCGCCGTAGTCATAGGGAACATCATCCACATAAAACCCCACTGCATCGCGATTAATAAAGTTGGCATTGCCGATGCCCCGAATGCTATAAAAGCTAAAATAGCTTCCCGCTGAATTGACCGGATTGAAATAAAAATTAGGCGTGTTGCGAGCAATCTCCTGAAAGGTACGAATTTGACTATCTTCTAGTTCATTTTCAGTCAAGACCGTAAGACTTACAGGTACATCTTGTAGATCGTCCGGTCTCTTCTCTGCAGTCACCACAATTCGCAAGATGCCCTCATCTTCTTCAACAGATTCTGACTCAGTATTATCGTCTTTGGATATTTCTTGATCTGTAGGCGTCTGACTTACGTTTTCAATAGGAACAGAATAAATCTCAATTTCTGCAAGCTCAGTTTCAGCCCATGCAGCAGGAGCCATTACTAATATTGCCAGCCCCCAGCTCCATTGATAAAGCCAATATGTCTGCATGTCTCAACGCCTCAGCACGATACCCAGTAATTGAGAACAGTACGCAATATGGCAGTTTTGCTTCAACTCCCAGCCGGATCTTTTTCCCCTGCAGGCGGATCTTTCTAAGAATGCCTCACATCCCCTGCGCCTTCATGGTCTTCGGCAGCACACCAAATTTCTTCTTAAATGCCGCAGAAAACTGACTGGGATTCGCATAGCCAATTGACTGGGCTACCTGCGTGACGGTCATTTCAGTAGACCGCAACATTAATAGAGCCTGCTCCATACGATGCTGGTGGAGATAGCCGAACACCGTTGTGCCAAAGACCTGGCGGAAGCCCTGCTTAAGCTTGAAGTCATTGATGCTTACCTGCCTGGCTAGCTCGGTCAGGAATGGGGGATTAATCAAGTTATTGACCAGAATATGTTTGGCATGGTGAATGCGTTCAATGTCGTCAGGTTTTAGCCGACGTGCCAGGGACACTAGTTTTGTTGCTTTAGTGAACTGGTTAGCCTGTAAGGCCATTAGCTCCAGTACTTTGCCTTCTAGATAGAGCTGTCTAATGGTGTCTTGATAAGGACAGTTCAGCAGCTGATGCAGAATTACATTGACGGCTGGAGAAATGTGACCACTGTGCCAGCAGCAGCCCGATCCGTGGCTGACTAAAATTTGTCTAAGATCAGCTGGCAATGCATTAAAGCGGTCACCAATAAAAAACTTAAATAGCAGTGGGTCAATGTCCACCCGCACCAGAATCAGCTTTTGCAGAGGCATAAATTCTGAGGCCAGGGCAATTTCACCGTTCAATGCTCCCAGATAACAGTGACCCGCTTTGATCAAAATGTCTTCGTTGGCAGGCTCAAAGTGGAGGTTGAACGTACCAGACAGGCAAAAGGTAAAGCGCAGTAGAAAGCAGTTGTCGGTGTCGGCAGTTAGATAAAAGGGCTTTTGAAAATCTGCTTCGACTACAGAAAAGCTAAGACCGGCCCGCAGTTCAACGTTGTAACCGTACCAGTGGCTATGGTTGAGGCTAACGCTGATGCTGGGGTGGTTCGGGTTTACCTGTAAGTCCAAGTCTGATTGGGCCTGCAATGTATGGGTGACATCGCGAAAATTGCTGTAGGTCGGTAGCGATAGTTTCATTCTGACTAGCAGGTTCCACAGGTAGAGAGGCACAGGGGCTGTAATTAGTTTAAATGATAAGAATTCTCATTAGCAACGGTTTGAAATATAATGATGAACAGTGCGATTGTTAGGAATAGTTGATTGAGACTACAAATAGCTGACGAACAGACTATCCCACTTGCCGAGGTGACCTATGCTGATCTCGGCAGTGCGATTCGTGGTGTTTGTCAGGCTTGGTGTGACCACCATGGCTACAGCGATCCCTTTTGCCGCGATGGTGTATGGTGGGCATTTCCTCCTAATGGTGTGATGCCTGTGCAGATTAAGACAGTGATGGGATACGAGAGTCAGCGATTGGTGAAAATTGGTCCGATGAGTTTAATATTGTTTCCGGACGGATCAATCAGTAAAACGTCTTCGAACAGTTGAAGAGATTAGATCTCCTGACTGAACCTGCCAGAGTTTTGTATAGGCTCCTGACTGGGACAGCAGCTGTTCATGGGTACCCGATTCAAGCAGCTGTCCTTGGGCCATGACGTAAATACAGTCGGCCCGTCGAATTGTGGAGAGCCGATGGGCAATAACAATTGTGGTGCGGTTTTGGGTGATTGCCTGCAACGATTTCTGGATGGCTGCTTCAGTTTCGTTATCGACGGCTGAGGTGGCTTCATCAAGCACTAGGATAGGTGGATTTTTGAGAACAGTGCGGGCAATGGCGATGCGCTGCCGCTGTCCGCCGGAGAGTTTTTGGCCCCGCTCGCCGACAATGGTGTCGTACCCCTGGGGCAGCTGCTGGATAAAGCCATGGGCTTCAGCTGATTTTGCTGCCTGGATAATCTGTTGCTGGCTGGCTTCAAAGCTACCGTAGGTAATATTTTCAGCCACAGTACCGTGAAACAGAAACACATCTTGACTCACCCAGCCAATGTGGCGACGCAGATCAGATAAATTCATGTCTCGAATGTCGATACCATCGATGAGAATGCGACCCTGTTGGATATCGTAAAAGCGTAGGAGAAGCTTAACCAAGGTGCTTTTACCCGAACCAGTGGTACCGACAATGCCAATGGTGGATTCGGCTGGAATGTGTAGTGAGAACTGGCTTAGAACCGGGCTGCGTCCTGGATAGGCAAAGGTGATTTGTTCAAACTGGACGTCTCCATGAATAGCCTTGTGTGCTAGACCGCCATGGGAGATTGTAATGGGCGTATCCAGCAGGTCCATCACCCGGCGGACAGATGCCGTCACGCGATGATATTCATCAACAATCTCACCCAGTTCAGTAAAGGGCCAGAGTAGTCGCTGACTAATAAAGACCATAAAGCCATAGGTACCGGCAGAGAGACGACCGTTGGCGACGGCTAGACCGCCTAAAAACAGAGTAGCGGTAAAGCCGATAAGAATAATAATTCGAATGATGGGGACAAATGCAGCGCTGAGGGCAATGGCGTTGGTATTACTGCGACGGTAGGCGTTACTTTCGGCAGTGACGCGCTCGCGCTCGTAGGCTTCTGCCGTGAAGCTTTTGATGGTGGCCATGCCGGAGAGATTGTTGGTGAGTCGACTGCTGATCAGTCCGTTTTTCTCGCGTACATCGGCATAGCGGGGTTCGAGTCTGGTTTGGAATACCATAGCCCCCCAGATGACCAGAGGAATAGGCGCCATGGCCCAGCCGGAGACGCCAGGGGCTAGGGCGATAAAGGTAGTGCCGACGATGAGAATGGTGGTGAAAAAGTGAAGGAGTTCGTGGGCACCGTAGTTGAGAAAGCGTTCTAGCTGGTTGATGTCGTCATTGAGGATGGATAATAACAGGCCGGTGCTGCGGTCTTCGAGATAGCTGAGTTCTAAGTTTTGGAGATGGCTATAGGCGTCGACGCGCAGCTTGTGCTGTAGGGTTTGGGCCAGGTTGCGCCAGAGGCGGCTGTAGCCGTATTCGGTGAGGGATTCGAGGCTCCAGATCAGCAGGGTGAGGGTAGAGACGATGGCGAGCTGGCTGGTGAGGTTGGTGATGCCGAATTGGGAAATTAGGGAGCTGTCTGGTTTGACGACAACGTCGATGGCGATGCCGATGAGATAGGGAGGGGCAAGATCGAAGATGGTGTTGAGAATAGAGCAGGCGATCGCACTCCAGATCTCAACTTGATAAGGTTTGCCATAGCGGAGTAAGCGCAGCAAAGGCGAGGATATCATAAACACGCTTCACGATTTTTTAGGAAGGTATGTGAATAAATCGTCTAACATTCTGTTCACACCTATAGGTCCATGAGCGCTCCATTTATCTGGATCAACAAAATAAACTCGGTCATTCTTGACAGCCCCCAGTGCAGCTATTAAAGGATTTTCCAGAAAAAAGGATTCTCCTTCTTGTTCGTAATCTATAATGAATAAAACGTCAGCATCGTACTGATCGATGACTTCAAGGCTAATTGTTCTCTCCCCTCTGCCAGAAAGAGTTTTATTGGTCAATCCGATATCAGAGAAAACTTCGTGAGTCGTATGGTAAGAAGAGGTCACTAAGAACTCGCCTCCAAAGTGGATGAGAACAGTGACTTCCATATCCTTCGGAGCAATATCCAGCTGATTTCTCAACTCATCAATCCGATTTTGATACTGTGAAAGTACATTGTCTGCTTCTGCATCTTTGTCAAAAACTTGAGCAAGATACCGCAAGTTCTTCTTAAAAGAAGAGTTACTTTCGTAGTCAACAAGTACAGTAGGTGCAATTGCCGACAACTGCTCATAAAATTGGTCATGAGCAAAATCCATTGCTAAAATCAGATCGGGGTCGAGACCGAGAATTTTTTCCATAGAAGATTGATATGTATTGCCGATGTTCTCGATTCCTTCAATATGATCAGGAGTCAAACCTAATAAGCCTTCTTCGCCTTGGTAAACAGGAATCACCATACCGATCGGCTTGATTCCTAGAGCTAGCAAAGGATCTGCCAAATGTCGGAGATCTAGTGCAATAATGCGCTCTGGTTCAGTTGGGATACAAACTGTTCCCAGTTTGTGTTGCACCTCTCGACAATCAGAGAGATTGGTCATTAGTGTATCTGGGCTGTGGCAAGCTGTTACTAACAGAAAAGACAACGCTATAAAAGAAATTGACCTTATCCACCGATATATTGAGTTTTTCATCATCCTTTTCATTAACCAGTAAGTAAATAGTGAGAATAGCAAGACCAATTAAAACTGCCAGCTAATCGAACCTACAATTGAAAAAGGCTCGGTTCTTTGAACAATTGTTCTAGCAAATGTAAATGCAGGCTCATCTATATCAAATATATTGCGGAAATTGATTGCGGCGTTAAAGCGATCTTTTTGATAGTAAATGGCTGCATCAGTCCGGAGATAATCCTCCAGCTCGAATGAATTATTCAGATCGCCCTGGCGTGTACCAGTGTAGAACAGTCCAAGCCCAAAACCTAATCCCTCTAAATCTCCCTCTTGAAACGTGTAGGTTGTCCAAAGACTAGCTTGATTCTCTGGCACATTTGGTAAGCGATTACCTGCTGGAAACGTGTTGTCTTCGGTTACTTCTGCATCTGTGTAAGCGTAAGACAGAATCATATTCCAACCTGGTAAAACCTCTCCAGTAACATCCAACTCAATCCCTCGGCTGCGTTGCTCACCGGTTTGAATAGAACGGGTGGGATTATTAGGATCAGGCGTTAGAATATTTGTTCTGGTTAGGTGATAAGCAGCTAAGGTTGCCGAAAGTCTCCCGTCTAGAAAATCTGCCTTAGCCCCAACCTCATACTGAGTGCCTCTTGTCGGACTAAAGGAGACATCTGCATTTGGGCTCAGGTTATCAAATCCCGAGATTGGCTGAAACGATCGCGTATAGCTACTATAAAAAGAGACATTATCTCCGGGTTTATACACTAAACCAACACGAGGGCTAAAAGCACCATCATTCCGAGTTGGCAATGTAACGACATCTCCACCTCCGAAGATATCTCCTTCAAAATCAGTTGAAATCCAATCGTAGCGACCACCTACTAAAGCAGTCAGATTATTATTAAAAGTAATCTGATTCTGGAGATAAATACCGTAGGACCGCCTCACTAAATCGAAATCAGAGAATGCATTACGGATTGAAAATTCAGGAATTGGAATATCGTAATTTGGATTACTAATTTCTAGAGGAGGTAAAGGTGTATCGGCACTAATACGATCACCATCGTTGCTAAAGCGATTAAGATCAAAACCAGCTAGGACTTGATGGGAGATTGGGCCAGTTTCGAACTCGCCAAGTAAGTCAATCTGACCAAAAAAATTATTCCGTTGAAAGACAGCTTCAGAAGGGGAAAAGCCGAATAGGAAGCGTTCATCCTCACTAAGAGCAAAACCCGTGGTTTCATCTTCGCCAAAACGAGTTAAGTTAACAGCAATATTGTTACGCAGCTGCCAGCTATTATTCAATTCATGTTCCAGGGTGTAGCCAAACTTATGAGACTCGATATCAAGTGAATTCAAGTCTGGATAGTATGTGGCAAAGTCTCTGGGTGTTAAGTTCCCATCACTAAGAATTGCTGCATTCGATAGACCGCCAGGAGGATCGGATAGGAGATGAGTGTACTCATAATACAGATCAAGCTCTGTTCGCTCTCCAAAATTTAAGGTGACGGAAGGGGCGATTGTAGTTATCCTGTTGTCTGCAAAGTCTTGAAAATCGCTTGAACTTTGATAGCTGGCAATAAAGCGGTAGAGAGCCGTATCATCGTCTGTCAGAGGTCCTGATAAATCGATGCTGGGTTCATATAATTCATAATTTCCTGCTTCAAATGCAAGATTGTAATACGGGTCATCTAAAGGTTGCCGTATAATGACATTAACAATGCCGCCAGGTTCTCCTGCCCCAAAGAGAACAGACGCAGGCCCCCGAAGAACTTCAATTCTTTCAACGGTTGTTATGGGGGTTAAGCTGTTAGAGTCATTATCTGGAAGGCCATTGCGGAAACTAATGACTCCCGAATTTCCCTGGTCAAATCCCCTAATAATTCTGGTACTTGTAATTGGCAAGTTACCATAGGGTCTACTGCCACGGGCAATGCTGCTAACCGTTTCCACACCCTCATTAATAGTTCTGACGTTGCGATCTTCCAGCACCTGTTGTGGCACTACCGTAATCGATTGAGGAATATCTCGCAGTGACGTATCCGTCCGTGTCGCCGTACTTGCCCTCGATGGATTGTAGCCTTCGTTTTCTTCACCAGTGACCACAATTCTCAGTGGCTCATCGGTCTCACCCACCTGAGCAACGCCTGGCATCACGCTTAGCGTCAGTCCGGCTGCATCTGTTCTAATGTCCGCTGTTGGTGGTGCATTTTCTCCCGTGATCACTACCTCTACCCGATCATCTAACCGAGAGGAGACCTGTACAACAGCAATTCCTTCAGCGGGCTCAAACTGCTCAAAGCCTTCTCCGATTAGTGCAGCATTGGGTATTTCAATAATTAATGCATCGCCAGATACCGTTGTTGTCGGCGTCGACAGCCCGCCATCTGGTGTTTCCAATACGACCTGCAAGCCAGCGTCGGTCTCTTCTAGCCGTATATTGGTAATTTGCACTAGCGGTGTCTGAGCCAGGGTCTGAGAGGAAAAGATTCCATCGAAGTGTTCTCCCATCAACTGATCGAGGCGATCTTCCGCCCGGGTAGGCACTGCCAGACTACCCACTATGCTCAACGCCACTGCTAACCGCACCACTAGCCCAAGCTTTGTCATGATCGCTATTGCCCTCACACCTAAAAGCACCCTTCAATTGCGAAGGATTCTTACTTATTAGGCATGAGAATAGAGGTTAGGCAATAGGAAGATCTACTCTGAATTTATACGATCACTCCAGGATTCTACTTTTGGTCAAAAAATCTTACCCTTCGGCTCCGCTCAGGGTGCGTTACATCGTTTTCGGCTTCGCTCAGGGTGCACTATGTCGTTGGCTGAGCGGAGCCGAAGCCAACGAGCCCCGCATACATTCGCTGGGAGTCATGCTGAAGTGACGCTTGAACGCCGCTGCAAACTGAGCCGGGTTAGCATAGCCTACCCGGTTGGCGACCTCAGCTACTGTGCAGTCTGGCTGCCGCAGGAATTGTTCAGCCTGTTCCATGCGATAACGAGTCAAGTAGGCAAAGGGAGTCAGCTGAAATATTTGCCGGAACCCTTTGTTGAGGGTGCAATGGCCAATGCCAACCTGTTGAGCCAGTTCACTCTGAGAAGGTGGGTTTTCAAGGTGCGATCGCAATATCTCTGCCGCATAGTGAATTCGAGCGACAGTATCAGGTTTAAGCGATCCTGAAGTCCCTTTTTGCGTGTGGTTAAAAATGGCCTCTAACTGTAAGGCCATGAGCTCAAAAACTTTACCCTGCAAATACAACCGCTTGGTTGCTCCCAAAAGCTGACAGCTAATTATCTGCTGCACCACCGAGCGCATTGCCTCAGTTGTTTTAGGTGAAAATCTCTGCTGCCAATCAGTATCTTTAATCAGTGGCTGCCACTCAGCGGGAAGCTCACCTTTGGAGGTTGCGAAAAATTGATTAAATAGCTGTGGCTGTATGTGAATATCTACACCGGCATAGAGCTGTTTGCTAAAGAGAGATGCCTTGAACTCTCGCTGAACACCACTGCCACCAACATAGCTCTGAGTCGCGTCTTGGTGGAGAAAACCAGTCGTGTTTATAGTCCCTGATAAAGACACCATAAACTGCACTGGGTGATGATTTTCTATTTCACGGTAGATCAAATCATCGAAGTAGGTTTCATGAAAGATAGCCAGCTCCAGACCTGAGCACAGCTCGATTTCGCGGCGGTAGCCATAGCCCAGCGGTGACGGTATTGTGCAGATGGTCTCTAGACCGTCAGTTGACATAGTTACGGCTCCACTTCGCTCAGCTTCTGCACAAATGTCATCTACTGCTTGGGCAGTCAGGTCTAAACTCATGGTCGTTAGAAAAACTGAATGATTAATGATAATTAATCTCAATAATCCCGAGTCAGACCTGAAAAGTCAAGGTTTTAGGGATTTGGATGTGCGATCGCGCAGCTTTCCTCAACGCTATAATTGGCCCAAAACGCACTAAGGTGATGGCAATGTCTCCATTTCTTCCCTTAGCCATTGGTCTACCTACTGCTATTGGTGTAGGTTGCTTTTGTTTGGATATTTATCGTAACCGACGTCGGTTAGCACAAAAGCCGGTTCCAGCGGTAGATATGACTGGCTGCGATCCTGGAATCATTCCTGATGGTGACGACCTGCATGCAATTGGCCAGACGGTTAGCCATGCGATGGGCGAAGTGTCTGGTGAGTGTGTAAGCGGTGGTTTAGGGCAATGTTTAGATGCGCTTGTCCATGTGATACCCCATTAAACAAGTGAGGACAGCACCTCTCCCGACTGAATCTTCCAGAGTTTTGCATAGGCTCCCTCCTGAGCCAGCAGCTGTTCATGGGTACCTGATTCGCTCAGCTGCCCCTGGGCCATGACGTAAATGCAGTCGGCCTGTCGAATTGTGGAAAGTCGATGGGCGATAACAATTGTGGTGCGGTTTTGGGTAATTGTCTGCAATGATTCCTGAATCGCCGCTTCAGTTTCGTTATCGACAGCTGAGGTAGCCTCATCGAGCACTAGAATCGGCGGATTTTTGAGAATGGTACGAGCAATGGCGATGCGCTGACGCTGTCCGCCCGAGAGTTTTTGCCCCCGTTCGCCCACAATGGTGTCGTATCCCTGGGGCAGTTGTTGAATAAACTCATGGGCTTCAGCTGACTTTGCCGCCTGGATAATCTGGTCATGGCTAGCATCAAAGCTGCCGTAGGTAATATTTTCAGCCACAGTGCCATGAAACAAAAACACATCCTGACTGACCCAGCCTATATGGCGACGGAGTTCAGTCAGGCTCAAGGTCTGAATATCTTGACCACTGATTAGGATCTCTCCCTGCTGTGGTCGGTAGAACCGGAGCAACAGTTTTATTAGAGTACTTTTACCCGAGCCGGTTGCACCGATAATGCCAATGGTGGTCCCGGCTGGAATTTTCAGAGAGAGATTCTTAATGACGGGATGATGTTGTTGATAAGCAAAGGTGAGTTGGTCAAAGTTAATCTCACCATGCAGTGATGGTTGTGAGATTGCTGAATAAGGCACTGATACTTCAATGGAACTATCTAATAATCTCATCACTCGACGGACGGAGGCCATGGCCCGCTGATACTCATCAAAAATCTCGCCCAGCTCGGTAAAAGGCCACAGCAGGTCCTGCACGATAAACACCATAAAGCCGTAGATGCCGACGCTGAGCTGTCCAGCGAGAACTGCCCGCCCACCTAGGTATAGGGTGGCGACAAAACCGAGCAAAATTAAAAATCTCAGCAGTGGTTGAAAGCTGGCACTCAGAGCAATGGCGCTGCGGTTACTGATGCGGTAGGCATCACTTTCTTGTTCGACTCGGTATTGTTCGTAGGCTTCGGTAGTAAAGCTTTTGATGGTGGCAATACCGGAGATATTATTGGCGAGACGGGCGCTGATTTGGGCGTTGCGATCGCGGACTCCACTGTAACGGGGGCCTAGCCGTTTTTGAAAGATCAGCCCGCCCCAAAGGATAAAAGGAACAGGGACCATGGCTAACCAGGCGATACTTGGGGCCAAAATCACAAAGCTGAGGCCAACAGCCGCAACACGGGTAAAAAAGTCAATCAGGTCGCGGGCACCGCTATCTAAAAAGCGTTCTAGCTGGTTGATGTCGTCATTGAGAATAGACAGCAGGGTGCCGGTGCTGCGGTCTTCGAAGTAGCTGATCTCCAGCCGCTGCAGGTGGCCGTAAGCATCAATACGCAGTTTGTGCTGTAGGGTTTGGGCTAGGTTGCGCCAGAGCTGGTCAGCACCATACTGACTAACTGATTCGAGACTCCAGGTGAGAATGGTGAGGAGAGAGATAATCAGCAGCTGGGTATAAACGTTTGAAACGCCCAGACGAGCAAGCTGAGAATTGTCTTGCTGAACTAGAATATCGACGGCAAGACCAATCAAAAATGGTGGAGCCAGATCAAAGAGAGTGCGAAAAATGGAGCAAAGCGTGGCGGCTAAGATTTTAGACTGAAACGGTTTGGCGTAGCGTAGCAAATGCACCATGGACGAGGATAGCATGAAAAAATTGTTATGACTGGGCAGGTAAGTATTGAAATAAGTCGTCTAACATTCTGTTGACGCCTAAAGGACCGTTGGCACTCCATGTGTCTGCATTGATAAAATAAACTCGATTATTTTTTACAGCGTCCAAGGACGCAATTATGGGATTCTCTAGAAAAAAGGAGATTTCTTTACGGTCATAGTCCATGATGAAGAGAATATCAGCATCATACTGATCAAGGGCTTCCAAGCTAATGGCATCTGTTCGGGCTGTGTTGATATTATCTGTTATGCCAATATCTGAGAAGATTTCATGGGAAGTGTGCTCAGGATGAGGAATACCAAACATGCCGCCATAGTGCAATAGTACGGTAACTTCTATGTCTTCTGGTTTACGGTCGAGCTGCTCTCTAAGCTGATCAATACGAGTTTGGTACTGTGATAGTACGGTGTCTGCTTCGGTTTCTTTGCCCAATAGTTGAGCAATGCGTCGCAGATTTTCTTTAAAGGAGGGATACTTTTCAAAGGTTTCGAGATCGTACTCTAGTAAAACGGTCGGTGCGATCGCAGATAGCTGGTCATAGATTGCCTCATGGGCAAAATCTAACGCTAATATCAGATCTGGGTCGATCTCAACAATCTTTTCTAAGGATGGATTTTGGGCATTGCCTATATCTTTGAGGGGTTCTGTTGCCTCTGGAGTCAGACCAGCTAATCCTTCTTGCCCTTGGTCTTGATAAACTGCGATCGCAACCGGCTGAACGCCCAGCGACAGTAGCGGATCGCCTAAATAACGAGGATCTAACGCTACGATTCGTTCCGGGTTAGCAGGAATACAAACCGTTCCCATTGCATGGTCTACCGTTTTACACTCCTCTGAAAATGGTGCTGCCATATCTGATTTCTCCGAAACTGTGCTATGGCAGGCGATGATTAGCAACAGTGATAAGGTTGCCAAGAGACATCGTTTTGTCAGGCGATTAAGAATTGGTTTTCTCATGACGGAGGCTGGCTACACAAACAGCTAAAAAAAAGGGCGTTAAAACTTCCAACTAACCGAACCAACAATCGTAAACGGTTCACCTCTAGCGACTTGGTTTCTGCTAAAACTGTAGGTGGCGTAGTCGATATCGAACAGATTACGAACATTGATGGCGGCATTAAAGCCCCGTCTGCGATAAAAAAGGCCTGCATCTGTTCGCAAGTAGCTATCGAGCATAAAGGGGCTGCTATTAGGCGTAAAGTCACCCGCTCTCTCACCCACATAAAATAGCCCCAAGCCCGCCCCAAACCCGGCCAGATCGCCCTGTTGTATTTCATAGGTTGTCCAAAGGCTTGCCTGGTTTTCGGGCACATTTCTTAATCGGCTACCCTCAGGAATACTATTATCTTCGGTGACCTCCGCATCGGTGTAGGCATAGGATGCGACGATATTCCATCCAGGTAAAATCTCGCCGTTAATATCAAGCTCAATTCCTTGACTTCTGGCTTCTCCTGTTTGTACTGAGAACAGAGTATTGACCGGATCAGTAGTTGTAATGCTTGTTTTGGTCAGGTGATAGCCCGCTAAATTTGCTGACAGTCTGTTTTCTATTAGGTCGGCCCTAATGCCAATTTCGTACTGGGTGCCTCGGGTTGGCTCAAATGCGCTACCGTCTGGGTTAAATCCGGTACTTTGGCGAAATGAGCGACTGTAGCTGGTGTACAAAGAGAGGGTGTCGCTGGGCTGATACACCAGACCGATACGGGGGCTAAAAGCGTCATCTTGCTGCACCGCCTCATCGGTGGTGTTGCCAAGGGTGCCAAAATCAGCGGTTTCATTTTCATAAGACACCCAATCGTAGCGGCCTCCTATTAGCAGTTTTAAGCTATCGTTAAAGTCAATTTGGTCTTGAACAAAAACCCCATAAGATTCGGCTGTTTCATCAAATTGCAGAAACGGAAACAGTTCGGGCTGGGCTATCTCATAGGTTGGGTTAACAATATCTAGAGGGGGTAAATCTGTAAAATTGGCAAATCCTCGATAATCTTGGTCGTAGTAGTTATAGTCAAACCCTGTTACTAGCTGATGAGAAACTGAGCCGGTTTCAAAATTTCCAACGATGTCAATTTGGGCAAAGTAGTTGGTGAAATCATAGTCGAGGTCAAAGGCGGAAAATCCGGTCAGCGTTCTGTCATCGACTAAGGCACCTGGATAGGCACGGTTCTCCTCAAAGTCATTAAACGATGCACTAAAGCTGTTACGGATCTGCCAGTTATCATTTAGGCGATGGTTTAATGTGTAGCCAAATCGATGGGTCTCGACATCGAGCGAATTTAGCTCGGGGTAGCCAACGTAAAAGTCCTTTGGCAAAAAGTCGTCATTGCTGAGAATAGGGGCTTCATCGCTAACGGATGGGTCTCCGGTGGCGTTAGCATATTCGTAGTAGGCGTTTATGGAGGTGCGATCGCTCAAATTCCAGGTTAGCGAAGGGGCAACCGTAACTAAGTTGTCTTCGGCAAAATCTTGTACACCATCTGACACCTGATACCCGGCAATCAAACGATAGAGCAAGCTATTATCTGCTGTCAGTGGCCCGGTTAGATCAACACTGGGTTCGTAAAGACTGTCATTCCCCGCTTCAAACGAAAGCTCATAAAAAGGGTCACTCAAAGGCTGGCGAGTAACAACATTAATGACTCCCCCCGGTTCTAACGCTCCAAACAAAACCGAAGCAGGCCCTTTCAGCACTTCGATCTGTTCGACAGTACCAATGGGCCGTAACCCGTAATAGCCGCCGTCGCTTAGACCATTACGCAGATTTCCTGAACTGCTGGTAAATCCCTGCTCAAATCCCCTAATAATCCGATTGTTGATGCCGGGTACACCAAAGAAACCACCGCTTTCAACGACACCACTAACGGTTTCGAGGGCCTCGCTAATGCTTTGTACGTTGCGATCTTCTAGCACCTGCCGAGGAACAACTTGAATCGACTGGGGAATATCTCGCAAGGGTGTGTCTGTCCGTGTCGCTGTGCTCGCGGTCAATGGATTATAGTCTTCATTTTCTTCTCCAGTCACCACAATTCTCAGTGGTTCATCGGCTTCACTCACTTGGGCAATGCCTGGCGCTATGCTTAGCGTCAGTCCTGTCGCATCTGTTCCAATGTCCGCTGTTGGCACTGCATCTTCTCCCGTGATCACCACCTGCACCCGATCACTTAATAGAGAAGAGACCTGTATAACAGCAATTCCCTCGGCAGGTTCAAACTGTTCAAAGCCTTCTCCGATTAGTTCCGCATTGGCTATTTCAACAATCAGTGCATCGCCGGATACGATTGTTGTTGGTGTCGATAGCTCGCTGTCTGTTGTTTCTAATACTACCTGGAGGCCAGTATTGGTTTTGTCTAGCCGTACATTGGTGATTTGGACTAGCGGCGTCTGAGTCAGGGTTTGAGAGGAAAGGGGGAGGGATTGCTCGGAGGGTCTATCGAGGTTTTCATCCATCGAGCGATCAAGGTTATCTTCCGCATGGGTGGGCACTGCCAAACCACCCACTACACTCAACGCTACTGTCAACTGCACCACTAGCCTAAGCTTTGTCATGATCGCTATTACCTTCACACCTGATAACACCCTTCAATTGCGAAGGATTCTTACTTATTAGGCATGAGAATAAAGGTCGAGCAAGAGTGCGATCCACTCCAAAGCTCCCCTGTCACCTCGAGATTCCCTTTTTTGGCAAAAGATAGGAAAAAACCTAGCTACGAATCGAGCCGCGCATACACTCGCTGGGGGTTATCCCAAACTGGCGCTTAAACGCGGCGGCAAACTGGGCAGGGTTGGCATAGCCCACCCGATTAGCAATCTCCGCCACTGTGTGGGCTGGCTGTCGCAGCAACTGTTCAGCCTGTTCCATACGATGACGGGTCAAGTAGGCGAATGGAGTCATGTCAAACACAGCCCGAAATCCTCTGTTTAGGGTGTTGTGGCCGATGCCTACTCGCTGGGCTAGTTCGGCTTGTGAGGGTGGGTTTTCGAGGCGCGATCGCAATATCTCAGCCGCATAATGAATGCGGGCAACGGTCTCAGACTTAAGGGATGTAGGTGCCATGTCCCTTTTCAAAAGGCTATCGAGCTGTAGCGCAATCAGCTCAAACACTTTACCCTGCAGATACGCCTGTTTAGCCGTGCCTAAAAACGGGCAGTCGATCATCTGCTGCACTACCGTTCGCATAGCTCCCGTTGTCTTAGGTGAAAATCGACGCTGCCAGTCGTTTGCCTGCATCAGAGGCTGTAACGAGATAGGCAGTTCACCACGAGCACTAGCAAAAAACTGCCGAAATAGAGCCGGAGTCATATGAATCTCAACGCCGACTAAACAGTGCGATTTTGAGATACGCATAAAATGATGAGGTTGCACACCGCTGCCGCCGATGTAGGTTTGCTGAGAGTTAATCTGCAAATAGTCCCCACTGTCCAACACGCCTGACAGATAAGCCGCAAACTGGACTGGATGATTATTTTCTGGAAATCGCACGGTCACATCATGGGACACCATGTCAATAATGTTCAAACACAACCCTGGACATAGCTCAACCTCACGCTCATAGCCACTGCCCAACTTGGACGGTACCGTGCAAATCGTCTCAACATGATCAATCGAGGTCACGGGCGGACAATGCTGTGCGGCTTCTGCATAAATTTCTTCAGCTTCTTGGATAGTCAAATCCAGGCTCATGTCAGAAAGAGTAAATTTAATGATAATCACTCTCAATAATTCCGAATGGCACCTGAAAAGTCAAGGTGTTAGGGATGTGGACTAGCGCAAAAGTCAGCTCCGGCGGTAGATATGACTGGCTGTGATGTTGGAATTCCTGACGGTGGCGACCTGCATGCGATTGGCCAGACGGTCAACTATGCGGGCCACGCGGTGGGCGAAGTGTCTGGTGAGTGTATGAGCGGTGGTTTGGGACAGTGTTTAGATGCGATCGCACACGTAATTCACTAGACAGCTGAAGAAAGCGCATCCCCTGACTGAACCTGCCAGAGGTTTGCATAGATTCCCGACTGGGCCAACAGCTGTTCATGGGTACCGGATTCGCTCAGCTGTCCCTGGGCCATGACGTAGATGCAGTCGGCCCGTCGAATTGTAGAGAGCCGATGGGCAATCACGATTGTGGTTCGATTTTGCGTGATTTTTGTCAGCGATTTCTGAATCGCCGCTTCGGTTTCATTGTCGACGGCTGAGGTAGCCTCATCAAGCACAAGGATAGGCGGA
The DNA here is from genome assembly GCA_038748405.1 of Cyanobacteria bacterium P01_H01_bin.21. Taxonomy (GTDB): domain Bacteria; phylum Cyanobacteriota; class Cyanobacteriia; order Phormidesmidales; family Phormidesmidaceae; genus Leptothoe. The sequence goes on along the minus strand of JBCDIX010000070.1, from coordinate 17,945 downwards.
TTTTTGAGAATGGTGCGAGCAATGGCGATGCGCTGGCGCTGTCCGCCCGAGAGTTTTTGACCCCGTTCGCCGACAACGGTGTTGTACCCATGGGGTAGCTGCTGGATAAAATCATGGGCCTCCGCTAACGTTGCCGCTTGCATAATCTGGTCACAGCTAGCCTCAAAACTGCCATAGGCGATATTTTCAGCCACGGTGCCATGGAACAAAAATACATCCTGGCTGACCCAGCCAATGTGACGACGCAGGTCAGACAAATTCAGGTCTCGAATGTCGAGATCATCAATGAGAATGCGGCCCTGTTGAATGTCGTAAAACCGCAGAAGCAGTTTAACTAGGGTGCTTTTACCCGAACCGGTGGCACCCACAATACCAATGGTGGATTCCGCTGGGATGTGGAGGGAGAACTGGCTGAGAACCGGACTACGTCCCGGATAGGCAAAGGTGATGTCTTCAAACTGGACGTCTCCACGAATGGCCTTATGTGATAGACCGCCATGGGAAATTGCAATGGGCGTATCCAGCAGGTCCATCACCCTGCGTACTGATGCTATTAACCGCTGATATTCATCGACGATCATACCCAGTTCAGTAAAGGGCCAGAGTAAGCGCTGACTGATAAAGACCATAAAGCCATAGGTCCCTGCCGATAAGCGACCATTGGCGACAGCCAGACCGCCTAAGAATAGGGTGGCGGTAAAGCCGATGAGAATAATAATTCGAATGATGGGGACAAAGGCAGTGCTGAGGGCAATGGCTTTAGCATTACTGCGGCGGTAGGCATTGCTTTCAATAATCACCCGCTCTCGTTCATAGGCTTCTGCCGTGAAACTCTTAATGGTAGCCATACCAGGAAGATTGTTGGCGAGCCGACTGCTAATGAGACCATTTTTCTCTCGTACATCGGCATAGCGGGGTTCTAGTTTGGTTTGAAATACCATGCCCCCCCAGAGAACAAAGGGGATAGGGAGCATGGCCCAGACAGAGATGCCGGGTGCCAGGATGATAAAGGTGGTGCCAACAACGAGAATGGTGGTGAAAAAGTGGAGGATATGATAGGCACCAAAGTTGAGGAAGCGCTCTAGCTGGTTAATGTCGTCATTGAGAATGGATAACAATAGACCAGTGCTGCGATCTTCGAGATAGCTGAGTTCTAAGTTTTGCAGATGGCTATAGGCGTCTACTCGCAGCTTGTGCTGGAGGGTTTGGGCCAGGTTACGCCAGAGGCGGCTGTGGCCATATTCTGTGATAGATTCGAGACTCCAGATTAGCAGGGTGAGGCCAGAGACAATGGCAAGCTGACGGGTGAGGCTGGGGATGCCGAATTGGGCGATCAGAGAGCTGTCTGGGTTGACAACAACATCGATGGCGATGCCGATGAGGTAGGGTGGAGCGAGATCAAAGATAGTGTTGAGGATGGAGCAGGCAATGGCACTCCAGATCTCAATTTGATAGGGTTTGCCGTAGCGGAGGAGACGCAGCAACGGGGAGGACATCATAAATAATGTGCTTACAATCTAGAAGCCTGAGGCTGATAGGTGACAATGTGGAAGATGTTTAGGTGTCGGGTGAAGGGCTATCGATAAGATATTTGTAGAGGTCATCAATGACAGCATTGGCAGCAAGTACATTTGAGCCTATCCATGTGCCGCTGTCCACTAGATAAGCCTGGCCTTTTTGAACGGCTCTCAGCTGATTCCATAGGGGCCTTTGCTGTAGCTCTCTAAAGGTTGCTTCGCTATCTTCTGCAAAAGCCAGAAAAAACAAAATATCACCGTCTACAGTCTGCTCTAGACTCTCTTCAGAAAGGTCATAGATGGCACCATAGGGTGCATCTACCTTTTGCGCTTCTGGTTGATCTAAGCCTAAGTCGCTCAAAATAGAGCCTGAAAATGAGTTCTGAGTATAAGCAAACATATTGGGACCCGCCATCCCCGCAACGGAAATTGTCTGGTTTTGATAGCGATCGCCCAGAGATGCCTTCAGGTCTTTAATGCGCTGATCGTATTCATTTAGGGCCTGCTGGGCCTGATCTTCCTTTCCAAACAGTTCAGCGATCAGAGCAAACCCTTTTTTCCAGTCAAGAACGATATCTTCGAGTTGAAACAGTACTGTAGGTGCAATTTGAGAGAGTTGGGAATAGATATTTTCAGAATTTTCCGAGCCTAAAATCAAATCAGGCTTTAGCGATAAAATCTTTTCTATATTGGCCTCCTCTTCTATTCCTAAAAGTTCAATACCCTCGGTTGCATCACCCATGTAAGTTTGCGTATTTAGATAATCCCCGTTTGCCTGCTGAAAGAAACGAGCATTACTACCCACGGGTTTAACACCAACTGCGAGTACATGACCTAACATGTGGTGCACTATGGTGACAACTCGCTGGGGATCATCAGGCACGCAGCTCTCGCCTATTGCATGTTGTATGACTCGACAATTATTTGAGAGCGATTCGGATGTAGACGTTTCATTTTGGTTAACAACCGATCCGTTGCAGGCAGCGACAATTGCGACTGTAAGTAAGAGTGATAACCATTGATTAGCGCTCTTTGTTTGTCGTTGTAAAAGCCTTCTGGCAGCAAAGTAAATTTGGTTGCGGTGGCTAATAAGCTTTCTAAAGAACTGTTCGAAGCTGCTGCTGTACTGACTCATTTGATAGCCTCTTTTATCAAAACTCCCATGAAACTGAAGCCTGTACTATGAGTGGCTCACCAGGATAAACAAAATCTCCAAAACTGCTAAACCCATCGAAGTAGTCGATATCAAACAGATTTCTGAGATTAATAGCCGCGCGAAAGCGCTCTTTGTTGTAGAAGATGGCAGCATCCGTCCGTAGGTAATCCGGAATTTGGAAGCTGTTGTTTAAGTTGCCTTGTCGCTCGCCTACAAAAAATACTCCCAAACCAGCCCCTAATCCTTCTAAATCGCCTGACTGGATTTCATAGGTGGTCCATAGATTAAAGGCATGTTCGGGGACACCCGCTAATTGATTGCCTACAGGTATTACATTATCTTCAGTAACTTCAGCATCGGTGTAAGCATAGCCCGCAATAATGTTCCATCCCGGCAAAATTTCGCCCTGAGTACTCAGCTCAATGCCTCGACTACGTTGTTCTCCTGTTTGGATAAGAAAACCTGGATTATTTGGATCAGATGTTGACACATTGGTAAGTGTCAAGTCGTATAAGGCAAGCGTTGCTGAAAGCTGATCAGTCACATCAGCTTTCAGTCCAACTTCGTATTGAGTGCCGCGCTGGGGCTCAAATGCACCACCACCAAAGACAGTGCCAGTGACTGGGGTAAAGGAGCGGCTATAGCTGGCATACAGAGAAATAGGTTCAATCGGTTGATAAACAATGCCGACACGCGGGCTAAAGGCTTCCCCAGAAGCACTATCAGTGTTGGCTAGGAATCTAAAATCTTGATCAAAGATGTCCAGTCGCCCGCCTAGCAACAATTTGAGATTATCTGCTAGCGTCACCTGGTCTTGAATATAAAGACCAAGTACCTCCGTTAGCTGATCACCATCAAACTCAAATACGGAAGGTCCTGCTACATTCCCATACACAGGGTTAAATATATCCAAGGGAGTAAATATAGTGCTCAATCGCTCAAATTCGAGAGAAGAGCGGCTCAAATCAATGCCTGCAAGTAAATTATGTTCAATGGAGCCAGTTGAAAATTTACCCGTTAAAAACGTTGACACGTCATAGTCGTCAAAATCGACGTTATTATCAATGGCTTGTCGGTAAAGGGTGCGATTATCTGCCGCCAGAACTTCTTCAGTAAGAATATAAAAATCATTACCAGGTCTACCTCTTTGAAATCTGGCTGAAAAGGCGTTTTGTAAGGACCAGTTATCGCTAAATTCGTGCTCGAATCGATAGCCTATTCTGCCAATAGTGTTGTTAAAAACACTGTCAGGTTCTCCGGTAAAACGATCGCGTGGAATATCACCGTTAGGGTTTGGCAGTACAGTACCTACTGCAGGTAAACCTCCATACGTGATGCTACTCTCGTCTGTATATTCACCTTCTACTGTTAAACGAGTGCGATCGCTAATCTTCCAACTCACAACAGGTGCGATGGTAAAGGTGTCGCTTTCAAAAAAATCGATAAAGCTGCCGGTATCTCGATACCCTACATTAAGCCTGTATAGCAATGTGCCAGGCTCGTTTAGCGGGCCAGACAAATCAACCGCACCTTGATAAAAGTCATTGCTCCCAATTGTTGCATCAACCGCATAAAAGGGTTCGTTCAGGGGTTGTTTCGTGACGATATTAATCGTTCCACCTGGACTAGCATTTCCGTACAGCACTGAGGCAGGTCCCAGGAGAACTTCGATACTCTCAATATTGGGTGCAAAGTCCAACAAGATATCTCCGCCTTCCCTTAGCCCATTTCTAAGAAAGCTTCCACCGCTACGAGCAGAGATATCAAAGCCTCTGATGTTAAAGACGGCACCTATATTAGAAACCTCTGATCCAATGGCTGTAGTTACACTACTGATGTTTTCTAAGGCATCGTTCAGACTGGTCACGTTTTGGTCACGCAGCACCTCCTGTGGCACCACCTGAACCGACTGCGGAATATCTCGCAATGGCGTATCTGTTCTTGTCGCCGTACTCGCACCCGACGGGTTATATCCTTCGTTTTCTTCTGCGGTTACCACCAGTCTCAGTGGCTCATCTGCATCACCTATCTGAGCGATTCCTGGCACTACGCTTAGCGTCAGCCCCGTTGCATCCGTGCTCACATCTGCTGCTGGGGCCGCATCGATCCCAGTAATCACAACCTGAACTCGATTGTCTGATAGGGCGGAAACTTGTACAAAGGCAATCTCTTCAACGGGTTCAAACTGCTCAAAGCCTTCCCCAGTCAGTACCGCATTGGCGATTTCAATAATTAGTGCATTGCTAGAGACAGACGTTGTCGGTGTCGATAGCTCTCCATTCGCTGTTTCTAATATCACATTTAGGCCAGTATCCGCCTCTTCCAGCCGCACGCTGGTGATTTGTACCAGTGGCATCTGGGTTAAGGCTTGAAAGGGAGAGAGAGATTTCTTGGATACTCCATTGAGATGCTCATCTATCAACTCATCAGCTCCACCTTCTGCCTGTACAGAGAGTGCCCAACCTCCTGCCACAGTCAATACCCAAGCCAGTTGCAGCGAAACCAAACCAGACCACAAGCGCATACCCATTCCTCACACACAAATGCCAATCGTTCTTGATTGCATTAGAGAAATGTTAGGCAATCTGCAGGGGCTGGTCTATCTGTAAACGGCTTTTTCTGATCGCAAAACGGACTTTTTTAGGTAATCGTACGGAGCTGAGAATTTCTTTCGTAATTGATTGCTGTATTGATACCAGTTTCCGATAGCCCGGCTACAAATAATCAAAATGGCTCAAGTCAGCTTAAGCACTGATTCTCCGATTTATAGTCTCTCCAGCGAAAAACGGTAGAATATGTTGGCTCAATTAGCTGTAAGACATAACTTGCCCTTATCCCAAAACCCTCTCCCGTGGGCAGTAGAAAGGGCTGATGGATAAGACCTCGGCATCTTGTTAAAAATCAATCGCAAACAATCATTATTGTTTTTGTATCAATTTGCCTAACAGGCATTCCTGTGGCGTTATTCCAAACTGACGCTTAAACATCGCAGCAAAGTGGCCTAAATGGTCATAACCCACCGTACGAGCTACTTCGGTTACGGTCCATTGGCCTTCTTGTAGTAGCCGTTTTGCTCGCTGCATTCGCTGCTGGGTTAAATAGCCGATTACCGTTGTGCCATAGAGTTCTTTAAAGCCCCGGCGCAGGGTGCGATCGCTAATGCCTACCTTCTGAGCCAGCTCCAATAGCGAGGGCGGATTCTCTAGCTGCTGGGTCAGAATCTCCTGGGCATAGTGGATACGGTCAATGGTGTCAGGTTTGAGACCCGAGGCTGACGTATGGGGGTGATCGCTCAGCAGATCCAGGTGCAGCGCTAGCAGCTCAAAGACCTTGGCCTGCAGATATAGCTGCTTGGCTGCTCCTCGATAGGGGACGTGCAACATTTGGTAAATTAGCGCTCTTACCTGAGAACTCACCCTCGGATAAAACGACGTCTTCCACTCGTCTGTCTTAAACAGCTGCTGAATCTGCCTGCACTGTCGCTGTTGGTCATTTAAAATCAGTGAGTTCAGCATCTCTGGCTGAATCGCAATATCGACACAGCTAACCTGCTGACCAGCTCGATAGGTTTCCACATAGCCAGGGGAAATGCCACTACCGGAGAAATAACCACGGGTATTCCCAAATGTGGGGTGAATACTGCAGCTCAAGGTTCCCGATGGCAGGATACAAATCTGAATCGGATGGTCGTGGGCAGACACGTTGACCTGGAAATCTTGATGGTACTGACAGTCCAAAAAGCTTAACTCTATCCCTGCGACCATTGTGATTCTGCGAACGTAACCCTGCCCTAATGACGTTGATATACCGTTCAAAGTCTCAAACTCGTCAATGACCATAGGTACAGCTGTCTGCCTATACATGTCCTGCCAGTCGGAGTTATTCAGAGTGAGGGGCATAGCAGAGCTAGTAGCAGTTAATGAGAAATAGTTGCAATAAATTTACCATAGCGATTCCAGGCTGACCAGGTTGGGGCTGGCCCTCACCCTAAATCCCTCTCCCGCGGGGCGAGGGACTTTGGCAAATGACTGTCAATTTCGGTGAGTACTGTAGGTAAATCGTCCAGAACGCTGGCATTGGCAAATCGTAAAACGGTAAAGCCGTTTGCCTGCATCCAAGCATCTCTTTCTGTATCTTGCTCGGCCTGATACTTATGAATAGCCCCGTCTAGTTCAATCACTAATTGAGCCTCATGACAGTAGAAATCAGCGATAAAGCGACCAATGTTATGTTGACGCCTAAACTTGGCTCCATTCAAGCGACGTCCGCGCAAGCATGACCAGAGAATTTGTTCTGCAGGGGTCTGCTGCTGTCTGAGTTCTCTGGCTCGATGAAGGAGCTGTTCAGGTATGCGTCGGTGGCATCCAGCTAAGCGTGAGAGATCTTTCATAGCAGTAGTATTCCCAGAAGGCCCTCACCCTAAATCCCTCCCCGCGGGGATAGGGGCCTTGACTCCGACTCCCCTTCGCCCTGTGGGAGAAGGGGCCGGGGGATGAGGGCATTCCGCTAACTTGGCCCTCACCCTAAATCCCTCTCCCACGGGGCGAGGGACTTTGATCTAACTCCCCTTCGCCCCGCGGGAGAAGGGGCTGGGGGATGAGGGCTAAGTCAAGGCCAGAAGCACCTCTCAAGGCATTAATTCTGGATGTGCATGCGCAGTAGCTTCACAAAGGAAGCTTAAAGTGGGTAATACAGGCTTCTGCACTTCAGATGCGTGTACACCGCAGGATTATGGGGAAGCTGAAGAGTGTAAGCTTCTCTCTCTCTCGACTGTTACCGTCTGTCTCCAACCGCTTGACGAAACCCCAAAGCTCGTTTTACAGTTGCTCAATGTTGCACATTTTAGTGCAGCTGTTCTACTAGAACCTAATAACTTGGCACCGTCGGAAGGTGCTGCTACACCCAACCGACGGCTAACCCACGGATTAACAGGCAATCCACGGGATGGGGTCAATTATGCCCTACCCTCTGCGTTTGCGAAACTACGTGGGGGGCTAAGGCATTAGGTTCTGGTCACCTAAAACCACACGTCTGGAGACCAGAACCATGTTTCAAGACCCAACATCGGACGCAGCTGCGTCCACAGTTTCATCTGTTTCATTACCCGAAACCGCCTACGAAACCGGCCGGCACATGCTGTTTGGCACGTTGAACTTTGTGCAGGCCACCATCAAGCTGTTGCATAAGCTCAACTACGCCGAGCCCAACGACTGGAGCCGTCCATTGCCTACTGGACAGCCGAATGAGGTGATGGCGATTTTGACCAAAAAGGTGAGAGTCGAATAGAGCGAGTTGCGAGCGCGTTCTTTCTTGGGGATGCGATCGCGCTCACCATAACAGTTTTTTGCCGTGCTTTCCTTCAAATTAATCCCATCCAACCGCGGCCAGTACGCCAAACAGTAGAAATAAGCCTCCCCCCAGTGCTGTTAGGGTACGCTCTGAAATTTTGCCACAGAGCCAGCGACCACAGTTAGTCGCGATCGCAGCACAGATAGCATGGCCCAGAACTGCCCCGCTGATGACGCCTAAGGGTGGATTGGCCGCGGCCAAGGCAATGGTGGCAATTTGGGTGCGATCGCCCCACTCAGCTACGAATGTTAATCCAAAGGCTTCTGTCATGATCGCCAGGGGCGTTTCTTTGCGTTTTCTCTGCTTTGCTTTCTCTACTGCTTCAGCGGCGTCTTTCTCTTCGTCTCCTCCCGTTGTCATCTGACTGGCCTGATACAGCAGCCGAATACCAAAGATAATAAACAAACAAACCTCAGCCCATTTAACAAGTGAATCAGGTAAAAGCGTTGCTGCCTGACCTACTAGTACCGAGATTAAGGTCATCAACGCTAAAGCCCCAACTGCCCCGACAAACACCCAGCGACGGCGATGACGCATAGACAAAATAGCAGCAATAAAAAAGGTTTTGTCGCCTAGCTCAGAGACGGTGATCAACAACAAACTGGCAGTAAATGCAGCTAACATCCTCTCAAATTCCTCAGATTGCAACAGCATCTGACACAAATTTGATGAGGCGCAAGACTCCACCAAACCTGCGTCAGCAGATTTAGTGAAGGTCTCGCTGATGAATAGTAGAAAAACTATGTCATTCTCTGAACCAGGCTCATCACCAGTGTGTTGATTCAGAGAGTTCGGCTAAACCGATAGCTACTCCCCTTCGACAAAATAATACAACGGATGGGGCAATGATAATTGCTAAAGATGATACTTTGTAGCTATAGTCATACAACTATGGCCTGTAAAAGGGCGATTAGATTTGGATTGCGGATGTGCGATCTTGCCTGATTTTCCACAGCACTAAAATACAAAAAATACTGATTTTGCAGTCGGCTAGTTTGGTAAATGTGTGAGCGATAGCTTGAGGCGATGTTTGTATGCGATCGCACCCCATTAGACAAATGAGGACAGCACCTCTCCTGACTGAATCTGCCAGAGTTTTGCGTATGCTCCCTCCTGGGTCAGCAGCTGTTTATGGGTACCTGATTCAATCAGCTGGCCCTGAGCCATGACGTAGATACAGTCGGCCTGTCGAATTGTAGAAAGCCGATGGGCAATGGCAATTGTGGTGCGATTCTGTGTAATCTTAGTCAGCGATTTCTGAATGGCCGCTGTTTGAGTAAGGATTATGAGGTGTATACCGAGACGAGTGAGGGAATGATTTATGGCTCGCTCATTCGATTGATGACAAGGCGGATGGCAACAGCTTAAGGTTTTATTTAGAAATCAGCTATAGGGGTTGATTACAATCTCTGCTCCATTTCTTCAGGGTTTATATTCTCAATCTGATCAAGTAAATTATCTAGGGTTGATTGGGTTTTGTCGGATAGCCCAACCTGATTATCGGAAATAATTTTAGCGATCTCAGCCACTGTGGGTGCTTCAAAGACAAACACTCGCATGGGCAAGTTCACCTGAAACTCTTGTCGCAGTCGCGTAACGACCTGGATGGCTAACAGAGAATGCCCCCCCAGTTCAAAGAAATTGTCGTGAATGCCGACCGCTTCGATGCCCAACAGCTCTCCTATGGCTTGGGCTACGGCTTGTTCAATATCATTTTCAGGAGCGACATAGGGGGTAGTGAGCGTCGGACGGACACGGGTCGCTGCTGTCTCCAGCTGGCTCCCTTTATCTACGGGAGAAGGTGTAAAAGTCTCTTGGATGCGGAGTTGTAGATCGCGCGGAGAAATGATGAGCTGTTGGCAGTTGTCTTGAGCCAATGCCCATCGGGTGGTTTGCCATACCTCATCGCTAGATAGGGCTGACGCCATGAGTTTGGAATGAGCCCTATCTGTGGAGGCTTCTAGCTCACAGGCATCCCAATTGAGGCTTAGCCATTGGGTGGATGATGCCTGCTGCTGGTGCGCTAAGGCATCTAAATAACTATTGGCAGCAGCATAGGCGGCCAACCCAACACCGCCAACAACTGTCGATAGGGATGACTGCAGTAAAAAAAAGTCAACTGGGTAATTTGCCAGGGTTTGTTGCAGTGTTTGCATGCCCTGAACCTTAGTGCGGCAGATCTGCTGGTAGCTGTCAGTATCTAGCTGTGCGATCTCACAGCTGGCCTGATCCCCCATCACATCGGTATGAAATACGCCCGTAATCGCACCCAGGGTGGCAACCCCCTGGGTAACCGTGGCTTCCACCCAGTCTGCATCGGTTAAATCACCACTGGCCCAAAGGAATGTTTTCCCTTCGGTGCCTAGAGACTGCAGTTTGCGGATCAGTTGACTGACACTGTGATTGGCTCCATGGGTGGCCAGCCACTGCTCCCAATCGTTGACCGCTGGCAAGCCGGGACGACCTATTAAAATCAATCTGGCTTTGAGATTTTTAACTAACGCCTGGGCATAAACCATCCCAAGACCATCGACTAAATCACCCGCAATTACATAGGTGCCCTCCTCTTTTAGCTGCGTAGGAGACTGTTCTGGTAGCGGCAGTGGTTCATAGGTTTGCACCCACCGTTGACCATGGCGATAGGCTACCAGACGATGTTCAAGGGTGTAGTCCTGACAGAATTCTTGAGCAGCCCCCTTAAGATCAACAGTCAAATTAGCGAGATCAATATGACGACAACGCAGGTGTGGATATTCTTGGGGAATGACCTGGGCGAGACCGAGGATTTTGGCTTGGTCGGGGTTGAGAGATTCACTGCCGATTACGGGCTGTACCTCTCGGGTGACTACTGTGAGGGTTAACTCTGTTAACTCTTTTAAGGCCAGTGCCTGGGTAAGATACAGCAGCGATTGAAAAGTATCTATAGAATTAGACGACAGTCCCCAACCGTAGATGATTTGAGGGGAGGCTGCCAACGTTTCAATAAGCTGTTGATAATCGGTTGCGGTCTCTGGCTGCAGGGTGTAGGTGTTGTCTGTCGTGGCAAACTCTGAACCAGGGATAACCCAGATAATCTCTTTGACCCTCTCTTTGGCCAGGCTGGTCAGTGGCTGCCACAGCTCAATTTCATCGGCAAACACAATCCAGCATTCGTCGAGCTGTTCCGATGGTAATTGGCGGGTAATGGGTAACCGCCTCCAGCAGGGCAGATAGAACCAGTCGGCCATATCGGTGGTCTTCTCATTGGTGCTCTGATCGGAGGCTGCAGGTTGTTGTGTTGTCGTATTCTCGGCTAACGGAATCCAGTAGGACTCTCGCTCAAAGGGATAGGTGGGTAGGGACAGCCGGTGGCGGTTTTCATACTGATAAAATTTAGCCCAAGGGATAACCACGCCCGCCAACCACAGCTTGCCTACGGCAGTCATCAGAGTGACGGTATCGGGCTTATTCTCAAGAGGGTGAGGGAGGGACTGAATCACGGAAACCGGATTCTCTGCAGCTGGCTCTGAGGCCACATGTTGCTGCACCAGCTTGGTCAGAGTGTGCCCTGGCCCCAGTTCTAAAAAGACAGGATTTGTTAGCGTTAATAATTCGGTTACTCCTTGGCTAAATAGCACGGCCTGACGCAGATGCCGCATCCAGTAGTCGGGGCTGGTGGCTTCTGTATCGGTGAGCCAGGTGCCGGTGATATTGGAGATAATGTCGATCGTTGGGGCGTTAAAAGTAGCCTGCTGTAGTACCTCCTTAAACTCCTCCAGGGCAGACTCCATCAGAGCAGAGTGGAAGGCATGGGAGGTTTCTAGCAGGCGATAGGGAATGGTCTGGGTGGCTAGCTGGGTTTTAAGGTCTTCTATCACCTTAGTCGGTCCGGATATAATACAGGTTTGAGGACTGTTGATGACGGCGATTTCGGCATTGGGCGGGAGGTGCGATCGCACCACTTCTGCAGGTTGTAATACGGACAGCATTGACCCAGGCGTACAGCGCTGCATCAGCTGTCCCCGCCGTAGAACCAGCGTTAAAGCATCTTCCAACGAAAACACCCCAGCCACACAGGCGGCCACATATTCACCCATGCTGTGACCGACTAACGCCTGGGGCTGAATCCCCCATGAAAGATAGGTTCTAGCCAGGGCATATTCTATGGCAAAGAGCGTGGGTTGGGCATTGACGGTGTGAGACAGCGGGTAAGTGGGTGAATCGGGAAGTGAGGGAGGATACAGGGCGGCTAACAGTGGAAATCTGTCGCCAAGGAGACTGGCACATTGATCAATACTCTGGCGGAAAACAGGTTCTGACTCGTATAGATCTAAGGCCATGTTGACATGTTGAGAGCCTTGGCCAGGGAACATAAACACAATGGAACGAGCGGCCTGGTTGACGGTCCCGGAGAGATGGAGCGGAGAGTCCGGGTTGGATAACAACTCGGTGGTATCTGCTGTGGTTTGACACAGACATACCTGGCGATGGGGCCAGGCACGACGCCCCACCTGTAGGGTGTAGGCTACATCGGCCAGGGGCACATCCGCATCGGCGCTCAGCTGAGCAGCCAAATTACGGCGCATTTTATCTAAAGCCGTCGGGGTTTTGGCGGAGAGCAGCACCAGCTGCCAGGGACGTGATGCGGTCTCTGGTGAAACCGCCATCGGCGCTTCTTCTAAAATCACATGGGCATTGGTGCCCCCCATACCAAAGGAGCTCACTCCGGCTCGTCTGGGGGTGTCGCTACTCCAATCAGTCCGCTCGTGATTGACAAAGAACGGCCCCTGGCCAAAATCAATGCTGGGGTTGGGCGTTTCAAAATTTAAACTGGGTGGGAGAACTTTATGTTTTAACGCCAAGACTGTTTTAATCAGTCCAGCCGCACCTGCTGCCGCATCCAGATGGCCAAGATTTGTTTTTACCGAGCCTAACGCACAGCGAAACTGGTCTGTTTGTGGATAGTTAAATACTTGGTTGAGGGCGGTTACTTCAATCGGGTCCTCCAGCGGAGTGCCTGTGCCGTGCCCTTCTACATAGCTAACGGTGTTGGGGGCAATGCCGGCCTGGTCCAGGGCAGCTTGAATTACTTTAGCCTGGCCCGAGATGCTGGGTGCGGTCAGGCCCACCTTATCGGCTCCATCATTGTTAATGGCCGAGCCCTTTACGATGGCATAAATGTGATCGCCGTCACGCAGGGCCGCGTGGAGTCTCTTTAATACTACTAACCCCACACCGTTGCCAAACAGGATGCCCTGTCCTCTGGCATCAAAGGCTCGATAAACTCCGTCTGGCGCAGCCAGGCTGTTGGGCTGATAGGTGTATCCCTGGGGGACGGCGTGACTGACAGTGACACCGCCTGCTAGGGCCATGTCGCACTCGTGGTTAAGGAGACTTTGGCAAGCGGTGTGAATGGCCACCAGGGCGGTGGAACAGCCTGTTTGGATGCCGCAGCTTGGTCCCGTCAGGTCTAAGTGATAAGAGACTCTGGTGGGCATTAGCCCCATGACATTGCTGACTACCACCTGTACTGGGTCTGTCGAGTCTCGCACTGCCGGGTTAGAGTGCAGATTGACCACATAGCGGTTGAGGGCAGCACCGCTATAAACACCGATAGTGCCGTTATATTGTTGGCTGTCGTAGCCCGCATCTTCTAGGGCAGTCCAGGCGCATTCTAAAAACACCCGGTGCTGGGGGTCGATTAGCTCTGCTTCGCGGGAAGAATAGCCAAAGAACCGAGCATCAAACTGGGTGGGGTCGCTAAAGCTGGCATAGGCAGGCACATAGTTGGGCTGTTTGAAGGTGCTTGCAGAGACTCCGGCGGCCAATAGCTCTGCTTCTGAAAGCATGCGAATGCCGGTCTCACCCTGAACTAGCAGGTTCCAAAATTCCTCCAAACTGTCTGCCCCTGGAAACCGCCCCGCCATCCCAACAATAGCCACCTGCTCATTGCGGGCCTGTTCAATCGCTTCTAGCTGCGATCGCGCTTCTTTCAGGGCATGAAACACCCGATCCGATGTGGAATTGTTGGTTTTTAGGGAATCACTCATGGCCAGTAACGCAGTCTTAGGAGCGTTCTAATAGGGGTTCGAGGGTAGCTAGTTCTGTCTCAATGTCAGGGTTTGCAGGGATGTTGTGGGGAATCTCTTCTACTGGGTGAAGCTGGGTTTGGAAGCAAATCCGCTGTCGTTGAGGTAATTCTGTTCAACAGAGCAGCAAGTAGTTTTAATAAAAAGAACAACCCAGGTTGGGAGTGTTCATAGGTATTCCCTACGCTACAGTTGTTTCGCTGGGTTTATGGGCAAGACAAAGACCCACAAACCACAATCCTTTTTGAAAAGCTTTTTGCTGTGCCCGCATACCGCAGGTATACCTATATTGCATGTCAGAATATAGGCGCAAAGCTCGTAAAATAGCTGCCAGTGGATACCCAAGAACGAGCATCCTTTTAATTCGCTCGTAGGAAGGTGCAACATAGCTCGAAATATTTTCTAGAGTAATTTGTCTAAATCCACTTTCTTCAGCCCAATTGATGAACTGTTCAGATGTAGGAAGTTTAGGCGTAAACAGGTTTGAGAACCAGGTCTGTAGCAATTTTTTATCTGAGTCCGAGTAGGTGCGATTGAATAAGTAACAGTCTTCAATAATGAGTCGTCCGCCTGGCTTAAGAATTCGATAGGCTTCCTGTAGAAACATTTGTTGATTTTCTGCGTGACAAATACTCTCCTGTGCCCAGATAACGTCAAAACTGTTGTTTAGAAAATCGGTCTTTAAGTAATTTTTTTGCTCGAAAGCAACTTGGTTTTCTAAACAACGCTTACGGGAATAGTGTTTCGCTCGACGGATTTGATCCCCCGATAGATTGATGCCTGTGACATGAGCAGAGTATGTTTCAGCAAGCCATAAGGTTGTTCCTCCAAAGCCACAGCCTGCATCTAAAACTCGCTCTCCTGAACGAATGACGGCCTGAGATGCCATTATCCGATTCATATTTAACAACGATTCTGAGTGATTTTGAGTTTTTTCATCCCAATAGCCTAGATGTAGGGCTAAATTCTTTTCATTTAGCCAGTTTATGCGGGCTCCAACCCAGGTTTGATCATAGAATTTAGCAACTGATTGGGACGTAAGAGATGGGAATAGATGTGTCATAACGTTAGCGAGAAAAATTAAACTACTGAAACTTGTGTAGGAGTCGTGGCAGAAGTCTGTATGTCGTACCGGACGCCTGCCTTGAAGAGTTCAGACATAAAGTATTGAGGATCAACGACCTCATGCAAGTAGTAGCACCCCCGCTTGGTGATTTTCTCGTTCAAGAGCATTTCTACTGCGATCGCAGGCACTAGCCCCGTAATCCAGTAGTGCATTTTCTCAAGTAGTGTTCCAACTACTCGGTGAGGCTGCTGGTCTTTGAACCCGTCGATCGTGGCTACAATGAACCCTCCGATACGCTGACTTCGCTCAAAATCGTTTTTGTAAGCGGCCTGCAGCCGACGGGCTGCAGGCAATGGTTTGTCTTTCATAAACAGCTTAATGTAAAGGCTGGTCAGCAGGGTGCTTGTGCTGACTAAGCCAACGTAGCTACCGATTCTCTGGTAAAAGTCTCTCTGGGCTGCAAACTGTTTGATTTCTGGCAATGCTTGTAAAAATACTCTTTGCTTACCCAGCGGTTGGGGCAATACCACTGTCGGAGCCGCGCTAAGCAAGCTTTTCGGTTTCCATTCACCGTAGCTAAATATACCCGTACTTTTGTGACTGTACCTTTGAATAAGATCTACCTGGTCTAGGGCTCCTACAGTGGACCAGGCGCTGGGGTCACCATAGTATATGTCCAAGCTATTAAGCTGATCAAAATACTGAGCAGCAGAGACTTCAACATACATTGGAAAAATTTCAAGCAGTCCTGGCATCCAACCAGCAGAAAGTAGAAAAGAGAGATTTTTATCTGCGATTTCGGTTTGATCAGCCTGGATTTTTTCTAAAACATAGTCATAGCCACCTGGATCAACATAGTGACAACCGTGCTCTTTTGCCGCCTGAGCAACTTTGTCAAGAACTGAGTAAGAGGGACCCGCACAGTTCAAGACGATTGCACAGCTTGCACAAAATTCTGAAAGCGTTTTTTTATCGTTAATATCGATAACTTTTCCAATGACTCTCTCGCCCATTACCTGGACTAGATGATGAACTTTTTGGGCATCTCTTCCCCCTATTAGCAGGGTGCAGTCAGTTCTCTTTAGTAGCTCACTGACAACAACGACCCCTGTTTGCCCGTAAGCACCAATAACACCGATGGTTCTTGTTTTACTCATCTATATTCCTCGTTTTATAAACTAGCTTCTCTGGTTTAGAAAAGTAATCTGCGTACCTGGTCCATAAATAGGTTTGCTTGGGTTGCAATCGTGGCAGGATGATGTAGATTCTCACTGTAAACCCAGTTGATTTGTAAAACTCCCCGGGTAATAAACCCGGTTACATCAATCACATGAGTGCGAGTTCCTTCGGGTGCAAAGATAGAGCCAAAGGACTCCGACGCCATTTGGAATAAGGAATGTTCAGAAAGACTCTGATCAAACTGGCCAAAATAGTTAAAGCCAACCTCAGCCCGGGGTAAACAACGGAGCTGACTGGCCGCATCGGGACATAGGTAACGCAGTAACCCATAGCTACTGCCGTGGTTGGGCACTTGGCGGAGCATCTTGGTGACCTGCTTCAATACCTGGTCCAAGGGTCGAGAATTACCTAAATCAAAATAAGCTGGATATGTTGAACTAAACCAGCCGACAGTGCGAGTTATGTCTAACTTTGAAAGTGCGGCTTCTCGTCCGTGAGCAGCAAGATTGATCAGAACTGAATGATTTTTCATCCAATTACAGAGCGTATGTGACAGGGCTGCTAACAAAATTTCATGAATCTGTGCATCATGGGAACGTGGCAGTTTCCGCAAGAGACAATCAGTCTCTTCCTTAGTAAACGAACGCGTAACCTGCTTGGTCGAGGCTTCACTATTAACTCCATTCAGATAGTCAGATGGAAGCTGGGATATCTGCTGAGGCAGTGTCTCCAGCCAATAGGTTAGTTCCCGCTGTACCTCATGCGCGCGCGCCCGTATGGCGAGCTGTTCAGACCATGCCTTGTAAGAAGCTGTTTTAGCAGCTAATTGGATCGGAACATTTTGCGTTAGCTGGTGATAGGTGGTCTGTAGGTCTTCAACTAAAATGCGCAAAGAGACTCCATCAACAATTAAATGGTGAGCGACAATCAGCAGTCGAGCCGGTCTCGTCGGACCTAGGTCAAACCATACAGCTCGCAATAGTGGACCTGCTGATAGATTTAGGCTCCTCTGAACTTCGTTTGAAATTTCTTCAATTGTCGGGTGCTGCTTCTCTTGTAACTGTGCTGATAAATCAACCCGTTTAAAGTTCACTTCTTCTCCAGGATCAATAAAGAACTGTTGAACTTTTGATCCTTGAACTTCAAACCGCAGGCGAAATACATCATGATGATCAAAAACAGCTTGAAAAGCTGTTTTTAGCAAATTAGGTTCTAGAGTGCGTTTTGCCTGCAGAAGCAACGCTAAATTAGCGTGATGCAGAGAGGGGCGATTTTGCTCAAGTAACCAGTGCTGAATTGGAGTTAAGGGCATTTCCCCCGTCAGTAATTCTGATTCAATAGCTGACGAAATTACGGCTGACGTTGCAACCTGAGCCAGTTCTGCAATGGTCGGATTTCTATATAGCTGTCCGGGCGTAACCTGGAGATTTTCCTGCTTTGCTTTACCGATAAGCTGAATGGCAAGGATAGAGTCTCCTCCGAGGGAAAAAAAGTTGTCGTGACGGCCCACGCGTTTTACCTGTAAGACTTCAGCCCAGATGGTGGCCAAGGTTGTTTCAACCTGAGACTGAGGTGGCACAAACGCCTGTTCGGTGTCCTGCAGGAGCGTT
>JBCDIX010000069.1:0-36387 GCA_038748405.1 Cyanobacteria bacterium P01_H01_bin.21 | reverse complement strand
TGGGGTGGAATAACAGTGACCCAGGTGTTGGCTTGCCATAGGTTTGTGTCAGGGGTAGCTAACTGTTGGAGCAGGGTGCAGTAGGTGGTGAACATGTCGTCTAGTACCCCTGGGCAGAACAAGTCTTCAATGGCATCCCAGAAAAAGGCCAAATTGCCGTCTTCTTCGTAGACTTGATGGTCGAGCCAAACCTGGGGCGTCTGGGAGACGCCGTACACTAATTCTCCTAGCCAAGATAGGGAGTTGGTTGTTGCTTGCTCAATCTGGGGATTGGTCAAGGCACTGGTAAACACCACTGGCATCGTGGCTTTGGGGGCATCTCCCCGCAGGCGACCCATATCTCGCAATACTTCAATGCCGCTGTAGTGACGGTGGTCTAGATCCTCCCAAAGCTGGGTCTGCAGTCGCTGGGCTCGCTGCTCAAAGGTGTTGGCCCCTGCTCCGTCTACCGCCAGCAGGGTGACTGAGGTAAAGTCGCCCACCAGCTGCTGCACCTGCGGATGGAGCGGTAGCCGGTTGAACAGCGTCAGGTTCAGGGTGAACTGTGGAGTCTGATTCCACAGCTGTAGGACTTCTGCATAGGCCGCTAGCAAAACCCCTGAGGGAGTTAGACCCGCCTGGGAGGCCCGCTGCTTGAGCGCCTGCCACAGCGGAGCCTCCAGCTGTGCTGTTCGGCGCTGAAACTGGCTTTTGTCCAGCTGGGCGGGGTCACAGCGCAGGGGCAGCGCAGGCGCGGGCGGCAATGTCGGCAGTCGCTGCTGCCAGTAAGCTTTGGAACGCTGATATAGCTCAGTCTGCTTGAGCGCCTCTGTGCCTAGCACATAGTCGCGGAACGACAGCTCCAGGGGAGGCAGCACCTGTTCCGGCTGCGTGTAGAGCTGCGTTAATTCAAAAATTAGAATTTGGAAGCTCCAAATATCGGCAATCAGTAAGTCTATGCTAAAGAACAGGCGAAATCGGCCGTGGTCAAGGGCAACCGCACGAATGTCAAATAGGGGATAGCGCCCAGCGGGCAGTACCTGGTGGGACAGTTCCTCGCGCAGGGACTTGAGCTGGGCACTAACCTTGTCGGGGGCCTGGCCGCGTAGATCGATGCAGTCGATTTGATAGGGCGGCACCTGCTCAAGAATCTGCTGCTCACCGCTGGGCAGGACGACCGCATGGAGCATGTCATGACGCTCCACCAGCCGCTGCCACGCTTGATTAAATCGCTTCAGATCAAACTGGGTGCTTTCAATCTCTGAGTAGTTGTGCGTGGCGACATTACCCAGCTCAAAGGCCGTATCGCGTCCAATCCAGTAAGCCTGTTGAATGTCGGTTAAGGGGAAGGGGGCGTTTAATTTTGATGGGTCAGGCGTTACTTTTGGTAGTAACTCTTCTGCAGCCCTGTTGTCTTCAGCGGGAGCCGCCGCTTGATTGATGAAGTCCGCAAGGGCTGACACCGTAGATGTTTCAAACAGACTGCCCAGGGGCAGTTTAACGCCAAAATGATCGCGAATCTGCGATAGGAGCTGCGTAGCTAGCAGAGAATGGCCCCCTATCTCGAAAAAATTGTCGTAGATTCCAATCGGCTCAATTTTTAAGAGGTCTTGCCAAAATTGAATTAGCACCGTCTCAACTGTGTTGCGAGGCGCGACATAAGCGTTGCTCAATTGGGGACGAGAGTAGTAAGAAGTGCCAACAGTAGGGGCAGATTCTGTTGCTGCTGATTCTTTTAATCCCAGATCCTGACTTCTCAGAGCGTCAAGCGGTCGGGTAGAGACTAGCACCTGAGGTAGGCCGCTGGCTAGGGCGAGCTGGAATGCTTGTATGCCTTCGACTGATTTTATTCCGTAACTTAACTGCTGATCACGCTGGCGCTTTAGACTGTCGGGCAGCTGTGTCTTGATCGCCATGCCAATATCAGCCCAAGTATCCCAGTTGATGACCAATGTTCTCTGTTTTTTGGCATTGCGGCGCATGGCGATCGCATCTAAAAAGGCATTTGCTGCACAGTAATCGACCTGTCCTGGTAGGCCCACAATCGAATTTAGTGAGGAAAAGAGGACTAAGAAATCAATGTCCAAATTCAATAAGGCGGTCTCTAATACTTGGGTACCGTTGACTTTTGGACTGAGTACCCGAGCGGCCTGTTCTGCAGCCTTTAACTGAATTATGCCGCCACCAGCAATGCCAGCTGCATGTATAACACCATGTAAAGCACCAAATTTTTCCTGTGCTTGTGAAATCGCGGTTTGCATTTGAGCAAGGTTGGTGACATCCGCTTGAATAATCTCGATTTCTGCCCCTAACTGAATTAGAGATTGAAGCAGGCTGATTTTTTGGCCAATGTCATCGGATTGTTTTTTTTCTACTGTCCAATCTGTCCAATCTGTCCACGTTGTTTGATTTGGGAACGGTGATCGCGACACTAAAACCAACTTTGCTTGAAAAGTGCGAGCCAGATACTCTGCTAGGGCTAGGGCAATGCTGCCCAATCCTCCGGTAATTAGATACACTCCATTTTGTCTCAGGGGCAGATCGCTCGTTGTCTTTAGGTGTACTGATTCAAAATCTTGGAGCCAGCGATGGTGACCTCGATAGGCCACCATTTCATCAGCATTTGTTAAGCTAAATTCGGCAATGAGATGTTGAGAAAAATCTTTAATTAAAGCTGCAGTCGCAGGGAAGGGAAGATCAATGCTGCGGCAGGAAAAATTTGAATACTCCTTAGAAATGACTCGACAAGGTCCGGTAACTAACGCCGCCTCTGGGTGAACCGCTTCACCAGTGACATCGTGCAGCTGGCTAGATATGACAATTAACTGGACCGAGCGATCCATATGCTTACCTAATGCTTGGGCCAAGAAAAGAAGACTGTAAAATCCTTTCTTTTCAGCCTCTTCTAAACCAGCGGGCGTTGTTGTCCAAAAATGGGCGATCTTACTAGGTATCTTGTCCTGGTCAACCAGGGTTTCTATGAGGGCGTCATAGTCGTCTGCCCTGTCTGGATTTATGGTGTACGATGTCTCATCAGTTTGACAAAATCCTTCGCCCACTCGTACTACAGTCACATTCTGAGACATGGCTCGAAGATGCTGTAGAAAGTGACTGTCTACTTCATTAGAATCTGCGAATATCAGCCAATTTTGCAAAAGACTAGCAGAAATTTCAGCCGCACTGGGGGATGGTAACTGGGTTCGCTTCCAGGTTGGCACATAAAACCAGTCATCCAATGTCTGCCGCTCATTTGATGGTTTAGCACCTGTGGCGAGATTAGGGTCTACCCAGTAACGCTGACGTTCAAATGGGTAGGGTGGCAACGGTGTTCGCTGTCGCTGTTCGTGGGCATAAAATCCTGCCCAATCAACTGAAACTCCGACCAGCCATAGCTGCCCTAAAGTGTTGAGCAAATGGGCCACATCCGATTGCTGATCGCGAGGGTGACGAACAGAAGATAAAATTGTCAAATGGGACAGAGCTTGGCTTTGCTGTCTCAATAAAGTACTTAATGTTCGACCGGCTCCAACCTCCAGAAAAATAAGATTGGGTTGCTGTAATAACTCTTGAATACCTGATTGGAATTGAACTGTTTGCCGCAGGTGGGTTACCCAATACTCTGGATTCAATACCTCACTGGCTGTCACCCATGTTCCCGTCACATTGGAAATATAGGGAATTTCAGGCGGGTTGAAAGCCACTTTGCCAAGACACAGTCGAAAGTCGTCTAAAATGGGCTCCATCATGGCTGAGTGAAACCCGTGAGATGTATGTAGACGACGATGTTTTACTCCCAACAGCGTCAATTGCTGCTCTAGCTGAGCAATGGCCTCAGGCGAACCAGAAATAACGCTAAGAGTGGGACTATTAACTGCTGCTAGAGCCAAAGCTGGATTTAGCAAAGGCTCAATTTCTGCAACGGGCAGATGCACCGACACCATTGCGCCAGGAGATGTCTGCTGCATCAGCTTTCCCCGAGCGGCAATAACCTTGAGCGCATCTTCTAAACTTAAAACACCGGATAAGCAAGCGGCTACATACTCTCCAATACTGTGACCTATCATGGCTTCGGGCCAAATCCCCCAACTCATCCAAAGTTTGGCTAGGGCATATTCCACAACAAAAATAGCGATTTGCGCAATTTCAGTTTGCTGCAGCTGCTGATGGTCTGCATCGGTTGTGGGGTAAATATGCTCGCGCAGATCAAATCCTAGTATCGGATGAAGTATCTCGGAACAGCGATCAACGTGGAATCGAAACTCGGCTTCAGTTTGATAGATTTCTTTAGCCATATTGGGGTACTGAGACCCCTGCCCCGGAAACATAAAAATAATGGCCTGCGCCGCTTGAGATGCCTGGCGTGTTAATAAACGGGGAGACGCCTCTGATGAGAGAACCTGCGTTACATCTTCAATGCTTTGACAGACTGCGATTCGCCGATGCTCAAAGACTTTGCGTCCGGTTTGCAGCGTGTAGGCAACATCGGCTAAATTCTGCTCAGGATATAAATTTAAATAGTGTGCTAGCTTTGTGGTTGAAGAGTTTAATGCTGAAGACGTTTTAGCTGAAACAGTCAGCAGCTGCCACGGACGAGACGATGTTGTTGATATATAGGAAGGTGCTTCTTCAAGGACAACGTGGGCATTTGTTCCCCCCATGCCAAACGAGCTAACGCCAGCTCTGCGTGGTGTGCCGTTTCTTTGCCATTGGGTTAGTTCGGTATTAACGCGAAAGGGGCTGTTGACAAAGTCAATATCTGGATTAGGCGTTTCAAAATTGAGCGTTGGCGGTATTATTTTGTGCTGTAGTGATAGAACCGTTTTGATTAGTCCTGTAATGCCAGCTGCTGCATTGAGATGCCCTACGTTAGTTTTGACAGACCCAAGCCTGCAGTAGCCTTGTTTAGTCGTACTTTTTCGAAAAGCCTGAGTTAGGGCAGTAACTTCGATAGGATCCCCCAAGGCTGTGCCAGTACCATGGGCTTCAACATATTGAACCGAGTCTGCCTGTACCCCCGAAACTTCTAGTGCTTCAGCAATAACAGATGCCTGGGCATTGAGGCTGGGCGCTGTGTAGCCGACTTTCATGGCTCCGTCATTGTTGATTGCCGAGCCTTTAATCACGGCATAAATATGATCCTGGCTTGCGATCGCATCGTCTAATCGTTTGAGTACTACAATGCCTACACCGTTGCCAAAAACAGTCCCCTGAGCCTTAGCATCAAACGCGCGGCAGTGGCCATCAGGAGAAAGAATTCCCTTCTCCTGATACAAGTAACCCGATTTTTGAGGCAGTCGAACTGTCACACCACCTGCTAGCGCCATGTCTGCTTCACCACTCAACAGACTTTGACAGGCAAAGTGAACGCTGACTAATGAAGTAGAACAGGCGGTTTGAACATTAACACTAGGTCCCTTTAAGTTGAGCTTATAAGATACGCGTGCCGGTAAATGATCGTTCTCATTGCCAATAAAAATTTCAGTCGGATCGCCTGTGATTTGGTTCTGTTGCGATAAAAGATTAAATAGCAAATAGTTGCTTAGCGTTGCACCCGCAAAGATGCCAACTTTACCCGAATAGCTCGTAGGATTGTAAGCAGCATCTTCTAGAGCTTCCCATGCACATTCTAGGAATAATCGATGTTGAGGATCGGTTATTTCTGCTTCCTTGGGACTAAATCCAAAGAAATTAGCATCAAAGCAATCAACCTCTTCAAGAACAGCGCCAGCTTTCACATAGCTTGAATGACGAAGCGCAGACGGATCGTGCCCAGAGGCAATGAGTTCATCTTCTGTAAAGCTGACGATGGACTCAACCCCATCCTTTAAATTCTGCCAAAACTGATCAATGGTTTTAGCCCCTGGAAAACGCCCTGCCATACCAATAATGGCAATCTCATCTAAGTGGTCAATCGCATCAGATTGATACATGAGAAAACTCCAATAAATTTACTAACCAGCGGATTGTTCCTGAGATAGAGATTGTTCCAGCTCCAGCGCAATCTGCATCTGGTCGTTTAAAACATCTTCAATGTCGCTTTCAGCGGTACAGGGGTTGGCGATCACTGCTCGAAGCGCAGTAATCTCAACTTCTTTGCCGTAAGCCGTTGTCTTAGTAACCGTTCTAGAAATAAAGGTCTGACCGATTTGACGCTGGAATTTCTGAAGCTGCTGATTGAACAGATTAATTGCATTGTTATCTGCCTGAGTTAGCTTCCCTAAAGCGGCTAAGGGTCTCCATCGACTTGGCAAATATCGGTAAAGTAAAATGTTCATCTCTGGCTCAGCCAGCAGTTCAAATTCAGGACGACTCAAAATATGGTTAGCCATATATCGAGTTTTTCTCACACCTTCATTGACAAGCACTTCGTATCCCTCAACTCCAATCAGATTTAGCCCAGCATGTAACCATAGGGCAGAAGCCGGACGAGACCCTTCAAGGGAGCGCCTGCCCAAGTCTCCTGAACCATCCCGTGCTGTATACGTAGCCCCCTTTTGAATAACACTGGCTAGATGGGGATTTTGGAGCAAAACCATCCCAAGACCCATGGGGAGATAGAGTTGTTTATGCCCATCAATGGTCACAGAATCGGCTTTCGCAATGCCTGCTAACTTTTTAGCGTGCTGTTTAGAAAACAACAGTGGACCACCCCATGCTGCATCTACATGAAAATGTGCGTTTGCCGCCTGAGCGATGTCAGCAACTTCTTTTAACGAATCAATCCCACCAGAGTCGGTTGTGCCTGCAATACCGACAATCGCAATGATACAGGTGTTGCGACTGCGACATTCGGCAACAGTTTTGCGCAGGGTTTGAATCTCAATCCGATTTTGATGATCCGCCGGTATACGAATAAGTCTTTGGGAGCCAATGCCCAATAAATCAGCCGCTTTATCAAAGGAATAGTGCATTAAGTGAGAGCCAATAATCACGGCCCTGTCATAGCCATAAAAGTTTAATGCCGCTGCCAGGCCCAATTTTTCCACACCTGCAAATTTCTCCGTCGCTCCCAGAACTGAATTACGCGCACACCACAGCGCTGAGATATTAGCTGCGGTGCCGCCAGAAGTAACGATGCCCAGGGTACTATCGCTCTTTTGTATATGCTGCTGATAAAAACTATCTGAAAACCCATAGACCAAACGGTGCATCATTCCTAACGCTTGGCGTTCGTAGAGCGTGAGTGTCTTAGCTGTTTCGGTTTTGACAACATTTTGATTCATTGCCACGATAAGTTTTGCTAGAGGTCTAACAAAATAGGGCAACGCCGACGTCATGTGTCCAATAAAGCGCGGTGAAGATGTATGGTTTGAGTGGCTGACGACCGTACCATACAAAAAACTCAAATAGTGCTCTAACTCTAGGGGCTTTAATGGAATCTGGCTATCAATAAAGTGAGACGTTAGTGATTTTAAGCTAGCATTTGTACTGGTGTAACGAGCGGATAGGAACTCTTGAGAAATCTCTGAAATGCTCTGCTCCATCGCTTTTTCATCGTGAGCTGAAACAGAAAATAAGCTTTGTACATAGGCTTTAATATCTGTTGGTAAGTCAAAATCAGATACATTAAAAGATTGAGGCTGCGTCTGTTTCACTGACATATGCTTACACTCTAACTAAAGTGTTCTGGCTAATTATTGAATTAAGGGCTGATTGAAGATGGTGGGCCTTGCTCATAAAATCATGGCTTAACAAGCCTTTCAGGCTTAGACCGTGACGTAGTTTCTAATAGCTCTTAAGGAGACTTAAGTCTAGTTCTCACCGCTCTCTGGCGATGCATTAAACCCTTACGATTTTTAGGAGAGGTAGTACTCTCTTGTTTAGCAACGAGGCTTGAATCCTGGCTAGGCTGGCTTAGACGCTGAGCCAACGTGCGAATAGTTGGATATTGGAATAATTCAACGATGGAAATTTTGCAGTTGAGCCGGACTTCTAACTGGTTGTGCACTCTCATCATCAAGAGTGAATGACCACCTAAATCGAAAAAGTTATCTTCAACCCCTACATGCTCAGTCTGAAGTATGTGTTTCCAAATCTCGACGAGCTTCTCCTCTATGTCAGTTTTGGGAGATATAAAGGATTGAGTACTGGGGGTGTGAACAACGCTAACAGATGTAAGTTTCGACCGATCAACCTTGCCATTGGGATTGAGAGGTAGTTTCTCTAGTCTGATAAATGAAGAGGGAACCATAAAGCCTGGCAGCTTGCTGGCGAGAAACTGTCGTAATTCGGTGGCGGCAGGAGTCTGTGCAGATGCCCCAATCCAGTAGGCAACTAACTTGAAATCTCCTGAGCGATCCGTCTGCGCTGTGACCACACTTTCCTTTATGCCAGAGTGTTGAGCCAGAGCTGCTTCAATCTCTCCCACTTCTATACGATAGCCGCGAACTTTGATTTGATCATCGACACGGCCTAAAAACTCAATTTGACCATTGGAACGATAACGGGCTAAATCGCCGGTTTTAAATAGCTTTGCTTCAGGTTCTGAACAGAATAGATGGGGGATAAAGCGTTCGTTGGTTAATTTAGGCCGATGCAAATATCCCGCTGCTAGCCCAGCTCCACCAATGTATAGTTCACCGGCAACGTTAATGGGTACGGGCTGGCGATGCCTGTCTAAAATATACACCTCAGTGTTAGAGATGGGGCTGCCAATGGGGACGCTATTAGCCGGTGCAGACACAGCATGGGCAGTGACGTCTGCTGACACCTCTGAAGACCCATACAGATTTAATAAAACTGCGTTTGGCAGTCTGTTTTGAAACTGTTGACATACATCAGGCGTAAGTACCTCACCACTGGCGATCCATAGCTTAAGTGCAGGCAGGCTGTGGGGGTTTTCCTCAAGAGATTCTAGTAAAACTCGGAGCAAAGAGGGAACCAGGACAATCCGAGTAATGCGATCGCACGCCAGCATGTCCAAGAAACGCGATGAATCCATCAAAATTGAATCTGGTACGATCACCGTCTTGACCCCCTTCAATAGGGGACCAAAAATTTCCCATACGGCATCTACAAAGCTGAGGGACGTCTTCTGACAGCAGATTTCGTGTTGCTCAAAAGGATAGGCATTCCACATCCAAGAAAAGCGATTAATGGCTCCCCGGTGGGTGCCCAACACGCCTTTAGGTTTTCCCGTAGAGCCAGACGTGTAGATGACATAGGCAATTTCATTAGTGATGGGCTGATCGAGATTTTCAGCACTCTGCCGAGAAATGGCCTCTAGCTCTATATCTAAACGGACAAGTTTAATGCTCTGATTAACGGAGCCATCGGTTTTACTATCATCTGCGGCTGTAGACTGAATTAAATCATTGCCAAGGTTTTGCTTGGTGATTAATGCGGCAGCTTGAGCGTCCTTTAGCATCCAAACTAACCTTTCTGAAGGATAGGCTGGATCAAGAGGCAAGTAAATAGCACCTATTTTGAGAATGCCAAGCAACGCGGCGACCAAATCTGGCGATCGTTGCAGGCACACCCCAATAACGGGGGTAGATCCAAGTTCAAGTGACCGTAAATAATGCGCAACTTGATTGGCCCTCTGATTGAGATTGCCATAGGTCCATTCTGTATCTAAATATTTAAGAGCCGCCGCTTGAGGAGAGCGCTCAGCTTGCGCCTCGAACAGCTGGGAAATGCTTAAATGAGCGGGAAAGTCGGCCCGATTGTCATTCCATTTCAACAGCTGATATCCTTCCCCATCAGTCAGGTAGGCAATATCCCAGAGACGCTGATTAAAATTCGCCACCATGCTCTCTAGAACAGTTTGCAGATGCCCCAATATTCGAGCTATGGTTTCTCTTTCAAACGACTGAGCTTCACCAATAACTTTTATCTGCAGCGATTCTCCAGGGACAATCATCACCGTTAGCGGATAGTGGCTTTGCTCCAGGGGACGAACCTGTTGCACCTCTAACCCGGTTTGACTAGTCAGCGTTGAATTGGGTGCAGGATAGTTCTCAAAAATGACAATGCTATCAAATAGCCTTGTGTTAGACGGTATTTGACTAACCTGTTGAATGTCAGCTAGGGGTGTGTGTTCATACTGACCTAGTTCAACAAATTCAGTCTGTAAGTCTGTTAACCACGGCAGCAGTGATGAACTTCCAGGAACCGTTACCCGCATGGGCAAGGTGTTGATAAACAACCCTATGCCAGTTTCAATACCTGGTAAACTACCCTGACGGCCAGATACGGTCACTCCAAAAACAATATCATCACTGTTGCTGTAGTGGCTTAGTAGCAATGCCCAGGCCCCCTGCAGCAGGGTGTTTAATGTTAAACGGTGCTGTTGGGCACATTGCTTCAGTGCCGAAGTTGTCGAGGTATCAAAATTAATGTGCTCTTCATGATAGTTACCTGATGAAGTAATTTCGAACCCAACGCGATGATCTACTGGTAGCTGGGTAGGCGCTTCAAATCCCTGCAGCGCTTCACGCCAAAACTGCAGGGATTTTTCTTGATTTTGTTGCTCTAACCAAACAACATAGCTGCGATAGGAAAATGGTGCTATCTGAGGAACAGAGTTTCCTGCCAGGTTCGCAGTGTAGGTATTGAAAACCTCCTGTAATACCAATGCCATCGACCACCCATCAAGCAGAATATGGTGGTAGCTCCAGACTAACGAATAAACGTCATGACTAAGCTGAATGAGTACAAATCGCATCAGCGGAGCTTGATTTAAATCAAAGCCCTTCTGTCTGTCCGACTCAAGTAAGGCGTCCAACTGTACCTGCTGCTGACTGTCAGACAATGAACCCCAGTCAAGCTGTTGCCAAGGCAGAGAAATCTCTCGCCTAACAATCTGTACCGGTTTGACACATTTCTTCCACACTGGAAAAGTACGAAATATAGGGTGTCTATTGGCCACTGTCTGCCATGCGTTCTGTAGCGCTAAACAATTCAAGTTGCCCTGTAATGTTAAACAAAGCTGAGTGACATAGACACCCGGCTGAGCGCTATATAGAGTATGGAAAAGCAGCCCCTGCTGTAGGGGAGAAAGTGGATAGATGTCTTCAATAGTTCGTTTGGTCATTACTGGCACTCACTGAGAACTGTTGAGGGCAGACATGGTTGGCGCAATAATTTGCTTGATTAAACGCCGGTGTGACAATGTTCAAGCAGCTGATATCTTTAACCTACGTTTCGATGGCCTGGGCGATGATCTCGTCAAATTCCTGCTGATTTAGTCCAGCATAAGGAAAATCAGACACCGTATAGCCGACCGCATCCGGAGACTGACAGTGATGAATTAGCGCTTTTAAGTGGTTTAGAAAGCTTTGAGCTAGGGCTTCTACAGTTTTAGCTTGATGAACCTTGTCGCTGTATGTCCAATCAATGCGTAGCCGATTTGTCAAAATGTAGCTATTCACATCGATCAGGTAGCGACGAGGATTGTTGAAGCTGCGATCAGCTTTGAGCATTTCTGGAACAATTTGAAGATTCTTCACCTCTGGTAAGACTTGGTCAAACTGCCCCAGATAGTTGAAACTTACTTCAGACTTTGGCAACGATTTGAGCTGGCGTCCGGCATCTGAATCGTTGCTGAGATACTTTAAAGCACCAAAGCCAACACCGCGATTGGGAATCTGACGAAGCTGTTCTTTAACCTGCTTAAGTGAATCAGATAGCGAGTCTTTATTCTCTACTTTAAGCAGTACTGGAAAAATAGAGGTGAACCAACCGACGGTTCTAGATAAGCTCAAATCCTCAAATAGTTCTTCTCGCCCATGGCCTTCTAAATCGATCAGCAGTGTCGCAGACTTTGTCCACTGTTCAAAGCCCAGCGCCAGTGCCGTGAGTAATACATCATTGATCTGGGTTTTATAGGCTAGCGGCACTTCCTGCAGGAGTGCTTTTGTCTCCTCTGACTCTAGTGCAACAGATACGGTTTTTACCGTTGCTTCAGAATTGTTATTGGCACTATCAACGGGCAAGGGAGAAATATGAACGTCTTTAAACCTGTCTAGCCAGTAGCTAAGTTCCAGTTCCACTTGAGAGGTCTGTGTCCAAGTGACTAAACGCTCTGCCCACAGCTTATACGAACTTGTCTTTGTCGGTAGCTGAAGTGACTGCCCCTGCTGGAGCTGCTGATATAGCGAGCAAAATTGCTCCAGCAAAATCCGCCATGATATACCATCCACCACTAGATGATGGACTATAAACAGCAGTCGGCAAGGTCTGTGGTCTCCCAGATAAAATAAGGCCGCTCTTATGAGGGGACCGTTTGATAAATCCAGACTTACCTGCAGCTCATTAGTGCGATTATCAATCTCCCTTTGCTGGTCTAGTTCTGATAGCTCTGACAAGTCGACGTACTCAAAGGGACTATTAGGGTCCACATCAGCGATAGTTTGTGACCATATCTCCGCTTTCTGGGTAAATCGTAAGCGTAGGGCATCGTGCTGTACTAGCAGTTGCTGCAGCAACTGCTCTACCCAATCCGGGTTGAGACTTGGTTGAACCTGCAGTAATAAAGATTGATTCCAGTGGTGCGGCTCCGGTAGCTGCTGCTCGAAAAACCAATGCTGAATCGGTGTCAGTGGGACCGCCCCTGTAATCACACCTTGCTCTGCAAGGGTAGCTGACGCCATATTAACTACAGTGGCCAGTTCAGAGATGGTTTGGTGCTGAAATAGCTGCTTGGGGATTAAATACAGTCCGGCCTGGCTAGCCCTGGCCACAACTTGAATACTAAGAATTGAATCGCCGCCCAGCTCGAAGAAATTATCGTGTATGCCAACTTGGTCGATACCCAGAAGCTTTGACCAAATCTCAGCTAGAATCTTTTGGCTGGGTGTGGAAGGCTCCGTTTGCTGTTTAGCCGTTTGTTCCCTAGATGGAGCGGTAAGGGCAGAGCGGTCAATCTTTCCACTTGGAATTAATGGAAACTCGTCTAAAAAGACAAACTGTTCCGGCACCATGTAGTCCGGCAGACGAGTTTTCAAAAACTGGCGTAAAGAATCACGAGAAATACTATCAGGTTCACTCGGTACAACATAAGCAACCAAGTAGTTGTAGTTTGCCTGATTTAAATGGGCGATTACGATCGCTTCTTGAACCGACCCATGCTGCTGCAAGGTTGCTTCTATTTCCTGCAGCTCAATTCGAAATCCTCTGACCTTAACCTGATGGTCCGTGCGGCCTAAAAACTCGATCTCACCGTTGGAGCGATATCGAACTAAATCTCCGGTCCTGTACAAACGAGCATGTGGATCGGGGTTAAAAGGATGTTGAATGAATTTCTCATCGGTTAGCTCTGAGCGTTGCCAATAGCCGCGGGCTAATCCTGCACCGCTTAGAAACAGTTCACCAACTACATTGATGGGAACAGGTTGAAGATTGCTGTCTAAAATATAGGCTTGGGTGTTAGCAATCGGACGCCCGATGGACGGAGCCTGCGCTAAATCCTTTGGAATTCGACTAAAGGTTGAATAGGTTGTATCCTCCGACGGTCCGTAAAGATTAAACACATCGGTGACCTGCTGGCACTGATAAATCTCTTGCACAAGCTTTAGTCCCAGCGGCTCACCGGCTAGGTTTACGGTATGAACGCTATCGGGAAGCGCATTGGTTTTGAGAAGACCTGCGATCGCAGAAGGGACCGTGTTGATCAGAGTCACCTGCTCTGCGGCAGGTAAATAAGGAAGACCCAGAATATTGTCAGCTAATACAACACATCCCCCAGAGGTTAGGGGCAAAAATAGCTCAAATACGGAAAGATCAAAACAGATTGAAGTTGAGGCTAAAACTCCCGTTAACTCCTCTGGTTTAAACACTGTTTTGGCCCAACATATCAAAGCAGCCGCACTTTGATGTTGGATCATAATTCCCTTTGGCCTGCCCGTGGAGCCCGATGTATAAACTAGATAGGCTAAATTTTTAGAATTAATATCGCTGTTTAAATTATCAGCCGACTGATGCTCAATTTTGTTTGGCCAATCTGCATCCAAATCAACAATATTAACACCCGATTGAGGAACTTTCGACCTCGAACTTTTCTGCGCTAAAACGATAGGGATCTGTGAGTCTTCCACAATAAAGGCAAGGCGCTCTGAAGGATAGGCCGAATCTAGAGGCACATACCCTCCCCCAGCTTTGAGAACAGCGAGCATTCCCACCACCATCTCAATCGATCGATCTGTACAAATTCCAACTAGGCATTCAGATGCAATGCCCTGCTCTCTTAAATAGTGAGCTAGCTGATTTGCTCGCTGGTTTAATGCACGATAGCTAATGCGATCATTGCCCAAAACTACCGCGATAGCATCCGGCGTTTGTTCAGCCTGCAGCTCAAACAGCTGATGGAGACATTGATCGCTAGGATACTCAAGCTGAGTTTGATTCCAAACAGTTAGTAACTTATTCTTCTCATTCGGACTGAGTAGAGACAGCGTATCAATGGACTGGTCAGGATTGGCAACAATCCCATGGAGTAAGGTGTGAAAGTGGTTAAACAGGCGTTCAATGGTTTCTGGCTTGAATAAATCTGTGTTGTACTCAAACCAGCCACAGATCTCGTCTGGCATTTCTACTAAATTAACAGATAGGTCAAACTGTGCTCTGCCTATATCCAAAGGAACTGGGTCCAATGTCAGCGCTGGCAGCTCAACCCGCTGCATGGGAGCATTTTGTAGCACAAACATGACCTGAAACAGAGGAGTGTGACTCATGCTTCGCTCTGGACGCAGTATCTCCACCAGTTTTTCAAACGGCAAATCCTGATGGGCATCTGCTTCTAACACAGTGTCCTTGACTCGCTGGAGTAAACTACGAAACGATGGACCATTCGACAAATCTGTTCGTAGAACAAGGGTATTTACAAAGACACCAATCATCTCCTCTAGTTCAGTTCGCTGACGATTGGCAACAGCGGTGCCCACTAAAATATCGTTCTGTCCTGTATATCGGTAAAGCACTACCTTAAATGCTGCCAGCAATGACATAAAGAGCGATGCTTGCTCCTTTTGACTTAACTCTTTGAGGGCACTACTTAAAGAGTTTGAAAATTTAAAGTGATGCAGTGCTCCCCGAAAACTGGATACAGCCGGGCGTAGGCGATCGCTGGGCAGTTGTAGGAGGGGCAGGTCGCCCGACAATTTTTTTCTCCAGTAATCTAGATGACGGTTAAATTCTTCACTCTGTAGCTGCTGATGTTGCCATAGAGCAAAGTCTGCATACTGAATTGCCAACTCTGACCGCTTAGGGGAGGCACCTGACTCATCAAAGCTAGTATAAAAAGCCGACAGCTCTTGAACAAGGATCGCTAAAGACCATCCATCTGAAGCAATGTGGTGTAGGGTCAAAAGCAATAAATGGTCGGTTGCGTGCAGGCGAAATAAGACTGCACGCATCATCATATCTTGCTCTAAATTAAATGGGCGTCGAGCTTCCTCAACTGCCAACCGCTTTACGGTTTCTTCGCGCTCTGGTATGGGAACAGCTTCCAGTCCTACGACAGTTAAAAGATCTTGCGGGGATTGTTGATGAATCGTTGAAACTGGCTTGCCATCAACTGTGGAAAAGGTTGTTCTTAGTACGTCATGCCGTTGACATATAGCCCTAAGCCCTTTATTTAATGCATCAATATTGACAGCTCCCGTCAGCCTTAAAGCAGCCGGAATATTATAGATAGGATTGCCAGACTCAAGCTGGTCTAAAACCCAAAGGCGCTGCTGAGCCGAAGATAAAAGCACCGTCTCTTGGTTTGACCTACGAGGGATTCGTTGCCTTGACGGTGCCAGTACACCGTTTTCCTGCAGCAAACGCTCTAGTAACGCCCGCTTTTTGTCGGACATTTGAAAGTTTCGTGTCTCATTATGACTCATGCTGTTCCCCCGATTAAGCTAATACTTTTTGTTCCAACATAGTTTCAGCCTCTTGCTCAGATAGTTGAGCAACCGTCAATATCAGCTGGGCTGTCTTCTCAAGCACTGTAGGATCTTTTGCCTGCTGGACAAGCAACTTTGCCAGTCCTGAAACAGTTGGTGATTGAAAGAACTGACGCAGTGACAGCTCTACTTGAAACATGTCTTGCAGTCTGGCAATGGTTCGAGTGGCAAGCAAGGAGTCACCACCGAGCTTAAAAAAGCTTTGCTGTCTTCCAACCTGGTCTAGACTTAGTACTTCAGCCCAGACTCCGGCTACTATTTCCTCAATCTGATTACGGGGTAGAGAGAGTGTATCTTCTGAAGATGAGGCTGAAGACTGAAGACACTGTAGAGATTTTCGATCAACCTTACCATTTGCCGTTAGCGGCAGCGACTCTAAAACAATAAATTCAGTTGGAACCATATGGGGTGGCAACCACTGGCTCAGAAAAGTACTCAGCTGTTCACCGAGTAAATCTACAGTCCCGTGAGGCACAACGTAGGCAGCTAATCGATTTTTTCCTTGATGATTGACGACGGTTACGATTGCTGTACGGACTGCAGAATGCTTCATCAGGGCGTGTTCAATTTCTCCTACTTCTATGCGATGCCCTCTAATCTTGACTTGAAAATCTACCCTGCCCATAAACTCAATGTTCCCGTCAGGTAGATAGCGCCCTAAGTCTCCAGTGCGATACAATCGCTCCCCATCAGAAGGACGAGTTATAAAGCGAGCGGTAGTTTTCTCGTCATCTTGCCAGTAGCCTTGAGCTAGGCCAGCACCGGCACAGTACATTTCGCCTGTGACCCAGGTGGGACAATCTTCTAACTGTCCGTTTAAGATGTAATACTTTGAGTTTGATATGGGCATTCCGTAGGGAATGCTCTTCCAATTTGGCTCAACTGCATCAATTGGGTAATTAATATTCCAAACAGTGGTTTCTGTAGGGCCACCGATACTACAAATCTGAACATTTTCAGTCAAAGATTTTATCCGATTCGGCAACTCGAGGGGAATCCAATCTCCACCTAAAATTGCCAGTCTGAGAGATGAAAGAGCGATTTCGGGCTGCCGAGAGGCAGTTTCTACCAGCATCTCCATCATGGCTGGCACCGAGTTCCATAGCGTCACATGCTGCTTTTGCATCAGTGATATCCAATGGGCAGGCTCCTTGAGCGAGTCTGCATTTGGAATGACAACGGTGCCGCCCGCTATTAGCAGTCCGAAAACATCATAAACGGATAAATCATGGTGTAGCGTAGTGAGTGCCAAGATGCAATCGTCAACACCAACATGAAAG
Organism: Cyanobacteria bacterium P01_H01_bin.21; assembly: GCA_038748405.1. Classification (GTDB taxonomy): domain Bacteria; phylum Cyanobacteriota; class Cyanobacteriia; order Phormidesmidales; family Phormidesmidaceae; genus Leptothoe. Next base: position 19,238 of record JBCDIX010000069.1, on the reverse strand, counting down.
CGCTGATTGGTATAAGTAACCATATTGACAACGCTTCGGTGAGAAATCATCACGCCTTTAGGTAGCCCAGTGGAGCCGGACGTGTAAATCACATAGGCTAAATCATCGAGGGTATTCACATTATCTAGGGCCGCTTGCTCTTTGGTAGACCAGTTGATACGGTCAACGCAAATTGTCGTCACCTGAGATAAATGGGCAAACCGATCGCTAAAGTGCGACTGGGTCAAGACAAACTGGGCCTGAGCGTTCTCCAACACATACTGCAGCCGCTCGGCTGGCAGACTTGGATCAATGGGTAGATAAGCCGCACCAGAGGCCAGAATACCAAGCACTGCTACAATTTGCTCCCATCCTTTGTCCATGAGAATGGCAACAAGCTGGTTTGGAGCAGCTCCTTCGGCTCGCAGGTATCGCCCTAGCTGGTTGGAGTAATGATAAAGCTCACCATAGGTCAGGGTGCGCCCTTGGGCAATAATTGCCGCTTTATCGGAGTTGTGAGTAGCCTGGCTAGTAAACAGTCCGTAGAGGGTTTCCAAGGGTATTGTTGCCTCGGTGGAGTTAATCGCCTCGCGCTGCTCCAGCTGCTCCTTGGGAGTTAGCCGCTGGGTCTCTGCCTGCCAGGCCTCTTCTGAGTTGGCCAACTGCTTTAATAAATGACTGTAGGTATCGAACATCTCGCCGATCATGCCTGCCGGAAATAATTCCTCAACAGCGTCCCAGAAGAAGATCAAGGCTCCTCCATCTTCAAAGACCTGATTGTCTAGCCATACCTGCGGAGTTTGCGTTAAGGCATAGGTAATCGGTCCAAATTCTTCCATATCAGCTAGAACAGATTGCTGCTCGGTTTGAGCATCCAGGGGGAGGCTAGTAAAGACCACTGGCATAGTAGCTACCCCCATGTCTACGCCCTGAGCCTGGGCCAGCTCCCGCAAAATCCGAACACCACTCACATAGTGATATTCTAAGTCTTGCCACAGCTGCTCCTGTATCTGCTTTGCACGAACCTCAAACGAAGCACGTTTGGAATTATCAACTTCCAAAAGGGTAAAGGATGCAAACTCTCCCACTAGGTCATTCACCTGTGGATGTAAAGGCAGGCGATTAAATCTTGGAATATTAATTGTGAAATGAGGCGTTTCGCTCCAGGTGGTCAAAACCTCCGCATAGATAGCAACTTGTAGCCCAGCCGATGTTAACCCTGCTCTTGCTGCTCTTTCCTTTAAACGCTGCCAGTCAGATGGCTCTAGCCGACCTTCTCGATGCACAAATTGAGGAGACTTTAGTGAAGCAGGATTTTTTGATAAGGGTAAGGCTGGTGCCGGTGGCAACATCGAGATACGCTGATGCCAGTATTGCAACGATCGCTCGAATAAAGATGTTTTTTGTAGAGCGATTGTTGAAAGGATGTAATCGCGATAAGAGATTTCTAGGGGAGGCAGTGCAGCTTGAGGCTGGCTGTAGAGTTTAGCCCAATCGCGGAACAATATGCGATAGCTCCAAGCATCACTGATGAGGCCATCTATGCTAATGTGCAGACGAGTTTGTTGCTCGCTAATTTTTGTTGTGCGAATTTCAAATAATGGATACTGATCAGCCGACAGAACCTGATGGGAAAGGCGATCTCGAGTTTCTTGTAGAGCTGAACTAATTTCTTCGGCGGTAAGATGCTGCAAATCATCGACTTGAATTTCGTAGGGAGGCACCTCTGAAAGAACTTGTTGCTGTCCATCAGGCAAAATAATTGCCCGTAACATCTCATGACGCTGAACGAGATGCTGCCAACTACTGCCCAGCTGTTCTAGGTCTAACTGTTCACAATCAAGTTCTAAATATAAATGAATCGACACGCCACCCCCAGCAAAAACATTATTTCTGCCGAGCCAATAGGCCTGTTGCATTTCGTTGAGAGGAAATGGTACAAACCGATTCTCCGGATCTGAAATCAGAGTAGGAAGCTGTATATCTAGTAGGGTATCTGTCTGTTTTAACAGCCGATCCGCAAGTTGAAAAATGCTAATATCCTGAAGTAAAAGCTTTAATGGAATGGTGGCTCCTAAGCTAACCTCAACCCGATTTTTTAATTCCAACGCCATTAAAGATTCCAGGCCAAAGCTGTGTAATGACTTGTGAAGGTCAATCTGCTCAGGAGCTATACCTAGAACCTGAGCCAAGCGACTACATAGGTACTGAGCTAGAACTGAATGACGCTCTTCTGCTGGTATTGCTAGCAGCTCTTCTCTCGTTAGCTGACGATGATCGCTAGCCGCGATTAGAGGAGTCTGTTCAGCAGAAACAAAAGTTTCCGATAGTGGAATATCCAGGTCAGGCGCAAAGGGTCTTCCCTGCTTAAGGGTAGAATCAATCCAGTAGTATTGCCGCTCAAATGGATAGGTTGGTAAAGGCACGCGATTTGACAAATAACCTTGGTCAAATCCAAACCAGTCCACATCGTATCCCTGAACAAACAGATGACTGAGGGATGAGATGACAACAGACCAGTCATCTTGACTCGGCTTTAGGGAAGGCAGCCATTGCAGTGTGTGCGAGTCTGGTACGCACTGCCTACCCATGCCAATTAAAATAGGCTTAGGTCCGCATTCTAGGCAACAGCTTATATCAAGACCAGCCAGCGTCTGTATGGTTTCTAAAAATCTCACGGATGAGCGTAAATGGTTGCACCAATAGCTAGCATCAGGGATGAAGCCTGGCTTCATGACCTGGCCTGTCACGTTGGAAATAAGCGGAATCTTGGGCGCACTAAATTGAACCTTGGCTGCAACCTGCTCAAACTCTCCCAAGATTGGCTCCATTAAGTGCGAATGAAAGGCGTGAGAAACCTTAATTTCCCTGGCATCAACGCCTTCCAATCGACTCAGCACGGTCTGGACGGCGTCGCACTGACCTGAAATAACTGTGTGAGTTGGGCCATTAAACGCTGCTATGGAGACTTCATTGCCATAGCCAGCAATGGCAGCATTAACGCTGGCTGCATCTGCAAAAACAGCCGCCATTTTGCCTTGATGCTGCTCTAAAGACTGCATTAGGCGGGCGCGTTCAGCGACTAACTTTAACCCATCCTCCAAATTGAAAACACCTGCGATGCAAGCCGCCACATACTCGCCTAGACTATGCCCTAAGACTACGGTAGGGGTGATCCCCCAGGACTGCCACAAGCGCGCCAGGCCATACTCCACCGTAAATAGAGCTGGTTGAGTGTAGATTGTTTCGTTTATTAGAGAGCTATCTGATTCGCCATAGAGGATAGATAGTAGTGACTGCGGTAGGTGCGATCGCAAAATTTCATCACAATCTTGCAAAATTTCGCGGAATAATGGCTGGGTTTCATAGAGCTGTCGCCCCATATTTACATACTGAGCCCCCTGCCCTGTGAATAGGAAAGCAACTTTTGGGCGGGAAGAATTTTGACGCTGATGGCTAATAACGCCGTCAGACATTTGATCAGAAGCAAATGCTTCTAAATGCTGACGCATTGTCTCTGAACTGTCTGCAATTGCAGCTAAACGATGATTAAACTTGGCTCGACCTGAATTAGCCGTAAATGCGATATCAACGAGAGACTGTTGCGGATGCGACCCTAAGTGATCGGCAAATTTTTGAGCCAGTGTTTTTAATGAGCTGCCGCTTTTAGCAGATAGCGTTAATGTGTGTAGCGGACGCTCTAAAGACTGAGGACTCGCTTTAACGCTAGGTGCCTCCTCTAAGACAAGATGTGCATTGGTGCCACCAATGCCAAAAGAACTCACTCCAGCACGACGTGGAGCACCGTTGGACGTCCAATCTAGGGGCGAGGTATTGATGTAAAAGGGACTGTCTGCAAAATTAATTTGCGGATTTTCTACCTTAAAGTAGGCACTAGGCGGCAGAGTCTGGTGATGCAGCGCCAGTACGGTCTTAATTAAGCCAGCAATCCCGGCTGCTGATTCCAAATGTCCAATATTGGCTTTTACAGAACCCAATGCACAAAACTGTTTGCGCTCAGTGAAGTTGCGAAAGACTTTTTTGAGCGCCGCAACCTCAATTGGATCCCCCAGCGCGGTTCCAGTTCCATGGGCTTCAACATAAGTTATTGTTTCAGGCTCTATACTTGCCAGTTCAATTGCCTCTGCAATGACAGATGCCTGTCCTTCAACGCTGGGAGCTGTGTATCCAACCTTTGATGAGCCATCATTATTGACGGCTGACCCTCGAATCACCGCCCATATATGATCATTATCAGCGAGGGCATCACTCAATCGCTTGAGAACAACAATGCCCACACCGTTGCCAAAAACCGTACCTTGAGCAGCTGCATCAAATGCACGACAATGACCATCAGGTGAAAAAACACCTCCTTCCTGATGGAAATAGCCGCTTTTATGGGGAACTCGAACGGTAACTCCTCCAGCAAGCGCAATATCACATTCACCATTTAACAGACTTTGACTGGCTAGATGAACTGCAACTAGCGAAGTGGAGCAAGCCGTTTGAATACTTAAACTAGGTCCCTTGAGATTAAGCTTATAAGATACCTGTGTTGCTAAATAGTCTTTATCGTTGCTAAGGAGAGTCTGTATGCTTTCCATTGACGGCTGCATAATCTGACCCCTAAGCAAATTATGCAATAAATAGGTACTCAAGCTGCTGCCTGCATAGACACCTATGGCTCCTGAGTAGGTATGAGGATTGTAACCAGATTGCTCTAACGCTTCCCAGGCAGATTCAATAAACAACCTTTGTTGGGGATCGGCCATTGCCGCCTGCTTTGGCGTGAGATTAAAAAAGTTAGCATCAAACAGCTCAATATCTTCTAATACCGCAGACGCTTTCACATAGTTCGGGGCATCCAGAAGTCTGCTGTCGATTCCTAAATCGGCCAGCTCTTGTCGTGAGAATGCGGTGATTGATTCCACGCCATCCTGAATATTGCTCCAAAACTCTTCAATATTCTTTGCGCCTGGAAATTGTCCTGACATGCCAATGATGGCAATCTCGCTTGTCGGTATCGTCATTTCTGGAACGCTCATTGTTGGTATCGGCTGTTACATACTGGGGGCTACTTTTGACGAAATGCTTGACGGCTTTGAGACATAACTCTTCGGGTACTTGCTCGTTCTCGGCTCTTACTTAATGACTGAACACTATCCTGACCAGACTCTAAATAATTGATCAAAGAACGAACGTTTGGATGATTGAATAAATCAATAACTGAGATCTCATGATCCACTGTCTGACTTAATTTGTTGCAAATCTGCATGAGTTTGAGCGAGCTGCCACCCAAATCGAAAAAGTTATCACTAAGCTCAATTTGATGGATCTCTAGAATATCCTTCACAATTTCAGTTAGCTGGTGTTCTAAATCAGCTGCCTTAAGGAAGCTGCTAGCAATAACTTTGAGATGATTTTCGAGAAGAGCCGCTTTACAAGCTTGGCGTTGAATCTTACCACTAGAGGTTTTAGGAATGCTGTGGGTTCTAATTAAAACAATGCCGTAGGGATAAATATCGTGCTCAGAAACAAGTCGGCCTCTGATACTCGCGATCGCATCATCAAGCTCAGACGCTTGATAGTGACGCTTTACTTCCTGAACGACGACAAGCTGCTCTTCCCCATCTACCTCCATAGAGAACGCGGCACATCCGCCAGCATTGGTGATTGAATGACTCTGCTCTGCGCTTAGTTCTAGATCTTGAGGATAATAGTTTCGGCCTCTAATAATGACCAAATCCTTTAATCGACCTGTCACAAACAGCTGATCGTCTTGGATAAAGCCCAGGTCGCCTGTCCTTAGAAAATCCCCTTCACCGCTTGCCAAGCAAGCTTGAAATGTTTCGTCAGTTTGCTGGATTTTTTGCCAATATCCTTGAGCAATGCTGGGACTAGCAATCCAAATTTCTCCAATCTCGTCCTTTGCACAAGGCACTCTCAGCTCTGGATGAACAATTATAATTTGAGTATCTGAAACTGGATATCCACAGCTGACAACATACTTAACATTCTGTCCATTTTCGTCAGTCTTAACAGCACGGTTTTGTTGGAGAGCAGATGCTTCAAATGCTCTAACAACAGGCCCCTTGCTAACATCTCCGCCAGTGACCATTAGCGTAGCCTCAGCCATGCCGTAACACGGATAAAACGCTTTATGCTGAAACCCATAGGGGACGAAGGTGTCTATAAACGTTTCAAGGGTCTCTGGGCGAATAGGTTCAGCACCACAGTAGGCAAATTGCCACGGACTTAAATCTAAATCAGCGCGCTGCTCCGGAGTAGTTTTTTGAATGCATAGTTCAAACGCGAAGTTAGGGCCACCGCTGTGATTTGCCCGGTATTTCGAAACTGCATTCAACCAGCGAATAGGTTTCTGTACAAAGGCAATAGGGGCCATCATGTAGCACGGAAACCCTGTGTAAATGGGTTGAAGAATACCATCAATCAACCCCATGTCGTGAAAGCTTGGTAGCCAGGTTACGGAAACAGATTTAGCAGAAAGCTTAAACGCTTTCTGGATGCATGATGAATTGTGTAGTAAATTATCATGGCTAACCATAACCCCTTTGGGATTTCCTGTGGAGCCGGAAGTATATTGCAAGAAAGCTATAGAAGATGAAGAGAGAGAAATTGTTTTCCAATAGTCGGCTAGCTGGTCGGACAGGGTATTAGTGGCGACCCAGTTTAAATTGCTTAAGCCTGGTGATTCCGAAAGACGACCTTGAATATTAGACAACACAGATGAATGTGTTAATGCAATTTTAGACTGTGCATCAGAGAAAATGGATTGGAGCCGACCTAAATGTTGATTTCGACGGGGCGGATAGGCTGGAACAGCAACAACTCCCGCATACAGGCATCCGAAAAAAGCGGCAATAAAATCTAACCCTGGTGGATACAGCAGTATCGCCCTCGAATTAGTGATCTGTAGGCTCTGTAGATGGGCTGCGATCGCTCGAGCCTTCGTGTCAAGAGTCTCGTAGGTCCAGCACTCTTCCTCAACTTCTCCATCCTTCAAATATATGAAAGCAGAACGAAAGGGTTGCTCTTGCGCGCGATAGCGCAGCAATTCAACCAATGTAGAAAAAGCCTGAGAAGACTGCAGAGCATTACGCTCTTCCAATAACATATTTAAAGCTCCTAATCGAATGTAGAGAACTTAGTCAGATCGAATAGTTTATTTAGTTATGTAGATTCAGATAAAGAAGCCTAGGATAGTTCCAGCATTTCCTCAACCGACGGCTTCCATACTCGTTGTCAACTATTCACAATGAATTCCAATGGCCTGTCAAAGCTAAATTCTCAGATCAGAATTTTCTACAACCTTTGCCTAGTAAACACTGCATAAATAACAGAACACACAGTTATAAACCTGCTTAAACAGTTTAAAGGGGCCTTACTCAAGCAAATTTGACTATTATGCTTAACCTAAGGTTGCCAAACGTGACTCAACTATGATGTGTGACAGGAACTCAAAACTTAATTACTCCAAAATCACGGAATGACCAGCAATTTGAAATTCCACTGCAATTTTGTTCGTAAAAGTGGGCAACCGCCTCGTTATTACAAGAACCACAAAGAACACTTTGCTTATTGAAACTGATTCTCATAAATGATGATAACAAACATCAATTTAAAAAACAAGTAAAGCTTTTATCTATTATGAGTCAATTAGTTTTTCAGCGAGCTAGACGAGCAATGTGCTCAATACCTTGTCCAGCCAGACTCTTACTCTTTTTCTGGCATTATGCACAAGTTTAAGAACTCTAAATATATCAGTGACTTTTTTTGTGAGATGCCTCAGGGGAGGGCTTCATCATGATCGCAGCAAAGACCAGAAGCCTTCGATTTTGTTGACTATGGATTTCAAAAAGCCATCATCATGGTCATCTCGGGGATATTCTTACAAACATGCTTGTGAGAATATTCCCAGGTCTCTAAGCGAGTATAGATGTCATGTCGTTAGTATAGATAACGGTTCTAAGCTTCACCATCGACTGAATAATGGGCTGAATGCTTTATTATTGGCATTCGCTAGCATTTGAATGATTGCCTCTTCCCCACGTTGAACCATCCTAAATGTCGATAGTTTTCCGTTTTGGCGCTCCCTTATGATTTGTTGTCACATAGACTGCGAAAAAAATCGATATCTCGTCGAATAACAGCACTTTTGCTCGCTTATAGGCAACCATTTAGCGTAATTCACTTACATCACGGATTGATTTCTGTAGTATTGTTGCGTAATTGACTTTTTTTGTCGCAGCCGATACATCTATGGCTATTGGCAAGAATGAAACGTTGAGAACAGGGCGTGTAAATATATTGAGTTTGCTGAAATAGAAGAGAACAGGTATCTGTTCGAGGGTTGTTCCATATCTATTTAGCCTTAGATATGGCATTAATTGGGTTTTTCAATAATTAAGTTTAGGTTGATTGGGGGCTAGCTACTGATGATAGCTAGCCAATTTCGTTGTTAGGTAAGAACTGTTTTATCCATCTGCATTAAGGGTTTTAGATGCGTAGATATTGGATTTCTTCGTAGCTCCGTATCACTGTTAAGTGATTGGTTGCTATCTCAGTCTGGTATGCACCTTAAAGAAAAGAAAAATTCGCAACAAAGAGGTTTAGATGAGGTAACTCACTCTAATAATTAGTTTGATCGTAGTAGCAAGTATTTTTCTTGCTATTTCTCCATTAGCCTTGACAATACATGTGAAAGAAATGAATATATCTTTAATGATTACTTAGAGCAGGCTTAAAAGAAATGCAGTGAGACTTTTTTGTTAGCTCATATACATTGTAAAGCTGTTTTTTAGCTCATGTACGTCATAGATTTTTTCTATAGTCCTGTTACATAATTGTGTTTTTGTTGCAGCGGATACATCTATGCAGTTAGTGAGAATAAAACGTTGAGAATGGATCGTGTAAATATGTATGATTCGCTGAGATAGAGGAGGATAGGTATCTGATAAATGGTTGTTTCACAGCTATTTATCATTAGATATGACATCGATTAAGCTTTTCAATAAGTAAGTTCAAAGTAACGAGGAGGAGGCTGATGATGGGCCATTCGACTTCGTTGTTAGGTGAGAATTGTTTTATCCATCTGCATTAAAGGTTTTTAGATGTGCAGATGTTGGATTTCTTCGCAGCTCCGTATCACTGTTAAGTGATTATGCTCTGTCTTAGTTCGGTATAGATTACTGAAAAAAGGAAATTTGTAGTAAAGAGGTTTTGATGAGGCAGCTCTCTTTAATAATTGGTTCGATAGTAGTGGCAAGTACGTTTCCTACTATTTCTCCAGAGGTATCCGCGCAGACGGCTGGCGCGGCAGTGCGAAGTTCTGATGGGCAAGTTTTTTCTTCGACGGTTCAGCCACAGGTGACTCGGATAACAGATGTGCGAGTCGAAGAGGGTTTAGATGGGCCCCAAGTTACTCTGGAGATAAGCAATGATAGGGAGTTACAGATTTCTCCAACACAGCATGAACAGATCTGGTCTGCTGATATACATAATGCGCAACTGCAGCTAGAGTCTGAGCAAAGATTACAGATAATGGCTCCGGTTGATAAAATTCAGTCGGTGTCTGTGATCTCTTTAGATGCTAATACTATTCGAGTCGAGATAGTTGGTGACGAAACTGACGCTCCTGATGTTCAGATCGCTCAGACTGCCGGAAAGTTAACTTTGAGGCTTAATACCTCCAGCGCTGAAGCTGTTCACCCTGAGCCTTCAGAGACTGTGTCTGCTGCTCAAGTTAACGCACAGCAGATTCCAGAACCCTCTGAGTCTGAAGAGTCTGAAGAGTCTGAAGAGCCTGAAGAAGCTGAAGAGTCTGAAGAAGCTGAAGAGCCGCTTCGGATTTTGGTGACCGCTGAGCGATTTGAAGAGTCGCTTCAAGATGTTCCCATCAGCATAACCACGCTGTCGAGTGAAGAAATTGAAGATATTGGCAGCATCAATACAACCAGCGACATTAGTCGATATGTTCCAAACTTGAATATATTTAAACGAGAGGTAGACACGGTTGCAGTCTATAACATTCGCGGGTTGGGGAACAGCTTTCTTGGTTCTCCTGCGGTTGGACTATACATTGATGATGTCCCTGCTTCTGAGGTTATTTCCTTTGCTACTAACCTGTTTGATCTTGAGCGAATTGAGGTGCTTAGGGGGCCACAGGGTACGCTCTATGGACAAAATACATCAGGGGGAGTGATCAACATTATCACTAAGCCTCCAACGAATGAATGGCAGGTTCGAACATTTGCAGGCGTTGGTGATCCAGGGATTTACGAAGGCAGGCTTTTAGTAAATGGACCAATTGTAGAAGACAATTTATTTTTTCGACTATCGGGAGCTTATCGAGAGCGAGATGGCTTTTTAGATAATGTCTTTTTAGACACAAATCCTGATACAAGACAGAGCTTTAACGGTCGACTTCAGTTGCTTTGGACCCCTGCCGAAGATTGGGACATTTCTTTGGGAGCCACTTATGAAGATGTTAATAATGGAGCCCCCGCCGTCGTTAGTCCATCAAGTCCTAATCTTTTTGAAGTAGAGCAGGATTTTGATGGAGAGTCAGATACCAATGCGAATACTCAGTCTTTACGTGTTGTTCATCGCGCTCCTGACTTTACACTCACATCAATTACGGCTCGTCGCGATTGGCGACAAGATCCCTACATAGCCGACTTTGATCAATCTCCTTTAGATGCGTTTAGGGGCTTTGTTGTTCAAGAAATCGATCAGTTTAGTCAGGAAGTTCGCCTTCAGTCTCCACGGGATTCAGCATCTGACTGGCGCTGGCTGATTGGGGCGTACTACCAGACGCGAGACTATGATACCGAAGAAGCAGGAACTAAGTTTGGGCAAGATGCTGGGTTGTTTGGAGCTATCCCGGACTCAATTGATAGACAGGTCGCCGATTTGGACAATCAGACCTATGCTGTATTTTCTCAGGCAACCGTTCAACTGTCGGAGCGCTTGAGCTTGACGGGAGGACTGCGATTAGAGCACGAGCGGCGAGATATTAAGCGTGCGCGCTTTTTTGACACGCCGTTGGGTAGCAGTGAGATTGAGCCAAGAGTAGAAGATGAGGCTGACTGGACTGAGCTACTCCCTAAACTGGCCGTTGAATATCGCTTTAGTCCAAGTTTAGGAGCCTATGCCAGCGTGACTCGTGGCTTTAAGAGTGGCGGATTTAGCCCTAACTCTAGCGATCCTGAGTTTCTACAATTTGACCCAGAACGGACCTGGAATTTTGAAACGGGTGTTAAATCTTCCTGGTTAGATGAGCGGTTAACTGCAAATCTAGCGCTTTTTTATATCTCAGCAGACGGCTATCAAGTTTTACGCAATTTCTCTCCAAATGTGGCTACGCTGGTTAATGCTGCAGATGCAGATATCTTTGGTCTAGAGCTGGAGACAAGGGCACGTCCGACAGATGGGCTAGACCTGGTCGCTGGCATCGGTGTAATCAGTACAAGATTTAGTGACTTTATTGATCCGGTATCGGGGCAAGATTTTTCAGGCAACGAAGCGCCCTATGCGCCAGCACTGACCTATAACTTAGCCGCACAATATCGAGATCTGGGAGGTCTTTTCGGTCGGGTCGAACTGCAGGGAACGAGCAGCTACTTTCTAGATGATGCCAATGAGCTGGGGCAGGATGCCTATGCATTGCTTAATGCTCGCATCGGTTACGAATGGTCGCGTAGTGGGGTTTATCTGTATGCCAACAATTTATTAGATGAGAAGTACCTCACGGCGGGTTTTGAAACTTTTCGGGGGGTTGGTGATCGCAGAACCTTCGGCATTCAGGTCAAGACAGAGTTTTAGTTCATTATTGGTATTACGGGTATGACACAGTTCACTGGAGTCTCTGAGACCCTATTGATTCCACTTTATGCGCGGTTTTTAGAAACTCAGCGTTCAGATGGGATTTTTAAGGATGAAAAAGCTGTTGAAGCTGTTTCAAAGCTTAATATTGATTTTAACAAGTTCAGTGATGATTTCTCTGTTGTTCAAATTGGATGTGCTGTCAGGACGGAGATTCTTGACCAAGCAGTTCAATCGTTTCTAAGCCGTCATCCAGAAGCCGCTGTGATTAATTTGGGAGCTGGACTTTGCACTCGTTTTTTTCGACTGGATAATGGTAGAACAACCTGGTTTGAGGTTGATTTTCCTGATGTTAAATCGAGCTGGAGTCGGGCTTTTCAGGAGACCGAGCGTCATCAGTATATTGCCAGTTCTGTTTTAGACTTTGCTTGGATGGATCAGCTTGATTCCTGTAGACATCTGCCAAAGCTCTTTATTGCTGAGGGGCTTTTGATGTACTTCAGCGAACAGCAGGTGCGCAAGCTTCTGACTGAGTTAACGCTACGATTTCCCCAATCAGAAATGTTATTGGAGGCTATGAGTCCCCATCTTGCAAAAAACTCTAATCGAAATCAAGCTGTTTCTAAAACTGATGCGACGTTTCGATGGGGACTGTCAACCGGACGACACCTGTCGAAGTGGGTCCCTAAAATTCATTTTATTGAAGAGTGGTACTATCTGGACCGCCATCCTGCCCGCTGGGGCAACGCTAGGTTCTTTCGCTATATTCCCTTCATCCGTAAGGGGATGAAGATAATTCATATAGGCTTTGTTTCAGATAGTCAATGAAGGAAATCTCAAGTGGTTGCTCCTCAGTCTGATCAGTTATCAAAATTGATTTTAAAGCAGAGATACAGGCTGATTATGGCTGCTGTCTTGATGATCTCTGCGACCATGCTAGGGTTAGTGCCCTTTGTGCTAATTTACCTGATGGTTTTGGAGTTTATGGCTCCGGATGTTCAGCCAGCTTATGTTTGGGAACTTGCGATCGCAAGCGTTACCGCGATTATTGCTCGATGGGTTTTAACTGGCGTTGCAATTCGGGTTTCCCATGTTGCCGCTTACTCTATTTTGTACGAAATTCGCGCTGCGATCGCGCAAAAGCTCAGCACCCTGCCGTTAGGTTTTTTTAGCAGTCGCACCACTGGCACGCTGAAGAAAATCATGAACGAAGACGTTGAGCAGCTGGAGCTACTCATTGCCCATGGCTTCCCTGAAACCACAGGAGCCGTTGTTACCATCGTTTTAGCGGCTGCTTATCTAATTTATGTGGATTGGCGCATGGCGGCTGCCGCACTCCTAGGGATTCCTCTTGCCCTGCTCTGTCAGGTTTTTATTTTTCAAGTCAGCCAGCCGTTGCTCAAAGACTACTATCAGGCAATGGCGCAAATGAATGCGGCCCTGATCGAATACGTTCAAGGCATGCAGGTGATCAAAGCGTTTACGCAAACAGCAGAATCATTTACCCAATATCGCGTAGCCGTTGAGTCTTACCACACCTATGAAGAGCGGTGGTCGCTCAGCATTCTTTTGCCTTGGACGCTGTTTAACATTAGTCTCAGTGCAAATATATTGTTTATTCTGCCTGTGGGCGTCGGGCTACTCATCTCAAAAAAACTCACAGTTTCTACCTTAGCTTTGTTTCTACTACTAGGGTTAGGGATTTGTGCCCCCCTGTTTAGGTTAGCCCAGTCTGCTCAAACGTTCGCGCAGGTTCAAGAGGCCAGAGATCGAATTGACTCCCTACTTCAGGCAGCTTCTCTACCGGAGCAGACACGATTTTCTCCGCCGCAGGATATGAAGCTTAAGTTTGATCATGTGTATTTTTCCTATGATACTAAAACTACTTTAAGTGACATTAGCTTTGTTGTTCCCAAGGGAGGGTTTACGGCTTTAGTTGGACCGTCAGGCTCGGGTAAAACAACAATTGCCCGTCTAATTGCAAGATTTTGGGATATTGATCGAGGAGAAATATCCATCGGGGGGGTAAATATCCAATCGTTGCCGTTAGAAGAGTTAATGTTTTTAATATCCTTTGTGTTTCAGGATGTTATTTTGTTCAACGATACAGTCTATGAAAATATTCGCATAGGCAAACCGAATGCTTCCGAAGAGGAAGTTATGAAAGCCGCCAGGCTGGCTAACTGCCACCCTTTTGTTGAGCAGTTGCCACATGGCTACCAAACAACTGTAGGAGAGCGAGGCGCAAAGTTAAGCGGAGGTCAGCAGCAGCGGCTGTCGATTGCTCGTGCCCTTTTAAAGAATGCACCAATACTGATCCTAGACGAGGCCACGGCCTTTCTAGATCCAGAAAATGAATCTCAAGTTCAAGCGGCCATTAACCGGTTAACTCGTGATAAAACGCTGATTGTAATTGCTCATCGACTATCAACGGTTATTCAAGCAGATCAAATTTTAGTTTTAGAAAATGGCACCATAGCAGCCCGAGGAGTGCATGGTGACTTACTGTCTACAAGTCATCTGTATCGTCAGATGTGGCAATCCCATATGGCCGCTCAAGGTTGGAGTTTTTAGGTGAGGTAGTAGCATGACTCAAGCACTGTGGAAACTAGCTGAAAGCCGTAAACAGCAGGTGCGTCTGGGGACTTTTTTTTATCTCTTCTCAGCTGTTTTTGAAAGCACCCCTTACTTATTTTTATATTTTATTTTGCGAGAGCTCTTTAGCGATCGCATCAATTATTCCAACCTGATTTGGTTGATGGTTGTTATCTTTATCTGCTTACTGGGCCAAACCATCACCTTGTACTGGGCAAATCGACTAACCTACCAGACCAGTTATCGTCTGATTGGTAGCCTACGCCTAAAGCTGGGTAACCACATTCGTAAGCTGCCACTGGGAACATTTACTGATACTCAGGTGGGTGACTTCAATACCACTATTAGTCAGGATATGAAGAACATTGAGCCATTCTTCGCTCATGTTTATCCTAAATTGGTGAGCGCGATCGCAGTTCCCTGCTTTACATCTATGCTGCTGGCATTTGTAGATTGGCGACTCACCCTGGCGATGTTATCAGGATTACCCCTAGCACTGTTAATCTACTTTGGCAGTCAAAAGCTCCAAATACGAATGGCTCGACGTCAAAAGCAGGCGTCAGTTGAAGCAAACTCTCGTATTATTGAATATATTCAGGGCATTAGAGTAATTAAGGCGTTTAATCAGACCGGTACGCGGTATCAGAACCTAGAAAAGTCGCTGCAGAGTTATAAGCAAGCCAACCTTAAGCTAATCTCTCAGCTGACCGTGCCTGTGCTTGCATTTGCTGGTGCTTTAGAATTGGGCTTGGCCACAGTCCTTATTGTTGGCGTTTATCTGTCTATGGGCGGAGAATTAGCGCTCTCAGCCTTTTTATTATTTCTGATTTTAAGCTTGCGGATTTATGCCCCCCTTCAAGAGCTTGTTGATCTGTCGACTCTAATTCGGATGATGAATGTCGCTCTTGATAGAGTAGAGACTGTTCTACAGACAAAGCCTCTCCCAGAAACTCCCTATCAACATACAATTCATCGCTTTGACATCGAGTTTAGAAACGTTTCCTTTGGCTACTCCGATCAGCTTGTGCTAAATAATATTAGTTTCAACGCACCGGAGCGTAGCATAACGGCTTTAGTTGGACCTTCTGGTTCAGGCAAAACTACGATAACAAATTTAATTATGCGGTTTTGGGACGTCAATTCGGGCGAAGTGCTTGTTGGCGGTACCAACGTAAAGGATATCAAAACTGATGAGTTGCTATCAAAGATAAGTACTGTATTTCAAACTACCTATTTATTCAACGATACGATTCTAAATAACATTAAATTTGGCAATCCTAATGCCTCCCGACAAGCCATTGTCACTGTAGCTAAGTTAGCCCAATGTCATGAATTCATTCAAAATCTGCCGCAGGGGTATGACACAGTCATTGGAGAAGAGGGTGCAATCTTATCAGGAGGAGAAAAGCAGCGAATTGCAATCGCCCGGGCAATGCTTAAGGATGCTCCAATCGTGCTGCTAGATGAAGCCGCTGCCTCAGTTGATCCAGAAAACGAACGGCTAATTCAGCAGGCAATCAACTCTCTAGTACAGTCCAAAACGCTGATTATTATCGCCCATCGCCTATCTACTATTACAGCAGCAGATCAAATATTGGTAATCGATCAGGGGCAACTTACTGAGCGAGGCAAGCATCAAGATCTGCTCAAACAAGATGGACTTTACAACCGTCTCTGGACTGAGCGGCAGAAAATGCACCGCTGGCGCATTTCTACCTAAATCTAGTAAGTACCAACTTAACGCAGAAAATTTTTTGGGAATAGATTTCAATCATTAAAGCCTAGATTCTAGTCTTCTTTAAATTTTTGATCTAGCCAGGCTTTCTCAGCTCACATTGGTGCCCAATCTAGTCAGCTTTACTCTGTATTAAAATTTATCTCTTAAGCTCGTGTCGATTACTTTCCCTCAGTTCAGCACTATCAAAAAATTCGGCCTACTCAGTAGCCTGTACGTTTCCCAGTTCCTTCCCCTTGGCTTCTTCGATCAGGTCCTACCCGTCTTTATGCGAGAGCAGGGCTTCTCTTTGGAGTCAATCGGGTTTGTCTATCTGCTGGGGTTGCCATGGATGATTAAATTTCTATGGTCGCCTTGGATCGATCGATACAGCCTATCTCATAGAGGCCATTATCGCTTTTGGATTCTCTTGGCTCAAAGTCTTTCCGTTTGCGTGGTTGCTGGTCTAGCGTTTGTCGATATTCGACAAAAATTTGGCATCAGTTTGGTTGGTTTTGCGCTGGTCTGTTTTTTAGCCGCAACTCAAGATATTGCAACGGATGCCTTAGCGGTTGGCTCATTGCATCCTAAACAACGAGGATTTGGTAACGGTATTCAGAATGCCAGCAACTATCTCGGTGCAATTTTAGGCGGCGGTGTTTTACTCATTCTCATCAATCAGCTGGGTTGGACAAAAAGCTTGCTGATATTATCAATTTTACTAGCATTGCCGTTATTTCCAGTTTTCTTCTACGAGGAGCGTGCCAAATTAAAAGTAGATGATACTACAACTGGGTTTAGACCATTTTCCCAATTCTTTCGCAGACCAGGCAACAGAACCTGGCTGTTTGTCGTGTGTTTACTATCATTAAGTCCATCCATGGCATCAGGAATGTTCAAGCCGTTGCTAGTTGATGCAGGTTTATCGTTGCAGGATATTGGACTGCTAAGCGGAATTGTTGGGTATTCATCCGGCATGGTGGGTGCCCTATTGGGTGGAGTATTGATTCATGGACTTGGACATATGAGGGCACTGATTGTTTTTAGTACAGTTCAAGCGATCAGCATTATTGGATTTCTGCTTCCTGCCGTTGGCATTGTGAATTTATCTGTTCTGTATGCTGTGTCGTCCATAGTTAATTTTGCCAGCGGTATGTCAGCAACCGCATTGTTCACGATCATGATGGATCGTAGTGATTTATCAACTGCTGGTAGCGACTACACTCTACAATCTGCGATGCGGACAACGGTAGCCCTGCTTGCTTCAGCTCTGGGCGGTTTTGTAGCATCAGCTCTAGGATTTTTATCTTTCTTTGCAGGATGTTTTATCATGTCGTTGATTTGTGTAGCCGCTTCAGCTCGACTCCTTAATCTAAAGCTCTTGTAGTTCTTTTAACAACGATCAAGAGATTTTCTTTAGCTGTATTGTAAGAGTAACGATAAATGAGAGAAAAGAATTTTTCATCAGCTCTAGATTTAGAGTTGAGCTTATCCACAACGCCAAGTCATCCAACAGTAGTCGTGTTATTTCGAGGCGGAGGAGAAACCGAATCGAGAGGATTTCTTGGGAGTGAATCCGGCATGGATATCCTTTCACAAGGATTGAATGAAAAATTTGTTAAAGACACTGGTGAGCTTTTTTATAGTCAAGTTTTTTCAGAATTTCAGCTTGAGGAAGCATTTCAATATGTAAAAAGTTTTCAGGAGCCTATTAAATTAGTTCTAATAGGGTATAGTTTTGGCGCAAACGCAATTGTAGAGCTTGCTCAGAAAATCTCCTCTCAACCCGTAGAGCTGCTTGTTCAAATTGATGCAGTTCCTCGACCTGCCCTAGAACAAGTGATTGATGTTAGACAAACACTAGAACTGTTTGGTACTCAGTTTGAAGAGTTTGGTTTTTTTGAAATTCCTGGTTTTAGGGAGATTATTGAAAGTCAAGATTTTTTAGAATATCGATTTGTAGCAGAGCTTTTGGCACAGCAGGCACAGCAGGCCGAAGGCACATTGGAAGATAGCCTCAATGGAAGATTACTTCAGCAGGCCTTAGTAGACGCTGATCTACTAGATTATGTTGAAATTGATCGTCTGCCTGAAAATGTTATTACAGGCGTCAACTACTTCCAAATCGCTTCACAGCAGTTTGAACCAGAGGGTGTTCGCGACGTTAGAGGGGCTATTAACATTAATCTCGAAACTATAATAAAGCTTGAAGGTGAGAATCCAAGCTTTATCTCACATGCCAATATTGATGAGATTGATTTTCTGCAAAATCTGTTAGTAAACCAAGTTGGTGAAGTTGTCAAAAAGTCTGGCCAGCAAGTGGAGAACTCTATTATGGGTGACTCTAAAGACAACTTTTTACTTGGGAACAATAGTGAAAATCTTATCGCAGGTGGTCTCGGCAATGATTTTCTGTTTGGAGGGGATGGTAATGATATATTGCGTGGTGATTTGAACCGTCGTTCTTCTCAAAATACAATCAATGGCGGTGACGATATTTTGTTCGGTGGTAGGGGAAATGACCGTATTGGTGGTAAAGCCGGTAACGACCAGCTCTATGGAGATGAGGGAAATGATAGCCTATGGGGAGACTTAGGCGATGATGTTCTTGTGGGTGGTCAAGGCGAAGATATCTTATATGGCCTAGCTGGAGCTGACGTCTTTAGGTTTAATTCCCCAACAGAAGGACCTGACACTATTGTTGATTTTGACCAGTTGCAAGGAGATAAGCTGGAAATATTAGGCAGTAGCTTTGCTGATGATTTGGCGCCAGGGGTGCTCAGTTCGGATGCTTTTGTGTTGGGTTCTTCAGCTGTAAATGCTAGTAATCGCCTTATTTATAATCAATCAACAGGTTCTCTATTTTTCTATGCAGATGGTTCAGGTACTCAAGCAGCGCTAAAAGTTGCTACTCTTTCCAATAATGCGCATCTCACTCACGCTGACATTGTCGTAGTTTAAGAGGTGAAATGAACCCCTAATTTTGGACAGTAAAATCAGATGACAATGAGTCTAGACTGACCTGTATCAATCTGAGACATTTTACGCTTCCTGTCTCCACTTTTTCTCAAATTCGCTGGGCGTTAAATAGCCCAAAGAAGAGTGA
>JBCDIX010000068.1:0-36568 GCA_038748405.1 Cyanobacteria bacterium P01_H01_bin.21 | reverse complement strand
GTGCCCCTCCCCCGGGTGGCGGGGGGTCCCAGGCAAGCCCCCGACACGGGGTTACCCCGATAACCGAATTTGGGAGCCCGCCTCTGTTTTAACCACGTCAATTCGAGTCTGAAAGGCTTCGCGAAAATGGGGCATGTGGGTCACCGTCAGAATACAGGCAAAATCGGCGGCGATCGCATTAATCGCCGCCACCAGTCGATCGCAACCCGCCTGGTCTTGACTGCCAAAACCTTCGTCAATAATCAGCGTCTGTAACGCCATACCGGATCGCTGGGCCAACAGCCGGGCCAGGGCCAGACGAATGGCAAAGTTTACCCGAAAGGCTTCACCCCCCGAATAGGTTTCATAGGCCCGAGTTCCCTGGGTATCGGCAATCAAAATATCCAGGGTGTCGATCAGCTTTTTACGACCTGAGCGCTGGGTAACAAACTGCACATGGAGCTGATGGGCACTCAGACGACCCAAGATTTGATTGGTCTCTGCCTCTAGCTGGGGCAGCAGATTTTCTATCATCAGTGCCTGAATGCCGTTTTTCCCAAATGCCTGCTGCAGCTCTTGATGTACCTTTAGCTGGTGCTGACACCGCTGCAGCTGCTGACGCTGCTGGTCGGTCTGCTGCTGCAGGGCCTCTAGCTGATGCAGTTGTTGGTCTAAACGACCCAGTTGGCCTAGCTGCTGTTCTCGCTGGGTTTGCAGCTGGGCCATGGTCTCGTCTAGCTGCTGGATTTGGGCTGTGACATCGGGCAACAGGCTGGCTTCTGCCTCAGCAATGGTTTGTTTAAGACTGTCATACTGCAGCTGGTCCTGGGCTGCAAGGGTCGCTAGCTGATCTCGCTGTTGCTCTAGAGCAGGTAGCGTTGACCGGGCCTGCTCTAGAGTTTGGTACCGCAGCTGCCAGGGCTGCAGAGCCTGGAGCTGAGCCCGCAGCTGCTGGTGATGATCAGGAGAGTAATTAAGATTGGCCAGGGTGGTTTCTAACGCCGTTAGCTCAGGGGAACGCTGCTGGTCAAACTGCTGCAGCTGCGATCGCAATCCGTTCAATTGCTGGTCTAATTCAGGTCGTTTGGTGAGTAGCTGCTCCAGTCTGCGACTCACCTGGGCTAGCTCGGCCTGTTTAAATTCGGCCCAGCGCAGTTTTTCCACCTGATGGCGCACCAGAGCGTGGTCGCGCTCGTCATACTTTAGCTGGGTCAGCTGTTGGTCTAACTGTTCATATTCCCGCTGCAGATCATCGGCATAGGTCTCTGAATCTAAACACTGTTCTAGATGTTGCCGCTCTTGCTTGAGGGCATTGAGTTGGGTAGTAACCTCTGTCGCCGAGTTAAGCTGCGCCTTTAAAGCTCCTTGTTTTTGCAGAACAGCGCCATAATTTTCCAGCTCGGCTTCCAGTTCTCGATATTCGCTTCTGAGCACCTGAATCTCTCGTTGAGAGGTGGTTAACTGTTCTCGAATCACCCAAATGCGCTGCTGCAGCTGGTCCCGTTCTTGCTGTAGCTGAGCAATTACTTGGGGGCCATGGTCCACCAGCGGGCGATCGCACAGCGGGCAGTGGGCGTCCGGTTGTGTCAGCAATGCCAGACGCTGGTCCAGCTGTATTAGCTGCTGTTCAGTTTGTCGTTGTTCAGTTTGCAGCTGAGCCATAAAGTCTCGCCGCTCCTGCCCTTTTTGACGAACTTGAGCCTGGTAGGCCCGGCGCTGTTCTAAATAGGTGAGCTGATGCTGTACCTTAGCCATGGTTTGCGGCAGCTCGGGTTGCTGTTGTGAGACTAGAGTAGCTCGGGTTTGATCGATAGCCTCTAGTCTTGCTTCTAGGCGGGCCGATGCCTGTTTGAGACGGATATGTATCTGCTGACGTCGCTGTTGGAGTGGTGCCACATCTGCCTGGCGCTGGTCTAATAGACGTAGCTGTTGACGCGCTGTTTGCAGCTGTTTGAGGCTGCTGGCGACAGTATCTTGTTGACTGAGACGCTGCTGCAGCTCTGCAATCGTCTCATCTAACGATGAGAGCTTGAGCTGAAGTTTACCGATGGCTGTTTGCAACCCCTCCCGCTGCTTTTGACGCTCAGTCTGCAGCTGCATATGCTGGGTCTGAATCTGCTGAAACTGTTGAAACTGACGGGCGTAGTCTGCTTCTAGGGACTGTACCTGCTGTAGCTGAGCGTAGCTGGCCTCAATTTGAGCCGCCGCCGTCAGCTCTGTCTGGAGGGCAGCGCACTGTTGGCTGAGGCGCTGCAGTTCTGAGTGGCGAAGTTTGTGGCTTTGATATAAGTGAGCAAGCTGTTGCTGCTGGGTCTGAAGTAACTGTTGCTGCTGCTGTCGTTGCTGTTGCTGACGCTGTAGCCGATCGCGCTGTTGTTGTT
This sequence comes from Cyanobacteria bacterium P01_H01_bin.21, assembly GCA_038748405.1. Classification (GTDB taxonomy): domain Bacteria; phylum Cyanobacteriota; class Cyanobacteriia; order Phormidesmidales; family Phormidesmidaceae; genus Leptothoe. The sequence continues at coordinate 34,208 of JBCDIX010000068.1, read as the reverse complement.
GGGTTTGCTGTTGCTGTTGAGTGCTCGCGGTCTGTTGCTGTAGAGTTTGGCACTGGGTTGCGATCGCACAGCGTTCAGTCAGCTGGCCTTCAGCCTGAGCTAATGCAGCTGTCAACACTTTTATTTCAGCCTGATAGTCACGCCCACGGTCTCGAGCCTTCTCAGCCAGCCGATCATACTGGCTAAGCTTGAGCAGATCTGCCAGTATCTGTTTACGCTCGCTAGGGCGCTTTAACATAAACTCATCCGAACGCCCCTGCCGCAGATAGGCCGAATGGATAAATGTCTCATAGTCTATTTTTAGATGCTGCAAAATCAGCCGCTGGGTAGCTCTTACCCCCCGCTGAGTCAAACTGCGAAAACCGTTGGGGGTTTGAATTTGAAACTCCAAGAAACAGCCCTGTTTACGTCTGCGCCCCCGCAAAATCCGGTAGTTCTGCTCCTGATGTTCAAAAATAAACTCAACCCTGACCTCTTTAGCCCCAAGATGAATGACATCATCATCAGCGGCCGCTCGGCTGTATCCCCACAAAACCCACGCGATTGCTTCTAAAAGCGATGACTTACCCGCACCGTTAGGGCCAGAAATACAGGCTACATGCAACCCCGCAAAATCGAGCGTAACGTCTCGATAGCTCAGAAAATTGATCAGGGTTAACCGCTTTGGAATCATGACATAGCTGGACAGCCTATACCTACCATAGCAAGTACATTCGATCTTTAGTACTTACGATCTGGTTTTTAAATGACTCGCGATCCCATCGATCTGGTTTACTTATTAGACTCCACAAGTCCAGTTTTCTCCCTAAAAGAGATCAATCTGCCGCCAGTGCAATCAATGCGCCGGGTTCAAGTCTGGGTGGAAGCACACTACGATGGCTGGTTGTTTGAGGCTCTCTACAGTTAATCCATTTCGAAGAGCAGCAATGTCAAGAAACTTTATCTATCCTTAATCATAAACCTGTAATTTTCCACTGCAGATTGAAGGAGACTGAAACCATGGAAGCTGGCACAGTTATGGAACTCAAGGTACACAGTCGCAATAACTGTTATCGGCTCAGTCCTGAACAACTCAATGCGATTCAGAACAACGGGGTTTCAGTTACTTTGAAGCCAGGCACTAACATTGTCAAGCTTTTAGAAAACAACACTCCCTACACGATAGGCACGGGGGCTAAAGCTGAGCCCTGGGTATTGTTGTGGATCTATGGTGGTAAATTTATCAACAAAAAGACAAATGTAGAAGTTGTTTCCACCTGGGCATCGCTCACTGGATATGACGACTCACTAACAATCGATATAGTTGAGTCTGCAACACTTTGTGCGTTCCTGCTTGCTCCCAGCACAGATAGTCGCGATAAACTTACTCTGTCGGTTAATACGCTTTAGCACGCTATCTTGTTGTTCATCAGTTTGGGTCACAGTCGTGTATCGCAGGATGTCTCTGGTTAAGCTCATTACTTCTTTAATGGCTGCCGCTGCAGTCTCTCAGATAGTTTACGAAACGCTTTCTCACCATACTGCTCTAGCACAGTCTTCTAGAGAGAATTCTGAAACCTTAGTCTCCGAGTCAGCAGGTTTCGAGTCAGACAGTGCAAACACGAGCACAGCTGGTCCGGCAAGATTTCCATTCTGGCTGTTGTCGCTGTTGGCAATTCCACTGTTGGGGGCCGTATTGTGGTGGCTGTTAAAAAGTAACGGTGTTCTTACAGCCGCGACAGGTGTCACTGCTGACGCGACAGATCCGGCACAGGCTCGCATAGTCCTGACCCTTCGCGACAGTCAAAATGCCTATGCCTATTGGGAAATTCCTGGAAAGCATCTGGCTGAAGTCAAGCGTCAGGGAGGTGAAACCATGATGATTCGGATTTATGACGTAACCGGGCGTAACAAAAATGCTTCCTTATCTGCCCCTGCCGCAGAATTTCCTTGCCTAGAATCAAATCCGGACTTACATTTGCCCATTGCCGTCGACGATCGCAGCTACTGCGCAGAGGTGGGCTATCTCACCGCAGACAGTCATTGGTTGCCCATCGCTAAATCAGCTTCTGTTCGGGTCCCTATACGCTCTGCCATGGCTGGTGTAAACAAACAAGCAAGCAAAGCATCCTTGGCCGGAGCATCCCTGACCAAAGCATCACCCAAAAGTGTGGATACGTCAGGAGCGCCCCAAACGTTTACTATTCACAGCCATGCGGTCATGTTTGATCAAGATCAGCTACGTCACATTGAACAAGATATCGCCACCACCCATGAACTAACTCCAGGTGTATATACCCTGCATCTGCGCGATGGTGTCTTTAATTACAATGCCGATGATAATCATCCTGGTGAACCTTTTGTACTGCTGTGGATTCGCGGTGGCGCTGTAGTCAATCAAAAGACCGGGGTTCCGGTGAGTTCAACCTGGACTACCCTGAACGGATATGAAGACACCCTGCGCCTAGACGTTCGAGAACCCGCCACTCTGTGTGCCTTTTTTGTTGACACCTACCCAGACGATAACGCTGGAGAGGTCACCATTTCAGTGATTAAGCATTAGGCAAGCACCAGGTAGCTTGTTCGAAGCAGTTCAGTAATTGTTTGAAAAATCTAATTATGTTTTTTGAAGTGTTGAGTGCCATCAACAACCCCAATCAGCAAGCCAGCATTGGTCAGCTACAGCAGATTACTCAATCTGCCCAAACGATCGCCAGTAGCCACGGTATCAACCCTAATCAAATGCAGCTGATGATGACGATTCTAGGCAACGCACTTCAACCAATTCTCAAACAAAAGCAGGTTCAGCTCGGTGCAGGACAGCTAGCGTCCATAGTAAGTCGCGCTAGCGATGCATCGGTGCTGGCGTCCATTATTCCTTTGCAACAACAGCAACAGCTGACCCAGACAGTGGCCAAAAAAATAGGTATGCCAGCCACTGTGGCTCAAACCCTACTACCTCAGATGCTGCCGATCGTAATGAATTTGTTCAGTATGGGAACATCTACACCGGACAGTGTAGGGGGAACAAACCCTCTCTTGAGTGCTTTTTTAGACGACAATCGCCCCGACAATACTGATTTAGGGAAAGTCATAACATTTGCAGGACGGTTTCTTAATGCTCCTCGCTAGAGATTGTTACCAGAGGTCATCGTAAAAACTCTCGTATCGCTTTTAACTATTATGGCTACGTAAGATATCTGTAGATGAGTTAACTTTCTGCAGGCATTTTATTTAACTTATATCTATACAGAGAAACCAGACAAAATCAGAACTATTTTGATGATTAATTTTGCTTATATTTTCTTATATGGGCCTATATATTGAGCTCTATAAATCCAGTTTTAGACTGGTGCTCCACATCGCGAATGGCGTGACTGTGCTGGCCTTTGCAACGGATTTTTATCGGGATACAAGATAATTTAAATTATTCCCATTAGGTTATTTTTTATCAGTTAAAATGATTAGGTAGCTATAACAAGCTACTGGACAAATTTCTACAGTCGCTATACTTTATGGTGAAGGCTTGCATAAGTCATTGAACATTAGGGAACATTTAACCTAGGGTCTTGATAGCTTTTAGAAACATATTTGCTGTTTCTAGAGTCATTGCTGAACAATATCTACCTATCACTAGATTGTGTTCTCAACCTATATTATTTTTAATACCACCACTTGGATTAGGGTCTGCCAGAAGTTTTCGTATCCAGTCATTGGTGCCGTGGCTATCGGAAATCTGACTAAATTTACTCATTCTAATCCTGTTACTTTATTTTTGGCTGGTAAGAGTTATTCGTTAAAGAACGTCTAAAAGATTTATTTCATTCATGAATTTTCGCTGTTTTTAGCTTCTGTGAAGCTAAATCAATTATCCGGAAGTTTTTAAATTTGTTCCAGGGCACATACACCGTGATCCTATGAAGTACTCATTTGTCAGCCAACCCACAGAAGAAGATTGTGGAATTGCCTGTATTGCCATGATTTCCAGGCATTATGGGCAAAAATTTACACTGTCCCGCATCCGTGAACTTGTAGGCACAGGTCAGTTAGGTTCATCGTTATTAGGTCTGCAGCAGGGGGCTGAAGCATTAGGCTTTCAAGCACGCTCTGGTCAGGCAACGGATGATATTTTTAATCGAATCCACCGATTACCTTTACCCGCCATCATGCATTGGGGTAAAGAGCGTTGGGTTGTTTTTTATGGTAAAGAGCAAAATAAATATGTTGTAGCCGACCCAGGTGAAGGCGTTCGTTATCTCAGTGCGGATGACATTAAGCACAACTGGGGAGACGGTGCCATGCTTTTGCTGGTACCTGATGAAGCCTTCTATCGTCTGTCGTCTGATAAACCCAGCAGAGTTGCGGGGCTTGTCCAGCAGATTTGGCCCTATCGCGTTTCTCTAATACAGGCGCTTATTTACGGTCTGTTTATTGGGCTACTGTCCCTGGTTGTGCCATTTTTGGTGAAATTTGTTACCGATGATGTCTTGCTTGAAGGAGATACTCAGCTACTGCCCAGGGTTGTGCTCGCAGCCTTAGGTTTCTTTGGTGTTAGGGGGATGCTCAATCTGGTACAGGTAACCCTGATCGCCAATGTCTTTCAACGATTGGAGCTAGGGCTGACTCTAGAATTTGGCCGTAAGCTGTTAAAGCTACCGCTCAACTATTATGAAACCCGACGAAGTGGGGACTTTGCTGGTCGACTTAAAGATATTTCCCGCATTAATGAACTGTTGGTCGATGGGGCAGTCCAGCTACCTGGGCTGTTTTTTACAGCATTAGCCTCCCTGGGCTGTATGTTCTTTTTCTATAGCCCTCGACTCACCCTATTCTCGCTGCTGGCAGCAGGGTTAATGTTAGGGCTAACTCTGACCCTACTTCCTGTCCTCCAGGTTCGCATTCGTCGTCTGCTGTCGTTAAAAGCTAAAAATCAGGCCATGCTGGGAGAAGTCTTCCGGGGAGCCATGACCTTTAAGACGACGACAGCTCAGCCGCAGCTGTGGAAAGAGATGCAGGGCAGCTTTGGCAACATGGCCAGCAAAAAAGCGGATACCATACAGCTCAGCTTTATCACCAGCCAGTTGACCAGACTAATGTCAGGTGTCAGCCAAATCAGTATCTTTTGGCTAGGTAGCACCATGGTAATCAACCAAGAATTGAGCCTGGGTCAGCTACTTGCCTTTAGCATCATGAGCTACAGCTTTCTAGAATTTATTAGTTCTCTAGTCAGCTTTTCAGACAGATTTATGGAAATTAAGGCATCAGTAAAGCGTTTTGACGACGTGATCGATGTCGATGATGAGAGCCCAGAAGATTGGCTTAAACCTCTTGCCACCATTCCATCAAACGCTGACATTGCCTTTGAGCAAGTCACCTTTCACTATCCAGGGCGCTTTAACCTTTTAGAAACATTTTCCCTCACCATTCCCGGTGGTAAGTCCTCAGCTCTAGTTGGAGCTTCCGGCTCTGGAAAAAGCACAATTGCCAAAATTTTAGCTGGGCTTCATCCCTATCAATCAGGTGAGATCAAAGTGGGTCCCCACAACCTGCGCGATCTGTCCACTGAATGTGTGCGCAAGCAAATCGTTTTAGTCTCTCAAACCACTCACTTTTGGAGCCGTTCTATTCTGGAAAACTTCCAGATTTCTGCGCCCAAAGCAACCCATAACGAAATTGTAGCCGCCTGTCAGATTACGGGGGCCGATATATTTATTGACCAGCTACCGGACGGCTATCTGACCGTCTTAGGAGAGCATGGTTCAAATCTTTCAGGTGGGCAGCTACAGCGATTAGCCGTCGCCCGAGCCTTAGTCCTTAAACCCGCTGTTCTGATTTTAGATGAGTCCACCTCTGCCCTAGACCCTGTCAGCGAAGCTGACCTATTGCAAAAGCTGTTGGTCCATCGTAAGGGGCACACAACGGTTCTCATCAGCCATCGTTCTAGCGTAAATCGAGTGGTGGACTGGGTGACTGTAATTAACAATGGGGAAGCAGATATCGCTGGCCCTCCAGAATACCTTCTGACCCAGGAGGGAGAGCATCGTCAATTCCTCGAGGGCAGTCCACCCAATCTTCTAGATGGGCCAAAACGACTTGTTGGTAGTCGCGGCAAAACAGCATCCGATATACGCTCACTGCCGGGTCACCTAGATCATTAGTTCAGTTACACGCTTACACGCTCCCTTGTGCCAACCAATTATCACTGTAAATGGGTCCCATGAATCATGATGACGCTCAAACTGATTCCAGGTTGGACTTACCAATTCAACCAGCTAAATTGACAACCACGGAATTAGTTACTGACATTGAACTAGCCATTGAGCAAGTAAAGTCCCCCGCAGGGGCTTTAGCACCTACAGAACCGCTTTTCCAACAACCGTCTGAACAGCAAACGCTGCCTACATCACCAGTTGTAGATAGTTTTTTACCATCGCCAAATCGGTTACTCATATTTGGCGGGCTGGGGTTAGCTAGCCTATTGGGAATAGGTGCGATCGCATCAAACTTTATCCCCTATACCACCACTGTTAAGGCTCAGGCATTAATTGAACCAGTGGGCGAGACTCAACCGATCCAATCCGGGTTGGGAGGAGTCGTCGAAACGATTTCCGTACAAGAGCATCAACCTGTACAAGCCGGTGAGGTCATTACCTCTTTTAAGAATCCAGCGCTACAGGAAGAAATTTTTCAGGCTGAGCGCAAAATTGTAGGAGTCGAAGAACAAATAAACCAGACAAATGGACAAATTGCAGCGTTGGAGCAACGACGCTCAGCCGAGTCCACCTGGCTACAGCAACTAACGACGGAAGGGTTAAGCGCCCAGGACAATCGCGTCCAGTTTGAAAATTCCAAAGAACAGCTGCTAGCGCATCGCAGTAAACTTGACAATCAGCTCGAACAAGAACAGCAACAGCTTAAACAACTGCAGCAGCAGCGGGACAACTTAACGATTCGCTCACCCAAAGAAGGCACTATCTATAACCTGACGGTGACTCAGCCGAGACAAACCGTCGGACCCGATCAGACCATTGCAGAAATTATTCCCAATGAAGTGGACTTAGAAATTAAGGCATTGGTAGCAGACACATCTATTGAAACAATTGAAGTTGGCCATCCCACTCAAATGAGACTATCTGAGTGTCCAGCGTTTCAATTTGGCTCTCTCCAGGGGCAAATCAGCTCCATTGAGCCAGTGCAGCCAGCGCCAGACGACAGTTCGGTAAATACTGCACCCGAACAACATACTGTGACAGTGAACAATAATCTGTCACCCTTACAAGCTGGCTCTCGCACCTGCGAGTTATTGCCGGGCATGCAAGGCGAATTGACTATAATTGTTAAACAAGAAAAGCTTCTGAGCTTTCTCCTAAGAAAACTTGGCCTTCAAACCAATAGTTAGAGTTATAGGCAAATCATTGTGGGACATTCTAACGAGCAACCAGAAGAGGAGCAATCACCCCTATCAAAAAATCAGCTAGCCCTCAGAGATGCGACTCTGGTGGCCGATGATTTGCTCCTTGACACCAAAAAACTACCTCGACAATATTATCTAAGCACAACAACAAAGACCAAGCCTAAAGCATATACCGTAGAGCTGTTTTGGGATGAAGTCCTAATAACTGCCACAGAGCTATTTTACGGTGAGGCAGTTTATCGCTTAGACGATATTGACTCGCTGCAGATTCTAAAATTACACCGTAGGCGCACCATTATTCAAAAAAAGATTACTAACTTTCTAGCAGGCATAGTTGCTACAATTGGCCTCTTACTAATCATCACTCCTGTGTTGTGGCTGCTGATCCGGGGGTTAGGAGGTATATTGCTGGTGGGTAGTTTAGGCTATGCAGTTTATTTTAACTGGTGGCTCGAGCAACGCAGACGCGGTGAATTTGGTCTGTTGATGACGATGAAAGTAGACTCAAAAGTTGTTATTACGAGTCACAGTCTTGCAGCAATTCAGACACTCTATCAAATTATGTTTCGCCGTCTAGATAGAGGCAATCCTGCAGCCGAGTCTTTGATGGTTAATATGTACACTGGCGAAATCATTCAAACCTGCTAGACATCTCTGATTAAAAAGCCTAACCCGCTAACAGACTCTAGCTAGGGTTCTATCATCCTTCAAACAGATAGCGATGACCAACCAATTTTCAAACTGACCCCGGCTGCAGCCACACGTTGTCTCTTCTCAGAATTTACTACAGTATAGATACTACTCTAGTTAAACCAACAGTAGCTGACTACGGGATTCCGAAAGGGAATGTAATATCTACGCGATAGTACTGAAGTTTTTCGTAGAGTATACCGTTACGAACCACTTAAAAAATTGGCCACATCATCTTGTTCTAGTAGGTCGTTGTAGGGTTGAATCACATCTAGAGCGTTCTACCACACGATCTACTACAGACCTACCATATTGTTACTAAGCGCATCTAATGAGGGACTTTGGCATTGTTGTCGTATCAAGTGCGGCCTCTACTGCCAGGTGCAGTCTGTATCGATAGAGAAAACCTCATTAGCGGCTTAATCGGGGACAGATGAACATTAATTGTGTGATTTTTTGATCTAATAGATCTAAGGAACTTAACATGAATACTCCCAGTGGTTTACGGCTTGTACGCAACATTACTGGCCTAAGCATTTCTTTATTAACTCTTCTCTCTATAGGAATTTTCTCTAGCACAGTACAGGCAAATACGCGGACAGAGCAACAGGATACCGATACAGAACAGCTCGCCCAAACCCAGAGAAGCCAGGAAATTCGTCGCAACATTGTCCGTCAAACTAGTTTTACAGATATCAATCAAAACTACTGGGCCTCTAGCTTTATTTCTCCCCTAACCAGTCGCGGTGTGATTGAAGGGTTTCCTAACGGGATGTTTATGCCCACTAATGGGTTGACCCATTCCCAGTACGCTGCATTGTTAAACAAAGCTTTTGAGCTAAGAGAAGTACGTCAGGTCTCGTCTATTTCTGGCATCTCCCGTAGCTATTGGGCATACAGTGCAATTCGAAAAGCTTATTCCATGGGCTTTATCGATCTAGACGATATTGTTGCCAACCCAGGACGACGACTGACTCGTCTGGATGTGTTAACGTCCTTGGCACGCGGACTTGGCTACACAGAGATTGTTTCTGGTAAAAGTGTTACAGAAATTCTCAGCATTTACGAAGACGCTGAGACTATTCCCGCCGAGTATCGTCTAATTATTGCAGCACTCACCGAGCGCGGTGTTATCGTCAACTATCCCAATCGCAGACGGCTTAATCTTTTCCAGGTAGTGAGTCGTTCCGAAGCCTCCAGCTTTATTCACCAGGCAATGGCTAGCCAGGGGCTGATTGAATATGTTCGTAATGAGTATGTCGCTGATGACTTCTTAGATATCTTTATCTCAATTAAAAATGAAATTGAGATCGACAACTCTGTTGATATCGATACTGATAGCGGCAGCGGCGGCGATGATGATGACGACGACGGCGGTGACGACGATGACGATGACGACGACGATGATGATGATGATGATGACGACGATGACGACTAATCGCATCCAGCATCACGATCAGATTGTTTGACACATCAGATCGTCTGACGCCAGCTTTAGCACGGCTTGTCTAAATAATGGATGGTGCTATCAACCGTTAACCCACACATTGCCAACGTCTTTTGAAACAGGGGCGTTGGCAATGCGCGTTCGACTGGCCACACGCCTGGTGACGAGAGTTGGCCAGATAAAATTAGCTGTGCAATGCTACCAGTGCCGTAACCAGCGGCCTCTGCGGTATCTGGATGGGTCGTATGCGCCAGATAGGTTGCGGTCTGTCCCTGATGCTGTCCCTGGATGGCTAACCGGATGGCAATTCCTGTCCCGCTAAAGCGATCGGTTATTTGAGTCATGGCATAGCTTACCTGAGAGAGAAATTCAACAGTTGTAGGTTGCTGAAGCCAACTAGAGGGCAGCCGCGTCATTGAGTGGGTAAGACGATTGTAAATATCAGGCAGTGAGCCAAACTTGGTGATAACGCTGTCTAATTGAGGAAATGAGTTAACCAGTGTGAGCGCCTCGACTGTGTTAAACCAGTAGACCCCGGCGTGGCTAGAGGGAAACGACACCACTTCTCGGTCACTGTAGGGCTGAATCAACACCTGTTGACCGTTTACCTTGGCCGTAAATGGCGTTTGTAATTCAATAAATGTCGTACGCATAACGGTCACCCCGGCTCCACCTGAGCCTGCTACTAAGTAGCTTAAGTGGAGATGTTGGGGCTGTTCTAGCTGCTCAATGCCCTGACGCGCCATACTGTTGGAAATGCCGGGAAATACGCCGGTACTGACAATACAGGTGACACCAGCTACCCTCGCAACCTGATTAAGTGCCAACGCTTCGCTGACATAGTCTGGGCTATCGGCCACATCTATATAAGGTGTGCTTTGCTCAATACACTGAGATAACACATAAAAATCTCGGGTCCGAAATGGTCCAGCACAGTGAATAACCAGGTCGTGAGCCGCGATCGCATCGCGCACTCCCCCCTGATCGTCTAGAGACAACGACTGATAGCGCTGACGGGGGTGCAGCTTAAACCCAACATGGGAACGTCGGCCTGTCAGCGTGATGGCGGCCTCTGTATGACGTAACAAATCAGCGGCCACGCTGCGACCAATCCGACCGCTTCCCCCCAGGATAAGAACTTTTGAAACCATATAGACAGCTCTAGTTGATGCAGTGGTCGGCCATGATTGACAATAATCCCATACCTTTATGTTGACGGCCCATGACCACACCCGCAATTCCAAAAGCCCCTCGCATCCGCAGGCCAGCGATTAATGGCTGGACGATGGCCGTTTGGCTAATTGCAGCCCTGGTCGCCTTACCCATTCTGGTGGTACTCAGCAGCGTCCTCTCCCCCAGTGAGGGAGTATTTAGCCACCTGGCATCAACGGTATTAGGCCAGTACATCAGTCATTCACTCATTTTGATGGTGGGGGTGGGTATGGGGGTGCTGGTATTGGGCATCAGCACAGCCTGGTTGGTCACCATGTGTCGGTTTCCGGGCAATCGTCTGTTTGAGTGGGCGCTATTGCTGCCGTTGGCTGCCCCCGCCTATCTATTGGCCTATACCTACACAGACTGGCTTGACTACTATGGGCCTCTACAAGTGTGGTTGCGATCGCAGTTTGGTTGGCAAACCGTCAACGACTATTGGTTTCCCGATGTCCGCTCAATCGGTGGAGCCATTCTCATGTTTAGCCTTACCCTTTACCCCTACGTATACATGCTGGCCCGTGTCTCGTTTCTAGAGCAGTCAGTCTGCACTCTAGAAGCCAGTCGTTCGTTGGGCTGTGGTCCCTGGCGCAGCTTTTTTCGAGTCGCTCTGCCGCTGGCACGACCTGCCATTATTGCCGGTTTATCCCTGGCTCTCATGGAAACCCTCAGTGATTTTGGCACCGTTGACTATTTTGGTGTTAGCACATTTACCACCGGCATTTACCGCACCTGGTTTGGCATGGGGGCCCAAGTAGCAGCTGCCCAATTATCCGCCATGCTCATGGTGTTCATACTGTTGTTAATTGTTGTAGAAAGCGGGTCTCGACGACAGGCCAAATATTACCAAGCAAAAAACAGTGTTCAGCGCCCTCAGCCTCATGATTTGAGAGGTATGCGAGCCTGGGGGGCTGTATTGACCTGTGGAGTGCCCATCATCTTTGGTTTACTGTTACCCGGTGGCATACTGGCCCACATGACCCTAACCCACCTAAATGAGACTCTAGACAATCGCTTTTTTGAGCTGGCACGCCATAGCCTGATTTTAGCTGGAATAACCGCCGGCATTGGCGTAGCCGTGGCGCTGGTGTTGGCCTATGGCAAACGCCTTAACAAACAACGAGCCATCAACGTAGGCGTGCGGCTAGCCTCCATGGGCTATGCAGTCCCTGGTGCCGTCATTGCCGTGGGGATATTAATTCCTGTTGTTGAATTGGACAAAGGATTCTCTACCTGGGTTGAAGCGACTACTGGCAACAACATTGGGCTCATCCTCAGCGGCACCATTACGGCGTTGATTTTTGCTTACTTAGTACGATTTTTAGCCGTCGCCCTAAACACTGTCGAATCAGGTCTGGGGAAAATCCGACCCACAATTGATGATGCCGCCCGCAGCTTAGGTTGCTCCCCTACCAAAACACTCCTAAAAATCCACACCCCGTTGATGACCAGTAGTTTGCTAACAGCCATCATGCTGGTATTTGTGGATGTCATGAAAGAGCTGCCAGCCACCCTGGTGATGCGACCGTTTAACTTTGATACACTGGCCGTCAGAGTCTACCAATATGCCTCAGATGAGCGGTTGGTAGAGGCATCTGCCCCAGCACTGATGATCTTATTCGTGGGTCTACTACCCGTGATTTTACTCAGCTGGCGCATTGCACGGGAGTCATAATCGCGTAGAATTCCACAGCCGCCAACAGCCATTACAGAAGCCTCATATCTAAAACACCGAGATACACTGATGTGCCTGGGTGTAAGAAAAAACACAATGTTCGTAGAGATACCTACTGGAAATCCTTGACGGTATCAGATTTTTGAACATTTTGGATTTTAGATTATGCGCAGGTCTTTTTCGGTAGGAGCGCTGACGGCATTAGCCTCCGTTCTCTCAGGTGGTGTAGCATTCGCAGCTGACTTAAACAACAATTCATCACTTCCCATTTATGGCGAAGCCACCATTGGTGGTATTTCGGCTAAGGTAACTCAGGGCATCAATCCAGAGGGCACCAACGGCACACTGGGAGCTTTTTCTGAATTTTATGGTGATAAGACTGTCACCGTTGACTTTAACTCAGGGGCTACTCAGGTAGGAGATAATAGCTACACCTTTGGTAATGACTTTATTACCTACACCTTTGAAAAGGGAATGGCCACCAGTCCAGGTAACACAGGAGTATACAACGACGTTTGGGCACCTAGCGGAGCCAATGGTGAGAGAAATACGTCAGATTATTTGGCTGTTTTTCAAAACAACTCAGTCACTATCGATTTGGCCAAAGATCTAAACTACTTTGGTATCGATTGGGGAGCCCTAAGTCCCAATAACAATTGGGCCTTTTTGAAAGATGGCGTAGAGGTTAGCACCTTTACCTATAACGATATTAATCCCATTGCACCTGTCAAAGCAGCCCATCAAAACAATGAAGGGAATGGCTACATTCATTTTTATGCCGAAGATGGGGCTAGCACGTTTAATCAGATTGTGATTTCCCAAACTGGAGGTGGCGGATTTGAAACCGATAACCACTCTTTCCGATTTAGTAACGATGCCTTTGATTTTGATGATCCCGCTCAGGATGTCCCTGAACCTACCGCTATGATTGGTTTATTAGCAGCTAGCCTATTGCTGTGGAAGCACCGAATGACCGTAGCTGGGTAGTAACGATAGAGTCGACCCCTGTCAGCTGCATGACGGGGGTTATCACGTATGGCTAGTTTATTATTTTAATTGAGATCCAGATGCACCCAGCAAAGCAAAAGACCTTAAAAAAAGGTCTGCATTGTCATGCAGACCCGGTTGAGAGAGGAGAATTATTAAACAATCTCTGAACAAATTAGAGACCCTTACGCCTCGGCAATACTATCCAGAGCTTGATTTACACGCTTAAAGTCAAATCCCATAGCTCGTAGAGCATGCCACAGATGACCCTGCAAAAAGAAAAAGCCAAGGAAAAAGTGGGCATTGGCTAGCCAACAACGTGCTGTGTGAGTTTCAAAAGGCAGCTTGATCGTATCTGCAAAGTAAGGTGTGATTCCCAGCTTGACATCTAAAACTGGACCATAAAACTCTATTGGATAGGCTAGCGTATTGACTGAACAGAAATAAGCCGCTACGAATGCCGCCAGAGAGATACCGCCTAAAGAATAGGAGAGAATCGCTTCCCCTGAAAATGAAAGCACATTTTTGGCCCACTTAAGCGGAGGCACAATAATATGCCAAACACCCCCTAAAATGAGTAAGGCACCGACAAACACATGTCCACCAACCAAATCTTCTAAGCTATCAACAGTGGCAAAATGAGTTTGATATCCATAGATTGTTGCAACATCCAGCGTGGGATTTGTAATTAAACGGACTTCCCCTAGGGCTGGATCATACAATCCATGCCAGCGGGTGGCCCATAGAACAAATACCAACGCACCTGCCCCTAAAAACAAAAGATGATGCCCTAGAATAAATCCCAATTTTTTGGGATCATCCCAATCAAAGTGAAATTTACGTGCTCTACCAGATGCTTTACGCAAATCTGCTTCTCCCTTGACCAAATGGAACAAAGCTCCAGCTCCAAGTACAGCTGAGGAGATCAGATGAACAGCACCCACAACAAACGCTGGATAAGTATCCACTAACGCACCCCCACTTGTTCCTAACCCAAGCGTGGCTAAATGGGGCAGCAAGATTAAGCCCTGCTCACCCATCGGTAAAGAGGGATCAAATGAAGACAGCTCAAATAATGTAAAAGCACCGGCCCAAAATGTAATCAAGGCAGCCTGAGCTACATGGGCTGAAATAAATAATCCAGACTGATCGGCAAAGCGAGAATTACCAGCCCACCAATCATAGGTCGGGCTTGAGTCACCATACGCTTGCATAGTGATAATACCTCCAATAACGACTAACATCCCGTTGCTGTCAGCGAGCACCGCATCAACGGATTGCTGAAAACAATTTGATCGATAAATCATTTTCAATGAACAGCTTGTCCTATGGAGTATCTCTTTGACAACTAATGAGATTTATTCTTAATAATGGTGATATGAATAACACTTAGACTCTAGGAAAATGCCTTGATTTCATGGCTTTTGATAAAAAAACCGATCCCCACTTCACTTTTAAGGAAGACTGTATCGCAGACAGCTAAATGCGCTTAGCCACTTGTGCAGCACCGGTCGTTATCCAGCAATCATCAATAACCCAGGCAAAGTTTTCGAGAATAGTTTTCAAAAAAAAGGATGACCTAAGCCATCCTGATAGAGAGGATATTTAGAACAACTGGAGCTTAGCGCTAAACAAGACTAAAACAGCTGTCTAACCAGGTAGCCAGTTCTTGACGTGATTTGGTCAAGCGGTTGGTAATACACCACACTTGAACAGCGTCATTGGCCGATACAACATGGACTTTAAGAGGCTGATGGCTTTTACAATCGCAGGCAATTCCTAATTCTTTCAGTCGAAAAAATGCTTCCCATCTCTCACAACAATCAATTTCAACCATAAATCCACTCAGTAGTTTCTACAGGCACAACGGTTAATAAAGGCATGACACACCAATGGATAAAGATAAATATTTGTTATCGAACTGTGAAAACGATGTAGCCGACGCTATCGGTAACAGTAACAGTAATAAAAAGACTAATTAGATGAATCTCTGATATGAAAAGGGGTTTAACTTTGTTGATTAACTGGTTCTTGTGAACAGCCGGTCTGTCAGGTACTCGATGAACGAAAACAGACTTTAGATATAGATTGCCAATAAGCCGTAACAAAATAACTAGAAGCTATTTGCATCAGCAATTTTCTTGGCAAAACATAGACGTCGGCAAAAGCAACTGAGCTACCTAGGCTTTAGCAATTTACTACAAACCACCTATTGCGAATGCGTCTCACGTAATATCAACAAACCCCTTGTGTATCAATAGTTCTAGCCAAATTTGTGAGCTACCATAAAAGGCAAGAACTATCGTTTAATCATCCTGAGATCATTGGCTCAATAGAGCTTTGACATCACCGCTTACACCCTTTCAAGGAATTATCCATGGTTAGCTCATCTGCATTAGTTACCCCCTTTGGCGACGTTACAGAAAATGCGATCGCATTAGAGCAATCAATCACAGCACCCATTTGCGAGGGACTGAATATCCTGTTAGCCAGCTTTCAGGCCATGTACATTCAGTACCAAAAGCATCACTTCGTGGTTGAAGGGGCCGAATTTTATCAGCTCCACAACTACTTTGAAGAGAGCTACGACCAGGTCAAAGAGCATGTTCACGACATCGGTGAGCGTCTAGACGGGCTGGGTGGGGTACCCGTTGCCAGCTTTAGCAAACTAGCCGAACTGTGCTGCTTTACCCCAGAACCCGATGGGATTTATCGGTGCCGCCAGATGGTTACAAACGATCTGACGGGGGAACAGGCAATAGTCACTGTTCTACGTCGTCAGGCAGCTCAAGCAGAGAGCCTGGGAGATCGAGCCACACGGTATCTATATGAAACGATTCTGCTAAAGACAGAAGAACGGGCCTATCACCTCCACCACTTCCTGGCGAATGACACATTAGTTGTCATGAATAACAACTAACCGGACAAAACACCTCAAACAAAGACTAACCTCCCTCCGGGGAGGTTTTTTTGTGTCTGTATTTGAAAAGTATTCTCAGCTCCAATTGAACATCAAATGAAAATAAGTGTCAAGAAGCACAGTATTTTTTTTGAACATAGTTATAGAGCTTAATGTAACAAGGAATACTTAAACTACTGTGGTTCTTTATTTTCAGGGGTTTTGGCCAGCATCAATTGGTTTTGGCCACGGTATCTATATTAAATAGGTTTTCCTAATAGGATTATGTCCCAGGTTTAATCAGTCTAATTTTAGAGGAACTGGTCTCAATAAGCGTAGAAACTTGAGATAGACTAACTGTAGTAGTCTATGCAGACTGACGATATGGCTAAGAGTAAGCAGTCCTTCTGCCTGGAAGGTAAATTTGAAGGATTTATGGCGGGGAATAAGTCCCCTTTTAAATATCTGAGTCTGCGGAATGCCCATGAGCAGCATGCGATTAAGCTGTCCAAGTCACTGCGGCTGATGCTATTTCGCTATTTGCAAGTAGGGGACTGGGTTCGTGTGGTGGGTGAGCAGTCTATCGATAAAGAAACAGGGGAGCCCAAGCTAAAGGCTAGGGAAGTGATTCGAATAGATCAGCCAACAGCGATTCCAGCTCAGACAGCCCCCGCTAAATCAAAGGGCAAAAAACCAAAAATTTTAATCTGCCAGAAATCTACCTGCCGCAAACGAGGGGCGTCTCAAGTCTGTAGAGAGGTTGAAGCGACTCTGGCAGACTGTGGCCTCACGGATGCCGTCGACATTAAGCTCACGGGCTGTATGGACAAATGTAAAGCTGGTCCTAATGTGGTCATGATGCCCCAAAAGCAGCGGTACACCAATGTTAAGCCTAAGCAGGTGCCAGAGTTAATCGCCCAAAATTTTCAGCCTAATGACGTTGGTTAAACCTCGCCTACCGCAGCGATTTCCTATTGGGCTTAGGGGCATTATTATCCTATCGGTGGCGCTGCATGGGGGGCTGCTGCTGCTGCCTATGCCTCAATGGAGTTCACCGGACCCCGAGCCAGAGGTCGTAGCTGAAGAAAGCGGTGCGATCGCACTGACTACATTACCTGCAACATTACCTGTTTTGCCTGAGGTGCCAGCAGCAGCCCCGGTAGAACAGACCGTTGAACCCCCACCGCCGGTTCAGGTGCCAGAAACCATACCTGAGATAGACGACTCCGTTATTGACGATACGGTTATGGCCCTTGAAGATGAGCCTGCCGATGACCCAATAGATCAGACAGCCCCTGTTGAGGATGAAGATGTAGACCCGCAGACTAGCGAGCCTGAAGCTGGTATTGCATTTCAATTTAGCAACGACTTTCCTCATTTAGCTGGCTCACAGGTGGGTTGTTATGGCTTAGAAAACTGTCGTATGGCAGAGGGGCAGAACTATGTGGATGCGGTGCAAGAGATTAGAGACAATCTAGAAGCCCAGGGCTATGTATTAACCCGCTATCAAGGCAACGATGACTCTGATGTGCGCAACCACAGAATTTATGAAATGCGCTTACCTGAGAATCCCGAGACTGAGGTGAAATATCTCAATGTGTTCGGAGAAGGATTAAAAACAGCAATCTATATTATTACGACTCGTATTGTTACTCAAGACGAGTTACAGACACTGGGAACCAGTAGTCAGGGTTAAATCTAACAGTCTAGAGTTCTCTCATCTAAGGGCAGCATATCTTCTGCATCAAATTTTTCAAACTAAGAAACCCGATATACCACAAAGGTATATCGGGAACTTTCGAGAAGAGGAACCTCGAATAGTTGCCTGAACTTATTGGAGCCTAGACCCAGCCAGCTCGATCCATAATGCGTACAGCTTCAGGTTGATTCTCCCCTAGCTGATTTACATTGAGAGTATCGGCCTTAAATGTGCCAAATTCACCCACCACCGGATCAATGGGAATACCCTCAACAACAGGATATTCGTTGTTGCCCTGGGCAAAGAATGCTTGGGCACTGTCACTAGACAGGAATTCCAAGAATCGGATGGCATTTTCGCGGTTAGGGGCAGATTGAATTACACCTGCACCGCTGATGTTAACGTGGGTGCCTCGCTCATCTTCACCCTGGTTGGGGAAGAATACGCCAATCTTCTTAAAGATCTCTTGCATAGCAGGATCCTCATCCTTGGCGTAGCGGGGGAGATAGTAGGTGTTTGCGATCGCAATTGACCCAATACCGGCGGCAGCGGCTTCAATTTGAGCCCGGTCGTTTCCTTCTGGGTCACGGGCAAAGTTCGCAACTAGACCATTGGCCCACTCTTCGGTATCGGCTGCCCCGTGAACAGCCACCATAGATGCCGTAAGCGACTGACTGTAGATATTAGTAGAGGTGCGAGTTAAAATCTGTCCGCGCCAACGAGGATCGGTTAACGCCTCATAGGTGGAGAGTTCAGCCGGATCAACAAGCTCCTTGTTGTACATCAGCACCCGTGCCCGCTTGCTGACGCCAAACCAGTGGCCCTCTGGGTGACGCAGGCTTGCAGGGATACGTTCTTCTAAAACACTAGAGGAAACTGGCGTAAAAATACCCTCTTGATCAGCCGCCCACAGACGACCTGCATCCACTGTCATAAATACATCTGCCGGGCTGCGATCGCCTTCTGCTTTAAGACGCGCCAACAGCTCATCAGCACTACCTTCTAACAGGTTGACACGAATACCAGTACGCTCAGTAAAGTCCTGGTATAGCTTGTCATCGGTGTTGTAGTGCCGCGACGAATACAGATTAACCTCACCTGTTTGAGCGACACCACGCTTGGGAGCAAAGACTTGAGTTGCTGCAAAGGCGGCGGTCGAACCGGCACCGCTAATCAAGAGAGAACGTCGTGAAAATTTCATAGATTCCGATCCTTCTGGTGACTACAGGCGAACAATGACATAAAACTCGTCGTGTTATTAGGATTAATTATCATTCTGTGCAGCTGCTGATCTCTGTAGATGAAAACAAAAAACGACTTAGACATCGTCTATAACACTTGAAAAAATCAAGGTGATACGAGATACAGCACGCTGTAAACCAAGAGCAATTGCTGTGACGCTCAACGACAACGAAATATCGACAGCTAAACGCCACATTGCTGAAAGATGAAGACACTATCGAACTTTGCTCTCAGTAATTTCACAGATTCAGCAAGATTATCTCACAGAAACTTATTGACATCAATATCTAATAAACAAAAGATGGGTTTAAGTTCTATCTAAGTTCATTCAGACTTAGAATCTTTAGCTCACAATGGTTTTGGCCACCCAAGAATCTATTTAAGTGCGGTCATCAATAATAATAAGTTTAACTAATCTATTGTCTACATATCATATAGTTGCCATTTAGTGTCAACTTGCCCAGACCACATTTAATAGAAAAAACGAGCCCCCATTAAATGTGATCTGGGATAAGCGACTGGGTTATAGATCGGCCCACTCTTCAGGCAGCATATTGGCAACAAGTTCAAAACCACCTTCACCATCGGGGGTTAGCACATAGGCCAATCCTTGAGGCGCAGGATAAATGCCGGTTGCAGCCTCAAAAATATCATCATGACCCACAATGACGGTATTTTGACCGCTCTCTGGCACCTCTGTCAGAAGAGGCATTACATTCGCCTTCATTTCTTCAACTTGCGCATCGGTATACTCTTCAAACGGCAGAAAGTTTAGACTAGAGTTGTTTTCGTATCGGCCAAAGGCCAGCTCTGCCGTCTGCCATGCCCGGCAATAATCGCTAGCAATCACATCACCCACCGGAATTGCTTTTTCTGTAAAGGCCGCACCAATATCTCTGGACTGCTGGATACCCACGTCGTTGAGTTTACGCTGAGTTTCACAATCGTTAAGGTCCATGTTGGGATCGGCCTGGTCAGCATAGTCGCGCTCAGTTTGGGCATGGCGGAAATAGATAACGTGACCGCCTTCTTGGAGCGCACCCAGCAGATCTGCTCCACTCAGCTGATCTTGAAAATCAGCATTTGCTTGCTCACCAGCGCTATACTCAGCACCCTCACCGCCTTCGCCACCTTCGCCACCTTCGCCGCCTTCACCGCCTTCACCGCCTTCACCGCCTTCGGCAACAACCGTTTCTTCAGACGGGGCTGTGGTATCATCAGCTGTCTCGTCAGTGTTTGTCGCCCCTGCACAGCCTACTAACGTCATTGTTAGTCCCAAGGACAAAAATAGCTCAACAGTCTTTGGCTTTCTCATTGTTGCTCTCCATCAATGTAGTCATATTAATTGCATTAACAAGAATCAATGTCAATTAAAAAATGGTAACTTTTTTGACAATCTACAATTTGGTTTTCAGCACTCTCAGAGGCTATTGCACCAAAATCAGGCAAAAAAGCCTGTGCTGAGGCAAGTCAACACAGGCGCTAACGCGTTACGGACCGTTATGGACCTCTTTGTGATGATTGCTTAAGCAATCATCAATTCTCTTTGGTGAGCCTTAAGCGCCTCATTGCTCACAAATCGTTCTCGACCAGACCATCGCATTAGCCCAGCTGCTTCTAGTTGTTTAATAAACCGGGTAATGGTTACACGAGATGTGCCAATGGTTTCAGCGATTTCTTGATGGGTCAGTCTCACGTTGATCAAACGACCGTAGCTAGCGGGTTGACCAAAGTTCTCAGCTA
This sequence comes from Cyanobacteria bacterium P01_H01_bin.21, assembly GCA_038748405.1. GTDB lineage: Bacteria > Cyanobacteriota > Cyanobacteriia > Phormidesmidales > Phormidesmidaceae > Leptothoe. The sequence continues at coordinate 13,221 of JBCDIX010000068.1, read as the reverse complement.
GCCAACAAATAAATTGCAGTAACCGCTCCTGCACTTGACGACAGTGCATTATCTGCAGCAGCCGATTGACTTGAGCGGTATGTTTTAGCAACATATCAACGGTTATAGTAAAGTCCATCGGTAGCCGAGATAATTCTACTGCGCTTAAACACTGGATCTCACAGGGTTCTACTTGACTGATGGGAACTCCAATAACACTCCCCGGGCTCCACAAACCAAGAACAACAATTTCACCGTCCTCGCTCCAGGTAACGGTACGCGCTAGCCCAGAGTGCACCTGCCAGAGCGTACAGGTATCCATAGAGATGCGATCGCGGCGCTTAAATCGATAGTCGGGGTGTAACAACGGTGAAGACATAGCGGGTATGAGAGTTACAACAGTGGTGTAGCCATCTGATTAATGGTTGAGCACAGTAGCAGCACAACTAAACTGTTCAACCTGTTGCCAATGATTAAGAATGGCAGATTCCACTAAACGGGGCTGATCAAAGTGAAAGAAGTGATGTCCCTGAGGACAGGTCCACACACGATCATTTAGCTTAAGTAGGGGCTGCCAGCGCTCTGCCGTATCGACTACAGCATCGTAGGCCCCTCGACACACCAACAACGGTGGCTGAATTTTAGTCGACTCAATCTCTTGACACTCAACCAACGAATGAAGCGCTAATCCTGCATCTAAATCCTGTTCTAGCATCTGCACAAGCACGCGGGTAATGTCACAGCTGCGTGGGCCAAACAACATCCGAGCCATTTGAGCTAACACCATGTCACGACCACAGGGTAAAAGCTGACGTAACGCATAATAGTGCGCATGCCAATTTACGGCCGGTCTTGCCCCCACCGACAGCAGTGTCAGCGACCTAACATGTTCTGGATATCGCTGTGCATAAAGCCAGCCAACAATACCACTGAGACCGTGACCAACAAGGTCTATCGGTCTGTTGGTAGAAGAAACCTTATTATGTAAATACTCATGTAGCAAACCCACAGCAATCTCTAAAGAACAAGGCTCATCTACAGTTTGTATATATTCCCAACGTGCGATTGAGACTCGTTTTGACAGACGACACAATAGCCGCTGGTCAAAGCGTTTAAGACTAGGGCTAACCGTCAACCACAACGCAGAAGGAAGATAAGACATAGACATTAACTCTTAACGCAACAATCTAGCTAGCGGCTGTTGATAAACATCCAAACAACCTGGATAACAACAACACAAATCTCTCAAATAAAACCAGCAGCAAAAATGTCACCCATGATTTACAGCAGGGCAACGCAGCCACCACATTTCATCTCCCTCAGCTTTGCTGACGCCATCAAATAAGCTCGTCATAGCTATGTGCAAGCCTCTTAAATTTGCTTTGCTATTGAGCATCTATCTCAATAAGCTTCGAAGCTAGTATAGAGTACTTTTAGCTAAATAGGAATAGGTCTCGATAACTGAATAATAAAAAAGCTGAAGCTATGTTCTCAAAAAGCTTCAGCTCAATACGTTAGGTGTGATATCAAATTTATTAAGAATAGTTCTAATTAGTTACCAGTGTACTCAGCAGATTTGCCCCGCCCTTTGCAACTAGGACAAATTCCATAAAGCATCAGCTGGCAGTCTAGAACATGATAACCAGAGCTATCTGCCTGCCCCTGACCGATGCGATCAATATGAGTTTCCTGAAACTCTAAAGTTTGCCCACACTGCACACATACCAAGTGGTGGTGATGATCCCGCAGGGGGCGATTAAGTTCGTAATGCTTATGTCCTTCAGCCAATTCCAATTCCCTCAGCAGACCCATATATACCAATAAATGCAGTGTTCGATAGACCGTCGACAGACTGATACGTTCGCCGTCATCCCTCAAAACATCGTGGAGGTCCTCAGCACTTAGATGATTTCCCTGGGTTAGGGTCTGAAAAATATTGAGGATTTTCTGACGCTGAGGTGTAGAACGATAACCTCGGGCATTGAGCTCAGCTTTCCAGACGTCATTGGAATAGAAGGACATGCAATTGCTCCAGCACTGACTTGTCAGTTCCCACTGCTAAGATTGATATTCATTCTTATTTAGAGTTGCTATATCGGTCAAGTACTTACGCTTAAATAGTTAGCAGTAATTTCTTAAAATGCTTATTTAGCAACGATTTTATCGATTATTTCACCTCTCTTTACAAGGGTTAACCATTGAAATGAGGCTAAACGGTAGCTAAACTAGTTAGCTATGGCTTCTATTAAAGCCATGACTAGTTCATCATATCGCAGGTACTATAAATAGTATAGATTTTCAATAATGACTGAGTATAGGTAGCCGCGTTTATGTAATGAGCAGTCGCCACCCTCTAAGCAAAGAAGGCTTGCTGGCTTACGCCTAATCTTTTCAAGCCACCCGTAAAGGTATTGTCAAATCTGTAAGGGACACCGTCTTGACGCATGATGGCCTGGTTCGCTCAAAACGTTCGATAAAGTTAGTTGAATCATAGGGCTATCAGGAACAACGGTTACTGCCCACGACTCTGCTGTAGCTTCTTTAGTTTTGGTTCAATAAACACACCATACAACCGCCTTAAGCTGTACCCCCTTGAGGGATACAACATCTCCTCAGTATCAACCGGTAAGAGACTATAATTCTGTGATTGATTGGGTCTAACAATTGCCCAAACAACTTCTAAAGCAGATGCCCCAAAATTGGAAATGAGCCGCTTACTGGCCAGAATCTCAAACCCATGGACAAGAAACAGATTTAAGAATGAGTTTTTTGTAAAAAAGTTAATGTGGGTCACCGGATCTGGATCAATTCTCAAACCAGCCCAGACCTCTTGGGGTACTTCTCCGTATAAAATACCATCGTCCTTTAGATAATCTTTTAGCTTAGTGAGAAGATTAGAGACATCACTAACATGTTCAAGCACATGGCTACAGATGATGATGTCAAATTTTCTATCTATGTGAGCATCCTGAATGTCATTCCCCAGCTTAGTAACACCGGCTATGGGAAAATCATAATAGTCAATAACAAAGCAGTTATGACCGTCTCTTTGAAACGGCACTAATAGTTTTCCATCACCCCCACCATAGTCTAAGACGTCAAGCTGTGGTTTATGGGTAAACTCTAAACACTGCTGATAAATTCGTTCACCTCTTTCTAAATCCTGTAAGACAGGTTGAGAGTTTGGCTGTGAAGGTTTGCCATAATGCTGATTTAAGTAGGCATACTTTTCACTAATATCCTTATCTTCTGGGCGGGGGGTATAACAGACAAACCCACAGCTATAGCAGACTATAGATTGAAGTTCGACATCCTCTTTATCTCTAAACCAGACATCAAACAGCACCTTGTTTCTTAGTTTCTCATAGGAGTTTAGAGAATTACACCTGACAGCTTGTTTTTCGGGTCTTGCAAAAACTAGTATTCTCCAAAAAAGTTTTAGTTTGCGTAGTAACGACGCATATTTGTTGTAAGGTCGCTCGCCGTCATTCTTGGCGTATAAGAATGTCTCGACATTTTGCCACTGAGTGCTTTTGCAAACTGGGCAGTTAAAATCATTCTTCATAGGAGGTTAGCACTTTTTCTGTGATATTAGCTTGCACCCGTTCGTTGCCACCAAGGTTTTTCTAAATCTGGAAATAGCCAGGTTGCCTGGTTTAGCAGCTCGTCAACAATTTTAGCAGGGACAAGTCGACCATCAATAGCAATAACATTTTCGTCTGAACGAATGGGCTCGAAGTCAGCCAGCTGACTTTCGAGCATATCGGATTTCATATAGTGATTGGACCGTCTTATGAGTCGTCGCTGCAGCTCTACTTTAGGAACATCGAGCCATACTAGCTGCACTGCCCCCAGAGCAGTTAGCTGTTTGCGATAGGACACCTTTAATGCTGAGCAAGTCAGAACAGTTTCTCGCTTTCTATCTACTGCTCGACAGATATCTTCCTCTAGTGCTTGCAGCCATTGGTGGCGGTCATTATCGGTGAGAGACTGCTGGGCAATCATCTTCAGAATATTGGATGGCGGATGCCGTCGATCCCCTTCCAAAAAGTCACTCTCTAGCCGCTCCGCCAGCATTCGGCCAACAACAGTTTTACCTGAACCAGCAACACCCATAATTACCCATATTAAAGGGCAGATATCCATTATGGTTTTCCCATCATCTAATTTGGTACAAACACACAATACCAGCAAAAAGAATAGGCAAAGCATCGATATCTGGTTAGACCAGAGAAAAACAGAAGTATTTAGCCAACAGCAATTACTACTTTTCCTTTAACCTGACGCTGTTCAACATATCGAATTGCGGCAGGGACTTCACTGAGGTTAAAACATTGGTCAATGTGGGGAGTGATTTTGCCAGCGACCATCAGGTCTCTTATGGTTGCCAAATCCTTTTGGTTAGGCTTCATTGCCAGGCATTTCACATGGCGACCGCTGCGTTTAGTTAACCATCGACCAAGCAGCATTGCCTGGAAAAATGAAGCAGTAGAGCCACCGATCATGACATAGGTTCCCCCCAGTTTAAGCACGGGTAAAACGTCAGCTACCGAACAATAGGCAGCGGCATCAAGCACCAAATCATACTGTTGTTTAGCTTGGGTATAGTCAGTCTGGGTGTAGTCAATGACGTAGTCTGCACCTTGTGTAGGTGAGGCTTTTCCGGCAGGAAATTGCACCATCTCCATTTTTTCTGTACTGCACACCCCGGTGACCTCAGCTCCAAACGCTTTAGCCAGCTGCACCGCAAATAGGCCCACACCGCCCGATGCCCCATTGATCAAAACCCTTTGTCCCGTCTGAATTTCTCCACAATCCCGTAAAGCCTGTAGGGCCGCCATGGCTGCTGCAGGAACAGCTGCAGCCTCTTTAAAAGAAACAGCATTGGGTTTAAGCATTACGGTGTCTTCTGGAGCACACACATAGTCAGCAAACGCACCAAACCCACATTCAGAGATGTCCCCAAAAACCTCATCTCCTGGCTGAAACCGTTTTACATTCTTACCGATAGCCTCTACGCAGCCGGCCACATCAGCCCCCAGGGTTTTGATCGTCGGTTTGGTAATACCACCAAACATCAGACGAATAAGAAAAGGTTTTCCCCTCATCAGATGCCAGTCACTTGCATTGACTGATGAGGCATACACCCGTATGAGCACTTCGTTATCTTGCGGAATGGGTTTATCAATGTCCTTAAGCGTTAAGACATTTGGAGAACCATATTCATCTTGGACAATGGCCTTCATTTTGTCGCTTGCTAAATCACTATTTGGGACAGACAAAGAACTCTGTGATGTTTGCATGGCATTGCTCTCCTGACCGAAGATAGGCACATTCTGAACGCTTTACTTACAGCGTAAGTTTAGCTTACACTGTAAGTATGTCAAGATGGGCATCGAGCTAACCGTCTAACATCAGGCTGATAGTGGTGCCTTTGAGCAGATCTAAAGAAACGTTAAATGGTCAAAAAAGCGAGTGTGGCTAATCCATCTTTGCCATTGAGTCGAGAACGGGTGCTGCAGGCCGGCATCCAATTAGCCGATAAAGATGGGATCGAGGCTCTCTCAATGCGAAAGCTAGCCCAACAGCTTAGTGTTAAAGCAATGTCGCTCTATAACCATGTCGCTAACAAAGATGACCTGATCGACGGCATGGTAGATATTGTTGTCAGCAAAATAAAAATCCCTGCCCTAGTCGGTGATTGGAAGACTGCCATGCGACAACGGGCGCTATCAGCCTATCAGGTCTTGCTACGTCATCCCTGGGCCACAATAGCGATTGTGTCACGGGTAAATGTGGGACCGGCTATGCTGTGCTACATCAATGCCACCCTTGGTTGTCTTGTGGAAGCTGGCTTTTCATTTGAGATGGCGGACCACATATGGAACGCTATCGACAGCCATATCTATGGATTTACTCTCCAAAAGCTGAACTTTCCCTTTGAGGAAGCAGAGTATGCAGATGCTGCCAAACAGTATGTTGCGATGCTGCCGGTTAAAAAATATCCTTATCTAAATCAGCTCACCCACGATGTGATAGAAGGTCGTTATGATGGCATTCATGATTTTGAGTTTGGTCTAGACTTGTTGCTTAATAGCCTGGATAGACTAATTTCTAGTGAGCCTGATTAGTGCACTTGGTTAACACAGCCTAAAAAACAACTGAGTTCTCTAATACGTCTTGTGTAGTTCGGACCGTGCAAAATTCACCATTCAGACAACAGTAAGGCAATATTTGCTTCAGCGTTGGGGTTATTTCTAGCGCCCCAAACAGGTTCATCTAGGTGTTGTATCCAGGGTGGTGTGGGGTTGACTGAGTTTTCTCCCACGCTCAAACACCCACACGACGCCATGGTTTAAAGGCATTATGGCTCCCATACAACGTAGGGCCAAGCTTAGGAAAATGCCGCTGCAGCACAGTCACCATTGAGTTGTTGGCAATCCAGTCTAAACCCAGCTGAGTATAGACTTCAGCCCTATAGTCTTTGGTAAAGAATCGGTCACTTTTAAGCCGCCGAGAAGCCATCAAAATAAACACACGGAAGGCCGTATCGCTAAAGCCAAACCCTTCAGGTTTATCTTCTGCAAACAGACCTACCATCAGATCAACACTGTTAATTTCATTGTTGTAGACCCGACGCATCTCTTCAACCCACTGTTTGTTGCTACTGATTTCCTCAAAGGTTTTAACGCGGTTTCTACCGATGAGTTCACGGAAGCGATTGTAGCGAGGGATACCCCGTTCGCGATCGCGCAAAATATCCACTGCGGCCAGATCAAACACTTCACCATTATCTCGCACCAGCTGTTGTAAAAATCGAGGATAGTTGTGGAGGCTAATCTCGCCAGGATGAGCCAAACCAAAGGAATAGTATAAATCTGGCAGAGAGATGGACTCTAGCAATGCACGGGTGCGTTTGCCCGACATTTGAAAGAAATCGGCAGACTGCAACGACTGATGCCCATCTAGCGAGTAAAACTGTAGCTCATCAGGAATCAGCGGGTGCATGCGATACACCGACACAAACTCTTCGGTTAAATAGTAGGGAGCCGTATGGTGGTCGGTCTCAGAACCCACAATCCCCGATAGCAAATCTGTTAGCTCACCTTCACCAACACTGCCTAAAACCTGCTTGATGTCTTCACCCAAGAAACCCGACCAGTTAACATTTAGGGCAATATCGGTAGCGGGTAAGGGCAAAATGGCAGGGGTCCACTCAACTGTGTGGATTTTAGCCATCAGGGCCGCATTGATTAACCGGGCATGGTTAAACAGGTCATCATCAGACCAGTGGGAATATTCTTGTTTGAGGTGGTCGCAAATGGCATTGTGTTCTTTGGCAAACACGGTGTGCAACATGGCTAACCCGATCCACCAGTTGTCGTTAAAGCCAGTGATATCTAAGCCAGTGTCTGGGTCAACGGGCAACAGGCCATTGTCTTGAAGAATGAGTTTGCCATCGGTGTGCGATCGCAACCGATCCACCGTTTCTGGATCACTACCATAGACCTGAGACCCATCCCACCAGTGGGTAACCGTGTTGATAAATGTCTTAGGTCGAGCCCCGTCAGGTCGTGACGTATCGGCCAGTGTTTTACCAACCGCCATGGGGCGGTGTTCCTCTGGCCAGGGATCACCCGACTCCAGCGGAATTTCGAGCTTATCATCGGGTTCGTTGTCACCGTGAGAAAACCAATCATGGTTTTCAAACTGAATCCAGGCCGCCGCCAGCAGATTAAGAATTGTAGCAGGCTGAAAGCGATCGCGAGTCATCAATGTGCGACTCACAACCCGTGGGTTTGGCGTCATCAGTTTTGGTGACACTTCTGCCTCAACCGCCCCAAGGGCGACATTGCGACCAAAACGAGTCCCCGCCATACCCATTTGGGGCTGTTCTAAATCATTAAAACTACCGTCTGCTGTACGAGCTGTCAGATGGCTACCATCGTTGCTGGGCTGAGGCGCAGGTAGTTTCTCACTGTCAGACAGCTGGGAGGTATCGTGTAAATTGTCTTCCTCCAGCCGTTTTCGAAAAATCAACAGCTGCAGCAGTGCTAAAGGTGTGGGTAGCTTATGCCAAAAATTATCAAACATACATCTAGATCCTCTCTAAGCTGAAGATGGGGCAAGTGGATGGGAACAGACGCTGTTATTTCTCTCTAAACCAAATACTCTTCAATTTCTTCAAGATGATTATTTAGATGCATCACATGAGCCCGAGCATAGTCTTCTTTTGTGAGCGAGCCGTAGGTAAAATGAGGTGCCAACGGCCCTGAGTAGTTAGCAAAGTCAATATAGGCTTTTCTTAAGCGAGCCAGAGCGTTTTCAAAATTGCCAGCATTGTCTAGCTCTGGAGCACCGGGGATTGGCTCATCCAGAGGATGCTTCATAGAGCCGAGGGTTGAAAAGATGGAAAATGCTAACTTACCAACTGTTGCTTTATAGATTTCAGGCTGCTGCATTGGATACCCGAGAATAGAACATTCAACACTTTGGGCACAGTGGGTCAAAATGGCGTATGGTTTCCATACCCCATTGCTATGCAGAGTTTGAACACTAAGTTTGTCTATCGTTTCCAGTGCTGAAGAGATTGTTAACATAGCAGACCTATCATCCTATTTCATCCAAACATATGTTGGAGTAAATCAAACTCGGTCTAAATCCTATTCAAATCATTGCCTGTGAGCAAACAAAGTTTAGCGATAGAAGCTACAATGACATTAACATTACTCCACTAAAGAGTGCTATCAGCTTTACAACTTGATGTCTCAGCCTTTGATAAAGGTAAAGTGTGGAACCCGAAATGAGATTTTGATAGTACCCTTAAGGGTGATTTTATTGACTAACTATTAGGCGTCTTAAAGTTTGAGTATTCCTCAACACAACTCTGCGAAAGCCACGTGCAATAGCAGCTTTCGCAGAGTTAAGGGGGCTCTCTAGCTAATCGATTAGTCTGCTTTACCTACAGCAGGGAGAGCGTATACACAGCGGCTGCTAAAAAAGCCGCAACAGTTCGAACATGGTTCCAAATTGTCCAATCGGTGAGGTATTTGGTCCAAAGAGTTACTCCTTCAGCACTATTTGGGCTGACCACAGCAAGGGCATCATTTAACGGTATGTTGCCAGCAACAGTCACACCAATGGTGCCGACTAGATAAAGCAAACTGCCAACTAGCCAGTAGACTGCAGCGGGTTGGTGCCACTGACTTAATGCAGCGATGGCCAATAGCAGACCAGCCAGGGCTGGACCAAAAAAGACAGCCATAAACCAGGGGTTAATCACTGTGATATTAATAGCCTGCATGGTGGCAATACCCGGTGCAGACGGCTGCTGTGCTAGTGCCTGCATAACAAATGTGGAAAAAGCGAAAAAGATACCGGCTGTTAGGGCACTGCCGATGGCTGCGAACAGAATTAACGGCAGGCGAAAACTTTGAAGAATAGCCATAGGAAATGAGTTGGGATAGATTTGAGTCGCAATGTGTCTTTGCCTTAATAAGACAGGCTGGGAGTTTTGTGCAGATATGTGTTATCTGTCAGCTGTTTGAGGATAAAATCGGCCACATCGGCACGGGAGATTTTAAGTTTTGATGTGGCGTCGGTGCCGGGAAACCCATGGCGATACTGTCCAGTGCATTCTCCATCGATGAAAGACCCTGCACGCACAATGGTCCAATCTAGTTGGCTTTGTTTTACACCGTTCTCCTGCCGTTGATGATCGGCAAACACATTGCGCAAAATTAGCCCAAACATGATGTATTTCCAGTAAAAGTTGAGGCTGCCCCAGCTGTCGCCAGCCCCCAGGGTACTTTGACAGATAAATCGTCGAATACCGCTTTGCTCCATGGCCTTGACGATATTCTGTGTTCCTTCTGAGCGGACGGTCCCTGTCAGTTTTTGGCCAGAACCCAGCACACATACAACGGCGTCTTGCCCCTGCACCGCCTGCTCTACAGCCGCGAAATCCATCACATCTCCTTGAAAATATTTCAGGTTGGGATGCTGGGTATCTAGCTTTTGGGGGTTACGGCTAAAGGCGGTAACGGTATGACCTTGGGTCAGGGCCTGCTCAACCACCTGAGAGCCAACAGTGCCGGTTGCGCCAAAAATCAGTAGTTTCATAATGCTGTCTCCTAAGCAATGACACCCTAAGCTTAGGTAGACGGCCAATTTCAAACTTTCACGTTCTTGTGAAACTAGTACGATCTTGTGGCCAGTTTTCGAATTCTGGGTAGCCAGTCAGCCTTGAAAAAGCGTCTAAATGTCTGAAATGCAGTGTAGCCAATACAGCTGATTAAATCCGGTCAATCCATATAATTGGTATAGACGTAATGGACTGGCCGTGTGAACGAACCTGCTAATCATCTGGCTCAATTGCATCCTGTCCCGAGTGGACGCCCGGACTTGGACCATGTGCAGGTCCAGCAGCTGATTAATCCGGCTGGGGAAGGTGGCTGCCATTTTGAGGCTGAGCATACGCTGTTTATATCGCTCTCGCCTCGGCCTGTTCAGTATCTGCAAACGCAAGATGGTAAAACCCACAGCGCGCTTTATAAAAAAGGCGACCTGTCTATTGCACCGGCCAACACTCCTTTTTTTGCTCGATGGGAAGGTGATGAACACTGTCTGCAGATTCGACTGACGGACCAGTTTTTGAAGAGTGTTGCAAGGGAAACTATTAGGGAAGATTGCGATCGCATCACCCTGACCCCCAAGTTTCATCAACGCAGCCAAGAAATCGAAACCATTAGCCTGATGTTGCTCAATGAAGTACAGCACACCTCAGGCAACAGACTGTATATCGACTCACTGACTAATATTTTGGCTGTTAACTTACTCAGACAGCACGCAACCGCAACACCCCATGTGCCAACGTATGAGGGAGGCTTACCTCAATATCAGCTGCTACGGATTCTCGATTACATTGATGCTCATTTGGAGCACGAGATTAAACTAACGAAACTGGCTAAGCTGTTGGATATGAGTCAGTTTCACTTTAGTCACCTATTTAAACAATCCATGGGGATTTCACCCTACCAGTATTTGCTTCAGCAGCGAGTAGAGCGAGCGAAAAAACTGTTGAAACAAACCGATCATTTAATTGCCGATATTGCATTAGACTGCGGTTTTAACAGTCACAGTCATTTAGGCAAAGTGTTTCGACAAATAACAGGTATGACACCTAAAGCATACAGAAAAAGCTAGAGACAAACTACTCTCATTTACTTGTGAGCTTAGCAATAGTCATAAATCAACTTATCAGTTGACCGAGCCTAGAATTAAAAGCTGAATTTAACGCAAATTTGATTTTCCTTGCTACTTTGATGAAAAGACAGGGTTCAAAATCTTCATAGTCTGGAGCAGACAGATGATAACTACACTCAAATTCAAAAATGGGGACCAGATGCCAATCTTAGGATTAGGCACATGGAAGTCTGCACCAGGAGACGTTTACAAAGCCGTTAAAGCAGCCATTGCCGCAGGTTATCGCCACATTGACTGTGCCCACATCTATGGCAACGAAGCAGAGATAGGTCGCGCCCTGTCAGAATCATTTAGTGAAGGTGTCGTTACCCGTGAACAAATGTGGATTACGTCCAAGCTATGGAATGATTCCCACGCACCTGAGGATGTACGGCCTGCCCTTAAGGAAACCCTCTCCAATCTACAGCTAGACTATCTAGATTTGTATCTTATCCACTGGCCTGTGGCGATGAAAAAGGGAACAACATTTCCATTGACGCCAGAAAAGTTAGTTTCACCGGAAGTGCTGCCCATTCTCATCACCTGGAGTGAGATGGAAGTTTTGGCCGATGAAGGGCTGTGTCGCCACATCGGTGTTTCTAACTTTAGTACAGCAAAACTGCAGGATTTGCTGGAAAATGCACGACTCAAACCCGAGATGAACCAAATTGAGCTGCATCCCTACCTGCAACAGCCCTCAATGCTAGAGTTCTGTCGCGAAAAGAATATTCATCTCACCGCCTATTCTCCTTTGGGCTCCTCCGATCGTCCTGACATGCTCAAGACAGAGGATGAACCCGTACTGCTGGAAAATTCAACCATTGCATCGATTGCAAAAGACCATGAAGCCACACCCGCACAGGTGTTGATTAGCTGGGCCATCCATCGGGGTACGGCAGTTATTCCTAAGTCGGTTAATCCAGACCGGATTAAACAAAACCTGGCGGCGGCTGAGGTATCGCTCAGTGACTCAGAGATGCAAACAATAGCGGATCTCGATCTAAACCGTCGCTATGTTGATGGCACCATCTGGCAAGTGGAAGGAGGACCCTACACGTTAGCAGCGTTGTGGGATATGTGACTTGATTCCATAAACATCCATCGTTACTCCATAGAAGACGGTTTGTCTTTGATACTGCATGCCAACTTTTTTAAGGACTCTGACGGAAGCCTGATTTTGTCGTTCAACAATGCCCAGAATGTAAAGAAACTTAAGTTGCTCAAACCCATACTGAACTGCTGCTTTTGCCGCTTCAGTGGCTATACCCTGGTTCCAGAATCTGTAATCCAATCGATAGCCAAGTTCTCTTTCTAACTTGTTGTCAACTGGCTCAACAGCGATTCCACAGTAGCCGATTAGCTGGCTGTGTTCTTTAAGGATAACCGCCCATTTGCCAAACCCATATTCCCCATAGGAGTCAATGTAGCCCTGTATTTTCTCTTTTGTTTCGGACAGGGAAAGTATATCCCCTGTCCGAGAATATGTCATGACTCGTGGATCGGCTAATATTGGTGCTAGTTGTTCAAAATCTCCTGGCTTAAAATCACGAAGAATCAGCCGCTGAATCTCTATCTGCATCGCTAAAACGCTATCCTAAATAATAATTTTGGTAATCAAGTATCTAACTACCAACGACCGCAGTTAGGTACTTTAGCAGAATGATTTTCCAGCCGTATCCCAACACCAAACTCTCACACCTTGTTTTTGGAGCTTCAATCTTGATTTCATCATAATGTCCCAAAATCCTGCTATCGTGCGTGAGAGCCAAATCGTTAATTATCAGTGCTTGTGACGTGAGAAAAGCTACTGTAACCGAAGGCAAATTGCTCCCCACCTTCCCCTTCCCTGCCGAGGCTCGTTTATTTGGCTTGCCACCCAACCAGGGTCGCTGGCTGTTCATTCCGCTCGGCTTAATGGTGTTGCTCTGTTTAGGGACGGTTTATTCCTGGAGCATTTTTAGCGGCCCCTTTGAGGCAGAACTCAACAGTCGTCCGGGT
>JBCDIX010000067.1:0-36763 GCA_038748405.1 Cyanobacteria bacterium P01_H01_bin.21 | reverse complement strand
GCAGCAATGGTAAGCGATGATTGCCTGAAAATCATCGACTATCCGCAAGGCAATACTGAGCGCGTTTGGACTACCGAATAACCGCTGAGATTTTTATTGTGTTTTTCAGCAAACCCTAATTAGCCAATATTTACAATGATTTTTCAAGATATTAATTGGAGGCAAAATCGGCTGCGTGGGGTCCCGCCGAGTTCCCTTTCCTGAAGTATCCAGATTATCCAAGTTAGGCTTACTGGGCTTCCCCATGGCTAGGGCGTTCCGCCGCCCTAGAACCTGACGGAAAAACATCAGTGGTATTCCTAATAGCGTCCTTGGGTATTTGGCCACGTGGTTTAGAATTTTGCGCGCGGCGACAAAATTCTAAAAGGAAAAGTTATCTAATTTCCTTTTAGGGAAAACAGCCAATACTCAAACTATGAGCTTAATTTTTAACAAGCTCTAACCATTGTCAGCTTCAAACTTTCTAGGGTTTGAAATCAATAAACCCTTCTATGCTGACATCGCCTAGCGATTTGCCGTTGGAGGTTTGACTCGTTTGGGCGGCAGCTAAGGCTTTGTGGCGGTTGCCGTTATTGTTGTCTGCCTCTTTTTTGTCGGCGCCGTAGCCATAGGGAGAATAGTACTTATAGCTATCGCCCTTGGCGACAATACCGTTGGCCACTAACCCCAACACTGGAACGTTGGTAAAGCCGATATTGTCCATGGCGTGCTCTAGGACTTTGCGATCGCAATGGTTAATTCGAGAAACCAGCACTAGACCATCAGTGTGTGGGGCAATCAGTGTGGCATCGGCTAGACCTACCAGCGGCGGCGCATCATACACAATCAGATCAAAATCTTTTTCCAGTCGCTTCATCAGATGCCGCATCCGTTTAGACGACAGCAGCTTTACTGGGTCAGGGGGCAGCGTACCGGCGGTAATGACATAGAATTCAACAAACGGCATCGCCTTGTGCAACACTTCAGTGCCGGTGGCATTGCTGGCGAGTAAATCGCTTAGACCTTTAGAATTGTCCAAACCCAGACGATGATGGACGGTGGGTCGTCGCAGGTCGGCATCCACCAGCAACACTCGTTTGCCCATGGTGGCTGCTGTTTGTGCCAGGTGTTGGGCTATGGTTGATTTTCCTTCACCTGCCATGGAGGAGCTCACAATAATTGACTGCAGCCGTCGGTCTGCCCCCATCAACATCAGGTTAGTTTGCAATAGCCGCATGGATTCTAAAAATTGCGAACCGCTGTAGCCATAGCCGTAGTAGCCAGTGTTGGCAAAGGGCGGATTAGTCTGTCGCTGAAACCAGCGACCAATACCGCGAGTGGGTCGGTCGGTGGTCGTCCCGTGATCAATTTCTAGCTGGTAGGGAATGGTTCCCAATATAGGCAGTTTAGCAATGGATTTAACATCCTCAACGGTGCGACAGACCGTATCTAGTTTTTCCAACAACAGGGCGGCCCCAACGCTCACCAACAAACTGGCCACAACACCCAAAATAAGACTGCGCTTGGGGTTAGGGGAAATGGGTGTGTCAGGTTTGTCGGGAGCTTCGATCAGCTCCCAGGGGATTTCTGTCTGGGCGGCTTCAATTTGGAGTGTTTCGCGAGTTTCTAAAAAGCGGCTCAGGGCACCAACGGCAATATCTAACTCGCGCTGCAGATCGCTGTACTCACGGGCCAGGGTGGGTAGCTGGGTCAGGGTACTTTGCAACTGAGCTTCTGCGATCGCAATGGTTTGGTTTTGGGTCTCCAATAGCTCGATAGCGTTTTCCGCCTCGGCATATTTAGCATTTAGTACCCGCTGAGCTTCGGCCTTAATCACCGGCCGCATCTGTTCTCGTTTCTCCTGTAGTACCTGAATGGTCAGACTACCCGGTTGAAATCGAGTCAGTTCAGTTGCAATTTCGGTTTCCACCTGACGCAGCTCTTGAATCAGCTGCTGATAAACGGGTGCTGTTTGCAGAGCAACTTCGCTGCCCCCCTCTGCCAGCAACAGTTGATAGTCAGTGCGCGCCTGAGCTAGCTGTCGATCAGTCTCTAGTCGCTGTGTGCTCAGCTGCTCTGCCTGGGAGATGATCTGTTGGGTTTGAGTAGCCGGGTCAATAAAATTGTAAGTTTGACGAAACTGTTCTAGCTGACTTTGAATTTCTCTGACTCGATCCTGCAGTTCTGGCATTTGTCGATTGACAAATTGAATCCCCTGACGCAGGTTAGTCTGTCGTTCATCCAGACTATATTTTAGATAGACTGCTGAGAGCGCATCTAATGTTGTCTGAATTTTGACCGGGTCATTCCCCCGATAGCTCACCTCAATGATTTTGGTTTCACCAACCCGCTTAATGGTTAGATTATCAAGTAAATTTTCATAATCTAAGTCTGGATCAACGGTCTTAAGCTCTGCTATCACCTGGTCAATCAGCTCAGGACTGCGTAAAACCTGTATCTGGGTTTCATAGTCCAGACCCGATTGTTTTGCCGGAGCCGCATCTGCCAACAGTCCGCTCAAGTCTGAGAGATTGTCGTCAGCATTGACTGGTTCTACCAAGACCTCAAAATTTCCCTCATATACGGGCTCCTGACGCAGGGTACTAAACATCACCGTACCCATGACACCAGCCGCCACTCCGGTGATTAATAAGGAGCGTCGCCGCAACACTGTCAACAGCTGAGCTAGATCCAGCTCATCTTCCTGATTGGCCCAGGGCATTTGCGGTAGCTGGGGCACTGTTAGTAAGCCGTTGGTGGAACCACCGTTGGCCGCAGCAAAATTAGTCATAGAGCGATTGAATATAAATAATTCTCAGGAGTAATAAAATGAGGGCGTGCCGAACAATGATTCTATCGGTTAAATCTAGGCTGTTGGCCAGGTTTATGGGTCGACTCATCCTTGTAAATCAGCAGGGGAGTAGGTCTGTTAGAAGAATCTGCTAAAGGGTAGAATCTGCAAAAAGGGACTGAGAAAATTACCAAGTCCGTCGGAGATGCGGGCAGTTGCATTTGGATCGACTACAACAATGTCATTATGTTGCACGATGGGATTACCCTCAGGATTTAGCCCCTGGGCTAGGTCCACATCAAACGACTCTTGAGTCACACTGCCGTTGGGATTCAGTCGGATTAAGGCCACCGTTTGTTTGGCACGACTATTAAAGCCACCAGCGGCTAGCACTGCCTGATTTAAGGTTGTATTGGCTGCAACTGCGACCGGACCTGGGTTCTCCACTTCACCCACCACGTTAACGCTAATGGCATCAGGGGATAGATTTGTTGCCGTTAGCATACCAATCTCTTCTGGGTTAGCCGCAACGGCTGTGGGGACTACAATAGTGTCTCCCTCCTGAAGAATCAGGTCTTGTTCTCTATCGCCTGCTTCCACCAGCTGCCACAAATCAAGAGAAATTGTTCGATTCTCTCCTGAGCGAGTGGTGCGCTTTACCTCAACTCGTCTGAGATCGGCGAGAGGTTTAATGCCCCCCGCCAGTCGCAGAGCGCGAGTAACCGTAAGCCGACCCGGCTGCTGCACAATGTTGTTGGCACTAGCATTGTTGCTGTTAATCGACTGGCTTGAGGATGGACGAGAGGCATAATTGTAAGTGCCTGGACGAAAGACTTCTCCTACGATCGCAACGCTGATGGCTTCCTGCTCGTCTGTGGCGATGTTAGATAAGGCAATTTGGCGTGAGGTTTGCACGTCAATCTCGTCCACTTGAGCAATGGTAATGGAGTCCCCATCTCGCAGCGGAATATCTTGATTAAGATCGCCCTGAGACAGCAGGGTTGCCAGATTACTCACCACTTGTTGAGTGCCGCCATTTTCAATCCGGCGACGTACTTCCACCCTTTCTAAATCAGCCGCCTGGGTTAACCCACCTGCCAGTTTAATGGCTTCGATTAGACTGGGAAACTGACCCTCATCGCCCACAGACAGCGTGTAAAGACCGGGGGCATGAATCTCTCCTGTTAGCGCAATGCGCAGCTGCCGCGGTGTGAGCAAATTTACCGTAATCTCTGGGTAGCGAACCTCAGAACGGTATTGTTCACTAATGGCAGCTTCTGCTTGAGCTAAGGTTAAGCCACTCACCGACAGCTGCCCAACCGCCGGCAGATTAATGTTGCCATTGGCTAACACACGCTGCTCGCCACTATATTCAGGCACGTTAAATACTTCAATCGTAATTAAATCTCCCGGACCTAGCAGATAGCTATCCTGTAGTGTGGCAGGTGTCCCATAGTTTCCCGGTAGTGGAGGCACAGGCGGGGTTGCGGCAAACGACACAGGGGCATCACCTAAGAAGGTGCCTGCGGCTATACCTGCTCCCATGATGGTGCAAACTACATGAGAAAAACGGGCAAACTGTGTCATTGCATTAAACCTGTGGGCATCGTGAACAATTGATTAAAAGAGATATATGAAGCGGTTTTATCTCAAGTTTGTTGGTTTGTGGATAATGTTGATGAACTAATAGCTGCCCCCTTAAGAACACTGCTGACGTGACAGTCACAAATCCGGAAACCTGCTGAGCTTTATCGGTTTAATATGTTTTCTTAGGATTTACATCAACGTGTGCTTACTGCAATCTTACCTAAACCAATCGACTGTAAAAGTAGAGCATAACCTGTCCATTTTTCAGAACAACAAATATCTGTCCGGATGAGTCTAATTTAGCTTTATTTTATCAGCCACATGGCTGATAAAAATCCTTTTTTAAGCTGATTGACTTACGCAAAGGTAACTTTGTATTACCTATTTTCTAGCGCTCAAAATCATGTCTATTGCTATCTCCAAACTATTTTCGATACTTGGTAAAGCTGGCTAGATCCAATCCTTTTTTAGAGGAATTACCTGCGCCGTTATTGCCATTATTGTGGGGCGGGGCTGGCGGCGGTGTTCCATATCCGTAGGCGTAGTACTTGTAGCCCTTACCATCGGGGACGACACCGTTGGCTACCATGCCCAAGACCGGTACCTTGGCAAAGCGAATATTCTCGGTTACATAGCCAATCACATCGCGATCGCATTTATTCACCCGTGCCACCACCACGACACCATCCGTGTGGGGCGCAATCAGCGTAGTATCTGCCAGCCCCACCAGCGGTGGGGCATCATACACAATTAGATCATAATCCTTTTCCAAATCCGACATGATCCGCTGCATCCGTTTTGACGACAGCAGCTTGACCGGATCGGGGGGAATGGTTCCAGCCGTGATTGTATAAAAATCAACAAACGGCATTGCCCGCTGCACCACCTCAGACCGTTTAGCATTGCCAGACAGCAGATCGCTTAGCCCCTTATGATCAGACAACTCTAATCGCTGATGAATCACCGGTTTACGCATATCAGCATCCACCAGCAACACCCGTTTGCCCATGGTGGCCGCTGTTTGTGCCAGATGTTGTGCCACCGTCGACTTTCCTTCCCCCGGCATCGACGACGTTATAACAATTGACTGAATTGGCCGGTCGGTTCCCAGCAGCATCAAATTTGTCTGCAGCAGCCGCATCGCTTCCAAAAACTGCGACCCGCCGTAGCCGGACCCGCCGTAGCCGGACCCGCCGTAGCCGTGATGCCCATTGGTGCGACGATGCTCAAACCGATTTAGCAGACGAGTTAGCCCACTATCGTCAACAACGTCAGCAGTGTCAAACTCACGCTGATAGGGCACAACGCCCAACACCGGCAGCTTTAAGATGGCCTTAATCTCATCCACCGTGCGACAAACACTATCTAATTTCTCTAGTAGTAAGGCTGCGCCAATACCCAGCAACATACTAGCCACAGCGCCCAGCAGTAAACTACGACGAATATTAGGGGCAATTGGGTCGGTTGGCCTGAGCGGTGCCTCAATTAGTTCCCAAGGAATTTCTGTCTGAGCCGCCTCAATTTGTAGTGTCTCGCGGGTTTCCAAAAAACGGCTGAGGGCACGTACGGCAATTTCCAACTCACGCTGCAGATCGCTATACTGTCTAGCCAGTGTTGGCAGCTGCGTTAAGGTCTCCTGTAGCTGATTTTCTGCCTGTGTGAGTGTCTGGCTCTCAGTTTCTAAGACCTGAATGTCACTAAAGGCACCGGCTGCTGTGGCACTAATCACCCGCTGTGCCTCTGCTTCTAATATTGGCAGCAAGCGATCGCGTTGTTCTTCCAATACCCGAATCCTTAAACTGTCTGGTTGAAACCGCGTCAGCCCCGCCGCAATTTCCGCTTCTACACTCCGCATTTCCTGCACCAGCTGCTGGTAGACTTCCGCACCTTGCAGAGCTGCCTCACCTCCAGTGGTAGACTCCAGCAGTCCATAGGCAGTTTGAGCCTGGGCCAGCTGTCGATCAATGTCTAACCGCTGAGCGCTTAAGCTCTCGGCCCGGTTGGCAATCTGTGCATTTTGAGTCGTCGGGTCAATAAAATTATGGGTTTGGCGAAAGGTTTCTAGCTCACCTTGCAACTCATTGACACGTCCCTCTAGCTCGGGCAGCTGTTTGTTAACAAACTGAATACCCTGCCGTAAATTTGTCTGACGCTCCCGCAGACTGTAGTCCAAATAAACATCTGCCAGGATATCCAAAGTTTGTTGTATCTTGACAGGATCCTCCCCCTGGTAGCGAATTTCGATGATTTTTGTCTCATCCACTCGCCTAATGGTGAGATTTTCCAACAGCGTTTCATAATCAATATCGGGTTCAACCGCTGTCAGCTCTGCCAGCACCTGTTCGATCAGCCTTGGACTGCGGAGGACCTGCACTTGGGTTTCATAGTCCAGCCCAGAAGAAGGACCAGGTGCATTATCTCCCAGTAGCTCACTAAAATCGTGAATCTGATTGTCAGCATTCACCGGCTCTACCAGCAGCTGCAAGTTTCCCTCATAGACCGGTTCCTGGCGCAGCGTATTAACAATAACCGTACCCATCACTCCAGCAGCGATGGCCGCAATTAACCAAACTCGCCGGCGCAACACCGTTATCAGCTGCTTCAGATCGAGGTCGTCATCATCCCACGGTAGCTGCGGCAACTCCCTGAGATTTCCCTCACTGACTAAACTGTTGCTCGTCGTCAAGTTATCCATGGGGCTAGTGACGTCTAAAGGTCAGGTAAATGCAAGAAGAGCACCGTTCGAATGAGCCACTGGTGATTAGAGCTATCTCAATGGTTAAAGAAGACAGCAGTAATGTCTGTAAAAAAGAATCTAAGAGAATCTAAGGGGCATTTCGACAATTAGATAAGCATACCGCTGAATTTTAGTCAACAACTCCATCACCGTTTTGTTGCACAATCGTATCGCGCTTTAACTCAAACCGTTGCCATACCTAAACTTGAAGGATTATCACACAGTTAAACCAATGCATACTGATCCTACAAACTGTTGAACCTGTTAATTAAACTGCCCACAGTCGACACAGTTGCCTTCAATGTAAGATTAGTTACCAAAATGCTTATGCCAAGCGCTTCTGGCGCTACTGACAACAAATATTACCAAGGGTGGAGTCGTTACAGTGAATTTACTGCTGCCACCTCCCCTTGACGATGGATTTAGTTTGATAGTTTGCTTGGTTTTTTATAAGTCAGTGCCTAAAAGTCAAGCAAACTCTAGAATCTTCATCAAAGATTTAATATTTGCTGGTCTTGTGTAAATCTCGGGTTCTGATTTCCATCCATCAGATATTGACGTCATGGTAAGAGTAAATCGCAACCTTCAATGGCAGTATGTAACCTATGTATCATAAGACTCTCAAGAGATTGAAAGACTCTGTTTGTTACCATCGGCCAAATCGAATTTTATCCGTTAAATCTCGCAGTTAGTAGATCGGCTTATTGACAATATCGAGGCCAATAAGCGCTGCTTTATTGCATCGTAAGCCCTGTTGGATATGCGTTCCAGGAGAAAAGCCTTGGTTTTATGAAGCCTGGCTTTGTATTATGAAGTTGCCTTAAAGATAGTCAATTTTTTTCCGTGGATAATTGCTTGCTGGCTAGCATTGTCGCAAAACGGCTTAGGGCCTTTCCCTATGCTGTTTTAAGCCGTTTATGGCAGTGATTTGTACTGTAGTGACTAAAGGACATTTAGATTTAGTTTGATTAATGCTGAGAGCAATCAGCATTTTCATGGGACTGTCCGTCCGGACGGCCATTGGTTGTCTCCGTATTTTCTTTGAGGTGCATTGATTAGTCCATAACGGACTGGCGAAAGCCTTTATAAGAAAGAATCAAGTGGCGCTTATTTAAGTGTGTCTGAAGCGGAGTTAGCCCTTTTTAATAGATAGAAATCTCTTAAGGGGGTTTTTGACAAAATCTTCAAATTTCATAGATAGTCATCTGTCCGTGTAACTTGCTTCAGATATCACAATGAAGACTTTTTTATCTCTCTTTTTTCCCGCTGTAGCATTTGTCGCCTTGACAGTATTACCATTTGTACCGCGGACCCTTTTTAATACTGCTGCGAGATTTAAGGCAATCTTCTTGAGCCGTCATACAAAAATCATCTTCCCAAATGCTGTTAATAGACCTGGTTCTATTACAAGCGATCGCAACAGGCCCGTAGCTTTGGCGCGATTATGATTTTGTAGTAGAAAGTTCTTGGTTTCATTGTCTACTTATTTTGGTTTGGCATTGGTTTGTTGCTCACCCGCCGTACTGTTTGTAGACCACCCTTTGTATGGCTGTTTATAGAGCCATATCTCGTTAAGATAGATTGATGAGAAACATTAGCTCAACAAATATTGTCTGTTTAGACGATGCATTCAACCCATTGATGTATCTGCCGTATGCAAGCAAAAAAGCAAATAAAGGGGCATTTTGTTTATACGATTGCCTGGAAACCATTACAGCCAGTTAGGGCAAGCTCTCACAGAGGTATGTCACGGAAATGGTTCTGACGTTTGTTGTTTGCAGAATATCGATCACATCTGTTGTTTCTAGATCTGCGTTGGCATTAGTGTGATGCTTGATAGTTCGGCACTGTCGTTTGTTTCTGAATATGCCTTTTATGGACTAGCGTTCGTCAGTGCGTTTTCTGTGGTGTTAGCAAGTGTTCCCATTGTTCGAAAAATTGCGACACATTCTGGTCATGTGGATGTGCCGTGCGATCGCAAAGTACATAAAACCCCCATCGTGCGTCTAGGCGGTCTTTGTATAATTGTTGGTACCCTGGCTGCTGTTGGTTTTCTCTGGCGAGTAGGCGGTTTCGATACGCTACTATCGATTGACCGCAAGGAGATTTTGATCATGCTGTTGGGGGCAAGTGGATATTTTCTACTTGGTTTTTTTGACGATCTCTATACGTTATCCCCAAGATTTAGGTTGGTGTTTCAATTTGCGATCGCTGCTCTAGTTTGGCAGTTTGGCATCCGCATCGACTTTGTTACTATCCCAGGCATTGGTATGGTTCACCTGGCCTGGCTGAGTTTGCCGATTACCCTCATCTGGATTGTCGGTATGGTTAACGCCATCAACTGGATTGACGGTTTGGATGGCTTAGCGTCTGGTGTCAGCGCTATTGCAACATTGATAACTGTCGGTATCTGTCTATTTATCGGCGAACCCTCAGTAGCCTTGTTGGCTATGTGTTTGGTCGGTAGCCTGTGTGGATTCTTGGTATACAACTTTAACCCAGCCTGTATCTTTATGGGAGACGGTGGGTCTTATTTTATTGGGTTTATGTTGGCCGTCATCAGCATTACTGGCCTCGTCAAAGGAGCCACTGCTATTACGATTCCACTGATTGTACTGGCAGTACCAATCTTAGACATGACCCTGGTAATTATTTCACGGCTGATGCGGCGTAAATCTCCTTTTGTTGCTGACAAAAGTCATTTGCATCATCGCTTATTAAAGGTAGGCTTACCTCATCGCTGGGTCGTGTTGTTTATTTATGCCCTCAGTCTATGGATGGGCAGCTGGGCATTTACGTTAGCACCAATCCCTAACGGTGTCTTAGCCATCGTCGTTGCCACACCCATATTCTGTTTAACATCCTGGCGAGCATGGCAGCTAGCCCAAGTTTCGTGATTACTCTTCTGCAATGCCCTAACCATCTTACGTTTATTGTTCTTTAACTAGCCCCCTTATTTCCCTGATTTATGGTACTCGGTAAACTAGATACCCCCTCTAAAACCGCTTACTTTGTTGATCAACCTGAAACTGTTGCGACTCAACAAACGGTTAAGCTGGTGACTCAGTTTTTTGCGCCAGACTATGCTGCAACGGGACAACTGTTGGATGAATTAGTTAGACAATTAGCGAGCCAAGGGATGCCGGTACATGTGTTTACGGGGCAGCCCGGATATGCCTATGGTGCGGCGACGGCCCCACATCGGGAGTCGGCCAAGAATTTAGAGATTCATCGCTCTCGACTGTCACAACTGTGGCCTAATCGGATTCGTGGTAAGACAATCAACGGTTTATTGTTTGCAGTTCGAGCCTTTTTACATTTGCTGCGCCATGGTTGGAAGAAGGATCAGGTGTTTTTGCTGACAACGGCTCCTCCATTTTTACCAATTGTTGGGTATTTAATCAGTTTGTTGTTTAATACACCCTATGTGGTGATTTTGTATGACCTATATCCAGACATCGCTATTGAGCTGGGTGTGGTGAAGTATAATCATCCGATTTCACGACTATGGCGATGGTTTAATCAGCGGATGTGGCGACGGGCAAAGTCGTTAATTGTGTTGAGTCCAGCGATGAAGGCTCGAATTGTTGGGCATTGCCCGGATATTGCGGATCGCATAGAGGTGATCCATAGCTGGGCAGACCCAGAGCTGATTAAACCAATCGATAAGAAAGATAATTGGTTTGCTCACAAACATGGGTTGGTGAATACGTTTACGGTGCTGTATTCCGGGAATATGGGACGTTGTCATGATATCAAAACAATCTTTGAGGCGGCAAAACTGTTGCGGGATGAGCCGATTAAGTTTGTCTGTATTGGGGGTGGGGCAAAACGTAAAAAGCTGATTGAGGATGTGAAAACTGAAGGTCTGGAGAAAAACTTTTTATTTTTGCCCTATCAGGATAAGAAGGATCTTCCGTATTCTTTGACGGCCTGTGATGTGTCGTTAGTGAGTGTGAGTGAGGGTATGGAGAGCTTGGTAGCTCCAAGCAAGTTGTATCCAGCATTGGCAGCGGGGAGGCCAATCGCGGTGATTTGCCCTAAGAGAACTTATTTGGAAGAGTTAGTTAAGAGTAGCGACTGCGGTTCTACTTTTAGGAATGGTGATAGTGAGGGATTTGCTGATTTCGTAAAATACTTAGCTAACACCCCAGATAGTGCTATGCAGATGGGTTATCGAAGCCGAAAAGTAATGAAGAAGTTCACTGTAGAACCTATCAGTCAGCAATATTCAAAGCTTTTCAAAAATTTTTAAACCCAATTACAACTTGAAAGAAATTCAATAATGATTGTCACTAAAATCAAAACACTACTTCGTCCACTCAAAAATCGTCTGAGAGAGAGTCCTGATCTATTTCTAAAAGATGTTTCCGGTATTGTTCATATTGGCGCAAATCTTGGACAAGAGCGGGAATTGTATTACAAATGTGGATTAGATGTGCTTTGGATTGAGCCTATACCTGACGTATTTTCTAAACTTATTGAGAATATAAAAGATTTTAAAGATCAACGTGCTATTCAAGCGCTGGTTACAGATATTGACAATAAGGAGTACAAATTTAACATCGCAAATAATAATGGTGCATCGTCGTCCATCCTGGGCTTTAAACAGCACAAAGACATTTGGCCTAATGTTAAGTACACCAACACCATCTTGCTTAAAAGTTTAACCTTAGCGACTTTATTCCAACAAGAACAGATTGACGCTAGTAAGTACCAAGCACTGATTATGGATACGCAAGGCTCAGAGTTGCTTGTTTTGAAAGGGAGCCTACCTGTCTTAAAACATTTTCAATTTATTAAAACTGAAGTACCAGACTTTGAATCTTATGAAGGATGCTGTCAACTTTCAGACATCAAAGCTTTTATGCTAGAGCATGGATATAAAGAAATTTCTCGCAAAAAATTTGCTAGCCATACACTGAGAGGAAACTATTTTGACATTATCTATCAAAAAATCTAAAAAGGCATATTAGCGTATATGATTTCTCTCTTTATATAGTAATAAATACAGTAATAAAGTTTTAATAGAAATGCAAAGTTGGCATCAAGATACTGGCTACTTAATTTCTAAAGTACTTCAAGCTTCTGAGTATAAAAAATAGAGAATATCGAATATCAAGGTAACCATCCAAATTACGTACTTCAAATGATACGAAGTGGAATATTTAATGTTACTGGTGCCGCTCTTCGTATGGCTATTTCTATAGTCAGCATTCCTCTACTTATTCGTATGATTGGGGTAGAAGAATATGGTATATGGACACTTGTTTCTACAGTGGTTGCTATTGCTACATTAGCTGAAGCAGGTCTGTCTGTTTCAACAACAGTCTTCCTCTCTAAAGACCTGGCTAATGGAAATCAAACAGATCTTGCAAAGACAATCACTGTAAGCTTTTCAACAGTTATTTTACTAGGATTAGTTGTAGTATTTTCTCTGTCTGCTAGTGCTAATTATTTAATGAGTACATTTACAGATCTTTCAGGTAGTCAACTGAATACTGCTGTTGCTGCCTCAAGATTAGGAGGAATTGTAGTTTTTACAAGGCTTATACAACGTATATGTGCAGGAATTGCTCAAGCATATCAAGCCTATGGATTACTCAATATTATTTCTACTGCTCAATCATTGCTAACTAATTTTGGAATACTAGTAGTAGCACATTATGATAATTCTGTTTTAAGACTAATGCAGTGGCATCTAGTCTCTAGCATATTTCTTCTTTGTTTATATTTAGTATTATCTACATATCTTCTGCCAAGTCAGAGAAAGCTTTTCATATGGTGTAATCAAAAATTCTATAGTATGTTTACCTATGGAGGTTTGACCTGGATCTCTTCTATTGGCAGTGCCTTATTTAACCGATTTGATAAACTGCTTGTAAGTCTTTTTCTTGGCACTGAATCTTTAGGCATATACGCTGCTTTTACTGACATTGCATCTCAAATAAACACGTTCTCTTCTATAGCGATACAACCAATGTTGCCTGAATTTAGCAGGCAAATAGAGAAACGCAGCACAGAAGCTATCCAGAAATTACAAAGTAAAGCAGTCAAGACTCTATATATACATAGTTTAGTGACCGCTGCTTTGGGTGGCGCACTAATCACATTTGCACCTTATGTCTTAGGGTTAGTATTACCAGATATTGAATCAGAAGATTTTTTAATTCAATTCCAAGTAATTTCGATAATTTATACAATCTACTCTTTAAATGCTGTTGGATATTACATGATGCTTGCCTTTAAAAAGGCTAGTGTTTGTACAGCTATAGTGTTAACAAGTGGCATCGTTTCGCTGCTACTAATTACAGCAGGTGCATATAGTTTTGGCTTATCTGGAGCTATCCTAGGGAATTTCGGATACATTATAACGCTACTAGCAACTGATTTAGGAATGAACTATATTTCCGTATCAAAGGGAAAGTGGCTAAAATTTCTAATTCCATTTTCGTTGTGGTTTTCTTTAGTAATAGTTATGAATTTCTATCTCCTATTTGGCTTAACTACACCCCAATCTAATATTCAAAGAGCATTCGTATTTCTGATTCAGAATGTCTCAATCATAGGGTTAATATTCCTATTTTTACGAAACTCGTCTAATTTTAGGTTTAAGTCTCTTAGGTCTTAGATACTCTTAATTAAACATCACCTGTTCTATTTCTTGATACGTAATGAACTCTTGTCAGGCAACCTATCATACGACCTCAGTTCAAAATATGGATTGGATAGAGATTGAGAAATGCCCGCTATGCCTATCTGCTAGTAGTAAGCATCTGATAGACATTAACAAAAAGGGCTATATTTTTGGTAAGGAGTGTATTTTAATTCCATCTAGTAGAATTAGTATCCAAGAATGCTGCAGATGTGGTTTAGCTTACAAGACTACTATTCCTTCTAAGCCTTTTCTATCTGAGGTTTACGAGAGGCAAGTTGAAAATATTTGGACTAGCCCATATACGTTTGAAGCTGAAATAGAATTAGTTAAACAGCTTTTTCCATCTGCTTCATTCGATTTATTAGATGTTGGTGCTTCTACTGGAGAGTTGTTACGCCAGTGCTCGCAGTTTTCTGGAAGAAGATCTGCATTGGATATAGTAAGGTATCCGGGGACAGCTAAGTATATCAATGGAGAAATAATTCTTAGTCTTCTCGATCAAGAGCACATCAAATGGAGTGAAGAATCATATGATCTTGTAACTGTTTTTGATGTTCTAGAACATTTGTATGATCCTCAAATAGCCTTTGAAAACTTATTAGACTTTACAAATCCAGAGGGATTGATAGTAATAGAAACCGGTAACATTAAGAGCTATAAGACTAACAGTGGCAATATGATGTTCTGGCCTTATGTCTCATTGTTTGAACATCATATCTTCTGGCAAAAAAAGTCTATTGAATACGCTGCCGAGCTATATAAGCTTGAAATTGTTGAGTGGAGGCTCAAAAAACATAAAAAAAACTACTACCACTCGAATCTAACACGTCTAAAGAGCTTCTTAAAGTTTGTGTCTTATAAAACATCACCTAGCTTATATTTTAGACTTATGAATATGCTAATCTCAGGTACCCATGAGCCTCCTGGGAATCCGCTTTCTAAAGATCACCTTAGGGTGGTTTTTAAGAAGAAAAAATAGACAACTTGAAATAAGTAATTGCCTTTTGAAGATTGAAACTATTCTTTCAGAACGAACTTTAATAACGTTATAGGTAAATATTGAGCAGAGAAAAATAGTCGAACTCTAGAGATTTAGGCAGTTTTCTACCCTGGAAAGATATAATGAAGAATAAAAACTATGTTTTAATTTTAGCTTTAGTTTTTTTGATGCCATTTAATGGCTTGTCAATTGACATTGGAGTATCGATAAGACCATTTAACTTATTAAATTTTTTATTGTTTTTTTCGGTTATAAAGACGGTAGTAAAAATTTTAGTAAGTAATACAAAAACTTCTCCCAGCTCATTAACTTTAGTAATCAAAATATTTTCATTATTTATTGGGATAACTGTACTCTCTAATTTGATTTTTATTTTGTTTGGAGAAGTTACTCCTGAAGCATTATATTACTTTGATGATAAGTTTTCTGGCGGGACTTTAGGATTTTTAAGGACTAGCCTGAAACCTTTGCAGGTGATGCTTTCATATTTATTGATTTTTTCTCTAACAATTGTCTCAATAACTTCTATCAAAAAGCATTCAGAGATTGTATCAATAGCTTGGTCATATGTAATTTCAAGTTCAGTAGCCGCCTTCTTAGGAATTTTTCAATACTTTTATTATGTAGTGTCCGGTGTGAATTTGTTCCCAATATATCGAGGTGGATTGGTTGGTGTTAATTCATATACACAGGATGCAGTTTTTGTTATGGGAGGCATAAAGTTTCTTAGAATTAATGCATTTGCTGGTGAACCTAAATATCTTGCAACTTTCCTGATTTTAGGGTTGGGGACAATATTATTTTTCTTGATAAATCAATGCTCTAAAAAACATAAAACTGTTTTAGCTTTTCTCTTTTTAATACAGCTACTAGCTGTAATGCTGACCTTCTCAACTTTAGGTTATGCAATGCTAATAATATGCCTCCTTTTCTACCTTTATATTGCTAAAAGAAAGCTCTATCTCTATACATTTTTGGGGATTATTGCTCTTCTAGGATATCTATTTATTGGTTATCCACAGCTAGTTGTAGATATTTTTGATGCTCGCTTCTTGTCTCGACTGGGCTTGGAAGATATGGATGTGATATACGTTGAATTTATCAAAGAGTTTCCAGACTATATATGGTTTGGTACAGGATTTGGAAATTTTCACTTAGCTAGTTTTGCCCAAACGCAGAAAATTCTCTCCTGGAACTTCGGGATTATACTTCCTAAGTTAGGTCTATTTATTGTCATGGCAACATCTGGAATTTTCGGAACGTTGATTTTTTACTCGATTCCAATTCTTGTCATAAAAAGGCTCTCATACCTTGCGAATTACTTGAATAAGAATACAGCTGACTTTTATTGGTCTCTAAAGAATTTAATCATTTTCCTATCTATCATTGGATTAGTAATGAGATCAATGCCTTTAGCCTTTTTATGGTTAGGTATAGGATTTTCAGCTATAGAAGAGTACGCGATACATAAAAAGCTTCGTTGCTCATATTCATATCGATTATGAGAATCTATTGGATATCTCAGGTATTCTCGAATGAAGTTTTGTATTATAGCTTGGAAAAGCATTAATATCTAATGGATATTTTGTTCAAACATTTCCTGATTTGACATGTCTTCAATTAGCTATGTAGTGCCTACTCTAAACAGTGAAAAGACATTAGACCAAACGCTTTTATCACTAAATAGTCAAGTTGGAATTGATGTTGACGTAACAGTAGTTGATAGTGGTTCAACAGATGGCACACTTGATATATGTGAGAGATGGGGAATAAAAGTTATCTACGCCAAACCGGGGAATATGTATTATGCGATCAACGTTGGTCTGTCTGAAAGTGATTCTGAGTGGGTAGCCTACATAAATTCAGATGACTATTTGTATGCTGATAGTATTCTACGTTTGATTAATAATGGTGATCGTAATTGCTCCGATGTAGTTTACGGAAATTGTGACTATGTTGATTGCTATGGGCGCTTTATGTATGCATTTAATCCTCCAAATCCAAGATGGTTAAAATCTATCTGTCGTACTGGAGGAATGGGCTTTGCACAACAGACTTCTATTTTTAGAAATAGTTTGTATAAAAAACTAAATGGCTTTGATGAGAATTATCGTTTTGTTGCTGATAGAGATTTTTATGTCCGTGCGCTTATGAGTGGCGCTTCTTTTTCATATCTGAGAGGACCATCTCTTGCATGCTTTCGATTGCATAATAATCAGTTTAGTCAACAGAGTCATGACTTAATGTCAGAAGAAGGACAAAAGATTATGTCTTCTTTAGTAAATGAGTGCAGTATTCTTGATTCAGGAGTTCGCTTTATTTGGAGAATGAGTAATTTTCAAAATTATGCCCTAAGAATTATCAGACAATCTTTACTGGCTGATCGCTGGCAAATTAATAAATCTATGCACAGTGGGATTCATATAGCTGACAGAGTATAAATAATAAAATGTCTATAATGAATATAGACTGCAACGTACTTATATCTTTTTAGAGCATGTAATCTTTACATCGTTTCTGGAGCTCTATTTCTACAGCTAAATCTTTATTTTCTGTAGGAAATAATATGTAGTTAGTTTTGTTCTGATATATGTTTGAAGTATCTGGAAATCCTAAAAGAATTTCATTCGTGTTGAAGAGTAAGTTGCTGGTATTTAATACTCTTCAAGATTCAAACATTGCTAATTATGAAATCCAAAAGTTTGCGGGTATGTCAAGTTGTTCCTAGTATTAATTTGGAAACTGGTGGAACATCTGTATCGGTTCCAAATTTGGCTAACTCACTCCCCGAGCACAATGTGTTGTCTCACTTGTTCACTCTTGACTATCCAAATAGAGGCCAGCAAGCAGATGTCTGTAATGTCAAATTACACAGTTATCCAGCTCATAAGTTAGCTCGTCGTGTACGAGGCTTGCATCCAGTCGCAGAAAATGGGTTAGAGGATTTAGCGCTCTATGAGCTAGACATCATCCACAATCATGGCCTTTGGATGATGCCCAATTTGTATGCTAGGAAAGCATCGTGTAAAGCTAATATTCCGTTGATTATCTCGCCTCGAGGAGCTTTAGAGCCATGGTCATTAAATAGAAGTAAGCTGATCAAAAAAATCGCATGGTCCTTATATGAGTTTGAGAATTTAACTAGCGCTTCTTTATTTCATGCAACGTCTGAACAAGAAGCAAATTCAATAAGGATGTTAGGTTTCAGGCAGCCTATAGCCATAATTCCTAATGGTGTTAATGTAGAGCATAATTCATGTAACAACTCACGAGAAAAGCTAGTCAAAAATTTCCCAAAATTAAAAGATAAGAAATGGCTACTTTTTATGTCTAGGATTCATCCCAAGAAAGGACTGGATAATCTTCTAATGGTTTGGAAAGATCTTCAGTATGAATTTCCTGATTGGCATCTAGTTTTAGCAGGTCCTGATAGCTCAGACTATTTATCTGAAGTTCTTAATTTTTCTAAGAAGTTAGGGATATCAGAAACAGTAACTTTTACTGGAATGTTAGTGGAAGATTACAAAGATGCTGCTTTGTGGAACTCTGAACTCTTTGTTTTACCCTCATATTCAGAGAATTTTGGTATTGCCATAGCAGAGGCACTGGCTTATGAGGTTCCTGCTATTACTACAAAAGGAACTCCTTGGCAGGACTTAGAGCAGCATGAGTGCGGCTGGTGGATAGATGTTGATAAGCACTCTCTTTTCGATAGCTTACATGAGGCTATGTCTCTACCTGAAGAGAGAAGAAAAGACATGGGGCGCAGAGGCAGAAAACTTGTTGAGAGTAAATATTCTTGGGCTTCTGTCGGTGAAAAGATGTCAATTGTTTATCGTTGGGTTCTGCATAGAGATACTAAAACTATTCCTAAGTTTGTTAAAGTAACGAGTTAATAGCTATGAAAATATGTCTTGCAATGGGACCATGGCTACCTGTGCCACCTATTCAAGGCGGGGCTGTTGAGCGTCGCTGGCAAGGAGTTGCAGAGGTTTTAGCTAGTCGTGGACATAATGTTGAAATACTTTGTAAGTCTTACGATGGTCAGCCTGCTAGTGAAATTATAAATGGTGTGAAATACACTAGGCGATATAACTTTTCACAAAGCAAATTTGTTGCTGTTAATCTTCTTAAGGACCTCATCTATGCAGTGCTTCTCCTCACTAAGATTCCTAAGACTGACATTTTAGTGATCAATGATTTCTGGTTACCATTTTTATCTTCACTCATACCTAGAAGAAGCTTTAAGACGATTGCTAATGTCGCTCGATTTCCTAAAGGTCAGATCTTTCTATACAGCAAAATAGATAGAATAATTGTTCCTTCAGCAGCAATGAAAAAGGCTATTGCTGCTGAGGCTAAAACCTTGCTCAATCAGACCGTGGTTGTGCCTAACCCAATTAATATCTCTAAATTCAAATACTCATCCCCATCACAAAATAAGTGCGGTAAACAAATAATTTTATATGTTGGCAGAGTACATCCTGAAAAAGGATTGACTCTTTTAATAGATGCGTTCAGCAGTATTTCTCAGAAATTTCCATCTACAAAACTGCAGATTGTTGGTCCACATCTTGAATATCAAGGTGGAGGTGGTCCTCATTATTTGCATTCTCTTAAGGAAAAATCAATAAACTTAAACGTGGATTTTACAGGACCCATATTTAATATCGATGAACTTGCCCAAAAATATCAAAATGCAACTGTTTTTTGCTATCCATCGATTGCAGAAAAAGGTGAGTCTTTTGGGGTAGCCCCGTTGGAAGCCATGTCTACGGGTTTAGTTCCTATTGTTTCAAGCCTTGAATGTTTTAGCTCCTTTATTAAGGATGGCGAAAATGGATATTATTTTGATCATAGAAATAATTATGCGTCTGATGACTTAGCGGATAAAATAATTAAAGTTTTAGAGAATCGAGAAGTTGCTCAAAAAATGTCTGAAAGTGCTATAAAAACAGCTTTTGAGTTCAGTTATGAAAAAGTTGCAATCCAATATGAGAAGCTTTTCTTTGAGTTGTACTCAAATACTACTTGTTGATGAAGTTAAAGCGCTGAGTGGTAAGGAGCACGGTTAATGCTTGTCCACAAAATGACTACAAGAATCGGTAATTCTCTCAATTATTGTTACATTTAACTTAGGAGAAAAATGAAAAACTCAAGTATTCAGAAATATTATGAGAAAGTCTATGTCGAGTATAACTCAGATAATAAAACTGACTTTTTAAAGTATGAAAGAAACCATGTTTTGGCTAAAATCTACGGTGATGGAGGGCAGAAGCGAATCTTGGACTTGGGTGCAGGTAGTGGTGTAGTAAGCAAGTTTTTTCTAGATAAGGGTTACGATACATACGGTATTGAATGGACACAGAGTGGCATAGATAAACTTTCTAGAAAAGGAGTAAATGCTCTTAAAAGAGATATTGAGGATATGCCTTATCCATATGAAGATAGTTTTTTTGATGAAGTTTTCTGGGGAGATAATGTAGAGCATCTCTTTTTCCCAGAGCTTGTTACTAAGGAAATATATCGTATTCTAAAACCTGGTGGGAGATTGGTTTTGAGTACTCCTAATCATGGATGGATAGTTAACCGTATTTACTATCTCTTGATGGGAGTTCCAAGAAGAACAGAGGGGCGTGAAACGAATATTTGGGAGTGGCAACATATCAGATATTTTAACAAAAGAGAGTTATTTCGATTTCTCAGACATTGTGGTTTTCATGGTGACCTTTCTTTTCATGCAGCTGAAAGACGATTTCCCTTCTCTTTTTTAAGTAACTACTTCCCCTCAATTATGGGCTCAGTAATGGTTGTTGAAGCTCGTAAGTAATTAGATTAAAATTAGGAACCTGCCTAGAAAATTTAGCTTTTTACGAGAGATGTCTAATGAAATATGCAAATCATAAATTTTCCATTTCTCAAAATGTTAAGGTATCTCTGCGTAATACTCGGGCTCTTTATTGAATTACGTGTTCTCTAAGTCAAGATTTGAACCAATAGCCATGCTATCAGTCATTATTCTGACAAAAAATGAAGAAAAGAATTTGACTCATTGCTTAGAGAGTTTACGCAACTTATTTGCTGATATCTACATTGTAGATTCTGAGAGTAGTGATTCTACTAGAGATATTGCTGACAGCTTCGGTTGTCAATTTTTTGAGCATCCCTTTGAGAGTCATGCAGCTCAGATTAACTGGGCACTTGAAAATCTTCCTATCTCTACACCGTGGGTAATGCGTCTTGATGCTGATGAACGTCTAACCCCTGAGCTAGTGAAAGAATTAAAAGAGGTGCTTGCAACTAGTCCAAAAAATGTGGCAGGTTACCAAGTCAAACGCCGTGTGTTTTTCATGGGTCATTGGATACGTCATGGTGGCTATTATCCAACTTGGTTACTACGAATTTGGCGTACAGGATATGGCACCTGCGAACAACGCTTAATGGATGAACATATTGTGCTTTGTAATGGACATATCGCAAACTTAAAGCACGATATTATTGATGAAAATCATAAAGGCTTGAGCTTTTGGATCGATAAGCATAATCGATACGCCGATCGTGAAGTACAGGATATTCTTGCAGCAAAATCTAGAGAAAATGGCGATGGTTTAGCTGTTGAGCAGTTTTCCCAAGCAAAGCAACGACGCTGGGTTAAAACCACACTCTACAATCGTTTTCCCCTATTTCTTCGTGCATTTATTTACTGGTTACTGCGTTACACCATTGGCCTTGGGTTTCTCGATGGTACGGAAGGTCTCATTTTTCACTTTCTGCAGGGTTTCTGGTATCGGTTCCTAGTTGATGCCAAGATTTATGAAATCCGCAGAAAGAAACAGATTAATTCTAATCGAAAGGGCAATTCAGAGGCAGTTAGCAAAAGTTCGGCAGCGACATCTAGCTGAAACTAAATGTTCCACATGCTGTTTAATATCCTACGGTTAAACAGCGTTTATGAATGACCAAACATTTTCACCAGTGGGGTATTTATGGTATTTTCACGACTGGCCTAATGGCTACTGTACTTGTCTTGCTTGTGGACGTCAGACTTGTAATAGCGAATTATCGATTTCCTAACCCCCAAGCAATTCTAGTTCTTGGTGGCGGGAATGTCAGAGAGCCAGTAGCGGCAGAAATTGTTGCACAAAATGCCACTTTAGAAGTTTGGGTGTCGAGTGGTTTACTTCTCCCGCAGGCAAATCAAATCTTTCTAGCAGAACAAGTCTCTCTAGATAGAGTGCACTTGATTACAGTGCTACCGACACAGTTACTGATTTCACAACCCTTGTAGCTAAATTACAGGCAAATGATATTCGACACATATATCTGATAATCTCAGATTTTCACATGCCGCGCTCACAGGCAATTGCTTCCTGAGTTCTAGAGAGTTATGGCATTGCTTACACACCGATTTCAGTTCCTTTCAATCAACCATTAGAACCCAAACACAAGATTTTTAGAGACGTTGCTCGAAGTTGGTTATGGTTACTAACTGGTCGAACTGGTTCCAGTTTAGCTCCTAGGTCTCTTGCTGAATCTTCCTAAGTAGATAGCACTAGACAACTATATTCTTTTTATTGAATAGCAAGGGAGATATGGCTACTAACGTTAAATGTAAATCGTTAATTTTAATGAACTTCTTGAGGTTATACAAATCATTTAGCTTAGATATAAGAATAATTTTAGTTTATCAACCGCTCATTTGATCACTAGGGCCAATCATTAAATTGAGAGGTTATCGGTCATATGTATCGATACTACAAGCTACTTATTCTCATACCATGCGTGTTGATAGGTGTTGAAATTACTTTACGTCAATCCTTGGGGTTGGGTTCTCCTGCTCTATTACTTGCAGATCGGCAAACTGGTTATCGTTTCAAGCCAAATCAGAAGATTTTTCGTTTTGGTAAACGTATTGAATACAATCAATATTCACAGCGCTCTGAGCCAACTACAGAATTTAAGCCGACCAAGACCCTGAGAATATTGATGGTTGGAGATTCTGTTCTTAATGGGGGAAATCCAACAGACCAGGCTGACATACTAACAGAAAAATTAGAACGTCAAATGGATACTGCTGAGACCAGGGCTGTAGAGGTGCTTAATGCTTCTGCTGGTTCTTGGGGTATTGGTAATCAAGTAGGATACCTTGAAAAATTCGGTTTCTTTGATAGTGATGTTACAGTTCTCCAGATTGGCTCCCATGATCTTGTACAGCCAACAAGCACCAGTGAGGTCGTCGGTCAGTCTTCCCATCCAAATAAAAAACCTTTGCTAGCAACTCAGGAGCTTATTTTTAGATATCTTTGGTCGAGAGCTATTCAAAACTTAAAGCCTAAAAAAACACCCGAAAAAATGGCTGCAGAGATTCCAGAAACTCAAGATTCAGAGCGTCAATTCTATGAGAATATGACGATATTGAGTGATGCTAAAAGTGATATAGATGTACAACAAATTCCTGTATTTGTACTGTTCACTCCCTCTCGTCAAGATTTGATTCCTGATCTTTCTGAGCCTCAGCATAAAACAGACTTCTTAGAAACACTGAGAAAACTTGAAATTCCAGTTATAGATGTTCACCAAGCATGGTCTAAATTGCCCAAAGAAACTGTTAATTCATATTTTCGAGATAAAGTACATCTCAATCCAATAGGCAACGAAGCCGTAGCTAAGCTGATTTCTCAAGAATTGTGCTCATCATCTCTATCCAATGTTTGTGAAAATATGAATTAGAAAAAATCTTTTCTCTAAATTTAGAGTAGCTGCCGCTGGCTAGCGATAAGCTATAGAAAATTATAGCAACATCATTATGCCTGAATAATTATCTTTCTCAGTAATGAAATGTGTTAAAAGTTGTTGTGGATTTGGAGTCTCTTAGAATAAGAACTCCGTATGGATCACAACATAATTTTCAGATAAGCCGCAATTTGAACTTCTGAAGATTTGAATTTTCAAGCTTTAACGTGAAAGCCCCAACTAAATAAGGGAGTTGAACCTCTACAAAATAGTACTCCTGCTTGCACAACTCATTAACGATTGCATGTATATCAACTACTATAGTTAGGCCGTTATACCTACTGGTTGTCCTAGGTAGTTATCTACATGTGATCAGCGTTTGCCATGAGTTTATACAGCACTTTCACTTCAGAGTCAGTTTCAGAGGGCCATCCCGACAAAATGGCCGACCAAATTTCAGATGCCATTCTTGATGCCCTACTAAAAGATGACATCCACTCCCGAGTTGCCGTGGAAACCATGGTAAAGACCGGCATGGCTATCATCGCAGGCGAAGTTCGCACCAGCACCTATGTTGACCTAGAAGACATTGTTCGAGATGTAATTTTAGGCATCGGCTACAACAGCTCAGATGTCGGCTTTGATGGAGCGTCTTGTGCCGTTGTCAATGCTATCGGTAAGCAGTCTGCCGATATTGCCATGGGTGTGGACGAAGGCACAAACAAAGACTTGGGTGCAGGTGACCAGGGCCTAATGTTTGGCTACGCCACTAATGAAACTGATGTGCTGATGCCGGCCCCTATCTACTATTCCCATCGATTGGTAGAACGGCAGGCCTATCTACGTAAAAATGGAGTAATTCCCTGGCTTCGCCCAGATGCTAAAAGCCAGGTTACGCTCCGCTATGAGAACGGTAAGCCAGTAGCGGTTGATGCAGTGGTGCTGTCTACTCAGCATGATCCTGACATTACGCTGAGCGATATCCGCGAAGCGGTGATGGAAGAAATTATCAAACCTGTATTGCCTAACCAGTGGCTACATGCTGGCACTCAGTACCACATTAATCCTACCGGACAGTTCATTATCGGTGGCCCGGTGGGTGACTGTGGTCTGACAGGACGCAAAATTATCGTTGATACCTATGGTGGGATGGCTCGCCATGGCGGTGGTGCTTTTTCTGGTAAAGACCCTTCAAAGGTAGACCGTTCTGCTGCCTATGCTGGTCGCTATGTTGCTAAGAATATCGTAGCGGCTGGTTTGGCTGACCTTTGCGAAATTCAGGTGTCCTACGCTATTGGTGTGGCAGAACCCACGTCTATCTCAGTTAATACCTTTGGCACTGGCAAAGTAGAGGACGATAAGATTGCCACACTTGTGCGTGAAACCTTTGACCTGCGGCCCCAGGGGTTAATCGATATGCTTGACCTGCGGCGTCCAATCTATAGCGCGACTGCTGCCTATGGTCACTTTGGTCGTGAACTGCCTGACTTTACCTGGGAGAATACTGACAAGGCTGACCAGCTGAAAGCTGCCCTTTAGGAAAACAAAAGTCCAAAGCTCTTACGGATTTTGGCAGCAAAATGCTTAGAAAAGCGTCTAGCGGCATAATGAAATACGTTGATCAGATAAAACTCGTTGCCCACAACTAAGGAGCCCATGAGCGCACAAACACTTACCAGAGACTACAAGGTAGCTGATATTAGTCTGGCCAGCTGGGGCCGTAAAGAAATTGCGATCGCAGAAGGTGAAATGCCGGCACTGATGGCTATCCGCAAAAAATACAGAGATAGTAAGCCGCTCTCAGGAGCCAAGATCATCGGCTGTATCCACATGACAATCCAAACGGCGGTACTGATCGAGACTCTAATTGAGCTAGGTGCCGAGGTCCGCTGGTCGTCCTGTAATATTTTCTCCACCCAGGACCATGCGGCAGCGGCCATCGCTGAAGCGGGTGTTCCAGTCTTTGCCTGGAAAGGTGAAACTGAAGATGAGTACATGTGGTGTATTGAGCAAACCTGCCGTACGACTGAAGGCAAGCTGTGGAATGCCAACATGATTTTGGATGATGGGGGTGATCTGACTGGCTATATCCATGAGACCTATCCTGAGATGCTCTCCACCATTCACGGTGTGACAGAAGAAACTACAACAGGCGTACATCGTCTGTATGAAATGCTGGAAAAAGGAGAACTCAAGATTCCGGCGGTTAACGTCAACGACTCTGTTACCAAGGCTAAAAACGATAACAAATATGGCTGTCGTCATAGCCTAAACGACGCCATTAAGCGGGGTACTGACCACCTGATGGCGGGTAAGAAGGCACTGGTGATTGGCTACGGTGACGTTGGTAAAGGGTCAGTGGCCTCCCTTCGCCAAGAGGGCATGATTGTTAAAGTGACTGAGGTTGACCCCATCTGCGCGATGCAGGCTTGCATGGATGGCTATGAGGTTGTTTCACCTTACATTAACGGTGTAAATGATGGCACAGCGGCTAGCCTCAACAAAGAGCTGTTGGCAACAACTGATTTGCTAGTGACGGCGACCGGTAATGTCAATGTGTGTGATGCTCACATGTTGGCGGCTCTAAAGCCGGGTGCTGTTGTTTGCAACATTGGCCACTTTGACAATGAGATTGATACTGCCTACATGCGTAAAGTCTGGCAGTGGGAAGAGGTAAAGCCTCAGGTGCACAAGGTTTATCGTAGCGATGACCCTCAAGACTTTTTACTCTTGTTGGCAGAAGGTCGTCTGGTGAACCTGGGTAATGCCACAGGCCACCCCTCTCGGATTATGGATGGTTCATTTGCTAACCAGGTTTTGGCGCAAATGTTCTTGTTTGAGCGTAAGTTTGCTGACCTGTCAGATGCGGAGAAAGCTGACGCTATCACTGTCGAAGTCTTGCCAAAGCACCTTGATGAAGAGGTGGCTCGCTATATGGTTGAAGGGTTTGGCGGTGTTATGACTAAGCTGACTCCGACTCAGGCTGACTATATCAATGTGGCTGTGGAAGGCCCCTTTAAGACCGATAGCTACAAGTACTAAGGTACTGCTGTGGCTCTGATTAGTAAATAAAAACCGGCCCAGGTGCTGCTTGTATAGACCCTGGGCCGGTTTTTGATAGGCTGTCTTGCGATCTCATAAAGCCACACGATGCATAATTTAACCGTGGTTGAGCAACGCTTTATTGATTACTGGCGTGAGCGGCAGCAGCAGCAAACGAATCATACAGCTACGCTTAAGCAGCAAGCCTGGCAAGATTTGAAACAGATCGTCAGTATTCTTAAGCAAACGTTTGGGGCTACCCGTATATTGATTTATGGGTCTCTATTAAACAATCGGTTTTCTGCGGATTCGGACATTGACGTTGCTGTTGAGGGTATCCCTGAGGAATGTTTCTTTGAAGCATTGGCCTCTGTTAATCAATGTTGCGATCGCTGGTTAGACCTAAAGCCGATAGAATCCCTAGAGCCATATTTCTGGCAACGAATTCAAGCAAAAGGAAGGTGGGTCGATGAAATCACTGAACTCAATTAAGGGCTTGCTAAAAATTTAAGCTCATAGTTTGATTATGACTGTTTTTCTTAACAGTAAATTAGATAACTTTTCCTTTTAGAATTTTGTCGCCACGCGCAAAATTCTAAACCACCTCTCCAAATGCCCAAAGAGGCTGTTAGGGATACCGCTGATGGTTTTCCGTCAGGTTCTAGGGCGGCGGAACGCCCTAGCCAGGGGGTGTGGGGAACTCGGCGGGACCCCACGCAACCGATTTTGCATCCAATCGATATTCCGAAAAGTAATTGTGAATATTGGCTAATTAGCGATAAAGGCTGCTCAGGGCTTTCCTCCCTGAAACCCTCCTGTTCGTGGGGGCCTAAACTCCCCCACACCCCCCGAAAGTAGGATGTCGATTAATGAAAGATATTGGCATGGTGTGGGTTACGGCGAGGTTAAGGAAAGGATTATGCTCTTCAAACCATGAAATTGTTTCTTAACAATTCCTAACCTACTATTGGACCGAATGAGTACAAAGCGAGAAGGGCGTGTTGCTGTTGTTCGCCCTGAAACTGCAAAACAACTGCGGGAGATTTTAGGGTTTCGCTATGTTGTTAGAAGCCTATATGGGTTTGAATTGGCTCCTAACCGGATTGCTCGATTGATTGATTGATATCTACCCAAATGTTTGGGCTCAAACACGCTCAGATATTCAACAATTTGTTATTTGGCTAAGAGAGTTAGCTAAAACTCTTGATGGTGACTAATATCAGTTTCTAAATTTTATCTCTTGTGGTGATAGCGTTCTACAATTCAAAACGTAAGAACCGACACAACAACCGGTCATGATTAGTCTCAGTATCATTTAAACCGGGAATTCTCAGTAGTAAACAGCGCAGACATTGAGAAGCCACCAGTCAGTATCGCTGTCGGTCAGAATTTGGGCTTTCTCAAAAAGTGTTCTGAAATTTACCTAGAAAGATTGAAGTTTGAATAAAGCTAATCAGGTGCTTTTCCTTAGTTTTGACTAGAGCAATTCAGTAAGCTAAGGATACTCTTAAAATTATACACAACCGTATTTGTATCCCATACATTATTGTCACCATTATGGAAACTAACGCCAAGATCTATGTTGCTGGCCATAATGGCC
Source organism: Cyanobacteria bacterium P01_H01_bin.21 (assembly GCA_038748405.1). Lineage (GTDB taxonomy): Bacteria > Cyanobacteriota > Cyanobacteriia > Phormidesmidales > Phormidesmidaceae > Leptothoe. The sequence continues at coordinate 8,636 of JBCDIX010000067.1, read as the reverse complement.
TTGTTGGTAGTGCCATTGTCCGTGCCCTTAAGGATCGGGGCCATACAAATTTAATTCTTAAAAGTAGTAAAGAGCTGGACCTGTGTCGTCAGGCTGATGTTGAAGCATTTTTTGAAGCGACCAAGCCGGACTATGTTTTTCTGGCGGCTGCAAAAGTCGGTGGTATACACGCCAACAATACCTATCGCGCTTCGTTTATTTATGACAACCTGATGATCGAAGCCAACGTTATCCACAGTGCCTATCAGGCCGGTGTTAAAAAGCTATTATTCCTGGGCTCTTCTTGTATTTATCCTAAGCTGGCACCTCAGCCGATGCGTGAAGACCATCTGCTAAAGGGGGCCCTAGAGCCGACTAATGAGCCGTATGCGATCGCAAAAATCGCAGGTCTCAAACTATGTGAAAACTACTGTCGTCAGTATGACGTCAACTTTATTTCGGCAATGCCGACTAATCTATACGGTCTTAACGATAATTTTGATCTGGCCAATTCCCACGTGTTGCCTGCTCTTATGCGTAAATTTCACGAGGCCAAGTTAGCCAACCGACCCACTGCAGAAGTATGGGGCAGCGGCAGTCCGTTACGTGAATTTCTCTATGTGGACGATCTGGCGGATGGTCTGATCTTCTTGATGGATAACTACACGGGTACCGAGTTTGTCAACATTGGCAGCAGTAAGGAAGTATCCATCAAAGAACTCGCCCTCACAATTAAAGACGTCGTCGGTTACGAAGGGGAAATTGTCTTTGATAGCAGTAAGCCCGACGGTACCCCTCGCAAGCTGATGGACCCTTCTAAGCTGACTGAACTGGGCTGGCAGGCCAAAACGTCGCTTAAAGAAGGAATTACTAAAACCTATGAGTGGTTCCAGCTACACTATGAGTCTCTGCGGGGTGTGTAAATCGCAATTTCCTGAGTGTTTCCTCTCTTTCTAACAGGGAGGAAACACTTGGGCGGAGGGGTTTTACCCATAGATTCCTAGGGGCTCCACCTCTAGCCACTTGTCAGTTGCCGATAGATTGACTACCATCGTGGATCAGCAACGCCGAGAATCATTATGGGGCAGTGCCTGGGGCATCGCTATCGCATCGATAAACTTATGGGCCAGGGTGGTTTTGGCAAAGTCTTTTTGGCCCATGATGAGCAGCTACCCGGCCATCCTGTCTGTGTTGTTAAGCAGCTTAACCCGATTCACACTGATGCCCTTGAAACAGCGACACGTCTGTTTAATTTAGAAGCTAAAACGCTATATCAGCTGGGCGAACATCCTCAAATTCCGCGACTGTTGGCCCATTTTGAAGAAAACGGCGAGCTGTACCTGGTGCAAGAATACATCCTAGGGCAGTCTCTAGAGGATGAATTGACTGCTAGCCCCATGACCGTGGAGCAGGTTGTTTGCTGTTTGAGAGACTTGCTGAGCGTGCTGGCGACCGTGCACAGCCAGAATGTCATTCATCGAGACATCAAACCTAGCAATATCTTACGGCGGCAAACCAACGGTCAGCTGGTATTGATTGACTTTGGGGCTGTTAAGGCACTACAGACCTCTTCTAGTCTAGACCTGACGGTGGCGATTGGCTCTCTTGGCTATATTGCCCCAGAACAGCAGGCGGCTCGTCCTTGTTTTGGCAGTGATTTATATAGCCTGGGTATGGTGATGCTCCAGGCACTCTCAGGACGACATCCGATGAGTTTTGAGCTACCGGCTAGCTGTGCCCAGTTGAGGGTTAGCGCTCCAGCCAAGCTGGCTAACTTTATTGACCGGTTGGTGCACCTCGACCATCGAGAGCGATATGGAACCGCTGGGGAAGCCTTACACGTATTCCAGAAAATGTTTGGTAGCTCAGAACAAGCCGCCGCTACACTCGATTATGGCCCAACCCTGCTACCTGTAACCCCGTTGCCTCAGCAAGAGTCTGCTGTCTCGGGCGGCTTACCGGCCGTAGTTTCCTCTTCTCCCGCCCCCTACTCCCAACAGACCTATCGCAATCGCCAGGCCCTGCTAAACAAAGTTCGTCGCTTTTGGATTGAGGGCGTTCTCGACCGTTCGCTTCACGGTCAGGTTCTGCTCACACTTGGTTTAGAAGATCGGCCAGATGCGATCGCACCTCCCTGGCAGATTGCCTATGCGAGCCCTGGTCAATCACCTCAGCCGCTACCTGCCGGTACCCAGGCTAGTCATGTGTTTGAGGCCATTGGCGAGGGCCGCACATTGTTAATATTGGGGGAGCCTGGTGCCGGTAAGACAACAACATTGCTAAGCCTGGCCCGTCAGTTGCTAGACCGGGCAGACAACAATCCGCGACTGCCGGTCATTTTTAATTTGTCGTCCTGGCTCAAAGGCCCGATTGAACAATGGCTGGTTAAAGAGCTAAACAGTAAATATCAGGTACCTAAAGCGATTGGTCGGCGTTGGGTAGATGAACAACAGCTGCTGCTGTTGCTCGATGGTCTGGATGAGGTTTCTCTAGAGCGTCGTTCTGCCTGTGTTGCGGCCCTTAACCAGTTCCATCAAGACTATGGTCCGGAGATGGTGGCGTGTTGTCGTCTGCACGACTATGAGATTTTGCCCCAAAAGCTTGGGTTTCAGGCAGCTCTCTATTTGCGTCCCCTCACCGATCAACAGATTTTGACCTATCTCAATCGACCTGATCAGGGACTAACGGGGCTTAAGTCTTTGTTGGAGAGCGATGCGGCTATTCAAGATGCAACCACGTCGTTGCGATCGCTAGCCCGCTCACCGCTGATTTTAAACATTATGGTGCTTACCTATCAGGGAATGGCTCCAGAAGAGATTTTGCAGCTGGGGCGCTCTGCTCACCCGGCTGACTATCAGCAGCAGCTGTTTGATGCCTATATTCACCAAATGTTAGAGCGTCGTCCGCCGGGGGCTGCCTATAGCTCGGCTCAAATAAAAGGTTGGCTAATGTCTCTCGCCCAGCGATTGGTGAATACGTCTCAAACTGTGTTTTTGATTGAGCGCATTCAACCAGATTGGCTAGAACCAGGGCCAAAACGGCTGTATGTCGTCGGTTTGTGGTGCAGTTTTTTTGCGATCGCAACCCTGTTGGGTGCTCAGGTCCTCGCCTTTGATCGACTTCTACTAGCAGTTTTATTGGGAGGTCTTATCTGCAGCCGTATCTTTGGTGTGAGTCATATCACCCCAGCTGAAACGCTACGCTGGTCCTGGCAAAAGGCCCGCAATAATCTGCTGCTGGGGCTCACCTTAGGGCCGCTGCTCGGCTGGTGTCTAAAGGTTGGCTTTGGCTTTATATTTGGCGATGCTCTATGTCTGCGCAACGGCACCTGTTTAGCCAATCACAGTTTGATTGGTCTATCGTTTGGGGCCACCCTTGGGCTCACCTTTGGCCTAATTCGAGGGTTTAGTGGTAAGCGAGTAGGAACTGCCAGCCGCTCCAATGCGGGTATTTGGCAGTCGGCGCGAAACTCCACCCTGTTTGCCCTTGTCTCAGCAGTCGCGCTGTATGTACCAGGATTGCTATTAGGGAATACCAAAGCCTCGTTTTGGGCAGCGACGGGGCTAGCATTTGGCTTTGCAGCGGGTGGCGGTGAAGCTGTCATCAAGCATGTATTACTGCGAATAATACTGACACTTCAAGGAATCACTCCCTGGAACTACAGCAAATTTTTAGACTATGCCACCGCCAGCATTTTTTTACAAAAGGTCGGAGGAGGCTATCTGTTTGTTCACCGACTGTTGCTAGACCATTTTGTATCCATAGAAGACGAAAAACTCAGATAGATTTGCCAATTATTCAAACTAAATCAAGCAATCTGTTGATTAGTGTAGTTATTTTATTTCCACACCTGACAACTGAATAAAATGCTGATAGGGTATAAACGGTATGTTTTGCTACAAAAATTGGCCCTTTAAACTTCCTTTATGTATAGTACGTTACTTTTATTGATGGCTGCCCTGATTGTTGTAATTGTTGTTGCTGCTGTTATCGGTTCCAAATTTACTTGAGTTGAGGCATTGTAGCGTTTACACATTTCCTAAATCGACGTTGTTTCCAATAAATGCTCAAAGTTAGGAACTTTGGTGAGCGTCTTTATCTCAGAGGCACAAACATTCTGAACAAGGGCTATACTGCGTTCACGCTGTTCCCCTGGCGGCAGTGTTTTTAGAATATTGGTAACAATGTCCAGCTTAACGGCGGCATCTTTGAGATGTTGTCGTATGTCTGTCACTAAGGCCGCTTGTGTGTCGCTTAATCCTGCTCGGAACTGTTGAATTTCATCATGTAGCTCCATAAGCTGAGATTGACACACAGCCTGTTTTTGTAACCGGCTTTCAACCGCTGTCAGCACATCTGAACGGGTAAAGGGTTTGGTTAAATAGTCGTCAGCTCCCAGTACCATGCCCCGGCGGATATCGCCTTTGTGCGCCAATGCAGTCAAAAAAATAAACGGAACCGCCGCTGTTTTAGGCTCCTGGCGTAGGGCTCGCAACACATCATAACCATCGAGTTTGGGCATCATCACGTCGCAGATAATTAAATCTGGCGTTTGTTCCATAGCCCCTAGTAAGCCGGTCATACCATTGTCTGCACCGGTTACGCTGTAACCTTCAAGGTCTAATAGCTCCAATAGGTTTGCGCGAATTTCTACCTCGTCTTCAATGACTAAAATTTTAATCATGCTTTTTCCTTAGTGACAATGACAGTCTTGGTTGATAAAGTTGTCAGACACAAATCCCTAGGCTTTAGACTGCCCCAGCAAGGGATGGGGATACCAGACAGGGCAGCGTAATGGTAAATGAGGTGCCTTGACCCACCGCGCTTTTAAAGGTGATTTGGCCTTGGTGCAGCGCTACGGCTTTTTGTACAATGGCCAATCCTAGACCTGTGCCTGAAATCGTGCCGACATTGGGACCCCGTACAAAGGATTCAAAGAGCGTTGGGCGAGCGTCTTCTGGAATGCCAATGCCGCTATCTTGCACCTGCAGCTCCAGCTGCGCCCCTAAGGGAGCCAACCTGACTAAGATCTGACCACCATCAGGGGAATAGTTAATGGCGTTGGTTAATAGATTGGTCAGAATGTGTCGCATCAGTTTGCGATCAATTTGATGAGAGGTGGTCGGAAGATAGGATTGTAGTTCTAAGGTGTGCCGATTTGTTGTTATTTGCAACTCTTCAATAATTTCCTGACAAAAATCGTTGAGAATTAGCGGCTGTGGGTTAAACTCCATCCGTCCTGCTTCCACTTTGCTAATCAACAAAACATCATTGAGTAGCTCGGTCATATGGGTGGCAGCCGTTTGAATTTTTTGCAGATACTGATGCTGTTTTACTTTGTCCCACCGGTCGCTGTAGTGTTCTAAAAGCTCTGCTGAGGAGAGAATTGTTGTGAGGGGTGTACGAAACTCGTGGGAAGTCATAGATACAAATCGAGTTTTCATCTCGTTTAATTCTCTCTCCCGTTCCAACGCGTTACGAATCTCTGTTTCACTTTGTTTGCGTTTGGTAATATCGCGGAGAATTGCCATAACTTCCTGGTCAGAGCTAGTCACAATGCGGGCTTCAAAATGTCGAGATTGATCCGCTGTCGTTAGCTGAAATTCCAACACTTCAATATCTCCAGACGTCAATGCCTGATCGATCGAGGTTTTCATTGCGCTAGCAACGGGTTTTGGAAATATCTCTGTTAGGGAGCGATTTAAGCAGGCTGGGGGTGAGAAAGGCAGCGTATGGTATTTGGGTTCGCTAAAGTTAACAAAAATACCGTCACTGCTAATGCGAAACATGGGGTCGGGAATGGCATTGAGTAAAGCACGATTGGTGGCATAGCTAGCTTTAAGGGCTGTTTGCTCTTGTTTTAATCGTTCTGTTGTGGCCAAGACCTGGCTAGTGCGCTCTTTAACCTGGGCTTCTAACTGATCGTGGAGCGTTTGGAGTTCAGATTCAGCTCGTTTGCGTTCGGTGATATCCACCAAATAACAGCGAATCAAATCGCTTTGGGGAATGTAGTGAAATGCCTGTTCAAAAATCTGATCGCCCACTGTAATGTCGCGAACAAAATTTTGTTTGTTGTGGCTCTTTACGGTGTCGATAACACCCTCCAAAATGGGATGCTCCAGCTTAGCCAGGCGGATGGTTGGAAACTGGTTGACGACAGCAGGATTGAGGTAAATTAATTCTCCACTTAGGGATAATTCAATAATTGGGTGAGAAAAAAGTTCAGGAAATGAGGCTAATCGTGCAATGGCTGCATCCTGCAGTCGGTCTGATTCTGGAATATGGGAGAAATCTACAGGTGCTGCAATTAGTGTGGCCATATATTTAGCTGCGTCGTCACTGCCTGACAGTAACCACTGCGCATCTTCACGGTCAGTAGCTGTGTGATAGCGCACTTTAACATGGGCTCCAAACACAATCTCATCACCGTGACGTAAGTTGTGGGAGCTACAGCGTCTCCCATTGATAAATAGGCCGTTGGTGCTGGGTTTACCCTGTAGGTCGCCATCGATGATGCGAAATCCGTAGTGGTCGCCGCCGGGATGGGTCACTCTGAGTAAAATCGCGTGCTGACGTGAGACTTCTTTTGCATGTAGAACGATTGAGTTACTGCTGTCCCGACCAATGGAGCCAGAATCAGCCTGTAAACTGACGGCACGTTTTCCCTGATCGTCTTCGATGATAAAAAGATGTTGCATACCCTTAGCACACTATTGGGCAGACTGTTCTCTATCCATTGGTGGACAAATTGTTAGTCTGTCATCAGATTTCCCCGTTTGTGGATGTAGTGTATGGTCAGACCTATCTGCTGCTTGACCGGTATCCTTAGGGGCTAATCGTGCGTCTTCTGACTGTCACTCTGTTTCCTATGGAGATTCCTCAATACCCACCGGGAGATTATGATGGAAACGCTAGACTGGGTTTAGTGCGATCGCACGGGGGGATATACCGGCAGACTCGATATGGCAGTGCTCAATCCGTGATTAGTCGGTAAGCTAGACCTATGGATAGTTAATTAACGGCTACTGTTGCCCTGTATAGCTTTCAAGTTAGTGTCGTAGCAAAAATACACACTGAATCACAAAATAGAACGCAATCGGCCTGATATATTAGTGGCTTCCTTACATTTGATCGATATCCAAAGAGTAACTAGGAGCACCATTTACTGACAGTGATTTTTTATACCCCTGATTAACGGCGGTGGCCCTTATGTCTCCCGAAGATGCCATCACGCTAGTTGATAAACTCCTTTCACCGTATCGGTTGACGGCTATTCAAGAGGTCGTTTTTCGACGATGCTGGCAGGGGTCAACCTATGCACAAATCGCAGCTACCGAGGGCTACGATGCGGATTACGTTCGGGTTACCGGCTCCCGGCTTTGGCAAAAGATTTCACAAGTGCTGGGGGAACGAGTAACCAAGAAAAATATTCATGCGGTTCTGCGCCAGCAAGCCCATCAGCTCCATCAGCCCAGTAAACCGGGTCCATGGTGGCCGGGTACTGATAAAGCAGATACAACATTTCCCGGTAGCCCCCTTCCCCTGGGGTCTTCGTTCTATATTGAGCGACCTCCGGTGGAAAATCAGGCTATGGGTGAGCTGCTAAAGCCGGGGGCATTATTGAGAGTTCGTGCGCCGGAACGCTGGGGAAAAACGTCCCTAGTTAACCGCCTGGTGGCCCAGGCACAAACGTTAAATTTCAAAGTAGTGCGGCTTAACTTTCGTCAGGCAGACGGCTGTGTGCTAGCCGAATTTGATAAGTTTCTGCGCTGGTTTTGTGCAAATATTGCCCAGCAGCTTAAACTCAGTGCCCAGCTTGATGATGTGTGGAATGCTGATTTGGGTAGTAAGGTCAGCTGCACTAACTATATGCAAAGTAGCGTGCTTCATTCTCTACAGCAGCCACTTTTGCTGGTAATCGACGACCTCCAGGCGGTGTTTGAACATCGCAATATGGCCCAAGAATTTTTGCCCATGCTGCGAGTCTGGCACGAAGAAGCTAAAAACCTGACTGAGTGGGGCTATCTTAGGCTGCTAGTGGCCTATGCAACAGAAGCTTATATTCCCTTACAAATTCATCAGTCGCCCTTTAATGTGGGGCTACCGTTACGATTACCGGCCTTTACGTTAGACCAAACTCAGCAGCTAGCCCAGCGCTACGGTGTTGTTTTGGATGATGGATTAAGCTCACTTCATACCTTGGTAGAGGGACATCCCTACCTGGTTCATCTGGCTCTGTACAATCTGAGCGTGCATCACATGGAGCTCGCTCGTCTAATTGATGAAGCCCCTCAACAGAGTGGCATCTACAGCGACCACCTGCGTAGTTACCTGGCAATTTTTGAGGCAGAGCCAGAGCTGGCACGCATGTTCTATCAGGTTATTGAACAAGAAACAGCAACTGAGCTAGAACCCATGGCTGCCTATCGCCTAGAAAGTATGGGGCTGGTTACCTTAGTAGGCAATACGGCAACTGCTAGCTGTAACCTATATCGCAAATACTTTGGTGGACGCTTATAGGGCAAACGCATATTCGGAATGGGAATATCAAGGGGGTTGCGCGTTAGGTCATCCCCCATGTCTACCCCCGATGAGACTTCAAGTACCCTGTTTGAGCACTTTAGAGACCTTGACGATCCGCGTGTTGACTATCTAGT
>JBCDIX010000066.1:0-37861 GCA_038748405.1 Cyanobacteria bacterium P01_H01_bin.21 | reverse complement strand
TCAGAGTGACAGCTTGGACAGGCAGGGGGAGACTGGGACATCTTATGACTGAGGGTAGAGGCGATTCTCTAAGGATGCTTTATCAGTCTTCAGAGGATTTCTCTAGTCTATTTTTCTTATCCTTTCCTAAAGAGGACTACCTGGAAACGTACATTATTTCAAAAACAGATAGAGCTTTGACATCAATCTGATGGCCATATCTTGGTTCGACTTTACCATTCCATAGCGTAGTATTTAGTTACAATTCCTTAGAATCCCCTTACGCTTCTTAACCTAGTGAACTTTTCCAAACCCCTTTTTACCAAAGGGTTATAGCAGCGTTAGGCTAAGCTTGTAATCCAGGGGAACACCCTATTCTTAACCTCCATTAAACGACCTTATGTGTTGAGAGTTGATGTCCCCTGTGCCCTTACCAAGACTAGTTGACCTACTGTTTTAGCAGGTCTTTTAGAGCCAGACTTGTTTTGGGCATAGTCTCTTTAGAAAAGGGGTTAAACCTATGGCAAAAGCCGCTGTCTCTCGTTCACGAAACGTGGCGATTGTGGGTCCATACTCAAGTGGTAAAACAACATTGCTTGAGAGTCTGCTTTCGGTCACTGGTGCAATTTCTCGCAAAGGCTCAATTCCTGAAGGTAATACGGTTGGTGACCATTCACCTGAAGCCCGCAATCGCCATATGACAGTCGAAACGAATGCCGCCTGTACTGAGTACGGCGGCATTCGTTTTACATTTCTCGACTGCCCTGGTTCTATCGAGCTACTCCAAGAACCGCTACATGTCCTAATGGGAGTAGACGCTGCCATTGTCGTGTGCGAACCGGACCCAAACCGGGTGCTGACCGTATCGCCGCTATTACACTTTCTAGACAAGTGGGAAATCCCCCATGTCCTATGGCTCAACAAAATGGACCGAGCCAGCGCCCCGTTTTCTGAAGTATTAGACGCCTTAAAATCAGTCTCTAGTCGTCCCCTTGTCCCGCATCAATATCCCATCGGCATGGGAGAAGACCTAGTAGGTTTTATCGACTTAATCAGTGAGCAGGCCTATCACTACCACTCTGGAGCTGCTGCTGACCCTGTACCACTGCCTGCAGAACTGGCAGAAGAAGAAAAAGCAGCCCGCACCGAAATGCTAGAAACCCTGGCAGATTTTGACGATCATCTATTAGAAGAGCTGTTAGAAGAGATTGATCCGCCTGAAGATGAGATCGTTCAGGATCTCAAAATGGAGCTGGGAGCAGACCTGGTCGTACCAGTTTTTGTCGGTGTGGCCTCCACTGACTATGGTGTCCGTCCCCTGCTAGATGCCCTGGTGCGTGAAACACCTGAACCCCAGGTCACAGCAGAGCGGCGGGGCATTGACTTGAATTCCAGTGAACCCTTAGTTCAGGTTCTCAAAACTTACTACAGCCCTCAAGGTGGCAAACTATCGCTAGCCCGGCTGTGGCGAGGCACTCTCAAGGATGGGGCCAGTCTAGGGCTAGACCGCATGGGGGGGCTATATTCGCTAATGGGTAGTCAGCAGCAGGCACTGAGTGCAGCTGAGGCAGGCAGTGTGGTTGCGATCGCACGTCTAGAGCACGCTAAAACGGGTGATACCTTAACCACAGCAGAAACCGCTGATAAAACTTTGCCCATCGCTGACATTTTGCCAGCCGTTTACTCTTTAGCCATTGCCCCCGAAAAGCGCGATGATGAAGTGAAACTCAGTGGAGCCCTCAATAAGCTAGTTGAGGAAGACCCGGCTTTGCATTGGGAACAACATGGCGACACCCACGAAGTGATTTTGTGGGGACAGGGTGATGTTCACCTCAAGCTTGCCATGGACTGGCTCCACCGCAAGTACAACCTATCCATGGTCACCCATGAGCCTCAGGTCGCCTACAAAGAAACGATTCGCAATGCTAAAGCTGACGTGCGCGGACGCTATAAGCATCAAACTGGCGGCCATGGGCAGTTTGGGGATATCTATATCGACATTCAACCCTTACCCCGTGGTGAAGGCTTTAAGTTTGATGAAAAGATTGTTGGCGGTGTTGTTCCAAGACAATATATTCCTAGCGTTGAGACGGGGGTAAGAGAGTTTCTCAAGCAAGGTCCATTAGGTTTCCCGGTGGTGGATGTGTCAGTCACGTTAAAAAACGGGTCTTATCATCATGTGGACAGTTCTGACCAGGCATTTAAGCAAGCCGCACGGATCGCCATGCAAACCGGTCTACCGGAGTGTAAACCCACTCTGCTAGAACCGATTGCCTCTCTGTCTGTATCAGTGCCAAACCGGTTTACCTCAAATGTGCTCACTCTGATTAGCGGTCGTCGTGGTCAGATCATGGGATATGACCATAAAGCGAACTGGCCCGGCTGGGATGAAGTATCGGCCCAGCTGCCCGTAGCTGAAATGCAAACCCTAATCTTAGAGCTGCGCTCACTAAGTATGGGTGTGGGCTTCTTTAGCTGGCAGTACGACCATTTAAGTGCCGTACCAGAAAAACTAAAAGAAAAAATCGTGGCTGAAGTTAGCAGTCATAAGTAACCTCACAAACTCTCATAGCTTAAACCAAAGTGCGCTGTTATTCAGATGAGTAGCAGCGCGCTTTGATATGTCTAGAATATGATGGGTACATTATTCTACATGTGGGCTATGGTTACGACGGTTCCTACATCTCAGACTGAGGCAGACTCTACTCTTATCTATCCAAGTTCTGACGGAGAATCTGTAGCAGAAACGTTTGTCCATCTCTATGCCATGTTGATCACCATTGAGGTGCTCACACAGTACTTGCAGGGCCAGCAAGCAACGTTACTAGACAACCAGTTTATGTACTATGCCCAGGGATTTCCTCGCCTGCGAGTCGCTCCAGACGTGATGGTTATTTTTGGTGTGGAGCCCGGCGGTCGAGACAACTATAAAATCTGGGAAGAGGGGGAAGTCCCTGCAGTTGTCTTTGAAATGACCTCTCAAGGAACTCGCAGTAAGGACGAAGTCTTTAAGAAAACTCTCTACGCCCAGCTGGGGGTTCAAGAATATTGGCTATTTGATCCGAAGAATGAATGGCTAGATCCGGCCCTTCAAGGCTATCGTCTGCGAGTCGGCCCCGAGGAATCCTATTACGAACCAATTAGCGACGGGATCTGTGAGCAGCTTCAACTGAAACTGGTGCATGAAGAACAGCTGATTGGTTTTTATCGTCAAGATAATGGTGAACGGCTGCTTATACCCAGCGAACTAGCAGTCGCTTTGAAACAAGAAGCTTTGGCCAAACAGCAAGCAGAAAGACAGGCTGAAGAAGAACGGCAGCGTGCAGACACTGCAGAGCAAATCCAGTTAGAAACTCAGAAAAAATTGAAGCGGTTACAAGCCAAGCTTCAGGAACTAGGTGTTGATCCAGAAGAGCTTGGATAACTTGCTCCTACGCCTAGGATATTAGGTGGTGCCCACACTCTCCGAGGATGTCCTTATGAAGGGTAAAAGTTTGAAATTGCTGGCATCTTGAAGCATTATGACCGCAAAACTACCGAACTTTGACTTCAATCAGGTTGAAGTCTTCGTCATATTGGCCAGATACACTTCTTCCGGGACTGATATAAGCTATTAAAGGCTTCCAATAAAAGACAAAATCAAACTCATCTTCAATCACAGGTTCAACGTTTCTTTTGGTGAACCCTTTCCGCTCCAGAAAGGTTTCTAGTTCAAAGTAGTTGCTACCTGGAGGAAACTTTTCCTCTATACAGGTTCTAAATACAGCAATATTATTTTTAAGACACATATCCCGTGGTGGCAACCACATTTGGAGCTTACAACCCTGAAAAAGTAGTGCAGCTAAGCAGAAAGCTATAAAAAGTGAAAGTTTGAATTTGATAGTCTGCTGAAGCATTGTGACAGCTCTGATATAGTCAGAAAGTGTGAGTGAAAGAACTACTGAGAATAATTGTGAAAAAGCATAAGAAAACTAACTCACAGGGCACAATCCATTGTGAGAGTTTGGATATTCGCTTCTATGAAACATTAACTAACTATCAGCTGGAAGATATCCAGTAGCTTGTTATCACAATACTGACTGAGTGATGTTAGCAAGCTCACTGATAGGCGGCTTCCTGAACTGGTCAGGGGCTCCTGACTAAAAGATACTTTAGAGCAATGATTGGTGGGCAGTGCCCACCCTACAGATCGTTAAAAATTGTCAGGAATTTTAGAGTCACAGACTGTATCTGACTATCACTAGGGAATGAATCCCTAAGGAGATACTGTGCAGTCAATTTATTGGTTTTGTTTTGTAATTGGCGGCGTATTTGTTGCGATCGCAGCTCTAGGCGGTGCTGGTGATGCCGACTTTGATGCCGACACTGACCTGGATATTGATCTAGATGCCGACGCTGATTTCGACGTAGATCTTGATGCTGACGTAGATCTAGATGCCGACGCTGATTTTGATGCTGACTTAGACGGAGATGCCCCAGGCGCAGGGTTTGATGCTCAAGTAGATACAGACCTCCAGCTCTTACGAAAAGTTAAGGGAGCGTATGTCTTTAGTCTTAACATTCTGACTAGCTTCAAATTCTGGACAGTCGGAGGCTTTTTCTTTGGCCTGACGGGCCTAAGCCTCGGTTGGGTACAGCCTGGCTGGCCCGCATCCATTATCTTTATTGCCGCACTAATTATGGGCATTTTGCTAGGGGGTACATTGGCAGTAGTTTTACGCCAGCTAGCCCACCGCCATGCCGATAGTCTTGTTCGTACCGAAGATTTTGCTGGACGAGTGGGTGTTGTTGAACTGCCCTTTGACGCTACCAGCAAAGGCAAAGTGCGCCTGGAACTGCGCGGCAGCACATTACAAATGATGGCACTAACAGATGACACCAAAAAATTCGTACCGGGGGATAAAGTACTCGTCGTCAATGTTGAGAAAAATCGCCTTTGGGTTGTTTCAGACGAAACCGCTGCTCAGCAAAATTAATCGCGATTGATGATTTAGGGGATACACCAGTCTAGAATCGTTGCTATTTAACGGTTTCTCACAGTCATCCCGCAGGTCAGCAACGCCAACTAATCTACATCGATTTTATACCCATGACACACACTTCATTCTTGTTAGGCCAGACCAGGCCAGCAAGCGACTACACCCAATCGGCACAAGCCGAAATGGCTGGTTATGAGGTTGCCCAAGCCATCCCCATTTCACAGACAAACCAAACGACCGCTCAAGCGAGTGTTATTTTGGGCGGCAGCGCTTTGATCCTTGGTTTGGTTGGCATTGGTGCACTGATTCTTGTACTTAAAACCTGTCTGCGCATTTGTAACCCCAACCAAATTTTAATTATCTCGGGGCGTAAGTACAAAAATCAAAGAGGCCAAAATGTTGGCTATCGCGTTATCTTTGGTGGCCGCACCCTGGTGGTGCCAATTATTGAACGGGTGCAAAAGATGGATATGACAACCATGCCCATCCCTGTAGAGGTAACAAACGCCTATGCCAAAGGCGGTACACCACTCAATATTCAGGCAATTGCCAATGTCAAAATTTCTAGCGATCGCAATGTTGTTGGCAATGCCATTGAACGCTTCTTAGGCCGTAACCGATCAGAGATTCGTCGAGTAGTACGTGAGACATTAGAAGGTAACCTACGGGGTGTTGTTGCCCTACTCACCCCGGAGCAAGTTAATGAAGACCGGCTCAATTTTGCCGAGCGTATCGCCGCGGATGTCGCCAAAGATCTTGGCAAACTGGGTCTACATCTAGACACCCTCAAAATCCAGAGTGTGACGGATGATATGGACTATCTCAGCTCCATTGGTCGTCGTCAAATTGCCAATATCATTCGTGATGCAGAGATTGCTGAAGCTGAAGCCGTGGGTGAAGCCGATCGCATCGAAGCCGATTGTCAAAAACAAGCGGAAGTTGCCAAAACTCAAGCACTAACCGTAGTGCAAGAAAAGCAAAACGAGCTGCGTAAAATCAAAGCCGAGCTGGAGGAACGAGCTAAGTCTGAAGAAGAACGCACCATTGCAGCCGCCAAAGAAGCGAGGGCCAGAGCAGAACAACAGCTGCAAACGGTACGGGCCGAGCTAGAACGGCTCCGTCTGCAGGCGGATGAGGTACTGCCTGCTCAGGCCGCAAAACAAGCTCAGGAACTCCACGCTAAGGGTCAGGCGGCTGCCCTAGAAGAGAATGCAAAAGCGGCTGCCCTGGTCAATGAAATGTTGGCAAAAGTCTGGGCTGAAACTGGGGCCGATGCCACCCAAGTCTTTTTGATTCAGCAAATTGATATGGTCTTGAAAGAAGCTGCCAAAATTCCTGGCCGCATTCATCTTAAAAATGTCAACGTTATTGACAATGGTGATGGCCAATCAATCGCCAGCCTGGTCAATGTCTACCCCGATGTTGTTCGTCAGTTCCTAAAGCAGGTAGATGACACTCTGGGTATCGATGTCACCGGCACCTTAAACCAAAGTTTAGAGTTTCAGCGTCGGTTAGAATCAACTGCCACAACTACTGTAGAGCCCACAATGGAGGGTAATAACTAATGCCAGGTTTAATTCTTTTACTTGTCATCCTCGGCGGTGGTTCCGGGGTTATTTCCCTAATCATTCGCAACCTTTACTACATTTGTCAGCCCAATGAAGTACTGATCTTTGCAGGGGCTCAACAGCGTGTGGGACAAAAAAAGGTAGGCTACCGTTTGGTTAAAGGCGGCAGCAGCATTCGTAAACCTTTGCTAGAAAAGGCATTGCGAATGGACCTCACCAACATGATTATCGAGCTTAAGGTGAGCAATGCCTACTCTAAAGGAGGAATTCCACTGCAGGTAGATGGTGTTGCTAACATCAAAGTTGCGGGTGAAGAACCAGCCATTCACAATGCCATTGAAAGACTGCTAGGCAAGGGTCGAAAAGAGATTGAAAAGATTGCCAAAGAGACTCTGGAAGGTAATCTGCGGGGGGTTCTAGCTAGCCTGACACCAGAGCAGGTAAATGAAGACAAAATTGCCTTTGCAAAAAGTCTCTTAGATGAAGCAGAAGAAGATCTTCAAAAGCTAGGCTTAGTGCTCGACACGCTGCAGATTCAGAACATTTCTGATAATGTACGCTACCTCGACTCCATCGGTCGTAAACAACAGGCCCAGCTCCAGCGTGATGCTCGTATTGCTGAGGCCGAAGCTCAGGCAGCATCTGCAATTCAAACGGCTGAGAACGAAAAGATCACCTCTGTTCGCCGGATTGAGCGTGATACGGGTATTGCCGAAGCTGAGGCCGAGCGTCGCATCAAAGACGCCTCGACAAAGCGCGGTGCTGTTGTTGCCGAGGTAGAAGCTGAGATTGCCTCTGAACTGGTCCGTTTTCAGTCTGAAATTCCGGTACAGCAGGAACGCATCAAACAAGTTACCGAACAACTTAAAGCCGATGTGATTGCCCCGGCTGAAGCTCAATGCAAACGAGCCATGGCCGCAGCCAAGGGTGATGCTGCTCAAATTACCGAGGATGGTAAAGCCCAAGCTGAAGGTACCAGACAACTCGCTGAGTCTTGGCGTGCAGCTGGGAACAATGCCCGCGACATTTTCTTGCTACAGAAGCTGGAAATGTTGTTAAAAACCCTCAGCGCTACAGTCCCCGATGTGGATATTCAGAATGTCACCATGATTGATAGCCAGCCAGGAGGGGGCACAGCAAAACAGGCCATTGCCATTATTGAGCAGCTAAAGCAGACAACGGGTCTAGATATTGCCAGTGCTGTAAACAATCTGGCCAATGGTACTCAGCAATTACCAGAAGGAAAATAGCAAAGGCGATGGTTTAAAGATCTTGCAATAAACAACGATCCCATAGGGGCACAATGCCTTTATGGGATTTTATTATTTTCTGGTTAATCAAGGGTATGTAGTCTGAACAGATGCGATCGCACCCATCAAACATCGTCTCGTTTCGCATCATACTGCTCAAGAAATGAGAGCACATCAGCGCACCACTGCAGCCAGCTAGTTTCGTAAGCAATCCCTCGCCTTAGGGTCAGGTACTTAAACTGCAGCTCCACTGGCGGGTCAGGATGCTCTAAGTACATCACTTCCTTAGTACGATACTCATCTAACTGAGCCTGATGCAACGCCTGACGATGACGAAGTTCTTTAAGCAACATCTCACGGGGCATCTTGTAGCCAATCATCACCTTCACCAGCAAATCTTCTCGAATTTGAGTGAGATCGGTAGGTTCTGCATACCAGCGAGTGAGTTCTACCCAGCCTGCGTCCGTGATGCTGTAAATCTTCTTATCGGGTTTTCCCTCCTGGGGAACCTTCTCAAAATCGACCCAGCCCCGAGACTCCATTTTTGATAGCTCACGATAGACCTGCTGTTGAGTCGCCTTCCAATAGCAGCTCAACCCTTCGGCAAAGCGCTTACTAATGTTGTAGCCGCTATCGGGTCGCTGAGCTAACAGAGCCAGAATGGTATGAGCTAGGGCCATCGGGGTTTACAAAAAATCATTGACATATCCAACATGTTGAGTATACGCTAGGTCACTATAGACAACAAGTTGAATATCAATAAATTGGTTATCAACTAAGTGAATATCAACTGTTTGGATATTGAGCCATGGTTTCATCAACGTCTGGCGCAAGTAAACCGATTCGCTGGCAGTGGTTATGGTTATTGCCCATACTTGCAGTCCCCATTTTCTGGTGGGGACGTTCTCGGTCTGAGTCAGCAGTAGCTGAAGATGTAATTACACCACTATCTGTCCAAACCCAAGTTCTAGAACGTGTCAGCGACTATCAAGTAGAGCGCACCTACACAGGCGAAATCGTCGCCCGACGTAGCAGCGAGCTAGGCTTTGAGCAAGCAGGCACTCTGGTGGAAATCCTTGTAGATGAAGGTGACACGGTTACCGCTGGAGCCCCCCTGGCTCGGTTAGATACTCGCAGTCTGCAGGCCCAGCGGCAGCAGCTTATGGCTCAACTGCGACAGGCCCAGGCACGATTTCAAGAATTAGAACGCGGTCCTCGTCAGGAAGATATTGCGGCCGCCGCGGCCGCTGTTCAAGACTTGCAAGCGCAGCTCGATTTAGCCCGTTTGCAACAGACGCGTCGAGAAAATCTCTATAGTCAAGGCGCAATCTCTCTAGAAGAACGAGATGAAGCCGCCTTTGGGGCTGACGCTCTAGAAAGTCGTCTCAACCAGGCCAAAAGCCAGTTAGCAGAACTCGACGCCGGTACCCGAATAGAACAAGTCAGCGCTCAGGATGCCCAGGTAGATCAAATCGCGGCGAGTCTAAAGAACTTAGATGTCTCAATTGCTAAGAGTGTTATCTATGCGCCTTTTAACAGTCGCGTCTCCCTACGTCTTGTAGATGAAGGCGTTGTAGTCAGCCCAGGGCAATCAATTATGCGTCTGGTAGAGGGAAATGCTCTGGAGGCC
Organism: Cyanobacteria bacterium P01_H01_bin.21; assembly: GCA_038748405.1. Classification (GTDB taxonomy): domain Bacteria; phylum Cyanobacteriota; class Cyanobacteriia; order Phormidesmidales; family Phormidesmidaceae; genus Leptothoe. The sequence goes on along the minus strand of JBCDIX010000066.1, from coordinate 28,455 downwards.
CGTATTGGTGTGCCTAGTGAGATGGCTAATCGTATTAATAGTGACGATATGCAACTGATTGAAGTCAATGGTCAATTATTTGAGGGCAGGGTAACAGCGCTGTTGCCAGAGCTTGATGATGCCAGTCAGACAGTTACTGTGGTAATTGCATTGCCGTCAGATGCGCAGCCAACGATTGGGGCAACTGCACGACTAAAACTGCAAGATCAACAAAATGAAACAGGTTATTGGTTGCCTACCAGTGCTCTTGTTGCTGGCGAGCGAGGACTATGGTCGGCCTATGTGTTAGGCGACCCTGAAGATAAAACTACTGAAAATATCTATGAGATTAACCGCCGAGAGATAGAGGTGCTTTATACGGAAAGTGATCGAGTTTTTGTACGAGGACTGCTGGAGCCGGGGGAGGAGATTGTTACAAGTGGTACACATCGGCTGGTGGCGGGGCAGCTTGTTGAGAATTAGTGTTTAAGAATTGGTGAATGGCGATGGGGGCTGCTCAGGGCTTTCCTCCCCGAACCCCTCCTGTTCGTGGGGGCCTGAACTCCCCCACACACCCCGAAAGTAGGTTGTCACTAATAGCGATTATGCAGGTGAGGAGTGAGTTACGGCGAGGTCGATTATTCAGGTTAACTCATCGTACAAGATAGTCTTATAGATTGAGTTTTATCTCTAAACTTTCCATAGGCCCCAGTCCAGAAAATACATAATCGACCCCGCCGTAACCCGCAACTTAACGCCATTAGGAACAACCCAGTACGCTGGGTCTTAGGGCGGCGTTCCGGCCCTAACCAGGGGGTTTGGGGAACTCGGAGGGACCCCAAGCAGCACCTCTAAACTCCTCACCAGCTAACTAATCCAGTCTCCCATACAAGCCCTAAGAAAATCTTTTCTCTTGAGCCAATTATGTTCAATCTCTTCTTTCGGAATCGACAGCTATTATTTCTAACTTTAACGTTAGTCATTGTCTGGGGTCTCTCTGCTTTTTTATCATTACCCCGACTAGAAGATCCTGAGATTGTCCAAAGAGTCTCAACAGTAACCACATTCTTCCCTGGAGCAAGTGCCGAACGAGTAGAGTCACTGATCACTGACAAAATCGAAGAAGAGCTATCAGATATTGAAGAAGTTGAGGAGATTCGGTCATCCTCAAGTCCTGGCATCTCAGTTGTTACGGTAGAGCTAAAAGAAACAATCCCAAATGTTGAACCAGTGTGGGCACGCGTACGGAGTCAGATTGACGATGTGATTCCTGAACTACCCGCTGAAGCTAGTCGACCAGAATATGAGGACGAGGAAGTCAAGGCCAGTGCCATGATTGTGGGCCTAACATGGGAGTTGGATGAACCAGTTAACTACCCTATTCTACGGCGGGTGGCAGAGGGCTTAGAAGCTGAGCTGAGGAACTTACCTGGAACAGACAGTGTAGACCTATTTGGAGAGCTTGATGAGGAGATTCAGGTGGAGATCAGCCAGGCTGATTTATTAAAGTTAGGCATCAGCGCCCAGGGACTGTCGCAGCAGATTACAGCCAGCGATGCGAAAATTCCCACAGGTGAATTACGGGGTGAGTCTACTGAACTGTTGTTTGAAGTAGACAGCGCTCTGGAATCGTTAGATCGGATTCGGGCAATTCCAATTCAGGTGGGGGCAGAGGGTCAGATTGCACAGCTAGGGGATATTGCCCAGGTAACGAAGGGAGTGCAAACTCCAGTCTCTGATCTGGCTTTGGTGGCAGGAAAACCGGCCATTGTTGTAGCAGCAACGGTAGAATCTGACTATCGTGTGGACCAATGGGCACAGCAGGCAAGAAAAGTTCTCGAGACATTTGAAACCGATCTATCAGACGGTTTAGACATCAGCATTGTGCTAGATCAGAGTCGGTATGTACAACAGCGACTCAATGGGGTAATTGGTAATCTCTTGCTTAGCTCCCTATTGGTCATTGGTATTTCGCTAATAATTTTAGGATGGCGCTCAGCTGTCATTGTGGGCATGGCCCTGCCTCTGTCTACATTGATGGTGTTTGGTAGCATGAAGGTGTTAGACATTCCGTTACACCAAATGTCTGTTACAGGGCTAATCATTGCCCTGGGGTTACTGATTGACAATGCCATTGTGGTGGTAGACGAAGTACGGATACATCTACAAAGCGGTAGTCACCCTGCCAAAGCTGTTGGGGAAACAGTCAAACATCTGGCAGTGCCGCTGATTGCATCTACCCTAACGACTGTGCTGGCGTTTGTCCCTATTGCCACCTCTCCTGGGGGCACTGGCGAGTTTATCGGCACCATTGGCAGTACCGTCATTTTGGCGCTGTTAAGTTCGCTTACGCTTTCGTTGACGGTAATCGCAGCCTTAGCTGGTTTAGTTTATCGCTGGCGACCGTTACAGTCTCAGGCTAACCACTGGAGTGTGGGTGGGTTTTCAAATTCAACGCTCTCTCGGCTATATGAGGGTAGTTTACGAGCGGTCTTTCATCGACCGATTTTGGGTATTTTGATCGCGATGGTGCTGCCTATCATAGGATTTATTCAGTTTGCCAGCTTACCACAACAGTTTTTTCCGCCGACAAATCGCGACCAGTTTCAAATTGAGGTGGAACGTCCAGCATCCAGCGCGATCGCAACCACCCGCACTCAAACTCTGGCTATCCGCGATCTGATCCGGCAGCATCCAGCCGTCACAGATATCCATTGGTTTCTGGGCCAAAATGCGCCGTCATTTTTCTATAACGTAGTAGGGAGTCGTCGTAATGCGTCTGAATATGCCCAGGGAATTGTGCAGCTAGACTCAACAGATAATCTCAGAGAGACAATTCGAACGTTGCAGACCGAACTAGATACGGCTTTTCCTGATGCTCAGATATTGGTCAAACAGCTGGAGCAAGGACCACCGTTTGATGCACCGATTGAGGTGAGTCTCTATGGTCCGGATTTAGAACAGTTGAGAACGCTCGGGGACCAGCTGCGGCTAATCTTGTCTGGGCTAAATGAGGTTACCCATACTCGGGCTACGCTGACGGAGCTATCGCCAAAATTAGCTTTAGAGGTGGATGAAGCGGCGGCAAGACGAGTGGGGTTGGATAATGGTGCGATCGCAACCCAACTTAGCACTCTCCTTGATGGTCAACTAGGCGGCTCAATTCTTGAAGATACCGAAGATATTCCTGTGCGAGTACAGCTGCCAGAGCAAGAGCGAGGAGATTTAGCCAGCATCACTTCTGTTGATCTACTCAGCGCCAGTGGCACAACAGTTCCATTTTCTGCAGTGGCATCAGTTAATCTGCGACCAGAGTTAAGCACCATTGCTAGAGAGGATGGGCAGCGAGTCAATACAGTACAGGGATTTATTACGGCAGGGTCTTTACCCAGCACGGTCTTGGCTGAGTTTCAACAAGCTTTAGAGCAACAAGACTTTGAGCTACCGGCAGGGTATCGCCTTAGCTATGGCGGTGAGGCCGATGCCCGAGGCTCCGCCGTTGGCAATTTGCTATCAACTGTTGGCGTTTTAGTCGTGTTGATGACCGCAACACTGGTACTGTCGTTTAACTCCTTTGCATTAGCCGGGTTATTGGCTGTTGTTGCCGTGGCAGCTGTGGGCCTAGCCGCGATGGCGCTATGGTTGTTTAACTCACTATTTGGCTTTACGGCCATTCTCGGCACATTGGGTCTGATTGGTCTAGCGATCAATGACTCAATTGTTGTGTTGGCAGCATTACGGGATGATCCGCTGGCGAGAAAGGGAGATGCCGCTGCGACACGGCAAGTGGTGATTAAATCAACTCGTCACGTAGTAGCGACAACAGTAACAACGATTATTGGCTTTACACCGCTATTGCTGGATTCAACCGGGTTTTGGCCACCTTTGGCAATTGCGATCGCTGGGGGATTAGGTGGTGCAACACTATTGGCTCTGTATTTTATTCCATCGGCTTATCTATTGATTCATCGGTCTAAGGGCAAAACCAGTAGTTTAGTTGGTACATCAACCATCGGTAATTTTTCTACGAATTCTGATTTTTCTCTGGGTAGCAATAACAATAGCACCTGATACTAAATCCTGAGCATAGTCAGTCAAAACTTCTCGCAGCAGACTGATTCTTGCTGCCCGAGGTAGATTTTCTAATCTTAGGACACCACAGTGCAACTTATCCTGTAGCCAGATCATCTGCTCAAAATCAGAATCGATGGTGACAATAATGCGTGATTCTTTGAAAGCCCATTCCAAAATGGCACTGTCGGTCATTTTGGGGTCAACGTCAGCCACACAGGCAATATCATGACCTAGCTCAATCAAAATAGGCGATAGGGCACCGCTTGCATTGACATCCAGTAAAAACCTCATGGCTTAGGATGCGATCCGTTCGAATACTTCTTCGCTCTCGACGAGACGATAGGCATAGAGCAGGGCGGCATAGATATCAGCCATTTCCAGGTCAGGGTAGTCTTCAAGAATTTCTTGGTTGCTGGCTCCTTTGGCCAACAGCTCTAAAATCATAGCAACGGAAATGCGTAGCCCTCGGATGATGGGTTTACCTCCCAAAATTTCTGGGTCAAAGGTAATTCTTGATGATGGCCCTTCGTTGGTGCTCATGTCAGAAAAACTAGCGTTCTAAACATCCTTCTATACTTTTATTATGCCAATAGGTCACCTTCTTACTCAAAAGTTGTGTACCAGATTTGAAGTGAAGATTAAAAATGTCTTGGAACAAATGCTGTATCTTTATCACTAATCCACCAGAGCAACAACCAGGGAAACTGCTATCAAGACTCTCTTTGGAAGATTATGAAGTTGTGAGTGTCGCTTGCGTTCAAGAAACTATCAAGTTTTATCTTGACGATCCCGTCCCTACTTTTCTGGGCATGTTCAACAATACCCTTATTGTTATCAGTGCTAATCTACCGTCTCTTTTTCTAGCAGATTCATTATCCGAAAGAGCCCAATCCATCATTCATGCTTTTCCAAATTCTGAAATATTAGCGATGTACGAGAACGGTACAGCATACAGTTTCGGATATGCGGCCATTCGTCAACAAGAAAGAATAAGACTAAGAATCGGTGATGATGTCTTAATTCTAAAAGACTTTGGACAAGTCCTAATAGAAGAAGAACAATTCCAAGCTCATATGCAACAGAACGGTGGTTATCAGGCATTAGTTGAGGAATATCTTGGAGATGGACTATCACCTGATGAAGTACGTCAGAAAGCTAAGTTTGAGTTAGGTTGGAGAATGCCTATGTGGCTCTCGGCGAAGTATTTGGGGCAACCTTTAGACGTGCTCGAAAGTCGTGCAATTCCTTTGGTTAAATGTTTGCCTAAACATCAATAGTTCTGCATTTTGAAGGGTTGGACGTTAGTCGCTATTGCTTGTGTACTCAAACTGCCTTTAGGCTTGATATGATAGGCGCTATGGGTAAGTACAAGTTAGCGGCTAACTCACTATGGCTATTACAACTCAGCGCTTCACCATCAATGACTATCTTGCCTATGATGACGGCACTGACACCATCTACGAACTTGTCAATGGAGAACTGCTCCCTATGACCTTGGGTAAGGGACAGCACGGTGAAATCGCAGACTTTCTTAATCAATGCTTTCGTAACGAAATCAAGCGTCTAGGTCACGAATGGGTTACCAAGCAGATGGTCATTGGTATTCAATCACCTCGCGGCGACCGTTGGGATACGGTCCGTATTCCAGATGTTGTTGTTTTACCTTTAGTCCAGTGGAAAGACCTTCACAACCGAGAAGCTGTTATTCGCCTTAACGAATCCCCTCCCCTCTTAGTTGTAGAAGTTGTTAGCGAATCTACTAAAGTCGTAGACTATCGTGCCAAACGCTCTGAATATAGTGTTTTAGATATTCCCGAATATTGGATTGTTGATCCTATAGTTAGAAAAATCACCATTCTCACCTTAGATGAAGGTTGGTACGACGAGATTGAATTCACAGGTAGCGACTCTATACAATCTCCTACGTTTCCAGAACTAACCCAAACGGTTCAAGAAATCCTGAACGGAGATATTTAAATCTATCCCCTCAACTGAAGACATTACGAAACCTTACACCATTCCTGCCGGGCTGTCCTAAAAACAAATTCCACACGGTGGCGGGAGTCTCCTGCATTAATTTTTGGCATTTGCCAGCCATACCACTACAACTCACTCTGTCACTTACCTCATACAATGAATGAGCACAATAAGCAGAGGAGCAATCATGTCGGTTAAACGCTATACCATCCTTGGCACAGGGGCTATTGGCGGTTATTATGGAGCACGACTACAGCAGAGCGGCTGCGATGTGCATTTTCTGTTGCGTAGCGACTATGACCATGTGAGAAAGAATGGTCTAGTCGTGAAATCAGTTAATGATGACATCACATTACCCAAGGTAAATGCATACAACAATCCAGCTGATATGCCACCGATAGATGTTGTTGTCATAGCCTTAAAGACAACTCAGAATAACCGTCTGGTCAACCTGATGCCACCGCTGAATAATGGGGCAATTGTTTTAACCTTGCAAAATGGATTGGGCATTGAAGACGACATTGCTCAGCTGGTGTCACCGCAACAGATTATGGGTGGTTTATGTTTTATCTGTTCTAACAAAGTAGGGCCTGGACATATTCATCACCTGGACTACGGCAAAATCCAGATGGGAGCCTACAGCGCAAACAACCAGCCGCGAGAGCTAACAGCAGCAATGCAGGACATCGCCGATGACTTTCGTAGGGCACAGATTCCCATTGAGGTTACTGACGATCTGTTTATAGCTCGCTGGCGTAAGCTGGTGTGGAACGTGCCCTACAACGGGTTGTCGGTGGTGTTGAATGCGACAACAAATGAGCTGATGGCGGATGAAACAGTTAGTGCACGAATTTATACCCTCATGACCGAGGTGATTACTGCAGCCAATGCATGGGTTGATCATCTTTCTAAAGAGGCGGCATCGGCTCGGCGTATTCCGATGACCTGGGCCACTGCCATGGTGGAAGCTACCAAAAAAATGAAGCCCTACCGCACCAGTATGAAAATTGACTTTGATGAGGGCCGGCCTTTGGAAGTAGAAGCAATTTTGGGAAATCCGGTCAGGGCGGCAGCTAAGCTAACTGTAGCCGTGCCAGAGATGGAAAGGCTTTACAGCCAAGTGAAAGAGCTGTCGAGTTAAGCCGCCCGTTACATAGGTTTACACTGGTAAATAACCGGAAGCCCAAATCATCACTGCTCATTTATATGCCCACCGTTATTAAACGTTTATCTCAAGAGCTGTTTGACAGCGTTTCACAAGAGGCAGCAGCGTTGCCGCGTTTGCGGAAAAATCATAATTTTCATCAGCTGCCGGATGGGGTGCAGCGGTTTATGAATGTGCTGCAGCCGGGCACCTATGTACGACCCCATCGACATCTGCGCCCTCAGGGTAGTGATGGGTTTGAACTTTTTTTGGTACTCCAAGGTGAAGTTGGTTTTTTAGTGCTAAATGCTCAGGGGCAGGTGACTCAGACTGAACGACTGTGCTCCCAAGGCCCAATCTATGGTCTGGAATTAGCAGAAGGGCAGTATCACACCTTGATGGCGTTGGCCCCGGACACGGTAATGTTTGAGATTAAGGAAGGTCCGTATATCCCGGCAGACGATAAGGATTTTATGGAGCAGTTTCCGGCGGAGGGCACTGCTGAGGCACAGCGACAGCTGCAAACATGGGCTGAGATATTTTCGGATTAATCGCAACCAACTTTTGTGATTCCCAGAGAGCTGTCTGACCCCAGCCGCCCTCTCAATAGAACTTGCCGTTAGCTAAAGGACACCCTTGAACCAATTTCTAACCAACATTGATTATTTTCTGGACATGTGGGTGACGCTGCTGGAGCGTACCCTGTTTTTTAAGCTGTGGGGCATGCCGCTGATCGTGCTGTGGCTAATGGCAGGCTCGGTATATCTGACATTGCGGATGGGGTTTATCAATGTGCGGGGGTTGGGGCACAGTCTGGCGGTGCTGCGGGGTGACTATGATGACCCAGATGAAATTGGAGAGGTCAGTCACTTTCAGGCACTGGCGACGGCGATGTCGGCAACGGTGGGGTTAGGAAATATTGCTGGTGTGGCGATCGCAATACAGCTTGGTGGTCCAGGCGCTGTCCTATGGATGACCGTAGCCGGGTTGCTTGGCATGACAACTAAGTTTGTCGAATGCACCCTGGCCCAGCAATATCGGGTAGTGCAAGAGGGCCAGGTTTTGGGTGGTCCTATGTATTACCTGAGTCAGGGACTGGCCGAACGCGGGCTAAAACCCATGGGTCAGCTACTGGCTGTTACCTTTGCCATGCTCTGTATGGTGGGTGCCCTCGGCGGTGGCAATATGTTTCAAGCAAATCAGTCAGGCATGGCGGTCGCGGCATTAGGTGAGCAGCTGCAGTGGACCTGGCTCAGTGACCCAAGACTCTATGGCGTAGTTTTAGCCGCCACTGTTGCCGCTGTCATTATTGGTGGCATTAAGCGGATTGCTCAGGTGGCCTCAGCTATTGTCCCGACGATGGTGGGCCTTTACTTAGCCGCTGCTTTTTGGATTGTGTTTCATCATCTGGGCGATGTCCCCAACGCCATGGGTCAAATCTGGCACTCGGCCTGGCACCCAGTTGCCCTTGAAGGGGGGATTGTCGGGGTAATGGTGCAGGGGCTGCAGCGGGGGGTGTTTTCTAACGGTGCTGGCACTGGGGCTGCTGCTATTGCCCATGCCACCACCAAAAATCCTGAACCCGTTCGTGAAGGCATTGTAGCCCTGATTGAACCGCTGATCGATACCGTTATCATCTGCAATTTGACGGCCCTGGTTTGTTTGCTTACCGGAGTCTACACACCTGAGAGCATCGTCAATGGCATTGAGCTAACGACCACCGCGTTTGCCAACGAGATACCGATAATGAGCTGGGGATTAGCTATTATTGTTTGCCTATTTAGCTTTTCGACAATTATTTCGTGCTTTTACTATGGCGAAGCCTGCTGGCGCTACCTGATTGGGGAACAGGGGCTGCTGGTGTATAAACTGATCTACATTTTGAGTAGCTTTGCTGGCACAGTTGTTGGGCTAGATACAGTCATCCGCTTTAGCGACATTATGGTTTTTGCCCTGGGTATTCCTAATATGCTGGGGCTGCTGCTGCTCTCAAACCAGGTGGCCCATAGCTTAGACAAATATTGGCAGCCTGACTATGGCTTAATAGACTAGAATCCTACCAAGACAGATAACCAAGGGCAGAATTAGCCTTCATCAGGTCCACCGAAGCAAGCTAATTCAGAAAATATTGGCTCCTCTTTAGCAATATCTCAAAGATATCTCCCCAATCTAAAGCACCACTTTCTGCAAATCGGTGTACCCTATAGGCACTTTTTGATGAGTAGTAAACGGCTGTAATCAATTAATGGGTAGCGATGTTCTGATTTTGACAATCTATTTTTTGGTAGTGATCTATGTGCTCTATCAAATGGCGCTATCTGTAGAAAAGTCGCTGGAAAACAAATTAAAGATTAATCTGAACCAAGATATATTGCTCGACCAGATTAATCAACAACTTAAGCAGCTCCCCGACAGTCAACAGATCGAGGCAGATGTAGAAGAGTTGCAATTTGAAGGTAAAAAGCTACCGCCACACCTGGCTCTCACAGTTACGTCTCAAAATATTTCTAAACAACGACGCAAAGTTATCGTCAAAGTAGGACCGATGGGCAAAATGCCGATCGCGGAGTCCCTGATGTCTCTTAATGTGAGCATCATCAACACCACCAGCGACGCCCAGGTTTTTATTGACTGGGATAAAAGCTCTATCACAGCAGGTACAGCCCGACAGACACAGCGAGTGGTGCGCTCAGGCATTCCCATTAGCGGTGATTTGTCGCGCTCTCAGGTACTCAGCGTGATTAACCCTGGTGAAACATTTGGCACAAAAGTTACTGGAGAAAATCGTTTAAGTTTAAATGCTGAAACACGCACTCTCGCCCCTGGCAGACCTCTGATTAATATGCAAGAAGTGGCGAACTACATCGCTGTTTTTATGGAAGATCCTGAGGAAGATGAGGAAATTCCGCCAGTCATGGCCTACAGCCTGGGGTTAATGATCGGCATACGTCAGATTACCCACGATCAAACAAACCATACGGCCTATTTATTACTGCCATTTGCGTTTCAGGCTGTTTTACTACCAGATGAAATTGCCTTCCCACCGCTACGCTGGTTACTCAAGCGTCCCCGACCGGCAAACGCTCGTGATGCACTGAGCACACTGATCATGGGGCGTCCAAGGTTATAGAGCAATAGTGCGGAAAAACCTGTCAATAGCCTGAATCTGTAATCAGTTTGCTTCGGAGCCTGATTATCGATGGATTTTCGCAACATGGGTCAGATAACAGCCTTGATCTTGCCGCTGTGTCTTGCTGCCTGTCATACGGTAGTAAGAGCCGGGGGTCTTCAGGCGGAAACCTTGGCCCCATCGTCAGAGCATCCTTCAATTGGCCTGAGGGACGTGCCGCCCAACGGGCTTGATACCTTAAATCAGGCAGACTATAGATATTTTCAAACCATGGGACCGTTGGAATATGCGGCCAGATTGGGTGGGGTACCCGATGTCCCCACCTGGCGAGTGCGGCTGCGGCTCTATCCCACCTGGCAAAGTTCTGAGTTGGTATACCAGGTTCAGGTAGATCACTACAATCTCTCACCAACACTTTATAACTCTCTTACCAGCAGCTACGGAGTCGACAATGTTGACCCAAGCCTGGATGACACAGCGCCTCACCAACACCTGTCACTAGAGTTTTTGCCAGTGATGAATGTAGCTGCCGACTGGCTGCCAGACTCTACTCAAACCCACCAATCTGATGTGACAACAAATCCGGTCTGCGGACTGGGTCTGGGTTGTACGGCTTTAGAAGAACCTGACGAGAATGCATGGACCAATGAAACAACACTCTCTATGGAAATTGCACCTTGGGATCAAGACCATGAACCGCTCTATATGATTGTGAGAGCCTTAGCCAAAAAAGCTGGCTGGCTACCAAACGGCTGGGTACTACCCAACGAAGTTCCTGAAGGTATCAACACCGAACGCCCCTGGGTAGAAGTGCTGGTAACGAATTATGCCGGCAACGGCGGTGGCTATATGGCACAGTGGATTGAACATATAGCTGACGACAGTGTTCGCGCTACGGTACACCAACTCTATTACAACTCTGCTTGGATGGAGATGGAAGGTAGCGCCAGTACGGGCTATATTTGCGGTCGCCAGACCAGTACAGAAAAAATTAGCGCGCTGTGCCCGTAGCGCTATGTAACAAAAATATTAAGCGTCCACAGTCATGATTGCATCCTGATGGTCTCTGCATAGACGGGGCTCTAACCAGAGGATGCCAGCGACTGTGGACAATATAGCCAGAATCTACAAACTACCCATGATTCAGCTATTAACTTTTGTAAATAATTAGTTCGTAAATACGGATGCAATCTTCAAATCTTAAGATACTATTAAATATAGTAATTTGTGCATATAATCGGGTTCCATGTGTAGCCCGGCGTCTGCTTTTAAATCAACTTCTTTGGGGGTTTTCGAAGATTCGTTTGGTTTACATTTGGAGGGGCACTGTACCCTCTGGGTTTTGACATACCGATCTGCATCTTTGCACTAAGGATTCGCTTACTTGTCACAACCAATCCAAAAGAATTCCTCGAATAACTCTCTTATCCATCATTTCTGCAGAGGATTCTTTGTGTGATGTTGCATAACAATACAGCTCCCTTTCAAGATTTGTCGGCTCACTCCATCGATCAGCACCAAGGTAAGGTGACTGTTTTTATCGATGCGGCCCACGTTTTTTATGCGGCATCAACTCTGAGTATCGAAATTGATTACAGCAAACTGATAGCTCAGCTAGTGCCCCAGGGGCAGCTGCTGAGGGCTTACTTTTATACAGGAGTGGACCCTAATAATGTTAAGCAACAAGGTTTCTTGCTTTGGATGAGACGCAATGGCTATCGAGTGATCACTAAGGAGATTACGACAAAAGAAACCAGTGATACGGCCTATCGCTCCATTGATTTTTGTGTGGAAATAACAACCGACATGATCACCCAGGCAGCGTTTTCCGACACTGTTATTTTGGTCAGTGGTGATGGTCGATTTGCTCATTTGCTCAGTCACTTTGCCCACTCAAGCACGCGCACAGAGCTAGTGAGCCTGCAGTCTATTACCAGTGAAAAGCTTCTGAGTGAAGCCGATAAAACAACTGACTTTGCTGGTTTTAAGGGTGCGATCGCAAAGCGTCACATCACTTACAAACGCACCCGATTTAGCGCTGTTTAAAGGCTAGCAGTAAGGGATTAGGGTTCATCCTTAATCATTAGATTTTTCTGACATAAGGGAAAACTCCAGTTGCTGTTTTTAAGCAGTCCAATACCTTTAGAAAATGATTTCATTAGATAGCAAACACATGCATTTGATTTGGAGGATGGTCGAAACCCATCGCCATATCCTCCAAGATTTAAGTGATGAAGCTATTTGTCTCTGGCTGCAGCAAAAGGTCGACGATAGTATTTATCTGCATAATGATGACATGGATGAGATCAAAGCCTACATCTCAAGCCGGAGTCATCTGATTCGAGATATTGCTAACTCTCAGAGTCTCTAACACAAAACCATTTAAACAGTGAAACTGGGCAACGTATAAAGCTTCCAGACAACAAAACAATATAGCCCCATGGGCAACAAAACTAGACTGACCAGAAAAATAACGGCAGCCTTAACAGGCCAGCGACGTTGAAAAATCATTTTCCTTCTGTTCCAAATAATCAGTACATACTCAGCGGTTAATAAGCAGAGCAATCACCTGTTTATTAACCGCACCCCGAAAGAGTGAGTTAGAGAAAAATCAAATAGCAGTAAAGGACATTGGAGCTAACACCTACCAGCTCACCGCACGCTATCTAGCGCTTGGGGCTAAATGCTTTCACTTAGGTTGGTCTTATTTATAACCAACATGTCTTGCTATATTAAGAGGACTTTAGATTGTCTTAATGCTCCGTAATATTTTGGGCGGCAGAAAATAAGCCGTTCTCTGTAGGTATGTCCTTCTCAATCCCTCTCTAGAATGCGACAGTCTAATTCCTCTAATAATCCAGGTAGACTCCCGCAAGATCATGAATCCCCCGTCCACTTAATTGGATTAACTCAGCCCCACGGCTTGCTGATAGTACTAGAGTCATCAACCTTTAATATTGCATACATTAGTGAGAATACGATTCCCCATCTAGGTATCAGCGCTCAAGCCTTGATCGGGCAAAACCTATTTGAGCTGATTGAGCCATCATCTCCTATCCAACATCTGCAACATAGTCTAGAAACCTGCTCTAACTATCCCAGCTATCATCTAATTTCTATCTCTACACCTATTGAAACTAAACAGTTTGACGGGTTACTGCATCGAGTAGGCAACTCCATAATTTTAGAGTTGGAGCCTACCCATAAGCAAACGGCAGTCGAATTAACATCGTTGCAAAATCAGACTCAGCGGTCCCTCACCCACCTACGGAGTCTGGATGACATCACTGATTTTTTGCAGGCAGCCACCACCGAAGTACAGGCCATCACTGGCTTTGAGCGAGTGATGATATATCAGTTTGATGAAAACTGTGCGGGTTCGGTTGTTGCAGAAGTTAAGCCACCGGAGAAAGTATCTTATCTAGGGCTGCATTATCCAGCGACAGATATCCCCAATATGGTGAGACAGCTCTATTGCCAGAGCAATATCCGCTTTATTCCAGATTTAAGGGCTCCATCGGTTGAGCTAGTTACAGCAGAACAGTCAGTCTCTCAAACACCTATTGATCTGAGTTACGCCATCCTCAGGGGAGTTGACCCATGCTGTGTTGAATACCACCAGAATATGGGGGTAACGGCCCTGTTGGTAATCGCATTAGTTCAAGACAATCAGCTTTGGGGTTTGATTTCGTGTCATCACCCAACCAGCAAATTACTGTCATACCCCGTTCGCTCAGCCTGTGCAATCTTAGGGCAGCTGGTGGCAGCTGAGATAGCGGGTAAAGTAGACCGTAAAGAGCTGAACTATCTCAATAATTTGCAAGCGATTCAGGCAAACTTTATTGACTCGATTGCCAAGGCCACAGACTTTAAGCAGGCTTTAGTTGAGCCAGCTCCCCGGCTTTTGGATGTAGTCAATGCCCAGGGGGCGGCTATCTGTCTTGATCAAGACATTACCCTGATTGGGGAAACTCCCTGTTTAGAAGATATTCAGGCATTGATAAACTGGTCGCTAGCAGAAACGTCTCCAGAGATTTTTCACACAAACTGTCTGGTCAAGGTCTATCCATCCGCTGTCAACATTCAAGCTGTCGCCAGCGGTCTCATCGTACTGACAATCTCTAAGCTACGACGATATCTAATTCTCTGGTTTCGCCCAGAAGTGCTGCAAACAATTAACTGGGCTGGAAACCCTCATGAATCAGTGCGTGATGGCCAAGCGATAATCGGTCCCCGTACATCCTTTGAACATTGGAAAGAAACCGTTCGCACCACTGCTTTACCCTGGAAATCAGCAGAGCTAGCCAATGCCCTCGCGCTTAAAAATGCCATTGTCGGCATTGTCCTGAATAAAGCAGATGAGCTAGCTCAAATTAATCTTGAGCTAGAGCGTAGCAATCGAGAGCTCGATTCATTTGCCTATGCCGCATCTCATGATCTAAAAGAACCGCTAAGGGGCATCACTAACTTTTCTAATCTACTTTTGAGACGCTACAGCGAGAGCTTAGATGATGCCGCTGTCAAACGCTTGCAGACCCTGGTTAAACTGGCAGAGCGGATGGATAGGCTCATTGATTCTTTGCTGAGATTTTCACGATTAGGGCAAACGGAGCTGCAGCGACAACCAACAGATCTCAATCCCCTATTGTCAAAAGTCATTGAAACGTTGCAGGCAGGCCAAGACGAAAATGCTCCTGCTATTCAAATCCATGTCCCTCGCCATCTGCCAACTGTTAAGGCGGATTCCATTTTGATCAGCGAGGTGTTTAGCAACCTGCTAAGCAATGCCCTAAAGTACACAGATAAAATGCAGCCAAGAGTTGAAGTTGGCTATCTAGAACCTGACGACCCTCAAATTGCTGACGGCATCGAACCCAATACCTGCGTCATCTACGTTAAAGACGATGGCATCGGCATTCACAAACGACATTTTCAAAACATTTTTCGTCTCTTCAAACGACTGCATGAACGTGATAGCTACGGCGGTGGAACCGGAGTAGGGTTAACCATTGCTAAGAAAATCATTGAACGCCATAGGGGTCATATCTGGGTAGAGTCCACATATGGCGAGGGAACCACTTTCTACTTCGTGCTAAACTGTGAAGAAAAATAATAAAATCTGACAAAAAATTAAGTTTCTCTTAAGTTTATGGTCCAGGATAATAAAACCCCTTTGCTAGTTATTGAAGATAGCGATGAGGACTTTGAGGTACTGCAGATCTTTATGGAAGATATGGCAGTTACTAACCCCATTTATCGCTGTACCACTGGGGACAAAGCGCTAGAGTTTTTATATTGTGAGCAGGATGAAGGCACTAAGGAGAATCAGCGCCCTTCCATGATCTTGCTAGATTTAAATCTGCCTGGAATCGATGGTCGAGAGGTCTTGGTACGTCTGAAACAGGATGACCAATTTCGAGAAATTCCAATCGTTATTTTTACAACCAACTCTGACCCAAGAGATATTAAATTTTGCTATCGAAAAGGGGCTAATGGCTACTTAATAAAACCTGTTGGAACTGAACGATTTGAAAAGGCCATTCAAGCCTTTGTTGAGTATTGGTTAAATACAAATACGCTGCCTGAGTGGGTTGAATTCACGGGTAACAAATAGCCTGCAAAGCTGGGTTAGCAGAAGTTAGCACTGAGTTTGAACCATTTCTCACGATATATCATTAACTTTTATGTATTTACGCTTTATATTTTTTTAACATTTAGAGAAGGGTGTCACCCTTGTAAATGAAGCGCTTCTCAACTGTTCATGTCTGCAGCTCACACCTTACTCATTGTTGATGATTGCGCAGAGGATCGCGAAGTTTATCGTGAGTATCTTTCGAGTGATCCTCACAATACCTACGAATTCTGCGAAGCGGCTCTGGCTGAGGTAGCACTGGATCTCTTTTTGCAGAAACAGTTTGATGTGGTGCTGCTCGATTTTTACATGCCTGACATGACTGGTTTAGAGTTTTTGGGGCAGCTCCAGAAACATCAGCGCAAGGTGCAAGCTCCGATCATTATGCTGACCGGTCAGGGGAATGAGGATCTCGCTGTACAGTCCATGAAACACGGGGTACAGGATTATCTGGGTAAACAGCATCTGCAACCAGAAATTCTACAGCGCACGGTTAGAAGCGCTATTCAGCAATCTCATCTTCACATAGCACTGCATAAAACTCGTGAGCAACAGCGTTTAATTGCAACGACAGCTTTGCGGATTCGACAGTCTCTAGATCTAAGCCAGATTCTTGATACGGCGGTGGCAGAAGTACAACAGCTGTTGGAATGTGATCATGTCGCTGTTTATCAGTGTCACTCACAGGACATACCCAAAATCAGAGCTGAACTTGGTACCCGCTGCGGTCCAACACCAAACCTGCATATTGAAGCCAACAGCCCCTGTGTCAAGCAAACGGCTGCGTTTTTTTTTGATGGTGAAGCCCGAGAGCTGATAGCGCCTATTTTAATTAACGCGCCACCGCTGTCCGAAAGCTATATTTGGGGATATTTGGTGGCACACCAATATTCTAAGGTGACGGCATGGCAGCTGGAGGAGCATCGGTTGCTCAATGAGTTGGCAGTACAGCTTGCGATCGCAATCCAACAGTCAGAGCTATTATCCCAAACCCAGACCGCTCTGGAAAAAGCGCAGGAACTCAATCACTTTAAGTCCCAGATCCTGGCAACGGTCTCCCACGAATATCGTTCTCCCCTGTCGGTAATTTTGGGAGCATCGTCTACTTTAGACCGTCATGGTAAGCGTTTAGCCCCCTCACAGCAGGCTCGCTTTCTCAGCATGATTCAAGAGAAAGCACGACACATGACTCGTCTGGTGGACAATATGCTGGTCATGTACCAATGTGAGCTAGACCAAGCCCGGTTTGAGCCAGCACCGATGAATATTCTTCAGTTTGTTGCCGACATTGTTGAAGAATACCGAGAAACGAGCACAGCACACGAACTCATTTTTCAAATTAGCGGGAAAACCTCAGGATTTTGGGGCGATCAGGGACTGTTGAGACTGGCTATCGACAATCTGTTATCCAATGCTATTAAGTTCTCTCCTGACGGCGGACGTATTGAGATTTACCTCCGCGGAGATGACTCAACAGTTACCTTGACTATTCAAGATTTTGGCATTGGCATTCCCCACACCGACCAAGGTGATTTATTTCAATCCTTTAACCGAGCTAGCAACGCCAGTCACATTCAAGGGATTGGGCTAGGGCTATCAATTACTAAAGCCTGTATTGACCTCCACGGGGGGCAGCTGGGTTTAGAGAGCCGGGTCGATCAAGGGACAAAAGTGTTTTTTCAGCTGCCCAAACAGCTTCATCAGGCTGCTTATCAAAAAAGCCAAAATTAACCAGACATACGGTATCCCATTCCCCGAACGGTTTCAATAAGATTGCTGCCCAATTTTTTGCGTAGATAGCCAACATAGACATCTACCACATTTGACCCTGGCGCATAATCATAGCCCCAGACGCGATCAAGCAGCTGTTCTCGACTGAGCACCTGTCCCGGATGACTCATAAACGTCTCAATCAGAGTAAACTCACGGGCCGACAGCTCAACCGCTTGTTCACCTACATAAACTAGCCGCGTACGCAGATTGAGCACAATGTTGCGATGCTTGAGCATCCACTCTTGTTCTTGACTGGGACTAGCTGTGCGCAGACGAGCGCGGATTCGGGCTAACAGCTCCTCAAATCGAAAGGGTTTGGTAACGTAGTCATCGGCCCCTAGTTCAAATCCGGTGAGTTTGTCACTAATATCGTCGCGGGCGGTCAAGATCACGATGGGTATCTGACAACCCTGCCCCCGCAGCTCCTCAAGAACAGATAAGCCGTCTTTTTCTGGTAGCCCTAAATCAAGCACAATTAACTCAAAATCACCATCCAGGGCATAGGCGATGGTTTCATCACCTGTGGTTGCAACCTCAGTGGTAAAGCCATTAGCTTGCAGCCCCTTATCCAAAAAGGAGGCAACACGGGACTCATCTTCGGCAATTAAAATTCGTCTCATCGGCTAAATTCTCGATAAGAGGTCAAGACCAAAGGTTGTTCTACCGGCAGAGTCACTGTAAAAACAGACCCAACCCCCACCTGACTAGACAGACCGACTTTACCGCCATGGGCTTCCACAATCGCCCGTACAATTGCCAACCCCAACCCCGAACCATCGGATTTGCGCTGGGTATATTGCACACGGGCAAACCGAGCAAAGACACGCACCTGTTCTGATTCTGGAATACCTTCGCCCGTATCTTGAACCCAAAACTCCACATGGCCGTTGCGATCGCGACAGCCCAGCTCAATATGATCGTTGAGTTGGGTATGCTGAGCCGCATTATGAAGCAGATTTAGCAAGGCTCCCGTTAGCCGCTGCGGGTCTGCCACGATTTTAGCCCGACTGTCCACCACTAGCTGCCAGTCACGCTCTGCTAGCGTTTGAGCTTTAGCATAGAGGTCGGCACAAAGATGTGCCACATCCACCGTTTCAAATCGCAAAAAGTTAGGGTTCTCAGACTTAACAATTAAGATCAAGTCGTTGACCAAACGACCCATACGATCCAACTCATCTAAGAGTAGCTCAACAGTCTCGGCCTGCTCTTCTGGGTCATCTCCCATCAGCTCTAGATGCCCCTGCATAATTGTGATGGGAGTGCGCAGCTCGTGGCCAGCATCATTGATAAAATTACGCTGGCTATTAAAAGAGTCCTGCAGACGATCCATCATCGCATTAAACGTTTTGGCCAGAGCCGCCAGTTCTCCTGTACCGACGACATCAATACGGCCACCCAGGTCGGTTTCATTAATCGTGCGAGCGGTTGTTGCGAGATCTTGAACTGGCTTCAACAGCTGGCCGGTAGCTAACCAGGCCATAGCCAATGCCAAGACTATCAGGCTACCCTCTACACCCACAAAAATATAGACACCAACCAATGCTTCCTGTCGCTCCCCTGCCGAAAGATGAGCACTCACAAACTGGCCACGTAGCTGATTGTCTATGATTAGAGGCTCAACAACATACAGTACATCACCGGCTGTTGGATCTCCTGTTTTCTCCTCACCTTGAGTATTCTCACCAATCTGGCTCCATCTTTCAATTAAGGCAGACTCTTCGTTGATCGCCTCAGGCAAGAAGATAGGGTTAGACCGATAAAGTTCACCATCGACAAGAACAATGAGAAAATTATCGTCTTCGGGCAGTGTTGTCGACATGTAGTCGTCAAGGGACTGCTTTAAGGATGTTAAGGCTCTATCCCCAGACTGTGACCAGTCGGTGTAAACTTCATTAAACTCTTCAATCTCTTCCAAGAGATCTTCATTGACGCGATCATTCACTGCTGAGAACAGCAATGTACGAAAGATAGGTATAGTGAGCACTACAGCTACAAGCATCAATGCCACATAGATTAGAAAAATTCTTGTTCGTGTCTCTTTAAAAAAACCGAAAGGTTTAGAACGTTTCATCAGACAACAATCATAGGTGAGTAATGCCCAGTCTAATCAAGCCCTCCAGCATTTTCTTTCAAGGCTTATCCAGAGACGATTAAAACGTACGACCGACAGCCTGAGAGGGCAATTCAAGCTGTGACATTTGAAAAACTGGCTGCTTCTAACCAACAATTATCTCCAATAGGGATGAATACATGTGAATATTTTCTCATATTATCGAGTTGAGATGATTTCCAGTGAAATTTTGATGAATTTCTAAAATAATTTTATTGAGAGTCAAGTCCCCCGTCTGAAAAGACCTCCGCTATTTGAAGTAAGTCTTAGCTTATGGCTATTCTATCATCCTAAGATTGGGGTTCAGGATCGTTGAGATGACCCCAGAGTGGGCTGATGGGGCCAGATCACAAACTACTTAAGTTAGCTCTCATGAAAACGCTCTAACAATTACCTCATTCAAAATTTAACCACGCTGGCGATAGTAAACCCATCGAACCGATCGCACTACCGGAGAATGAAGCTATGCGTGTTTCTGTCATTGGCACGGGCTATGTCGGTCTTGTTACAGGAGCTTGTCTTGCCCACATTGGTCACAATGTGGTGTGTGTAGATAACAATGTTGAAAAAGTGGCTACACTAAGAGCTGGGAAACCACCCATCTACGAGCCCAGGCTAGCGGACATTATGGGGGCAGAGCAGCTATCTTTCACGACTGATTTAGCGGCTGGTGTCCAGCATGGTGAGGTTATTTTTATTGCAGTGGGTACACCACCGCTGCCAACTGGGGAGAGCGATACCCGCTACGTGGAGGCGGTAGCTCGGGGCATCGGCCAGCATATTGGCAACGATTATAAGGTAATTGTCAACAAGTCCACAGTTCCTGTGGGATCGGGTGATTGGGTTCGACGCTTGATTTTAGATGAGTTAGAGCAGCGTCAGACCCAGGCAAGTTTTGATGTAGTCAGTAACCCAGAGTTTCTGCGGGAAGGGTCAGCGGTTTATGACACCTTTAACCCAGATCGGATTGTTTTGGGAGGGCGCTCTCCTAAAGCAATTGAGCGCATGCGTCAGCTGTATGCACCGATTGTCCATCGACAGTTTGCGGTGGACCCAGCACTACCTGCGGTCCCTGTCGTCGTGACTGATTTGGCATCTGCCGAAACTATTAAATATGCAGCCAATGCATTTTTAGCAACAAAGATTAGCTTTATTAATGAAATTGCCAATATTTGCGATCGCATCGGTGCAGATGTCAACCAGGTCGCCCAGGGCATTGGTCTTGACAGCCGCATCGGCGGAAAGTTTTTGCAAGCGGGTATTGGCTGGGGTGGCTCTTGCTTTCCCAAAGATGTGTCAGCCCTTATGCATATTGCCCAAGACTACGGTGTCCAAACCGCACTGTTAGACGCCACTATCGCCACCAACCAGCGTCAGCGGCTGCAGGTTGTCTACCAGCTACAAAAAACCTTGAAAATTCTTAAGGGTAAGACCATTGGTCTATTGGGTCTAACCTTTAAGCCCGATACCGACGATCTGCGAGATGCTCCTGCGTTAGACATTATTGCTGAGCTCAATCGGTTAGGGGCCAAAGTCAAAGCCTTCGACCCAATTATTCAAGAAATCTCGGCCCCCGTCACACTAGCAGATACCCCAACAACATTGGCCTACAGTTGTGATGCACTGGTGTTAGTAACCGATTGGGCTGAGTTTCAACATCTTGATTATGCCGATCTAGCCCGGCGGATGAATCACCCAATTATTATCGATGGGCGTAACTGTCTTAGTCCCCAGCAGTTACAGCAGGCAGGCTTTTATTACCAAGCGATTGGTCGCCCCAGCGCTGGTCAGCTACTGTGGCCTGTTGTCAGTCGTCCCGCCCTCGTAGCCTAACTACGGAAATTCTGAGGAACTCCTGACATGAAATTAATGGTCTATTCCCACGATGCCTTTGGGCTGGGCAATATTCGTCGCATGCTGACAATCTGTGAGTATTTGCTACGGACCCTGCCTAATATCTCCATCCTGGTGGTGTCAGGTTCCCCCGCCCTGCACACCCTCAGAATACCTGAGGGCCTTGATTATATTAAGCTGCCCTGTCTAGGACGCGATACTTCTGGCCAACTGGAAGCCAAATATCTCAAAAGCATGCCAGAGACATTGGTACGGTTGCGAGCCCATCTAATCCTCACCGCCGCCGCCCACTTCCAGCCCGACGTATTGCTAGTTGATAAAAAGCCTCAAGGCTTACGCAATGAGCTTAAAGAAACTCTAGGGCATCTGAGTCGTCACAGCCCTAAAACAAAACGAATATTGTTACTTAGGGATATCCTTGATGCCCCTGCTGCAACAATTCAACAGTGGAAACAGAACAACTATTACCGTCTTACCCAACAGTACTATGACCAAATTTGGGTAGCTGGGACAGCTGAGGTTTTTAATCTCCCTCGTGAATATAACTTTCCACTGCCCCTGCAACGCAAAGTTAAATTCTGTGGCTATCTGGGTCGCAACAGCGGGCAGACTCCACGCAATATTCTGCGCCAGCAGTTGGGGGTGCACCCAGATGACCGTTTAGTGGTCGTTACCCCCGGCGGCGGCGGCGACGGCTATCAGCTAATTCAGACTTACTTAGAAAGCGCTAGACAACAGACGGCGGCGACCCGGCTCATTTCTAAAACGGTCATTATCTCAGGTCCAGAAATGCCTGCCGATGAACAACATCAGCTAAAAACACAGGTAGCCGCTCACCCAAACATTCAGCTGCTCGAATTTAGCGACGACCTGACTAGCTACCTCAATGCTGCCGATGTCGTTGTCGCCATGGCTGGATACAACACTACCTGTGAGATTCTCTCACTTCGCAAATCTGCCGTTGTCGTACCCCGCACCCGCCCCGTCCAAGAACAGTGGATGCGAGCCAAGCGATTTGCCGATAGCGGTCTTTTATATGCCATTCACCCCCAACGACTCACCCCACAACAGTTATCTCAATTTTTATTTCAGGCGCTGACCATAAAACCACCGGCCATCAGCAGTTTTCGTCTTGACGGCCTACCTCGAATTGCTCAGTTAATGCACGATCTAGTGCCCAGTGCTGCCCGTCTCTCCCGTCGTAACTTAGCAGAATTACCATGCGCCCTTTAATTGGCTTTTTGTTAAAAACCTATCCTAAACTGTCAGAAACCTTTATTCTCAATGAGATTTTAGAGTTAGAACGACAGGGATTAAACCTTCATATTTTCTCCTTAAGACGCCCCCCGGCACGACGCACCCATCCCGGTGTTGCCCAGGTTAAAGCCCCCATCACCTATCTGCCTTCACTACTGCCAGACTTTGACCCAGCCCAAGAAAAAGAATTACTTGACACTCATCTCGCCCTGTTTCATCAAGACAACAGTATTTACTTCCAGGCATTACAGTTCTACATGGCGCGCCCCGAGGAACGACGACTGCATGAATTTTTGCAGGGGGGCTATCTAGCATGGAAACTACAGGAGTTAGGCATAACTCATCTGCACGCTCACTTTGCCAATGTGCCCACTGCCACAGCAGAGATTGCCCAGGCATTTACAGGACTGTCCTACAGTATTACAGCCCACGCTAAGGACATTTATCTCAGCGACAATGGAGCCCTTGATCGTCGCATAGCAAAGGCAGAATTTGTACTCACCTGTACTGACTTTAACCGTCGCTATCTCGAACAGATTTCCACATCTCGTACTCCTATTCATTTGGCCTACCACGGTTTAGATGTAACCCGCTTTAGCCCTACTCCTAGAACCCAGCAGTCTGAGGTTCCATTGATTCTGAGCGTTGGTCGATTTTGTGAGAAAAAGGGATTCCCCTATCTATTAAAAGCGTGTCATACCCTCAAACAGGTGGGAATATCCTTTCGTTGTGCCATTGTCGGCTATGGCCCTCTAGAAAAGTCTATTCGCAAGCAAATCAGTACCCTAGGGCTAGACGGCCACATTACTTTGGTGGGTAAGCTCACCCAGGATCAGCTGATTGAGTATTATCAACAGGCCGATATTTTTGTTCTACCCTGTTTGGTTACCGACGATGGCGATCGCGACGGTATCCCTAATGTTTTGCTAGAGGCTATGGCTATGGAGGTACCCGTGGTATCGACAACTATCTCTGGTATTTCTGAACTGGTAGAGTCCAACCAAAACGGTATTCTAGTTCCCGAAAAAGATGCGCTGTCCCTAGCCCAGGCATTGGAGGCACTGATGCGACAGCCAGAGCTAAGAACAACTCTGGGCAAAGCCGGACGGTTGACAGTGTTAGAAAAGTTTGGGCTGACTCGCAATGTGGGTGCTGTTAAAGACTGGTTGCTGCAGGCCGTTGAGGAGCCGATGAAACCACAGACCCAAGCCAGTGTGCTAGGAGATTTACTCAAGCTAGCAGCGTCCTGAGTTTACGGACACTTGGCCAACCGTGTTTTTGGATCATCACAACACTGATTTTGAGAGAACTTCCTATGAAGACATTACTGTTCTATTGTCAGCATATTCTTGGTATCGGCCACCTGATTCGCAGTATGGCGATTGCGCGTGGTTTGACTCAGGATTTTAAGGTCTACTTTGTGAATGGGGGGGAGATCATTCAAAATTTTCCGATTCCTGACGGCGTTGAGGTGATTAATCTACCGGCCATTAAGACCGATCAAAATTTTCGCGAACTCCAGGTACCGGAAGGATTTGCCGATGTGGAATCCACTTTGGAATATCGTCGTGATTTACTGTTGGAAGTGTGCGATCGCATCCGTCCTAGCGCCGTCATGGTAGAGCTATTTCCGTTTGGTCGTCGGCGTTTTTCCACTGAGTTAATTCCATTGCTAGAGCGCGCCAAAAACTATGGTGCCAAAACCATCTGCAGCCTACGCGACATTGTTGTCACCAAACAAGACCAAGCTCGACATGAAGCCAAAGTTTGCAAACTAATGAATCGCTACTTTGATCAACTCTTGATCCATGGCGATCCTAAGTTTTTACCTCTAGAAAACAGCTTTTCTAGAGTCAACGATCTGACCTGCGAAGTTCACTATACAGGCTATGTAGTCCCCGACGTTGACCGAGAGTTTACCACCAAGTCTGAGGCAGACCCGCCAATGATTCTCGCCAGTGTTGGCGGCGGTCGCTTTGGTCATGAACTACTGCAGTGTGTTGCTGAAACCAGTCAGTTTTTAGAAGACAAAATTCCCCATCACATTCAAATGTTTACCGGGCCGTTCTCTCCTGATGAGGTATACGACCGTCTGCAGGCAATTGCAGAGACCCGCTCAAATCTGACCGTACAGCGCTACACCCCAGACCTGCTAGGCTACATGGCTAAGGCTGATTTATCCATTAGTATGGCTGGCTACAACACAACGTTAAATATTTTGCAGACGGGTGTTCGAGCCATGCAGCTACCCTTTACCGGCAATGATGACCAAGAACAACGACTACGATCTACCCGCCTAGAAAATCTGGGCGTTGTTACAGTTATCGATCCTGATGAACTTGAGCCCATCTTCTTTTCCCTGAAGATCAGACAAGCATTGAGCAATAATCCTAAGCCACAAGATTTCTGCCTTCGTGGTGTCGAGATTACGGCCGCCCGTGTTAAGGCCCTATTTAAGACAGAAGCCTTAGTTTAGAGCATATTTGTTCAGCGCTCTAGCCTCTGTACCCAAAAAACATCAGCAACAAGTCCCTGTAGGGAACCACACATTTCGTCAGACTTTTCAAATCTATGGCACAGTCTAAAGTTTGCATAACCACCCTAGAGTTTCCCCCCGATGTGGGCGGTGTTGGCGAATCCGTAGCCCGGATTGCTAACCTACTTCGAGATGTTGGCTATCAGGTCCATGTTGCCGTCTTTCACTCTAAGCAGCGTAAGGCCGAAGGATATCACCGTTCCGCCTGTACCACCACAGACCAAAACGGGATTCAGGTTCACCGTCTGACCCCAGCCAGTCGTTCAAATACACCAATCCTGCAAGATTATCGCAGTGAGATTTATTTTCAACTCAAACAGCTGCAGCGTCAGCATCAGTTTGATCTTTTCCATGCCTTTTTTATTAATGAGACTGGCTTTATCACCACACTCTTAGCTAAAGAAGAAGACATCCCCGTTATCAATAGTGTACGGGGCAGCGACCTACACAAACACGTATTTAGCCCAAAGCAACACGGTCAGATTAGCTGGATTTTGGAAAGCTCAGACTGGGTTACTTTTGTCAGTCAAGATTTGCAGCGGCGCGGTCAGGTACTGGTACCAGCTCTCAAAGAGAAATCTAGTGCGTTTTGGAATTCGATTCAGCCTGTCGATTTCTCTGACTTACCTACGCCCCCTTTAGCCGACCGACTAGACGGATTAGTGGTGGGCTCTGTTGGTCGCTTTCGTGACAAAAAAGGGTTGGAATATCTGTTAGAAGCCTGTGCGGATATCAAACAGACTATCCCCCTTACTTTGTTATTGGTTGGCGATTTTGCCGAGCGCGAACGCCCTTATTGGGAGGCTGCTATCCGTGACAGCGGTATGGCCGACAATACCTTACTCACAGGCATGATCCCCCGCACTGAAGGCATGGCCTACCTTCGCTATATGGATGTCTATGCCATTCCTTCACTCCACGACGGCTGTCCCAATGCTTTACTTGAAGCAATGCTTGCCGGTCGAGCTATTGTCGGTACTAGCGTTGACGCAATTGGTGAGATTTTAGCTAACAGCTACACCGGTTTGGTGGTACCACCGGGTTCTAGCAGTGAGCTAAGGAACGCGATTTTAACTCTAGCCCAGTCCCCAGAACTCCGACAGCGTTTAGGCCGAGCGGCTCAAGCCAACGTACAGCAGCAGCTTGCACCCATCGTTGAGCAACGAAACTGGGCTAAGGTCTATCGCCAGGTATTAACACGTCCCCTTGCCGTTCTTGCATCTTAGTTTTTGGAGGTTCGTAAAATGACTTCTACCATCACTACTGTTTCTAATAAATCAGACGCTAAGTCTCACCACTCTAATATCACAATCGTGGTAGTCCCAAGGGAGCGATTTAGCTATACCCAACAGTCTTTGGATAGTATCTACGAGCATACGACACTACCGTTTGAGCTAGTGTATGTAGACGGTGGTTCTCCTAAATCTGTTCAACACTATCTCAGTCAGGCTGCTGAAGAAAGAGAGTTTGCTCTGTTGCGTACCGAGCATTTTCTGGCACCCAACCAGGCTCGGAATCTTGGTTTACGCCAGGTAAAAACTGACTATGTGTTGTTCGTTGATAACGATGTACATGTTTCTCCAGGCTGGTTAGAGAAACTGTGGCAGTGTGCGAAAGAAACGGATGCAGCAGTTATCTGCCCATTGACATGCATTGGTAAGCCGCTGCACGAAAAGATTCACCTGGCTGGTGGTGAGGCAAGAATTTTCACCGAACTTCAGGGCGATAAGACCCTGCGTCGGGTGCATGAAAAGCATTATTTTGTGAACCGCCCGGTTATTGATGTTCAAGATAAACTGCAGCGCCGCTCCTGTGAGTTTGCAGAATTTCACTGCATGCTGGTTAAACGCTCTATTTTTGATGAAATTGGAGCATTGGATGAAAAACTGCTCAGCACTCGCGAGCATATTGATTTTTGTCTAAATGTAAGTCAGGCAGGCGGTAAGATTTACTGCGAACCCGAATCGGTGGTTACTTATGTGCCCGATATTCTCTATCGTTGGTCAGATTTAGCATTCTTTATGCTGCGATGGAGCGATGAATGGGAAGTCAAGAGTCTCAAGCGGTTTCGTAAGAAGTGGAACTTGGACAAAGATAAGTATTTTAAGAAGCGCTATAAGCGACTGGGTCATCGTCGTCATTATGCGTTTTTACGACCATTGATTCGTAAGATTACGTTTGGCAAGACAATTCCTTGGTTGGAGAGAGCGGTGATTCAGCTGGAGCGACAGTTGAATCGGGTGATTACTGGACGGTATAAGCGGCTATATGGAAAGAAGGCACGGGAGAAGGAGAAACAGGTGATGAGTAAGGTGGTTGGGTAGGGATGACGCGCTTTTAGGGAGGAGATTTCTCCCTAAAAGCGCTGCTTAGGTATTGGATTAGGGGCAAAACCGGTTGCTTGGGGTCCTTCCGAGTTTCCCACATCCCTTGGGGTTGCTGCTTTAAGTGCTGGATTATGGCAAAACCGGTTGCTTGGGGTCCCTCCGAGTTCACGTTCGGCTGAGCTCACGTCGAAGCCCAAACCCCCTGGTTAGGGCGGACCGCCGCCCTAAGACCCTGCGGACTGGAGAGTTGCGGCAAGTAGCGAGTTGGGTTGAGAGGGGGGGGGCGGCGAAGCGGTTTAGAATTTCTCGTTTTGCGAAACGAGAAATTCTAAAAAGGGTTATCCAAGGAATCTCCTTTAGCAGTTTAGAACTACAAAGGGCGTTTTTTGAGAAGGCACTTTTATGTAGGGTCAAACCTTCCACCCATAGGCAGATAACTTCTGTTTTACGGTGTGGAGCGCATGCGGAGCAGCGTAACCACCCCACCGAACACCCAAATCTGCCCTCAGGAATAAGAACTATATTTTTTCAGGGGGTGTGGGGGAGTTAGTCCCCCACGAACGGGGGGTTTCAGGGGGGAAAGCCCTGAGCAGCCCCCCCCCCCCCAAAACCCACCCCGTAAAGAAAAATAGATAGCATCATACACTAAGTAAAAAAGGATA
>JBCDIX010000065.1:0-38248 GCA_038748405.1 Cyanobacteria bacterium P01_H01_bin.21 | reverse complement strand
GGATCTACGAGAAGGGTATTATGGTTCCGCCTGATGAGTTAGAACCGTATCAACAAAAGTGGCAACGATCTGAGACTTTACCCAAGTGGGATATCAAAATTGTTCCAATCTGATGGGTATCTTATTTTTTGGCGAACCCCTTAGTGAAGTTGTTACGCTAGATAGTCTTCTTTGCCCTGACCTGATTGAAGATCTGATTGATGAAGACTGGTCTCATAATGTCCAGGCAGATTTTCGTGTCACCTGGTTCACCGATGTAGCTTACCTCCGTCAACGTATTAACTGGCGTGTTGGTCAAGATCAGTTGCTGGCTATGCTCGAACACCCTACTTGCCTGCACCAAGTGCCCCAAAAGTTTGAGTTCTGTGGTTTTGATATTGTTGATGACGAAGACGGTAACAGTGTACTGACTAACTGTGGGAAGTTTCCTGGTGTCTTTAGCCCCTCAGATGTTAGTGACTTAGGGTTGTTGTCAGATTTGGAGCGGGCTAATGTCATCGCTGCACAAATCCGGGTATCGTTTCCAGATGAGCCCCATTGTTGTAACTGTCGAGTTTGGCAGATTGCTCGTGATGTAGAACTTTTCCCCTGAGTTATACCAGGGCTATCCACCAAACCCAGCTAACCCATACAAAGGCGATCGCACTGGCCCACTGCTGCTCTGATCTCATCAACCGAATGACCTGCATAAGATGTTTTCTCCCTGCATCTTATGCAATATGGAAGGAAAAACACAGACATTAACGCCGCTTATCTCAATTCACTATTTGACTATCAAGCGTAATGAGAACAGAGTTAATTACAGGAACAGCTGTTATAGTGAAGCTCCTAGTGTATTGGTAAATAGAGGAAATTCCAGTGGCAATTGATGCATCTAAGGATTCAGATAAGGATTCAGATCGATTTGACCTCCGAGAAATTTTGCTCTGTGGTTCGGAGGCTTGGAATCAATGGAGAAAAGAAAATCCGAGAGTATCTAGAGATCTTATTGAAGTTAACCTCAGTGATATTAACTTCAGTGATATTAACTTCAATGGTGTTGATCTTGGTATGGCTAACCTCCGGGATGCTAACCTTCGGGGGTTTAACCTAACGGGTATTAACCTTGCGGGTGCTGATCTTTTTGGTGCTGATTTCCGTGATGCTAACCTTCGTATTGCCGATCTCCGTGGTGCCCTTCTCCATGGGGCCAAATTTGATAATGCCAATCTCTGTGGTGCTGATCTTTTTGGTGCTTTTCTTCGTGAAGCTAACCTCACTAATGCAAACTTTGATAATGCCAATCTCCGTAGTACCCTTCTCTGTGGTGCCAATCTCTGTGGTGCCAATTTCCGTGGGGTTAGCTTCAGTAATGCTAATCTCCGTAATACTAATCTTCTTAGCACCAATCTCCGTAATGCTGATCTCCATGGGGCTAATCTCCCTTTTCTTATAAAGCTCCGATTATATTCACGCCAAATAATTCAAAAAAATATTCTTAGTTTTACAAAAGAAACTTTCATCCTCAAGATTTTTGACAAGAAAATAGACCAAAATGACCTTATAGAACTAAAAATTGCGACCTCGAACTACATAGACGCCGCTGACTACACAGAGCCAAAAATACTTGTAGAAGAAAACGGTCCTTATTTTAGTAAGACTCGATATAGAGTGACTAAAATCTTAACACCTGGAAGAATTGAAGAAGTTACAAGGGAAGGGGAAGAGCTTTATCGACGTGAAAAAGAAAATCTCAAAGCACAACCAGAAAGAACGAGAATTGAATCGACCCAAAAGCTTGCAAATGCCACGGCTGATATTCTTATAGCTGTAGAACCCTTTAAAGATATAGCTTTAACTTTTGGAAAACTGATAGTTGTTAAACACACTGCATCAGATGGTCAGGCTAGAACAATTGTCGGCACTGTTTCAACAGAAACCCAAGGCAAACTAGAATCTATGCCACGTATCCTCAATGCCCCTAACACGCTACTAGCTTTTTTTGAAGGCGAAGCTACAGAAGGCGTAGGGCGTATTCTTTACTATAAATATCTTTCGTACTTATCCTAACAATGGAATGCATCGCCTTCAAACGACCGCACACATTTGGGCCCCCCAATGTTAATTATCACCGCCGATCTCAGGATGCCAAATTACCGTCGTCCCTACAGTGCTGGGGGCACTTACCTTATCATCAAAGTTACCTATGCTTTCTAAAATGTGCGATCGCACACATCTATCCCGTTATCCAATGTCAGGGTGAGACTTTAAATGAGATAACCAATGTTGTCTTTATTTCGTCGTGAGGTGGACAAGAGAGAATGTGCGATCGCAGATAAGCTATTCTTTGACTCTGTTTGGTTTGTTGCATCCTTAAAAACCTGGACCGCTTATATTGAACACATGGAATGAGGGCATATTCTGAAAAGTATAAACAGACCCTATTACGATGCTAGCAACTTAACCGATTTTCTCGGCGAAACTCAGCTTTTTGCCTCTGTAAACAACAACTTAATTTGATTAGTTTAATCTGATTGGTCAGTATTTAGAGCCGTTGAGTGATGGCGTTGGTATGGCCATCGGTCAATGTTGTACTTACAAGCAGATGGATTATAAATTTGTTAGAGTATTTTTAGGAAGTTTTTGTCGCGAATGACCTTTAAATGTGCGCTTATACAAGCCCTAACAAGCAATTCCGTACATAAACTACAAAACTCACTGCATCTTTATAAATTTAATCCTGCATGGGGTGCTCTCCGTTTGAATGCATAAGCAAGTAGTGTTTTAAGGCTCTGTTTTTTCAGCTCTATATGAAAGCCCCCACTGTTATTGTTTCGTTACTAGCGCTAGCTGGCACTGCTGCGACTGCTGAAAGTGCTAATGCTGCAGCTCCTGTGCAGATTCCAGACAACTTAAAAGAGGCTATCTGTTACCAAGACTGGTACAAAGCTATTGAGATATCCGGTACGTTAATCACGTCCCCGACGATTTCTCCTGACCATCGTCAGACTCTTCTGGAGTTACGCCGCAACCTGTATGCCCATGCCAAGGGTGAGGGGCAATCTGATGAGTTTGCCGAGTGCAATGGCAAGCGACTTAATGCTCAGGAACGACTGTCTCAAGGCCCCACCCCTCGGTTCTCAAATGCTAGAGCCAATAAGCGTAGTAAGCTAATAACCTCCTCCTATTCTGTGGATGCGTTGGCCAGCTTATGGACGGTGGGTACTCGTGTTGAAGGAAATAGCATTCGAGGAACTGTGCTGAACAATGGTCTTTCTGCTGCTAACAATGTGACGGTAACCATTCGTTCGCAACAAGATGAGCAATCTGAGTCTGTTCAAACTGTGGATATTGACACAATTCAACCCTGGAGCGAAACAGACTTTGTCGCTACGTTTAATCATTCTCCAGGTGATTGGAAGATAGAGAGTATTCAAGTTAATTAAGCTACTAGCTCGGTTGTTTTCTTCAGGCTGTGCGAGTGTGGCAAAATTTAGCAAATTTCTTTTTTTGCTTTCTCTGCTACATCATTTATACAGCCTGTTTTTTTATCAGCCAGCTGATATAGAGTAGGTGTATCTATAGAGAAACAGACATAATGCGAGAACTGACTTATTACGTAGCCTGCAGTGTGGATAGTTTTATTGCCCACACAGATGGTTCCCACGCAGGTTTTTCTCAAGATCCCGAGTACTTTTCAGACATTTTTTCCTTATTTCCTGAGACGGTACCCTCCCATCTTCGCGAGGCTATGGGCGTCGAGGCAGATAATCAGCGGTTTGATATGGTTTTAATGGGTCGAAAAACCTATGAAATTGGTTTACAGGATGGTGTGCTGAGCCCATACTCACATCTGCGGCAATATCTCTTTTCTCGTAGTATGCAAGCAAGCCCCCATGAAGATATTGTGCTTGTCTCAGAGCATGCCGCTGATGCTGTTAAGCGCTTAAAACAGGAAAATGGTAAAGGGATTTGGCTGTGTGGAGGTGGTGTATTAGCCACCTCGCTTTTTGCTGAACATCTGATTGATAGTCTGATCTTGAAAGTAAATCCATTTTTAATGGGTGCTGGGATTCCATTATTTGCTGAGTCGATTGCTCAAAGTGCTTTACAGCTGATTGACCGAAAGGTTTATAACAATGGTGTTCTGTTGCTTCATTATCGAGTTGGTGGCTAGGACTGCAGGGCGACAAGAGTCTGATTTTTGCGATCGCTAATTGAAACTGCAGCAGCTGGTTCAGCAATTAATCCGGTGTTAATCCTTTGGGCATTGCTGATCCTCGGGATGGTTTTAGCTGTGAGATGTCGTTAAATAATCACTAATCCAGACCGATTCATCCTCTAAATCAGCAATTGCATCCTTTGGAATGAGACCGGTGACTTTTTGTTCCTGGGAAGCGTCACAGACGACAGCGCGATTACATTTATTAGTAACACTAATGAGATATACTACGCGGTTGCCGGTAGCGATGACGACTGACTCACCAGCGGAATGGGCCTTGTTGGGGGCATAGGAGATTACACGCTGGCTTTTGGTTAGATAGCGATGATTAGATTTTTACAGGAACCACTATTGTTTTATCGACATGTTGTGTTGTTCCTTAAGTCGGGGACCTACGAATTTCTCGGCAGCTAAAGTGGCAGCAATGCCGAGGCTATAGGCAATAAAATCTTCCCAGCTAAAGGATGTGCCAATAACAGTTCTAGCCAGTGGATAAGATTCTAACCCAAGCACTTCGACTATTTTGAAGTGCTGCAGTATCTCGATTAAAAATGAGAATAGTAAAACTCCCACCGCTGTCTGAATCATTGAATATTTGAAGAATGCTCGAATAAAGGCATAAATCAGGATGACGACTAGAAAATCACCCCCATAGGGTCGAATTAGATCGTCATTGATAAAAATAGCGATATAAACTTCTGTAATAAATAAAAAGGCAGCCCAATAAAAGTAATAAAGGTTGAATCTCATCTCATCACGACGCAGCGACATCAAGAACTTAAAGACTAGATACGGTCAATGGAGCGAACATTCCAGAATAAGTAGTGATATTTAATTGAATTAATTGAATGCTCTGTGTCGGTTACGTAAATTTTTTTATGGAGCATTGATGGATAGTTTGTTTAGTAATGTACGTTGAGTTGCGAACTGAGAAGTCAGCGCGATCGCACCCAACCATGTCAGCATCCTACTATTCGTTTTGGTTAGTTCCCCAAGAACCCGATCTGACCTACTTTCAAGGGGTTATTAATACCCTGGCCAAACGGTTTGGGACCATCCCTTTTTGCCCCCATGTGACGCTCTACAGTGGGCCAGCACCTGCCTTAACACAGCTACCGTCGGTGGCCCCCATAGAGCTAGTGATAGACACCATTCAGTGGGAGTCACGCTTTTCTAAAACTCTGTATGTTCAGCTGGTCTCAAGTCCGCCATTGGGGCAGTTGGTCAACCAGCTAGTTGCTGCGATTCCCCATGCTCAGCCGCCTGCTCTCGATCCTCATTTGAGTTTGCTATACCATCACCTGGAACCTGCTGCTCAAAAGGCGATGGCAGAGACTATCAGTCTGCCTCGTGCTACGGTTCGATTTGACCAAGTCCAAACAGTTGCTGCACCCTCAACGTTTGAAACCCAAGCCCACGTCGCCAGCTTACGCTGTACCCATCGCCAATTACTGACTGCACCATGACCGTCACTCCACAGAAAATTATTGGTCTATTGCCAGCGGCAGGCCAGGGCAGCCGCATCAGCCCGCTGCCCATGAGCAAAGAGCTGTTTCCTATCGGGTTTCAACCCCTAGCGGGTAAAGGGATGCGGCCTAAGGCGGCCTGTCAGTATTTGCTAGAAGCTATGGGGCAGGCAGGGGTGCAAGAAACCTTTCTGATTTTACGACCGGGCAAATGGGATATTCCAGCCTATTTAGGGGATGGCTCTCAGCTAAATATGCGGCTGGCTTATCTGACGGTCCATGTCCCTTTTGGGGTGCCGTTTAGTCTCGATCAGGCATATCCCTTTGTCAAAGATGCCATTGTGGCTATGGGGTTTCCTGATATTTTGTTTAATCCCACCCATGCCTATATTCAGCTGGTCGAGCGTCTAACGACTACCCAGGCGGATGTGGTGTTGGGGCTATTTCCCACAGACCAGCCCGATAAGGTGGGCCTGGTCGATTTTGACCAAAATGGTCTGGTGTCGGGAATTTATGAAAAGTCTCAGCTCACCCATTTGCGCTACATGTGGGCCATTGCTGTTTGGCGACCTAGTTTTACAGAATTTTTGCACCAGGTTGTTGAGGCTAAACACAAGACGTTAATTGGGGAGATATCTCCTGTCTTGCTTAAGGAGATGCCCGAGTATACGGAGATGCCGATTGGGAATGTGATTGTAGATGCGATCGCAAACAATCTTCGAGTAGAGGCAATCCCCTTTGAAACCGGCCATTATCTCGATATTGGCACTCCTGAAAATCTGATCAATGCCGTTTATCATTACGGCAAACCCTAAACCCTAGACAATATGGCTATTGACTGTGTTGCTGTAGAGCTTTATTTGCATGAACATATTCCCTTATCCGCAGCGATGGGGGTATCCGTTATCTCTATTGATAAAGGTGGTGTTGTCTTGTCGGCTCCATTAGTGCCCAACATTAACCATCGCAACACGGTATTTGGTGGCAGTATTTCGACATTGGCGATTCTTTCTGCCTGGACCTATGTGCATGTGCAGCTACAGAATTTAGATATACCCAGCCGTATCGTTATTCAGAGCAACAGTTTAGACTATACCAACCCTGCAATAGGAGATTTCCAGGCCCATTGTTTTGCCCCCGAGCAACGGCATTGGCAACGCTTTATTACAACGCTTGCTAAACGTGGCAAAGGTAGAATTATCCTCGCTGCTGATGTGTATTCAGAAGGAACTACAGTTGGAAAATTCCAGGGCAAATATGTTGCCCTGAAACTAAACAAATCAGACTAAACTGACCCCAGTGCCGTATTGAGAGTCGTACTGGGTCGCATTGCCTGAGTGATCTTCTCCGTATCTGCCAGGTAATACCCACCAATATCCACCGGATTACCCTGAGCTGAGTTCAGCTCATTTAGAATGTTGCCCTCATTTTCTCTTAGCTGCTGGGCTAGCTTGGTAAACTTGGCCTTGAGTGCTAGATTTTTATCTTGTTCTGCCAGTGCCTGAGCCCAGTACATGGCTAGATAGAAGTGACTGCCACGATTGTCTAACTCATGGACTTTACGAGATGGAGCCTTTGCATTTTGTAAATACTGACTGTTTGCTTTATTCAGTGCTTCAGCCAAAATCAATGCATTTTCATTATTTGTTTTTCGACCCACATCTTCTAGAGTGACGGCTAGGGCTAAAAACTCACCGAGGGAGTCCCAACGTAGATGTCCCTCATTAACAAACTGCTGCACGTGCTTGGGTGCAGACCCACCGGCCCCAGTTTCAAATAGTCCACCACCCGCCAGTAATGGTACGATAGAAAGCATTTTAGCGCTGGTGCCTAGCTCAAGAATAGGGAAAAGATCGGTTAGATAGTCTCGCAGAACATTGCCTGTCACTGAAATAACGTTCTTACCTGCTTTGATTTGCTCACAGGTAAATCGCATCGCATCGGCTGGGGGCAAAATCTTGATATCTAAACCTGTTGTGTCGTGATTTGGCAAATACTCATTTACCTTTTGGATAATGTTGGCATCATGGGCACGGTGCTTATCTAACCAAAAAATGGCAGATGCACCGGTTTCTCTAGCGCGGCTGACGGTCAGTTTTACCCAGTCTTGAATAGGAATATCTTTTGTTTGGCACATCCGCCAGATATCGCCCCTTTCCACACGGTGCTCCATCAGTGTTTGGCCATCTGAGGTGACGACGCGCACCGTGCCGCTGGTCGAAATCTCAAAGGTTTTGTCGTGGGAGCCATATTCTTCAGCTTTTTGAGCCATCAGACCAACATTTGAGACATTACCCATGGTGGTAACATCAAAGGCCCCATTTTCCTGACAGAACTTGATAATTTCCTGGTACATAGTGGCGTAGCACCGATCAGGAATCATCGCCTTGGTGTCGTGAAGTTTGCCATCAGGCCCCCACATTTTGCCAGAGCTACGAATCGCTGCAGCCATAGAAGCGTCGATGATAACATCGCTAGGAACATGGAGATTTGTGATGCCTTTATCGGAGTTAACCATCGCTAGCTTAGGCTGGCTGTCATAGGTCGCCTGTAGGGCAGCTTCGATAGCGGCACGCTGGTCATCAGGGAGAGTTTTGAGTTTGGCATACACATCGCCCAAACCATTGTTGGGATTCACCCCGAGTGCTGCAAAGGTATCAGCGTACTTGTCAAAAACATTCTTGAAATAAACGGTGACAGCATGCCCAAACAAAATTGGGTCAGATACCTTCATCATGGTTGCTTTCACATGGAGAGAGAGCAGAATATCTTCTCGTTTAGCTGCGTCAATCTCTTTTGTGTAAAATTCTCGCAGAGCGTTTACGCTCATCACCGCTGCATCAAGCACTTCTCCCGCTAACACAGCCGTTTTCTCTTTTAAGACTTTAATTGTCCCATCGACTGTGACAAGTTCAATTCTAACGTCGCCCGCTTTTTTAACAACAACCGATTGCTCGCTACCGTAAAAATCACCGCTATCCATATGGGCAACGTGAGATTTTGACTTATCGCTCCATTCTCCTACTCGATGGGGGTGTTTTTGGGCATATTGTTTGACGGCTAACGCCACTCGTCTATCGGAATTACCCTCGCGCAAAACAGGGTTAACGGCACTACCCAAGACTTTTGCATATCGAGCTTTAATCTCAGCTTCGGTTTCATTTTTGGGCTCGGCGGGATAATCGGGAACGCTGTAGCCCTTTTCCTGTAGTTCTTTAATGGCTGCAGCTAGCTGAGGGATAGAAGCACTGATATTAGGCAGCTTAATAATGTTAGCGTTTGGGGTTTTAGCCAGCTCACCCAGCTGGGTCAGCGCATCTGGCAGTTGTTGCTCTTGGGTCAGATACTCAGGGAAATTAGCAATAATTCGACCGGCTAGAGAAATATCGCTGGTTCCGACAGTAATGCCAGCTGCACCTGTAAACGTTTGAATAATCGGTAAGAAAGAATACGTGGCCAGAGCCGGTGCCTCATCTGTAAAGGTATAGATGATTGTTGAATTGTGATGATGGGTCATGTATCTTCTTGTCCGCTACTTTGTGAGTATTTTTGTACTAATCTTTAGCTGGCATACTCCGACCAATAGAATACAGGCAAACGATGGGTGTATGCAGTACATGAAAAATCTGCATGCGCCCATCAGATATCTACATGATTACTCCTATGATTCAGTCTGCTATGTATCTACGGAATGGATATTGCAGACGAGACGCTAGTGCAGAAATGTTTGTGACATTATTAGTGCGGAAATGTTCGTGGCATTATTCCCCCCGTTTTTGCCAGCGTTTAGCATTCCGTTTGGCATGGAAACAGGTAATCACCACAATCGTATTCTCTTCACAAATTACTCAGCCGTTCTTTAACCGCCTGCCAGCTACTTCCAGTTTCTGGAGCTTGGCGATATGATTCCATGCGGTAGTCAAGCTCTTGCTTTTGGCTGTCTGTCACAGGTAGTGATTCAGGATTTGACAGAATACTGTCCCAGAGGTCTTCTGCAAGCTGTATTCGTTCAGCAATGCCAATCTGACTAATTTCGATGTTCAGTAAGGGATGCATGGTCTTTGCTTGCTAATACTTCTAAGCCCACCCCTCTATTGTGCCCTACACGCCAGTACCTGCAGGTACAGCCATTCGCTGTGGATGAATCGACTCGCCAGTTTGGGTCGCGCCATAGAGTCGGTTAAGCGCCTGCATATAGGCATCGGCTGAGGCGACCACAACGTCAGTGTTGGCGGCGTGCCCCGAGTAAATACGCTGATTGTGGCGCAGACGAATTGTAACTTCACCAATGGCGTCAATCCCAGCGGTGACGGACTGCACTGAGTATTCAATCAGGTCATTGGGCATATTGACGACTCGATTAATGGCCTCGTATACGGCATCTACTGGCCCTGTGCCAATTGCGGCGTCCATAAGTTCTTCGCCGCTGGGTGTGCGGATGGTAACGGTAGCCGTGGGCCGGGCGTTATTGCCGCAGGAGACCTGTACTAGCTCTAGTTTGTAATGCTCTGCCACCTGCTGGGTTTCGTCGTTGACAATGGCTTCGAGGTCGCGATCGCTAATTTCTTTTTTCTTATCCGCCAGTTCCTTAAACCGCAAAAATGCTTTGTTGAGTTCCTGGTCTGATAGTTCATAGCCCAGTTCCTGCAGACGTGTACGAAAGGCATTACGACCCGAGTGTTTGCCCAAAACAATCAGGTTATCGTTGAGACCAATGGTTTGGGCATCCATAATCTCATAGGTGAGCCTATGCTTAAGCACGCCGTCTTGATGGATGCCGGACTCATGGGCAAAGGCATTGGCACCCACAATGGCCTTGTTGGGCTGTACCAGCATGCCGGTCACGCTGGAGATCAGCCTTGAGGTCTTGTAAATTTCCTGGGTGTTGATATTGGTTAACGGTGCTTCAGACTCCGCCGGACGACCAAAAAAGGGATTAAAGTACTGACGGCGCACATGCATCGCCATCACTAATTCTTCAAGCGCAGCGTTTCCGGCCCGTTCACCAATGCCGTTAATGGTGCACTCCAGCTGGCGGGCTCCGTTTTTAACCGCCTCTAAAAAGTTAGCAACCGCCAGACCCAGGTCATTGTGTCCGTGGACCGAGATAACGGCCTGGTCGACATTTGGCACGTTATCTTTGATGCCCTTAATCAGGTTGCCAAATTCGCTGGGGGTGAGATAGCCAACGGTGTCAGGAATATTGATGGTGGTAGCCCCGGCTGCGATCGCAACCGCCAACACCTGATGTAAAAATTCAGGCTCTGAACGCCCTGCATCCTCCGGGGAAAACTCCACATCGTCTGTAAAGCCTTTGGCAAAGCGCACCATCTCATCGGTGATAGCCAGCACCTGATCCCGCGACTTCTTGAGCTTGTACTTCATGTGAATATCAGAAGTGGCAATAAAGGTATGAATGCGACCTTTATCGGCAGGCTCAATCGCTCGGGCGGCGGCTTCGATATCTTGCTTAGTGGCTCGTGCTAGACCACAAATAGTGGGGCCATCGACTGTCCCGACCTCTTGGGCAATCCGTTGCACTGCTTCAAAGTCGCCAGGGCTAGCAAAGGGAAACCCGGCTTCAATAATGTCCACACCCAGTCGAGCTAGCTGACGAGCAACCGCGAGCTTTTCTTCAACATTCATGGTCGCGCCTGGAGACTGCTCCCCATCGCGCAGGGTGGTGTCAAAAATTAAAACTCGGTCAGACTGTGTACTCATTGCAGTTTACCGCTGTAGTAGAGGCTTGCTATCGGGAGAATGCTGGCCAGCACTCATCAGCCTAAAGACTCAGAGCTAATGAAATATACCAACCAGATTTTATTGTAGTCGTTAACCCATAGTTATTTCGGTTTAGCAATGCAGGGCCAGCCGTTCTCAGCACGGTTGCTTCGAGCCACGGTTGCCTTGAGCCACGGTTGCCCTGTCAAATACGTTCAGCATCTCGCAACGTCTAGTACGAAGTTTTAAACCAAGGAAAAATTTTTGTAGTGTATAACGGATAACTAAGCATATTTAGTTATTCGACTTACATTGAATTGTGCATCTTGCTGCCTTGTGCTCTAGCCAACGGGCGAACAATGGCTTTCAAAATTAGGCTTACTCAGGGATTTTTGCCTCAATACATGCTCATGAAAGGGTGACTGCCAGTCACCAGCTCGATTAGCCATGCCCCAGCTCGGCATTTTTACATTTATTTATGAGTTTCACGGCCCAACTTACTGATTCTGCGACTATCGGTGACCTTTTACTGGAAGAAGCGCAGGTTAGTCCCCAAACCCTTGGTAATGAAGTCGTTCAGCAATTTGAGCAGCGACAACGGCTGACCGGGGTTTTAGTGATTGAAAACGACGCCGTTGTCGGCGCTATTTCCCGTCATCAGCTCTATCAAGGTCTTAGCCAGCCTTACGCGCTTGAGATTTTTCTTAAACGTTCTATTCAAGTCTTTCTAGAGCTTAATCCCCATTGCTGCAGCCCGCTGATTTTGAGCTATGACGAACGGGTGGATATTGCCACTCAAAAGGGACTGTCCCGCTCGTCTCAACATTTATTTGAGCCTATCGTTGTTCAGTTTCACCATCCCCAACTTGCCGATTTTCAGAATTACTTTCTGTTAGACTTCCATACGCTGCTATTGGCAAACTCTCAGATATTAGCGTTTGTCAATGGTCAAATGCAGCAGCAAAAACAGCTGTTGGAGCAAGCTCGCGGCAATGCTGAAACCTATTCTCAGCAGTTAGAAGCTCAGCAACATGAAATCAAATCACGCAATGCCCTACTTGAAAATCAACAGCAGCAATTGCTGAGCCAATCTCAAAAAATCCAAACCCTAAACCAGCGCTTTATGCAGATTGGTAAGGTGTTATCTAAAGAAGGTAAAAAGGCGTTTCAGGCCACATTCGCAGGGGTTAATGCCATCTGTCAAAATACCGACCAAATTGTCAGAATTGGTCGGCTCTTAGAGTCAGAACTGGATACCATTCAATCCACATCCACCCTGATTGAAGATGTCAGTCGTCAGGTTCGACAGCTGTCTATGCAGGCTTCGATTGCTGTTCACAAGTCTGGTCCAGAGATGGCGGGGTTTTCATACATTGCCGAAGAAATTGCTCAGCTCGTGGGTCAAACCCGTGAAGCCGGACGTCAGATGCATAGCCTAGCAGCCGGGTTTCACCATCACGTCCAAACCTTTACTCATTCAGCCCAGGATGGGACCAAGGTTGCCCGCACGCTCATTCTAGAAATTGAACGAGCCGCCATTGCATTGATCGAGCTGGAACGGTTACTACAGGACTATGAAACCAGCCCACAAACCTTACAGCTGACAGAGCAAGGCAACCATCAGGAAATGGCAGGTTTACGACAAAAGTTAGCGTCAGCTGAGGCCACACTGGCAGATCTGCGTCAGGCGATCGCAACTCAGACAAAACTGTCAGAGGCACCGCTTGTGACGGCGGGTCAGTACCAAACGGTGAGGTAGGCCTATGAGCGACGCCCCTGCTGGTTTGCCGCCGCCCTATCAGCACTTAAAAACCGTAAGCCGTTCTGCCATTGGCCAAACCTGGATTGTTCGAGATACTCGACACCCAAAAGACTCTTTCAGAATCATTCAAAAGCTTGATATCTCTAGCAATGAGCCTAGTCTTGTAGAGTTTGGTCAGATTCTTTTGAGTCATAAAGCGCAGACGCTACAAACCTTGTTTAAGGAAACGGCATCTAGCCATAAAATTTATGGCTACTTTAGTGAAGAACAGTCATTTTATGTCGTGCAGCCGATGATCAAGGGGAAATCCCTGCATCGTCTGCGCGATCTCGATCAATGGTCAATTGTGTCTGTGCTGACCGATATTCTGTTGATGTTGCAGCAGGTCTACAGCTGGGGGTTAGGCAGCTGTTGCTTGCACCCAAACGATTTAATCCAGTGTCAGTCTGATAAGGGCTGGGTTTGGACAGGGACCGGTATTTTTAAGACAATTGTGCATCAGGTGTCTAAGCAAACATTGCCCCTGACAGAGTTGTTTCCAAAAGACACG
This sequence comes from Cyanobacteria bacterium P01_H01_bin.21, assembly GCA_038748405.1. Classification (GTDB taxonomy): domain Bacteria; phylum Cyanobacteriota; class Cyanobacteriia; order Phormidesmidales; family Phormidesmidaceae; genus Leptothoe. The sequence continues at coordinate 24,548 of JBCDIX010000065.1, read as the reverse complement.
GCGGCCTACTTTGCCCCCGAATTTTTGCAAGGTCGCTTTGATATGGGTAGTGATCTTTATACGGTGGGGGTGTCTTTGATTCAGGCCCTGACGCAGCTGCCCTTAAAGGAACTGGTCTATGGAGATAGTGGCTACTTTGTGATTCGACGCAGCTGGTATCGTCAAAAACAATTACCGGATGTATTGGTAGAGTTATTAACCCGTATGGTTAACCCTAATCCGCTCAAACGCTATTCAACCATCACTGCTGTGCTCAACGAGCTTGACAAGCTGCCAGCGTCATAGGTGTTTGGTGCGGTCTTATCCTCAAGCCTGACGTTCTTTTTGCAGTCTGAGCAACATGCGATCAATCGCTTCCAACATGGTATCGGGATGATCTACCCAAACAAAGTGGCTGCTTTGAGCTGGCAGACTTAGACTTTGGCTAGAGATCCGCATAAGATTGTGGTGCATCTTGGTCCACAGGTCATCAGCGGTTTCTAGCGGCAGGGGCTTTAGTAACGGAGCCGGGGTAAAAAAGTTACTAGCTTTGATGTTGATCACTGGTAATGCCCCCAAGCTGCCGGTTTGTCGGAGTTGGTCATTACTGGCGTTGATGCTCAACATTTCACGCGCCATGGTAAACCAATGCTTGGGTCGCACAAAGGATCGTAAAACCGGCGCAAGCTGCGCTTGGCTATATTGTCTGAGTTTGGGGCTAATGAGTTGAAAGATGCCAAGCTGTTGAAGAATTCGAATAAATCCCAGGGCCGAACCGGCGACAGACATGAGAAAACCAGCGGTAAAAATAGCCTTCATCAGCTGCAGGCTGGTGGGGAGTCTGGCCATGCCATCTTCATGCAGACCGTCGGTCAAAATCAAACCCGCGACGTTATCTGGATAAGTATGGGCATAGAGCCGCATGGTATAGCTTCCTAGGGAGTCACCCACCAAGACATAGGGTGGGGGAATATTGGCCTCACGCATCAGCGCTTCAAACTCCTCCATCATTTCGCCACTGTTGCGAGGGTTAGGGCTATTAGAACTCCAGCCATAGCCCGCTCGATCATAAATGCAGACATCGGCAAACTCAGCGATTTCGTCGATTAATAAATAACCTTCGATGCCCCCAAGACTGTGGTCTAAAACTACTGTTGGCTGATGGGGCCGTGACCGCCCGCGCCGATAGAGGTGCAGCTTACAATCGCCAATGTCATAAATGTCTCCTGGTGGTGGTGTTTGGTCTTCCTGGCGACAACACCAGATGTGATAAGCCGTTGTACAAATAAGAATGAGATTGCGTAGCCACATGGTTTGAGGGAACTGTTAGCATCGAACCGACACTACTTTAACGAAGGGCTGCATGTTAACGCCAAATCTTATTTCCCGACAGGGCGAAATTGTGGAGGTGTTTTTACGCCACGGTTGGGACTATATGCGGCGCTTGTTGGTGGGTAAGGCCCCGGAAGAACCCGATATTCCACCTCCCGCTGTGCTGCGCAATATTTTGACAGATTTGGGGCCGGTCTATATCAAATTTGGCCAGCTGCTGAGTACTCGCCCCGACTTGCTGCCACCGGCTTATATCGAGGCGCTTAGTTCGCTACAGTCGACCGTGCCCCCTGTGGATGCGATCGCAATTCGCTCCTTTCTAAACGATCAGCTCGATCCAGAAGCGGTGTTTGCTGAGGTAAATTACACTGCGATCGCATCTGGCTCGATTGGTCAGGTGCACCGCGCGGTCTTAAAAAATGGTCAGCCCGTTGCCCTCAAGATTCAGCGACCGGGGATTGAGGTGCGGGTACGACGCGATATGGCCCTCATTCGGGATATCGCCAAACTTGTATCCAGCACCCAGTTTGGCCAGCGCTATAACGTGGTGGCACTAGCAGACGAATTTAGCAGTGCCCTCAACGCCGAACTGGACTTTACCACCGAGGCCACCTATACCGACCAGCTGCGCCAAAACCAGGCTAAAAGCAAGTGGTTTGAGCCCCATCAGCTGGTGATTCCTGAAATCATCTGGCCTCTGACCCAGCCCAAGGTGTTAGTCATGCAGTGGTTAGATGGCCAACCTCTACTGTCAGCTGGCACCCAGGGAGCTGAGCATCGCAACACCCTGAGTCGGCTCTTATTTCGGACCTTTTTTCAGCAATACTTTATCGACGGCTTTTTTCATGCCGACCCCCATCCAGGCAATATTTTTTACCTTAGTGACGGTCGGATTGCCCTATTAGACTGCGGCATGATGGGGCGACTCGACCCACGGACGCGCACCACCCTAACGGAAATGGTATTGGCCATCATCAGTGCCGATGCCCAACGCTGTGCCCAGCTCACACTACAGCTGGCAGAACCCCTCCAGGATGTGGACTTAGCCAAGTTAGAGTTTGACTACAGTCGGCTACTGGCCCGCTACTATGGTCTGTCTCTGCAAAACTTTAATACCGCTGCAGCTTTTGCCGAAATTTTAGAAGCAGGCACCCGTAATAATCTGCGCTGGCCCGCCAATATTGGTCTATTTACCAAGTCCCTGGCCAATTTAGAAGGGGTAGCCCGACAGTTTAACCCCCAAATCAATCTAATTGCCGAAATTCGCCCCCTAATGGTGGATCTATTTCGTCAGCAGCTGGTAGGAGACGATCCTCTCCAAGCCCTTTTGCGCACCGGACTGGAGTTTCGAAATTTGTCTTTATCTGCTCCCCGACAGTTTGGGTTTCTGTTAGACCGACTGAGTGAAGAAACCCTGACCTGGAATGTTAATATCAAAGACCTGAACAATGTACAGCGCAGTATTGAGCAGGCGGCTAATCGTCGTTCGTTTAGCACGGTGGTTGCAGCACTGATTATTGGAGCGGCCATTATTTCCAGCAATCAAACCAATGTTCAGCTGCAGTGGCTGAGTACTAGTTTATTTGGTGCTGCTACGCTATTAGGTATCTGGCTGATTATCAGTATTCTCCGCTCGGGTCGCTGGCGTTAAGCGCTCAAGCTAGATAATTTGTTACCACAATAAACCGCCCTTAGGGCTACAGTGTTTATACGTAGGGCATTTACACGGATAGCGACTGTCTAGGCGATACCCCCTCACTCAAGATTTAGTGCTGTCTCGGCTTAGCCTTTTCTTTAGCCATATTCTAAGTTTGGGCATAGATAGGATATACAGCTGCCCCCTTAGCCGCTATTCCTTAACCATTTTCAAGATTGTTTTTTACACCACACACGCGTGACCGTTCTCATTTTTGACTTTGACGGTACGATCGCTGACACATTAGAGACGATCGTCGCTATCACTAACCGCCTGGCAAGTCACTATGGCTACCCGCAAACAACACCGGAGCGATTGAAATATCTGCGCGCTCTGAGCACCGCCGAGCTGTTAGAACAATCCAATGTTCCCCTGTTTCAAGTACCGTTTTTAATGCGTCGGGTGCGGCGAGAGCTACATCAAGATATTGGCTCGATTCAAGTTTTTCAGCGGCTAGCTGATGTACTGTTGGCGCTTACGGCCGATGGTCATACCATTATGATTGCCAGCTCCAATGCACCGTCGACGATTTGTCCGTTTTTAGAACGTCACGGTCTCAGAGCGGTCTTTAGCCAGATCTACGGCAATATTGGCCTGCTGGGTAAAGCCCGCAGCCTCCGTCGCATTATGCGTCGCCATCGGCTAATCCCCGAAGAGATTCTCTACATCGGTGATGAAACCCGCGATATTGAAGCCGCCCACTGTCAGGGGTTAGCCGTGGCCTCTGTGAGCTGGGGCTTTAGCGATCGCACCGCCCTTGAAGCCCAAGGCCCGACATTTTTAGTCGATACGCCAGAAGAGCTGTATCGGGCCGTGGGTGAATTCCACAGAAGCCAGCGACGTTCGGTCTTTATTGGCTCCAAGCAGGGTGAGAGAGTAGAAACTCCATCATACGTACCCCACGTAGCTGATTAGACAGCGGCAAGTGGCCAATCGGAGCAGATACATCCCAGACAAACTCGTTTGGGTAGCGGGTCCATATATTGCCCGATTTCCAGGCCAGCTTTTCCCAAAGTCGGTTCCAGTCTTGGTTGAGGCCAAGCCACAGCTCCCGCTGTTTAGAAAAACCAAATCGCTCTTCTGAATACACTCGCCAAAGCTGATCAATGGTGCGTAAATCGTTGATCGAAAAGCTGTCTACCTCAGTAAAATAAACCCATTTACGCTCAACAGCGGCGGGTCCGGCCAGTTCACACAGCTTTTGGAGGGTGAGTCGATCGGCTTCTTCAAACTTTTGAGCGATGAGCAGTGTCTGCAGTGGCTGGTAATCAATACCTTGATCAGAAACTGGCTTGACCACACCATTGGGAAACCGCTCAGCTAAAAAAGTTTGAGCCGTTACCGATTCACTGATGCTGAGTAACTGGTAAATTTTACCTGCTGCCGCTGAAGGCTCATCAACCGCCTTAAGAAAATCCAGCAGGATCAAAATGCCAGATTCACCAGTATCAGTTAATTCTTTAACAGCACTTAGCTGACGCTTCAAGTTGTTGGACAGCAGTTGCTCGGCAAGCTTAGCTGTATTGTCATTGTCTACCGGAAGAGCCGTTGAGGAATCAGCGGATGTAGTCATATCGGGCGTTTATAACACCAGCGTCTGGCGTTGCTTTAGACAGTGTTCAAATAGTCGCCAAACCTCAGGCTACCGCACAATGTCTAGGCAACACAAGAGAGTTCAGCCACCATCCTGCCGCCGATCTACTTAGACTCGTTAGAACTCGCTGGCCGGTATCCATGCTCAAACGCATAGCGGATTAGCTGAGACCGATTTTCTAAGGAAAGTTTGCTCAGAATATTGCTCAAATGAGTTTGAACTGTCCTGGGACTGATAAACAAATGCTCACCGATTTGCTTGTTGGTGTAGCCCTGGATAACTTCCCAAAAAACCTTCTCTTCAGCCGGGGTTAGAGGCAGAGGCTCTGGCGGTGGCGGCTGAGCTGCCTCGGGTGCTGGCATCTGCTGCACCAGACGAATAATTTCCGCGTGCATACGACGAGAGCGTTCTAACTGAGCGTCGATTTTGGCAATCAGCTCTTTGGGGTGAAAAGGTTTAACGATATAGTCATCGGCACCTTTTGAATGCCCCTGAATGCGGTCATCTAGTTCACCACGACCTGATAGAAAAATAAAGGGAACTAGCTGGCCTGAGCGAATTTCTCTGAGTTTTGTACAAAACTCATAGCCATCCATCTCAGGCATCATCACGTCTGAGACAACAAGGTCAGGCTGGTCCTGCTCAAAGAGGGCGAGTCCTTCTATCCCAGAGGATGCATGGCTAACCTGAAACCCTCGCTCTCGCAGGTAGCGGGTCAATGCAGACCGCAATGTGATGTCATCATCAACAATAAGGATTTTTTTCATCCTAAAATCAGCTGCCTCAGAATACTTGCTAAAGTCTTGAACTTAACTCCCATGAGCATTTCTAGCGTAGTGCGATTCTATCAACCCGACTGCGCCGAAGTCGGCATTATATGTGCTGCATCACAGATACGTCACACTTTCGGGGGGATTTGACATGAAATGTTGGAATCGGGTACTCGCTAGGCTACTCTATCTATTTTTTATCTAAACTCCTTGTATGTACCAAGGTTAATATAGTGCCCAGACAATTCAATGGGATGTGTTTTTAGCGCAAAGCGTCAGAATTAAGTTTCTCTAAGTGTGGGATAAAGCTTTTACTCACTGGTTTAGTTCATGTGAAGGTTTCTAGATTGGATAACTTTCTGACAAAAGTGATTAGTTTGCGATTCCTACTGGGCTGGTACAGTGTCGACATCGATACAAAACTTGGGTATAAAGCCCTTTATGGCCTTACTTGGGTAACCGACTAGGGACTGATGTTACGGGCGGAGCATGTATAAGAGGGATCAACATGGGTAAGTCTGAAAGCCAGAATAGGAATAACCCACTGCTGCAGTCACTAGATGATGACTTTCAGGCACTGCAGCGTCACTTTTCTGATCAGCTGGCACAAGACATTGAGTATCTTCAGACGGAGAAGCAACGCCTGATTAGCGATTTAGAGGCGCTGCGTGTGGAGTACGACCAGCTTTACATTGACTACCAGTCCCTCAAAAATGAATCAGATATTACGCTCTCACAACGAGAGCTGGCTCAACAAAATGCCTGGGCTAAACGGTTGGCTCGAGTACTGGCTCAAAATTTGCGAGACGATTTGCATGCCTATGTCACCAATTCTTCAGAATTGCCCACGCCTACCCAAGACTGGCTAAACTCCCTAGAGGAAACTCTCAATCGCAGTGTGAGAGCCCTGCAGCAAGATCTCAGCAGTTACCAAAGTGCCCTCGCTCAGCAGCTGACCCGTATGCAAACCATGGAACAGCAGGGAGAGGTTATTTTAGAGAGCTTGGTGGCTCGACTGAGCGATCAGCTAGGCGATCAGCTAGGGCGAGCACCCACTCGGACTGACACTGTCTTACCCAGTGCATTTGATAATCGTCCTTTAAAAGAAGGGAGTACCGTCACGGGTAGTCGTACCTATGTAGAGCGCCCACGCCCCGATCAGGTTGCCGGCTCTACCCGGCGAGTGGTGCCTCCCTATGGTGGTCAGACGGTTGATCCGGCCCCGGTATTAGTTGATAACCCCAAACGCGATCGCACTCTAAAAAAGGGAATGGTCCTCTGTGCGGTTGCAACCCTGGGGTTTAGTGTCATCACTGTGCTGGTGGGCGGTCTCAGCGTAGGCGGCAACTTTTTTGGGTTGGCTCTAACTGGTCTAGACAGCTTTAGTTTCTTTAATGCCAACGCGCTGCTCTGGCTACAGCTGGTGGTGCTGGTGCCAATTTTGGCGCTGTTAGCCCCTCAAATCTACCGCTCAGTCTGGCGAGATGTCGGTCAGTCACTGCGCTCAATGCCGCGACTGTTTGCTCTGATAGGTGGGGGTGTCTTTTACTTTTTTGCTCAAGTTTTATTGTTTCAAGCGGCAGGCACCTTGGGCCCCGCGACCGCAGCTCCCTTATTATTTTCGTACCCTCTATTGGCAGTACCGCTGCTGTGGTGGCTCAATGGCGATCGTCCGAATCTCTTAAGGGCTGTGGTCATGTTGGCCATGGCCATGGGTGTGGTTTTACTATTGCGCCCTCTATCGCTGGCTAGTTTGGCGGTGGCGTTGCTAAGTGCGATCGCATTTGCCCTCTATGTGGTTACCAATAGCCTAAACAGTCGCCAAAGCCACCCTATCTCAGCTGGCTTAATTCAGCATTGTGTTATGGCAATTCTCAGCAGCGTTGTCCTGCTGATCCGCCCCCTTGTGATTACCCAAGATCTAACCAGCCAATTTTTCTTGGGCGGTCTTGGCTTAGGGGTACTCGCCAGCATTAGTTACTTCTTTCACTACACAGGGCTGCGGCTAGTGGGCGGATTACGGACAGCCCTTGTGGCCGCAGCTACCCCATTGGTAACAGCGTTGCTAGCTATAGTTGTCCTGGGCAATCAGTTAGCACTACAGCTAATCCAGTGGCCCGGGGTAATTCTCATTACTCTAGGCGGTATCGCTCTGGCACTAGACCGGCTAAGTCGTCAGTAAATTGAACGGAGAGGGAGGGATTCGAACCCTCGAATGAGTCACCCCATTACAGCATTTCCAGTGCTGCGCCTTCGACCACTCGGCCACCTCTCCAGGGCTATTTTCGCCAACAAGTTAAATCTCGTTAGCCTGAATATACTATCAGAAAGTGGTGCTTATTTCATGCGACCATTGCATTTATGCGACTGCTGCATTTGTGCCACGAGCATTGCATGTAACGATTGCAGAGCACGGCTGCTTTTTAAAAAATCTGATTTTATGACTCAAACCCATACCGTTAAAATCTACCATCGTCAGAAAGACCGTCACTACACGGCTCAGGTACCTGACGATCGCTATGTCTTGCATACAGCAGAAAACCAGGGCGCTGACCTGCCGTTTGCCTGCAGAAATGGTGCCTGTACCACCTGTGCTGTCCGCATTGTGTCAGGTGAAATCGATCAGCCAGAAGCGATGGGGCTTTCCCCCGCCCTGCGTGAGAAAGGGTATGCGTTGCTATGTGTTAGCTACCCGCGTACTGACCTGGAAGTTGAAACCCAGGATGAGGACGAAGTCTATGAGCAGCAATTTGGTCGTTACTTTGGCAAAGGTAAAGTACGGTTTGGTTTGCCTTTAGACGAAGATTAGGCGAGCGGACAGAGTTCTGGTAAAAAGCTTTGACACGCTAGTCCTCTGCCCCATAGGGCAGGTGCAGCGCCTGTTGAGTCAATATCTATACGATCAAACCCCACTCCACTATTGAGTAACCAATGACTACAGCGCCTACCCCTGACGATCTACAGCGGTTTCTAGATATTGCTACTGAAGCGGCGTTAGCTGGGGGCGCTGTTCTCCAGAAGTATTGGGGAAATTTATCGTCTATTCAAGAAAAAGGTCGTTCTGGGGATCTGGTGACTGAGGCTGACCGCGCCTCTGAGGTCGCCGTCCTGGATGTGATTAAACGACACTTTTCAGACCATGCCATTTTAGCTGAGGAGTCTGGGCAGCTAGGACAGCTTGACAATCCCTTGCTCTGGGCCATTGACCCCCTAGATGGCACTACTAACTACGCTCATCAGTACCCCCTCTGTGCGGTTTCCATTGGGCTGCTGGTGTCGGGAAAACCCATGGTGGGTGTGGTTTATAACCCGATTCTGGGTGATCTCTATCGGGGGGCAAAGGGTCTGGGAGCCACCCACAACCGCAACCCGATCCAGGTTTCAACTACAGCTAAGCTGTCAGAGAGCTTATTGGTGACCGGCTTTGCCTATGACCGTCGAGAAGTCCTTGATAATAACTATGCTGAATTTTGTCACTTGACTCACCTGAGTCAGGGGGTGCGTCGAGGCGGCTCAGCCTCCATTGATTTGGCCCATGTTGCGGCTGGATGTCTTGATGGCTACTGGGAGCGAGGACTGTCTCCGTGGGATTTAGCGGCAGGTGTAGTACTGGTAGAAGAAGCCGGTGGTCGGGTGAGCGCCTACGATGGTACCCCCTTCGATATCTACTCTGGTCGGCTGGTGGCCACAAATGGCCCTCTACACCAGCCCGTTGTTGATGAATTGAGTCAAGTAACCCCGTTGCCTCAGTTTGCGCCCGCATCGTAGCTTTAGATTCCTAAAGAATTATTAGACACAATCTACGTATGTTGAGCGTCAATCTGACTACAGGTATTAATTGCTAAGACGAATAAACTAAAATAAGTTGTCACGAACAGCGATCGCAAAGATGCAGGTTAACCGCGGATTATTCAAATTGGATCTAGTAGACCACCACGCCATTTTGGGAGTGCCGCTGGATGCTGATGCGAAACAGGTAAGAAAACGCTATCTCAAAATTGCCCGTAAGTTACATCCTGACAGTTTGCGAGCAGCGACCGATGAACAGAAGCAGCAGGCCAGTGAGCTACTTTCTAAGCTGGTAAACCCAGCCTATGAGAAGCTGAGCCAAGAAAAGTCTTCAGTGGAGCACAAAGTCCGTCTGAGGTTAAAGGGACAGCAGCTACAGGCCCAACCTGCTCTACTATCGCTTTCTACAGAGCAGTTCAAAAAAGTTGCTAAAAGCAATAATGTAGAGTACGCCTATAACAATGCCCTAGAGCCGTTGGCGCTTAAGCAATACGAGTCACTAGACCAGGTGATGGATGCCATTGGTGATATTAGTGAACTCAACGCTATCTATGTGATGCGTCAAGGTGGGTCATCTGGCCAAGCAGAGCAGCCAGAACAGCCATCTGGTAACGATGGGGGAGGCGCTACATCAGAAGAAGATGAGGGTAAGGTAACCGTTCTATCTCACCGTGAGCGCCGGGCCAAACTCATTGAAAGTTTTATTAACCGTGCCAAAGAGTTTGAGTATAAGGGCAATTTCTCGCGGGCCATTGTTGAGCTACGAGAAGCGGTTAAAGCGCATCCTCAGAATCCTAAATGTCATGCTGAGTTGGGCCGGATGTATATGCGTAGCAAGCAACTTAAACTGGCTAGTATCCACACCAATCGCGCCTTGGAGATGGAGCCTAAAAACGAGATGGCCGTTGATGTCAGAAAGAAGCTGGACACCTATGCTAAGCGGACAGCTAAGGGCTCAGCGTCAACCGCTTCTGGCGCATCTGATAAGCCTGGCGGTCTATTTGGCGGTTTGTTTGGCGGCAAGAAACGTAAGGGATAAAGGTTTGAGCCAAAAATTAATGCTGGAGAGACGCTGCATGCAACGTCTGTACGTCTAATAAGGGAGCCTAATTAATTTTGTTTCCTAAGTAGTTTGGATGGCTAGTCTGTCATCCCCCTGACGTTTTAAGCTGGTATAGCAATCAGCCGTCGTAAAGCTATGACCTACCAACCCCCAACGGGTGGACGCGATCTCTTCCCAGTCGATGTGGCGCAAAAGCGCTGGATTGAAGATCGCATTGAAGCCGTTTTTCAACGGTGGAGCTATCAACGCATTATTACCTCCACTGTCGAAAATATGGACACGCTGATGGCGGGCGGCGCAATTCGGCAGTCTGAAGTGATTGAACTCAATAGCCGGGGTGAGCGTTTGGGGCTACGGCCCGAGCTAACAGCGTCAATTGCTCGGGCGGCGGTGACCCGGATCAGCAATTATCCCCAGCGGCTGTATTATCACGCCAATGTGTTTCGCCGCTCGTCCACAGGCAGCCAGGGCGGTCAGCAGGAGGCCTATCAGGCGGGGGTAGAATTGCTGGGTGCCAGCGGCTCTCTAGCCGATATAGAAGTTTTGCTGATTATGGCTGACTGTCTAAAGGCATTAGGGGTAGAAACCTGGCACCTGTTGTTGAGTGAAGCGAGTTTAGCTGGGTCTTTGCTGGCCCCTTTCCCGACTGCTATACGAGAGCGGGTCAAAGTTGCGATCGCAAACCTAGACCGCGTCACCTTAGAAACTCTGCCACTGTCCGAGGAGCTACAAACATTAGCCCTAACCATCATGGATTTGCGGGGAGAGCCAAGAGCTGTCCTCACTAAAGTAAGCCAGCTAGAGCTAAGCGAGTCGCAACGGCAAAGCGTAAATAGTCTCAAGACCCTGATTGACCTACTAGAGAGCACTCTGACTACAAACCCGCCCAAGCTAGTGCTCGATCTGAGCCTAATGCAGACCTTTGAATACTACACAGGTGTGGTATTTGAGGCGGTAGTTCGTACTGAGCACACCTGTGAAGTGGTGGGTCAGGGTGGCCGCTATGACAACCTACTCAGCCTGTTTCACCCCGACCACAAATCCTATCCTGGTGTTGGGTTTATCCTCAATGGTGAAACCCTGCAGCAAATTTTACAGCCGCACCTACCAGCGATGGTGGCCGAAAGCGATTGGCTCGTAGTGCCAACAGAGACAGCCGCCGCTGCCGCTGCCATTGGCCATGCCCAGACTCTGCGTCATCAAGCAGACACACTGACCCGTGTAGAGCTCAGCCTTGATCTGTCGTTATCAGAAGCGACCGTGCGACAGTTTGCCACCGAACGCAAGATTGCCAACATTGCCTGGGTAACAGAGCAGGGAAATGTGCATGTAGAACATTTGAGCTAATTTTCTTGCCCGCTTGGTCAGCTGCTGTGACAATCTAAAGCGTTCGTCAATGTTGTAAGCGGGCGCAAAGTCATAAACCCTGCTTGCCCTTTAAGATAAACAAATGTAACCATTTCTCGTATGTTTGTCAGGTTGTCAGATCTGCAAAACATACGTTTTGACGAACACTTATTTTAAGGAGTGCCGTGGCCCATTCTATTGTTACCGACGTTTGTGAAGGCGTTGCTGATTGCGTTGATGCTTGCCCTGTAGCCTGTATCCATGAGGGTCCTAAGAAAAATAAGAAGGGAACCGACTGGTACTGGATTGACTTCGATGTCTGTATTGATTGCGGTATCTGTCTGCAGGTATGTCCGGTGGAAGGCGCAATCTTACCTGAAGAAAAACCTGATTTACAGAAAACACCGGTTTAATTGAGCTAATCTAGGCTCAGTTTTCACAACAAAATCGTTCATGATGCGGAAACCTCTGTACCATGGACGTTTTAGTTGATTTAGTACTTGCGTTCTAGGTGGACCTGTGCTAAAAATACCTGGAAGTATTGATTTCTCTCGTTATGAACAAAGGTGAACTTCTAGATACGGTGGCTGAAAAGGCCGGTGTTTCCAAAAAAGTTGCAGATGCTGTAGTATCTGCAACCATCGATGCCATCATGGAAGCTGTTTCCAGTGGCGATAAGGTGACCCTGGTAGGGTTCGGTAGTTTTGAGCCTCGCGATCGCAAACAGCGCGAAGGCCGCAATCCTAAGACTGGTGAGACCATGACAATTCCAGCAACTACAGTACCTGCCTTCTCAGCAGGTAAGGCATTTAAGGAAAAAGTCGCTGCCTAGACCACGACGACAACAATCAAAGAACGCGATCTACTGGCTCTAGGTCGAGTTCCACTCAAAGCTTCAGTTAATACGACGTGGTCTATGCTTGGCCGCGTCGTTTTATTGTTTAAAGATATAGCCGTAATTACACGGTATTGGCTTTGTTTAATCAATAACGACGTATTTGGGCAATATCTCTCAACTTTTCGCCTGCTCATATCAATTTGATATGTTTTGAAGCCGTTAGGGCATCTTGTGACGAATAGGAGACCGTTTGAGATCTGTTCCTGCTCGTTTACCAAGTCTGGGAGTGATGACCCTATGGAGTCGTTAGATTACTTTCACGTGTGTCACTGCGACCAACCCCTCGCAGAAGGCGTAGTTTTACCCTCTGGAGCTTGCGCTATCAGCTGGTATGGCCTGGCTCACAGCCATGGAGTATTTCCCAGCTTTGACATGTTTAACGGTATGCAGAATCGATTGTCTGAGCGCTCGATCAAATATGTGGCTGATGCTGAGGCCAAGACATTCTATCTTCAACGCAATGAAGACTGGAGCGGCATCAGTGGCACTGGTCTAGTCGCAGTTGGGTTTGAATTCGAACGATTGACAATGCTCCACTGGTTTGGCAAAGATGGCTCAACATTTTGGTATGAAAGCGTAGCGCTAATTGAGCAAATTCATGGTCATGAAGGACGGACGCAAATTGTTCGATGTTTAACTCCGAGTTTGAGCTATACATCGTAGCTGTTCGGAATGCTGGCTCAAAGGTGTTTTCTTGGTCTGTTATGGTTGTCCTTCAGACGGTCATCTCTCAACAGCCTGCAGAAAGTCTTTAGAAATCTCTTGAATGTTAACAAGAGACTTTGGGCGTCACAAGATGTTTAACTGTTTTTGGCTGACGATGAGAGGAGCCTGCCCATAGCTTTTTACAAGCAGGTCTTGCTTTGATGCAACGTTGCAATCTCTAAAGTATTTGAAGCTGACGTCTGTGGAACTGTCACAGTTTGGAATTGTAGGCTGGTTTATTTTCTGCCTGTAGGCGGGCATCAATGGAGCTGCTACCTTGGACGACTCGATCAGTAAATTTTGAGAGGTGATAAAGCGCAGGTAATGCTTGAGAAACGATGGGCATGCGCTTGCCTTTGTTGATATCGAAGTAAAAATAGAGCAAGCGGTCAAACCAAATCCGCTGTTTGGGATCTTTTAAGAGTCCGCAGAATTCGCGGTAGGTGAGGAGACGTTTTTCGTGAGCCAGGTACATTTCGCTGCCTATGCTGTGTTGAATTGCGTAAAAAATTCCGAGATCCTGTAGAAAGCTACGACTTACCGTAAATATTTGATTGAGTAATTCTGTATCACTGGCTGTGCCTAGTTTTAAGTAGGGCACATCCTCCCGTAATTTCTTAATGCAGGCAAAGAGGCAGGCAGTGAAATAGCAACTGGATGTGAAGTAACAGCCTTCACTATTGAACCAATCGTCGCTTTGGTTTGAAATTTGCTGACTATTCTGGATATTGTCTAGAAACAGCAGGGTCTCTCGTTGGCCTTTGGTAAATCGCTCATCGATTTCGTAGAGTCTAAAAAAAGTTTCCTCTACATATAGCCGGAGTGGATTCAAATATTCTGCGTTAATCGATGTTGCTCGTTGTTGTTTGGATGCCAGCATCTTTAACCATTCTTGGAGTAAGACCACAACTACAGAGGTAACAGTAGCGATGATGGCTGAGAGCAATGCTATATCCATGGGGTATAGTCGCAGTTCAAGACAGAAGAGCAGGTCTAATGATATTAAACAACAGTGTTCGTTTGTCTGTGGCCCCAGGCAGCTAAATTTTAGTTCATATACCCACCACTAATGTATGTCATGCCAGACAGAAAACATAATAGAAAAGGAGATAAGCGTGATGCTTACCTCCCGGTGAGTGAGTAAATTTTTTCTGGGAAATTTCCTAATGGAACGATGGGTTGTGACGAATCAGGTCCATAAACTCTTGACGCGTACGGGCATCGTCAGCAAACACCCCTTGCATTGAACTGGTAACCGTCCAAGACCCTGGCTTTTGCACCCCGCGCATTACCATGCACATATGAGAGGCTTCGACAACAACTGCCACACCTTGGGGTTGTAAAAGACCCTGGAGGGCATTCCCAATTTGTTGAGTAAGCCGTTCTTGCACCTGTAGCCGTCGAGCATACATTTCACAAATACGGGCAATTTTTGATAGGCCAATTACCTTGCCGTTGGGAATATAGGCAACATGAGCACGACCCAAAATCGGTAAGATATGGTGTTCGCAAGAGCTGAACAAATTAATATCGCGTATCAGCACCATCTCATTGGCGTCTTCATGGAAAACAGCTCCATTGAGCAGGTCATCCAAAGACTGATGATAACCAGAGGTTAAAAATTTGAGCGCTTTGACCACACGTTTGGGGGTGTCGCGTAACCCTTCACGGTCAGGGTCTTCTCCTAAGCCTAAAAGCAGTGTACGTACGGCTTGCTGCATGTCTTTGTCTGAGACAGGAGCTTTAGCTTCAGTGCTGACTAACTGGTTACGAATGTCGTCGGGTGAAATGGATAAGGTCATGAGCGGGTAAATTTTGGATGGACTTATAGCTTGGCGCACATAGTTCACAACATTAGTGATCGCTGAAAGCTTTAACTAGCAGCAGCTATGTGCGCAGCAAACTGCTGAATACATCCAGCAGTTTGCTATATCAAACTGTCGAGCGATGGCGAAGCCGGTCCAGAGGACCATCGCAAACCGATCAACCCCCTTCAGCCAATGACTGAAAGACTAGTAGCAATTGTCGAAAGGACAACTGCCCGTCAGAGAGCGCTGTGGCTGTCCTGACAAATTTTGAAATCAGGCTAAGCATGCCGTCAGCTGTTGCTGAATGTCATCGCTATTGAGGTGTCGCCCGATAAAAACAAGCTGATTCCGAGGAGGAGTATGCCATGCTTCACCGTCAATAGAGAAGCGTGGACCGCTTAGCTGGAAAATATTGCGCAGTTCACTTTCCTCAAACCAGAGAATTCCTTTTGCCCGAAAAACATTCTTTGAAAGTTTGTTTTGTAAAAAGTGTTCAAATTTTTTGACCTGGAAGGGACGATCGCTCTCAAACGCGATGGATACAAATCCATCATTCTCAAGATGGGCAGAATGGTGGTGATGGTGTTCATGATGCTCGTGCCCGTGATGCCCATGCCCATGATGCTCGTGCTCGTGATGGTGATCGTATGCCGTCTGCTCGATTTCTTCCTGCACCAGCTCAGCGTAAGCTTCAGGGTTGTTATAGCCAACATCTAAAATTAACGGCAGCGGCACTTGACCTTGCTGACTGTGCAAAATCCTGGCTCCCTTTTTAACGGTGCCCAGATAGTCTTCTAGCTTTTCTACCTGGTCTGATGAGACCAAATCGACTTTGTTCACAATCGTGACATCAGCATAGGTAATTTGCTTTAAGGCGGCTTCACTCTCAAAATGTTCGGGTGTGAAGGTTTCGGCATCCACCATGGCGATAATGGAATCCAAGCGGGTGAGATCCCGCAGATCTGTGCCTAGAAACGTGAGAACAATAGGCAGCGGGTCAGCCACACCTGTGGTTTCAATTACCAAGTAATCGATGCGATCATGCCGCTCTAGCACCCGATAAACGGCATCCACTAGATCGTCGTTGATGGTACAGCAAATGCAGCCATTGCTAAGCTCAACCATATCTTCATCCATCGTCACTAATAGCTGAGCGTCGATGTTGATATCGCCAAATTCATTAACTAGAACAGCGACTTTTAAGTCTTTGTTGTTGCTGAGAATATGGTTCAACAGCGTTGTTTTACCACTACCGAGAAATCCGGTGATAATGGTGACGGGCATTCCTCTTTTGGTAGAGCTGGGGGTTGTGGGGGCTGTCATGGGATAAACTCCGGAAGCGGCAGGGTAGGTTGGCTTCGACTCCGCTCAGCCAACGATGTCTCTTCGCTCAGTCAATGGTTAACCGTTCCCTAAGCGGAGTCGAAGGGAATGGTACCTTTGGGATAGCCACATTTACAGGGCTAACTTGCGGGTGTTGGGAGCTAACATAGCCAACAGGAAAATAGCCAGTTGAACGGTAACAATACTGGGACCTGAGGGTAAATCAAAAAAGGCAGAGACCATCATGCCAATGACGGCACCCAACGCACCCAGGCCTGCCGAGACCAGTATGTACTGAACAAAATTACGGCTGAGAAGACGGGCCGCACAGGCGGGAATTACGACAAATGCGCTAATCAACAAGACGCCGATGGCCTTAATGGAAATACCCACCACCAGGGATAACAAAACAATAAACGCCGTACGTTGGGCTGATACAGAGACACCGCGAGCAATAGCCATGGGTTCATGGAGTGTTAGAAGAATTTGCGATCGCAATGTCAGCCCCATAAATATGACACATACCAGCAGCAGCACGCCGCTAAAGATTAGGTCAGTGGTTTGCATGGCTAGAATATCACCAAACAACAGGTGGGTGATACCGCCCTTGTAGTCATCCCGAAAACTCAGCAAGATAATACCAATAGCCAGGGATGATGAGTAAACAATATTTAGCAGGGCATCGGTCCAGAGACGAGTGCGCTCTAGAAAATAGGTGACACCCAATGCAAACAGAACAGCAAAGGGTAACAACACCCAGCCAGGATCTAAACCCAGTAAGAATCCAATGCTGATACCCAACAGAGCCGAGTGCCCCAGGGTATCACTAAAAAAAGAAAGCTGTCGGAGAACGGTAAAGCTACCCATTAAGCCGCCCATAAATCCAGTGAGCACACTGCCCATGAGTGCCCGATGCATAAAGGGCAGTTGAAACAGTTCAATCACACGGGTAAATTCAGCCTGGATCGTCATGGCGGAAAGATCAACAAGAATGGTGATAGCGAACAAACTCAGAACCATAGGCCAAGGATAGATTCTCTGGGGTGAGAGAATGATCTGGAGTTCCCTGACAGAGCAGGGTGCGATTTAGACAGAGGACGCGATCGCAGCTGCGACGGACCATATCTAAATCATGGGAGATCTGCAAAATGGCCCATCCCTGTTCTTTTTTAAGCTGGTGCAGCAACCGATAAAACTCCGATTCGTTACGCACATCCAACCCAGCGGGAGCCTCATCAAGAATCAGCAAACGACGAGGACGCACCAGACAATAAGCTAGCAGAACCCGCTTGAGCTCTCCCCCCGACAGCGCACTCATAAACTTGCGACGCAAATGCCAGGCATCCACCTGGGCCAATGCCTGTTGCACGGCTTGACGGCGTGCCCCTCCACCAGCCCAGGGCAGCTGTATGCCCAGCCGATCCCAACCCAGCCCTATCAACTCCTTGACTGTAATGGGAATGCGTCGATCAAACAGAAAGTTTTGAGGCAGATAGGCAATCTGTTGCCGTACCTCAGCTGGCAGACGACCCTTAGGAGAGAGCGGCTGCCCGAGGACAAACACCTCACCAGACCGACGTGGCAAGATTCCTAGTATGGCCTGGATCAGGGTGCTCTTTCCGGCTCCGTTGGGACCTACAATTGCAGTATCCATACCAGCAGGTACCGTAAACGATACATTCTGGACCGCTGCATAGGTCTCTCGGTAAACCGTCAACTCGTTGACGACTAAAACTGGATCGCTCAACTGTTCTCTCCTGGCCCCATAAAATCATCCTCTATACTAAAGCGACCAACCAAGAATGCCCACCGGTTGAGGTGCCCAGAACGGATGCCAGGATTGTGTGGATGCCCCAAAGCCACTGGCCAGATTCTCAGCATTCTGACGCATGGTGGTCAGGTAATAGTCTGGCTGTAGCGCCTCGGTCGAACCTACTTCAAGGGGGTCAAACTCACTCACACCAATGGAGAGATCTTGCGCGATCGCCTTAAAAGAAGATTCTCCTGCCTGGGGCTCGGTCATGATGGTTTTAAGCCCTTCCGCCTGCACTGTGTCCACCACACGCTTCACATCGTCTGGAGACGGATTCTCTTCGGGCAGACCCACCAGAACCTCGGCTTCTAGACCATAGCTGCTGGCAAAGTAGGCGGCGAAGTCATGAAACACCACAAAGGTTTGTCCGGCAAAGGGGGACAACATTTCCGTAATGTCAGCATCCAGGGTTTGCAGTTCGGTAATAAATGCAGCCGCGTTAGCCGTGTATTCAGCTTCGCCTTCTGGATCGGCGGCAATCAAACCATCGCGAATATTTTCGACCTGTTCAATGGCGCGCTTGGGGTCCAGCCAAACATGAGGATCAAATTCACCATGAGCATGTCCATGAGCATCTGCGTGGGCTGCTTCTTCACCATGGTCATGACCTTCAGCTTCAGCATGAGCATGCTCTTCTTCGCCATGGTCATGGCCTTCCTCTGAGTGGTCGTGATGTTCATCGCCATGGTCGTGACCTTCCTCATCGTGGGCGTGTTCATCGCCATGATCGTGGCCACCATCGCTGGCTAGAGCAACAATATCTTCACTGGAGTCGATAGTGACCAGATCGGAATTTTCTGCATTCTCGATCATGTCATCTAAAAAGAACTCCATCTCCAAACCGTTTTTCACCAATACGTCCGCATTGGCAACCGCTTGAATATCACTCGGTTTGGCCTGAAAGTCGTGGGGACCCACATTTGTGGGTAGCAACTGCACCACCTCAACGCGATCGCCCGCTACTGCCTTGGTGAATTGGGTAATTGGTAAAAATGTTGTTACCACCTGTAGTGCGTCTTCAGAGGCTACTGCTGAAGGTTCTGCTTCACTGGTGGTATCCGTAGGAGCAGTCGTACAGCCGCCCAGGGTGACGATTGCACCCAGCGCCATAACCGATAACTGTTGTACCTGCCGTTGAAAACTCAGTCTAGACATTACTGTTCCCTCTTCAAAAAAACAACATTAATTAGCGCTGCCTTGCTATGGACGTAAAGCTAGGGCAGCCTCTTTGGCAAAATAGGTCAAAATCACGTCGGCTCCCGCTCGTTTCATACTGGTCAAGGTTTCTAGCATGACAGCTGTTCCATCAATCCAGCCCTGCTGTGCTGCTGCTTTCACCATGGCGTATTCACCACTGACGTTATAAGCAGCAACGGGTAAATTTGTGTGTTGTTTAATGCGACAAATCACATCTAAGTAGGCCAGGGCTGGTTTCACCATAACGATGTCTGCCCCTTCTTTAATATCGAGTTCTACCTCTTTTAGGGCTTCTCTGGCATTGGCCGCATCCATCTGATATGTCTTTTTATCACCAGACTTGGGGGCAGAATCTAGGGCATCGCGAAATGGACCGTAATAGGCTGATGCATATTTAGCGGAATAGGCGAGAATGCCGACATTAATCCAACCGGCAGCATCCAGAGCCTTGCGAATCTCCCGCACACGACCATCCATCATATCGGATGGGGCAACAAAATCAGCCCCTGCTTCAGCCTGCACCAGGGCCTGCTTAACAAGAACTGCCACAGTTTCATCGTTGAGAATTTGACCATTTTGCACAATACCATCGTGACCCTCACTGCTGTAAGGATCAAGCGCCACATCAGTAATTACTAGCAGCTCAGGAAGAGTCTGTTTTAGCGCACGCACTGCTCGAGGAATCAAACCATCCGGGTTATAGCTCTCGGTGCCAGCGTTGTCTTTTTGATGATGGGGAACTAATGGAAATAGGGCAATTGCTCCAATGCCCAACTCCCATACTGCTTTTGCTTCTTCTAGTAACAGGTCTAGGGAATAGCGAAAACAGCTAGGCATCGACGGAACCGCCTCCTGCTGCCCCTCACCTTCCATAACAAATAGGGGATAAATCAGATCAGCGGCTGTTAGCACTGTCTCTTGCACCATCCGTCGCAGCGCCCCAGTACGGCGCAGACGCCGAGGCCGATGCACTTGGCCAAGATTATTATCGGCGGGTGCAGCTTCCACTATCGTTTCAGCGGCATCAGTGGCGGTTTGAAGGGGCGCAGACGTTGGGGACGTAAACGTGGGTGACATAGGATGAAAAGCCGTTATGATAATGATTATCATTCTGGAATATCTTACATCAGTTTTTCGAAATTGAAGCGATCGCAATCCTTAAAATTTCCATGACTCAGGTTCACTGCACCCCAGCCCAAACAACAGTACTTCAGGTACTACGGCAGCAGCGTCAGCCGATCTCGGCCCAGGCGCTTTATTCACTAATGCAAAAACAACAGCAGATTGGGTTAGCAACGGTGTATCGAGCCCTTGATGCCCTAAAACGCATGGGCTGGGTGCAGCATCGAGTAACACTGGCGGGCGAGACGCTTTACAATGCGGTGGAGCAGGATCATCATTACATGACCTGTTTGCACTGTGGACAGTCGTTCCCCCTCGATACTTGTCCTCTAAAGGGGCTAGAGTTTCCTCTCCAATGTTCTGGCTCGTTTAAGATTTACTATCACACCCTCGAATTCTTTGGCCTCTGTGAACCCTGTTCAGTACAGAATGGATGACTTTCGGGATTTAGCAAGCTAGAAAAAGGGTGTAATAATCACAATCATGCCCATAGTCTAAAAGCTGAATGGGAACGGATGAAGGGGCTGTCTAGCTCAGCGATGGCTTATATTGCTCCCCCATTGGTCATTGAGGTGGTGTCAACAAACTGGCGAGATGACTATTTGACTAAGCTGGCTGAGTATGAATCTATTGGTGTACAAGAATATTGGATTGTTGAACACTATGCGGCTTTAGGAGGGATGCGATATATCGGTCATCCTAAGCAGTCTACGTTGTCTATTTATACCATGGACCCCGAGACAGGCGAGTTTGGTATGCCACAACAGTTTCGTGGAGATAACAGTATTAAGTCTGCTGTTGTACCTGAATTTGCAGTAACGGCCAAGGCTTTATGGAAAGAAGATTAGAGACTATTGATAATAGTGAAGCTCAACGGCGGTAGATAATCTTTTCTATTGATTGATTGACTAACTCCTATCTGTTGCAGCGAGATGTTAGCCTGCTTTAAACTTAGGCATGTACAAAATTACTGGGCCTATATTATGAGCTATCACAGTACCATCACCATTGAACCAGATAAGCGGGGTGGAAAACCTTGCATCCGGCGAATGCGGATTACAGTCTACGATGTTTTAGGCTGGTTGGCTGCAGGTATGTCAATAGATGAAATTATTGATGACTTTCCAGAGTTAGTAGAAACTGATATTAGGGCTTGTCTGGAATTCGCAGCTGATCGCGAACATCGTCTAGTTGCCTCAGTAAGCGCTGCATGAAGCTGCTTTTTGAGCAAAACCTTAGCCGAAAGTTAGTCAAGCGTCTGACAGATATCTTTCCTGAAGCTAGCCATGTTCAGTTTCATGGGCTAGCAGAAAAAACGGACACTGAAATCTGGGAGTTTGCGAAAGCAAGTGACTTTTGCATTGTGACTCAAGATGCAGATTTTGCGGAAAGGAGTCGATTATACGGTTCTCCACCAAAAGTAATATGGTTAAGGTGTGGCAATGCTCCTACCAGACAAATTGAGGCACTCATCCGATCCGGTCAAGAAGCTATTCAAGAGCTTTTAGATAATGCAGTTCTTCACTGCCTAGAGTTACATTAACAGTTAAGCTGGCTGAGTATGAGTCTATTGATATGCAAGAGTATTGGATTGCTGAACAACAACGCTATACGGCGTTAGGAAGGATGCGGTATATCGGTCATCCGATTGTTTTTTTGATAGCATTATTTTTCTCCAATTTTGTCTGTTGGGTTATGGGGCTAACGTTTCTGGTCAGTGGTTGCCAATAACCTCCGCAAAGATACCAACCCCCTTCTGCCAATCCGCTGCACCAGGGTTGTTAGGCTGCAACAAACTGAGGCATGAACGGAATATCTGTGCTCCCAATATCTAACCCTATTTGTGAGAGCAAAGTAGTCACTTGCCCCCTGTGGTGTGTTTGATGATTGAACATATGTGTCACCAAAGCCCAGCGAGGAACTGTACGAATTTTGCCGTCAACCTTACTTTGATATGTTTGCTCTTCGTCCAACCAAATGGGATCTAGCGCCGAAACCCAATCTATGATCCGAATATCCAACGCTTCTCTCTCAGCCCTAAGAGCCGTAAATGAAGAAACCAACTCTTGACCCAGCTCAGGAACCTGCACTGGATTGCCTGTGAACCGAGATAAAAATGCCAAATCCCCGTACATGATGTGGTTAAGCGTCATGTAAATGGAATCAAAAAAGGCTTTTCGATCTAGCCGAAGCTCCTCTTCGGACAATCTCGAACACACATCATAGAGCTTGATATTCATCCACTGGTTATATTTAGCCAATAGCTGAAAATGTTCGTATTCAGACATCACTACTCCAGATCAGAAATTTGACAACCTATATGAATCGTATTAGTAACCATCTGACCTGTCACCCACATTGATCGAGCTTTGCAATATTCAGTATGTTTTCTGGCTTCGATTTAGAATCCAGCATTCACTTGCCCAAAACAAGGGCGGTAGTTGTTTGTGGCTTTTCTTGCCGCCTAACTACGTGTTATCCAGACTTTGTCTGGATAAATACCTTCCAGTCGGAGTTATCCAGAAAGCTTTAAAGTCTCTTTAATAGTTCAAATAAACTATTGTGCCCTATCTACTAAGACTTGTCGTGAGTGTGATGCTATATTGGGTCACGAAGACTTTCCTGGCCAATAGGTTCAATATTTGCCGTTTTTGACAGTTAAACCAGTGAAATGAGCATTTTTCAGGTTAGAAGAGTTCTCTGATCGCCTTGATAACAGAGTGATATAGCCTATGACAGCCTGCTTGACGAAAGCCTGGCTTCCGGTCTAAAGTTACTCAATGTTGCAAGTGCAGCTGTTCTACTAGAACCTAATAATTCGGCACCATCGGCAGGTGCGGACACACCTAACCGATGGCTGACCCGCGGATTACCGAGCAATCCTTGGGATGGGCTTATTATGCCTCAACCCCTGCGATTTGCCATACATCGCGGGGGCTGAGTCGTTAGGTTCTGGCTTTCCTTGTCGTATCTCTGGAGAACCAGAACCATGTTTCAAGACCCAACCCAGGGCGCAGATGCGCTCACTCGTCAACCTGCGCCGCTGCCAGAAGCCTCCTATGAAACCGGACGGCATTTGCTGCTGGGTAGTTTGACCTTTGTGCAGACCACTATCAAACTGTTGCATAAGCTCAACTACACCGAGCCCAACGACTGGAGCCGTCCGCTACCCACCGGGCGACCCAATGAGGTGATGGCGATTTTGACTAAAAAGGTGAAGATTAGCTAGGGCGATGCGATCGCACTGTCTGAGGAGAGTGCGATCGCTCGGTCCGAAAGTTATGTAGCTTACTGGCAACTACACATGTCTTACACCAGTAGCCAACTAAACAACTCTTTGATCGTCGTTGTTCAAGCAATGAGGTAAACGTTCATGACTGCTATTCAGCACTACGCAACCAACTATTTAGAAAACGTCAAGGTAATGCTCATTGCCCCGAGCCAAACGCTAGAGTCATCTGCGGTGGAATATTGCATCGCCAGTGGATATGTCAAAGTCATGCCCACTGATGGCCGCACTTTGATTACCCACCTCAGCAACGTTGTTATTGAGGTGGAATCATAAATCTGTTTTCTCAGTCTCGCCCCAAGCCTAATCTAGCTGCTTTGCAACAGGTCAAAACCTGGGTTTACGACCGCCTAAAGCTCGACCCGGATATTGGCATCTCGGTTAGCCAGCTTCAGTGCAAAGAACCCGACTGCCCACCAATTGAAACTGTCATTACTATTTTGAGCCAGCCTGCCCAGCAGTACAAAATCCATAAAGCGTTAGATGACATTGAGCTGGATGATTTAATTTGTCTATTTCAAACTGAGTAGCCTGTCTGTGGTTTAAATTGCATCATAGATGGGATGTTTTATCCTGATGTCCTGTCCTGACTTAACTTGTACTTAACTTCTCAGGGCTTGTACTTAAGTTATCAGCTGAAGATCTCACTAGCACAGATTCTTCCAACCGGTGTAATTCTTCCAGTTCTCGGGTAAGGAAGAAGTTGAGGCCCGTTCGGATCACTGCAAGGATCGCTAATTGGCCCAAGGACTCAAAGGATGGGAATACCGCTGTCGCTAAAATATCGGCGGCTAATTGAAATTCTAAAGCCAGAGCCAGGGCT
>JBCDIX010000064.1:0-38449 GCA_038748405.1 Cyanobacteria bacterium P01_H01_bin.21 | reverse complement strand
TTTGGAGTGTCAGTTTTTCGCCGGATGGCCAGACTTTAGCAAGTGCTAGCCGTGATGGAACAGTTAAGCTATGGGACCGCAGTGGTCGAGAACTTCAAACCCTTGAAGGTCATTCTAATGTAGTTTGGAGTGTCAGTTTTTCGCCGGATGGCCAGACTTTAGCAAGTGCTAGCCGTGATGGAACAGTTAAGCTATGGGACCGCAGTGGTCGAGAACTTCAAACTCTTCAAGGTCATTTTAATGAGGTTAATAGTATAAGTTTTTCACCGGATGGTCAGACTTTAGCAAGTGCTAGTAGTGATGGGACAATTAAGCTATGGGACCGCAGTGGTCGAGAACTTCAAACTCTTCAAGGTCATTCTAATGTGGTTTGGAGTGTCAGTTTTTCACCGGATGGCCAGACTTTAGCAAGTGCTAGTAGTGATGGAACAGTTAAGCTATGGGACCGCAGTGGTCGAGAACTTCAAACTCTTCAAGGTCATTCTAATGCAGTCTTAAGTGTCAGTTTTTCACCGGATGGTCAGACTTTAGCAAGTGCTAGTCGTGATAGCACAATTAAGCTATGGGACCGCAGTGGTCGAGAACTTCAAACCCTTGAAGGTCATTCTAATGCGGTGTTTAGTGTAAGGTTTTCACCGGATGGTCAGACTTTAGCAAGCACTAGCCGTGATGGAACAGTTAAGCTATGGGACCGTAATGGCCGAGAACTTCAAACCCTTCAAGGCCATTCCAACACTATTGGGAGTGTGAGTTTTTCACCCGATGGTCAGGTATTGGCAAGTGCTAGCGCCGATAGAACAGTTAAGGTATGGAAGCGCAGTGGTCGAGAACTTCAAACCCTGGAAGGTCATTCCGATACGGTCAATAATGTGAGATTTTCACCGGATGGTCAGACTTTAGCAAGTGCTAGTAGTGATGGGACAATCAAACTATGGGACCGTAGCAGTGGTCAAGAACTTCAAACCCTGGAAGGTCATTCCGATACAGTCAATAATGTGAGGTTTTCACCAGATGGTCAGACTTTAGCAAGTGCTAGTAGTGATGGGACAATTAAGCTATGGGACCGTAATGGCCGAGAACTTCAAACTCTTCAAGGTCATTTTAATGCGATCAATAATGCAAGGTTTTCACCGGATGGTCAGGTATTAGCAAGTGCTAGTAGTGATGGGACAATTAAGCTATGGGACCGTAGCAGTGGTCGAGAACTTCAAACCCTTGAAGGTCATTCTAATGTGGTTTGGAGTGTCAGTTTTTCACCGGATGGTCAAGTATTAGCAAGTGCTAGTAGTGATGGGACAATTAAGCTATGGGACCGTAATGGCCGAGAACTTCAAACCCTTGAAGGGTATTCTAATGTAGTCTTAAGCGTGAGTTTTGCACCGGATGGTCAAGTATTAGCAAGTGCTAGTAGTGATGGGACAATCAAACTATGGGACCGTAGCAGTGGTCAAGAACTTCAAACCCTTGAAGGTCATTCTAATGCGGTCTCAAGTGTGAGTTTTTCACCGGATGGTCAAGTATTAGCAAGTGCTAGTAGTGATGGAACAGTTAAGCTATGGGACCGTAATGGCCGAGAACTTCAAACCCTTCAAGGTCATTCCGATACGGTCAATAGTGTGAGTTTTTCATCCGATGGCCAGGCCTTAGCAAGTGCTAGTCGTGATGGGACGATTAAGCTATGGAATTTTAGTCAAACAGACCTTATCGTCAGAAGTTGTAGTTGGCTCAATGATTATTTAGTTAATCATCCTCAAGATTTAACCACTTTAAAGATTTGCCAGACCCCTTCACTCTTGGCTTCGGCTGCTCCGGTACTAGTCGCTGAAGCTCTGCAAATTGCCCGACGTGGAAGATTTGATGAGGCTATGGCAGGCCTTCAAACGGCTCAAACCTGGAACAATTCGGTTGACTTAGATCCAGAAACGGACAGGATTGAAAGCAGTCCTAAAATTGTTGTTGCCCAACGAGTTGCGCTGCATAGGTTAGCGATTGGCGAAAGACTTGCAGCGCAAGGTGATGTTGAGGGAGCAATTATCGCTTATCAAGAAGCGCTGACTTTAGATCCCACGATTGATTTAGATCCATCTACTGAGGAGATTAGAGAGACTGACCCAGTTTTAATCGCTCAAAGATTATCTATCCCAAGCAAGGTCAAAAGAGGTGAAAGACTAATTCGTGAGGGTAATTTAGACGAGGCTATTTCTGCTTATCGAGAGGCTTTGGCCTTAGATCCTAATTTTGACTTAGATCCATCTACTGAAGATATTCAGGAAACTGACCCAATTCTTCTCGTGGCAATTGGTTTCTTAAACCGAGGCAAAGAATTGGCTCAAAGTGGAGAGATTGAGGCAGCAATTCTAGCGTATCGTCAATCTCAAGAACTTGGCGCAGATATTACTGACAAAGACTGGAGTCTGGTCTGCTGGAGTGGCATCCGCTTTAACGTCCCATCTCAAGTTTTATTTGCTTGTGATAATGCAACTACTTTGGCATCAGATAGCCTGTGGGGCCAACAATCTCGTAGCGTTGCCCGAGCTTTAGTTGATGATGTAGCTGGTGCCGCACAAGATCTGCAAGCTGTTGTAAGCTGGCTCGATAGCTCACAAGCTCCATTTTTGCCTGAAGAATTTAAATCCATTAGAAAAAACTGGCTCAGTGCTCTTCAAGATCTACAAAATCCATTTACGCCAGAGGCTATTGAACAAGTTCCTGCAATCACCTTACAAAGTGGCGACGCTCAAATCACCTTGGAGTGGACTGCAGCAGCCGATATTGACATATCTGTCGTTGACCCTGACGGTAATAAGGTTTACTACGAAAACCTATCTGTCCCATCAGGTGGTCACCTTGAAAGGGATATCACCTGCAGTAATCCTATGACCACTAATACTCAAGTGGAAAATATCTTCTGGCCAACTAACAGATTGCCGATTGGTGAGTATACCGCTGAAGTCGCATTCTCTGGGATATGCGAGGGAGAGGACGCAACGGATGTTGACTTTTCCTTAAACGTACTAATCCAGGGCCAGAGTCAGATGTTTAGCGGTGCAGTCAGTGAAGAGAACCCAGCAGTAAACTTTGAGTTTTCAGTACCACCCAACCGTTAAATGCTGACAATGGTCACTGTCAATCCTTGTCAGGACGATTCACGCGAACAAGTTTTCCTGACAAAGTATCTTCCTGCGAAATTGCTACATGAACTCGATTCGTTAATCTCTCCCGATTCAAATCTTCTGTACAAACAACAATACCAGCATGATCTAAGCTCTGTCTGTGTAATCGAAGAAAATCAGCCCGATTTATGGTCAATACAGCCCGATTTTGATCTGTCGCATAGGCCAGGACCTGATCATCTGGAATACCCTGATTGGCCTGACCGGTTTCTTGAACAGTCAAAACATCGTGGTCCAACTGCCTGAGTTTTTCACTGACTTTCTTGGGAAACCCCTCATCTGAGTAGAGTCGCGCCATGGTTATGCTGCCGCCTGGCGCTGAATAGCAGAAGCAATCTCGTCACTATGGCTGTCTGCATAGAGCCATGCATTAGCTAAATCAGTTGCTGTCAAATCTGGATAATCCTCAAGCAAATAAGCTTCCGTTGCTCCCTGCTTACGCAAACTTACTAGCAACCAAACCGGAATACGCGTTTGACGAATACAGGCATCGCCCCCCATCACACCTGGTGTTTTTTTAATCCCAGGCCAACTATCGGTAAGACTGGCCACTAGTAGATTTATGGCCTGAGCCTTTTCTTCTGCAGATAAAGCTAATAACTGAGGTTGAAGTTGCTGGAGCGTCATAAAGGCAATCTGCCAGATGCGCAAGACATTAACTCCCCCATTGTAAGCAAGAACCACCGAGCAGGTATCCGATACCTGCATAGACTCAGAGAATGAGTTGATTAGTTGCGGTTAAGGCAGTTAATCAAAATCACAGAAGTGCCGAATTAAAAAGTTTTCGAGGCCAGAATCAACGATGATGGACTAAAAATGGACTAAATTTTAGCCTGGTTTTCACTGACAAAATTGGCTTTGGTAAGGGCAGTGAATTCTTGAGTTTGAGCAAGTCCCCAAAATATACCTCAAGCTGATCGCCTTTTCGCCTGAATAGTCAGATTAACTGCAAGCAGAATTTCCAAAGAGCTTTGCAGCGCGATCGCAACCACCCTTACCTACAAACAAGGCTGCAGCTACATCAGTTGCGATCGCAAAACTAAATCTCAAACGAGATCGATTAATCTCATTCATAGACTCAGATTAAAACTATTTAGCCTCAAAATAAGACAACAGAATTTAGAGTAGAAACTAAGCCCGACATATCATGATCGACTGGCTAAGACCATATGACGAAACAGTGCAGGCACTCATGCTCAATTAAGCAGAGAAATAGATATCTAAGACTTAAGATGCTTCGGATAAATTGCAGGTGCGATCGCATCAACCATCTCAAATCAAGATTAAAATAGCTCAATCTAAGACTTAATTTGATACTTAAAATCTTAAAATAAGACAAACTCAACTTGGCACCGCAACCAGCCCATTGTCATATTTGCGTCTTAAACATAGACATCAAAGTATTGACATGAGGCTCAATATCCGTAGAGTGTGTCTAACCATAAATCCAGACCAGTCACTGCTTTATGTCCGATTTAGCCAATACCCTAGACGGTGTTACCACCGCAATTACCACCCTTGAGCCTCAAATTTCTCAAGATACGCAGAACCTAATGAGTGTTGAAGCGGTGCAAAAGGTTCTTAATCGTTCCCGCGCATCGGTATATCGCTACGCCAATACCGACACCCTGATCTTGAATCCACCGTTTGACCATAAACGTCTAAACCCTGAATCAAGACAGCATAAAGAAGACCCACTGATGTTTCATCCCAATGAAGTGGCTCGATTTGCCCAAGATGTTTTGGGCATCAAGCAAGTCACCATCGAAATTAATCAGCCAACAGAAACCTTGACTCATCAGTTGCTACGTCAGGTACTGGCCGAACTTAAAATAATTCGAGAGCTAATTGAGCAAGAGCGCTAGGGCGGCTTGTGCGTCAATGGTTCAAGACTTGTGTGTTCTACTAGGTCTAGATCCACAAAGCAGTGCTAACCTTAAATCATGCGAGCACTGTCAGGTAAACGCTTGGTCTTAGTATTGACTAGCCGTAATTTAGTGCAGGTTAGTTGATGCTTGTATTAGTGGATATCACTGGTTAACACATTTCAGATTACTTCTCTATGAACAGACCGCCATAGGGTCACATATTAAAATCAACCTCTACAACATCATTTCTCAAGGTGTACACCGTACAAAGTTACATACACCTCTCATCTTTATTAATCTTGTATATCCCCTCCAGCATGGAATCCGCCAGTCAGTTAGAGTCTAATTCTGAGCCCCCTCACAGTCCGTTTGTAGAGCTACTAGGTACGTTGATTGCCTTAACAACGTTGGCTTTGCCTCTGGTGACTGTTGCTTACTTTTCTTCCACACCCATCAATACCCTCAACGGGCTACCCTATTCGGCAATACAAACAAACGAATAAGATCTAGCCATACCATGGGTGCTGTCTCCCTTTTCTCCTAAAATGCTATCGGGATAAACGATTTGTAAGTTTATCCTGAGTGATCATAAGTAGTTGGAGAAGTATCGTGGATTTATCTCGTATTCCTGCTCAACCAAAGCCAGGACTGATCAACGTATTGATCGAGATTGTGGGCGGCAGCAAGAATAAGTATGAGTTTGACAAGGATATCAATGCATTTGCCTTGGACCGCGTCCTCTTTTCGTCGGTTCAGTATCCTTATGATTATGGCTTTGTTCCCAATACCCTAGCGGATGATGGCGATCCTCTAGACGGTATGGTTTTGATGGATGAGCCTACGTTTCCTGGCTGTGTAATTGCAGCTAGACCCATCGGTATGCTGGAAATGATCGATGGTGGCGATCGCGACGAGAAAATTTTATGTGTTCCTGACAAAGATCCTCGTTATGTAAATGTTAAAACCCTTGATGACGTTGCTTCTCATCGTTTAGATGAAATTGCAGAGTTCTTCAAAACCTATAAAAACCTAGAGAAAAAAGTAACTGAAATCTTAGGTTGGAAAGGTCTCGATGAGGTCCAGCCACTCGTTGAAAAGTGTATCGCAGCGGCTAAGTAGTCCGGTCTTTGATGACACTCTCCGAATAGTGAATTAAGCATTATGGGGATACATCAACGTATAAAATGTGTCCCTGTAATGTCTACGGTTTACCTTGTGCCACATCCGGCTACGGCTTGGTTACTTAAACGGCTAAGCTAGAGCACACAAGGCTTAGTCGTTTTGGAGACCACCAAACTTTCATGAGCACACGCGCGATCTGGGACTATACGCTGTGAGTGTATCTGCCCATATGTCAGGTAAAGAAAGCACATCAGACTCGACTCTCTCAATTAGGTTTTGGGGGGTGCGAGGCAGTGTTCCCACGCCCGGTACTGACACAGCTTTCTATGGAGGCAACACCTCCTGTACTGAGATTTTGGCTGGCCAACAGCGTTTTATTTTTGACGGTGGTACCGGTCTTAGGGTTTTAGGAGAAACGCTTTATCAAGGCTCTACAGCGATAGAAGGTCATCTCTTTTTTACCCATACCCAATGGGATCGAATTCAGGGATTTCCATTTTTTTTACCAGCGTTTGAACCGGATAACCATTTTCATATCTACGGTGGTACAGCGGCAAATGGAGCGTCGATTAAACAGTGTTTGACGACACAAATGCTTAAACCAGGATTTGCTCTGCCTCTTCAGACGATGAAGGCGAAGCTTACATTTCACGACATCACTCCCGGTGACACGATTCAAATTGACAATATCCAAATTGAACCGATTGGCTTAAATGGTGAGAATAACGCCCTGGGTTATCGTCTTAGTTATCTAGATAAATCAGTCGTGTATGCCACCGATACTGAGGATGACCACATTGATGAAAATCTGGTGTTTTTTGCGCACCAGGCCGATCTGTTGATCTATGACGGGATGTATGTGGATATGAGTGAGCAAACTAATCGTTCACCATCGCTCAAGCCATGGCAAGCCGCTATTCAACTGGCTCAAACAGCACAGGTCAAGCGGCTAGCGATGGTTCATTATGGCCCACGTCAAACGGATGCCATCCTAAATACTTTGGCCCATGAGCTCAAACATAATCAGCCTTCGGTGTCGTTGGCTTACGAAGGAATGAGTATAGAGCTGCCATAGCTTAAAGAGGATTACGGGAAAAGTTGCTGCCCCGACTGGGTCGGCGATTGTCGTCACCTTTGGGTTTTGCTTTGTTAACCCGCAGCTCACGGCCCAGCCACTCTGCTCCATCGAGTTCTGCGATCGCTAGATCCTCTTCTTCATCCTTAACCATATTAATAAAGGCAAAGCCGCGACGTTTACCAGTTTCACGATCAACTGGCAGGGTGATGCGAGCAACCTCACCGTACTCAACAAATACATCCCTGATATCATCTTCTGTGGCTTGAAATGACAGATTTCCAATATAGATAGTCACAGTTACTCTCCGATGCTTACATGCTCAGCTGCTCTCAAGCAGCCTACTCGTGGGACATCATACCTTACAGCTTTTGCGCTGATGTGGTTAGATATCTCTGGTTTATCCTTAGCTTATCAACTGTCCACAGTCTAGACACTGATTGATTGTCCAGTTGCTTCACGTTTCTCAAGAAAGTTGTGTCGAACTACCAAGATTCATCAATTATCTTCGGTGTGCTCATCAATGATCTCGACTTTGCGCAACATACTTAGGTATTCACCGAAAATGCTACCCGGTGGATAAGGAGAGCCAATCATGCACACATTTGAAGTGTTTGTCGATATCAAGGAGTGCGCTGGCAAAAATGAGGCCAATCGCATTATGGCAACCCGCTATGAAATAGACGCCTACGGTCGAACCGATGCCCACGATACTGCCCTATCTAAAGCGGGCAAAGAATATCCTAAAGCTACCGAATATGACATTCGGATTACCCGTCTTCTTAAATAAATCAGTTTCTGCATAACCGTTATATTCTGCAGCCTGGCCCTTAGCTTTCAACTTGTCTATAGAGCTGTGTTTCCTAGACACACACTCAATAAAAATCGCTGGTTTACCCAGTCTGGCTGTCGCTAGGCTGGGTTTGTTTTAGGTCAGACGGGCCATGGTCTTCCCCGGACAGAATCGCTATTTCTAGAAGAAAGGGATACTTGGCTCATTTACCTGACGGCATGCCTGAAAGCCTGGTGATCAATCTAGTTCCTGAATCAACTATTCCGTTGCAGTACCTTAGGGGCCACCATCTACATCGGTTATTTTTAGCATTGGTGAGTGCTGTCGATGTCAATCTGGGCCAATCTCTACAGACCCACAAACGCTATGCCTTTACGCTGAGTCCATTACAGATAGCGTCTCAGTCTCAAGCGACTGTAGCTCGCAACCTTAAGTTTTTGCTGCCTCGTCAACAGCTTGAATCCACCATCCTCCAGTATGCTAATCGTTCGGTGCCAGCGGGTGCTCACTGCTGGTGGCGCATTTCTTTTTTAGATGACGGTCTGTTTGAGCAAATCAGTTCACGTCTAGAACGGGTCACGGCTCGTCAACCCTGGTATCTGGGGCCAGCCCGACTCCACATTACTAACTTTGCCCCTGCCAATATGCCTGAATGGATAGGCCAGAGTACCTATCAACAGCTGTATGAAGAGGCGTCTGATGGCGATCGCACGATCACGTTTCAACTGGCAACCCCGGCTATTTTTCGTCAAGACGATCATGAGTCTCCATTACCAACTCGGGATGCTGTATTTCATGGTCTAAGAAAAGGTTGGAACCGCTACAGCGGACTTGTGTTTGCCCCTGACATTGTCACTCCGATCTCGGCCAAGACGTTTAATTTGCGAACGGTCACTCTCCCCGTTGGCAACAACAAATCAGTGATTGGCTGTCTTGGTAACCTGACATTTCAAATCGCAGAAACAACAGATCCACTCGTGATTAAACGAATCAATGCGTTGACGAACTTTAGCCGCTATGGCGGTATTGGCTGCAAAACCCATTTAGGGTTGGGTGTGGTAAGGGTTAAGGCGACCAAATAAACTGTTCGATGGTGTGGGCCAGGTGACGCAGATCTAATTTATTCAAGCGTTTAATGGAGTTACGGACAACAATGCGTCGCCCCAAATCTGCTATGGCTATCCCCTGGGGCACATTGATAAACGACCAATCTACAGCCGTTCTCTGCCCTAGATGATAGCGAACTGTTTTTGACAGTAGCTGCACTGGACGCACCCCTGTTTGAATCAGCACCTGATCTGACAATCCATTGATATGAATGATGGTATTGGCAGGAGACGATATCCGAATCACCATGATATAGTTCCATCGCCACAGACCGATCCGTTGACGGTAGATCTGCACCTGTTCAATATGGCTGAGATCGTAGTGATTAACCCGTCGCTGACGTTTTCGACCACGGGGAATCTCATGGATAATGGTGAACCGATTAAATGCTTTGTTAAAGATACAGGTGGCTATCTCGGGGTAGAGCGATGGGACAAAGGGTTCTGCCAAAATGAGTAAAATGCCGGCTGCCATCAACACAACCCACAGTATCGGTGCTTGTTGATATCCCAACCACACAACAAGGATTAGACTAATTGCCCCCAATCGCGCCAGACTCGTAACGCCTCCGGCAATGTGGTAACGGCCTAAATTGGAAAAGCGCACGATCAATTCACGCTTTTTATGTCGAAGCTGTCTCACGATATTGGATTTGACAGAGTCGGTACTGTCAAATTCTGCAAATGTGTACAGTTAAAGCTGGGGAGTGATTAACTGCGTATCAGTTAATTCATTTGTCCTGAAAGACGGCTGTCCTGAAAGACGGCACCCGCCATACTGCCCCTGATGCACCCCTGATTAAGGTATCAAACTCTCGGTGCATCCTTGCATCTCATCTGTAACAAATTTAGAGTCTTGGGTGGAACGGTACGTTACCGTGCGATCGCAGCTGCCCAGGTTGCCTTGGTATGCCAGTTCTGAGTTTTGAGTTCGAACACGGCGTGCCTCTAAAACTGGGTTAGACCTTAGAGAAGCAGCTGTTCTGGTCAAAACGTAATCGCGTCTGTTGCACAATTATTTGATGTCTTATATTTGTTGATCAATATTGTTGCATCGACTGAGGGAAACATTCTCTTAGGTCACAAAGCCCTTGCTAACAAAGGATTATATGAGTTTTGCAAGAAAACACTCTAGGGAATTCTATTCTCATACGAGATTCTTTCTCCTATAGTTGTAGATAACAACACATTTTCACGCGAACCCATGACTCAACAGCTTTATCCACCCACTACTCTGCGTCCGACCGCACGTAGAACCAGAAAGAAGACTGTTCAACCCTTAATTCCTCGTGCTAGCCGATGGTGGCGTCGTTCCTATTCCCTAGCGGCAGGCTGGGGGCTAGCCGCCATTAGCCTGCTGTTTAATGTCAGTTTTTATTTCAATACTCCTATTGCTGGTGACACAAAAGAGTCTTGTCAAACCATTGTGCAATCCTCGGCTGTGCTCTCGCGAGAACAGCTGACTAAGATTTTGGCCGTGCCTGAACGGTCGAGTCAACAATCTGTGAAAGACATTGTGGCAGAGCCCTACTGTCAGCTGTCTGACATTGAGCTTCGAGATGGGGTTACGGCTAAACGAGAAGCCTACCCTTTAGCTTTTTCACCTACAACCTGGCTTGTCATGCTGTATGAAAGTGACGAATATGCTGGGTTTGCCTTTAGTTTTCAGTAGTTCAACAGATTATTACTGTCTATTACCCTCTCTTTTACACCGATGAAATTCTCTTTTTTTCAGAGGTTGAGCCTACTTTTAAGTCTCAGTTTGCTGGGCTGTAGCCCTTCTACACCTGCTTCGCGCAGCTTAAATTTGCATCAAAGCTGGCCCCTTGTCGTTGGTACCAAAATTGCTGGCTATCCCATCAGTAGCGGTTTAGGCGACGTTAGCTTAGACCTGGATGGAGACATTGTCCATATGCCTTTTGACGGCACTGTTGAACCCACTGAGGCTGACTGTGTGCTTGTATCTGGTGCAGATGTGCCGGCCTATCTGTTTCGCCTGTGTGGCCTCAATCAAATCAAGCTGGGGTCTCGACAAAAAGACCAGCCCATTGGTCGTGCCCAGCACCTGGTATTTGCCATGCTCCGCCGAGAACCCAACGGCACTTGGGCCATCGTTGAGCCTTCACCCAAATTTATTGAACAGCTTGTCACCAAGTCATAGCGACCACGGCTGCAGACTGTCTTTTAGATTCGCGCTAATCCCTATTCTCTGTTAATCGTTCCTGTATGAAACCTTCATTTTTTAACTGCTGTATTGGTCTTATCACCGGACTTACCGTTAGTTTGAGCTGTCTGGCAAAGGCGCAGGCGGCGGCTCTAGAGTTTGACTTGGCCAACCCGCCAGCTACCCGTGCAACAGCTCAACCCACGCGCCCTGTTGCACTGATGTTTACCCCAGATCGCAACCCCATTCAGACGCCAGAGACGCCAGCCCTTGATCGAAAATATTCGTTAGATCGACTGTTTGAGGGGGGCACGGCCTCCTTGGTGGCCAGAGCAGTGGGTAGCGCTGAGGGCACTCGCACACCTAGCGGTGGGTACACCAGCGCTTACTATGGCCATGTTGACCCAGGCAACGGGGTTTGGAATTTAGGGAGTTTTTCCTATCAGCATGGGGCATCGTCTCCAGAACAGGCCGATGATAAACAGCTGCGGCGTTTGCAAAAGCAGGCAGGTGAACTGCGTCGGCAGACCGATGCCAAGTCTTTAGAACTTTCGCTGATCGAAGAACTCAACGGTATTGATCTAGCCAATCAAGCTCCACTAGCTGCCCTTGACCGGGGATATATTGACTGGCTTAACCAGGCGCAAACTATGGAGCTAGATAACCCCGTTGTCTGGGCTCGCACAAAAGCCTTTATCAACCCAGATACGGGATATTGGGATGCTCCGGGATTGGGCAATACCTGGCACACGATTTATTATGATCAGCTACGACGGTACGATGCGATCGCACGTGCCCTAGAAGCGGCCCCGCCGACTCCCTTACCAATGCAGAACTAAGTGGTATTAGCAGGTTCTCTGGATGGCTAGAGAACCTGTAAAGTCTCAAATCAGCCATCTCATCTAGGCTTTGATGCTATTTACATTTCTCAGAAAACGCAGCATCAAAAACCGAGAACAAGTTAAGTTGAATTAAAAACGTGTCTAATTGCAACAATACATGTCGAGCTTGGTACCCTATGGGGGTAGTAACCAGCAGAAGCTAATGAGTTGTTTCTTGTTCTTTAATTGAGCGCTGTTTGGCAAGAATATTTCTCATATGTTTTTTCACCGTACTTGGGGTAATCGTTAACTTTACAGCTATCTCTTTATAGGTATAATGCAAGCGATGTAGTAGCCAAACATCAGTTTCACGCGGTGTTAACCCGTAGTGAATCGCCTGTTTTAGGATAACCTCTTTGATTTTTTGATTAGAGTCTTCCATAACAAAAAGCAGACAATCACTATTTGATGATCTTAAATGAATCCAGCGTGTTTGAATCTCAAAAATATTATATTCGCTAGTTGAAATTGAAATAGTCATAGACCAAGTTTCAGTCGGAAATTGACTATGAACTTCCGACTGAAACTTAAAGAGATAATCTATTTCCTGAGGCAAATAAATGCTATTTAGCTGTCTCTTATTCAGCTGTAGCAGCAGATCTTGCCCATTTTCATTGATATAAACAATATCGCCTTTATCGGACAAAATCAGAATTCCCTGCGCATAGCTATTAAGCAAGTCAAATAAAAACCGACTGTTCTTCGCTAAAAGTACAAAATTTAGTCCGTTATTATTAGTACCTGATGGAAAAACTATGTGGTCAGTATTTAGGCCACTGACAGATGTTTCAGAAGAATCTAGTTTAGCCATTTTAGAGATTCCCTCAATTCGTACAAATGCTTTGGTCCGCTTAAGCTTCAAATGCTTTAGAACACAAACTCAGAGGGTGGATACAACTGCCTTTACGAAAGATTTCTTATATGCCCGGTTTATCCTATTTTCTCTTCTATAAAAGTTGTTTAAACTAATTGAGAAGGCTAAAGATAGTGAATGGGCCAGATAGAGCAGATACACTCTCTGCACTCTCATATTCTAGACGTATATATGTAGTATGAGTGTGTAGGGTATAAATCTGGAAAAGGTTTTTCAAGACTGCAGACGATGGTAACTCGTAAATCCATTGAGTTTTGTAAAAGGTACCCTCCCAGGGGAATGTTCGAGATCTAATTAGTTTGCCATGCTTTGAAGTATCAACAGGTGAGAGACCAACGGTTTAGGTTTTCGCAAAATCTGTTGAGCCACCGTTTAGTCAGAGGATATTTCCATGGCAAACCTACCTGAAGTTGAAAAAACAGTATCAACACTGGCCCCAGCTAAAGAGCTGCCAGATCCCCCAGTAGAAAAAGCATCTGCACCAAGTCCCTTATATCCACCCCAAGGTGGACTTTATTCAGATACTGAAACCTACACCAAGCAAATTCTAGGTAAAACCTCTTTTGAGCTTTATTGCTTACTCGTTTACGGCACGAGAGGGAATCCCCCCCATCCCTGGCAAGTAGGCCCCGATCAATCTCCTTTTATTGTTGATGATGATGCGGAGAATATGGTTGTTGGTCTATGCATGCAGTTTGACCACAGTCCCTTGACGCGATTGCTGCTATGTTTGGGCGTCACCCTATGTGCTAAATTCCACTTTGAAGGCTTAGGTGGCCACTCTGCTGAAAAAGATTTAAAAGTGTGCATTAAATCAAAAGAAGGTCAGCACCGCTACTGGATTGGTGATCTAATCACACCCGAGGAGATTGGTCTAACACCTGGCTACTATTTGGTTGCTGCCACCGTACAGGTCGGTCCAATTACCCACAAATGTGGTCAATATATCTTTGGCTACGGCTACATCGGTGAACGTCGACTTCAGGTTGCTAAGCAACCTAACTTCTAACGCATATCACATCATTCTGAACATTAGATTGATGTTCAATTTTTATCTCAATCGCTCAAGCTCCCGATTTAGTTTGGGAGTTTGAGCCCTTAACAGAGAGATTTTTATAAAAATTTCTCTACGTTAGAAGAGCCTATTTGAAGAGTGGAGGGGGCATCAAAATGAGTGGGCCACCAACTGAAAATGATCGAAACCGTGACGACCACTCCCGTGATCGTTTAACCGAAATAAGAGATATTGGTCGTGCTAGGCAGCAATGGTTAAACGAATTAGGAGTTTATACCTTCTCAGATTTAGCAGATGCCTCAGCTGAGGCTCTGGCTGCTCAACGGCAAGAAGCAGATCACTCAGTTAATCTCGTCATGATTCAGCAGTGGATCGATCAAGCCAAAGCCTTAGCTGAGGAACAAGACTGGGAGCGTTGGAATCATAATCATGAGCCCCTAACCGATCTTGAAGGAATTGACGCAGCCAGACAGCAGTGGCTTTACGCTGTTGAAATATATACCTTTGCAGAGTTAGCCAATGCGGCTGCAGACGATATTGCATCTCAGATGAGTGAGGCCGGGCATACTGTTACTGCTGATGAGATCCAGCAGTGGATCGATCAGTCCGTTGCATTTGTAGATAATTCGCCCCAAACCGTTCAAGACGTTAACGAGCAGGATTCTGAAACCCTGGACAGTGAGTCTTCTGAAGTAAATGACTCAGAACCGGAACCTGCCGCAGTATCCAGCTCTTCTGGAGAACAGACTGCAGATGTCCTCCAAGATACAGATTGGACAAGTCTGACATCTTTTTCAGTGAGCTATCAAACTTGTCAAGTAGCCGGCAAAACAGAGGCTCGCTTTCAAATACAGCAGGCTCAAACAGATGTAACACAAGCGTGGGCCAGTGATGAGATTGAACAACTACCTGCATGGCTATTAGAGCAAATCAACGCGCTACCAAAACCAGTGCAAGAGGCCCCAATAGTAGGCAAAGAATCTGCCGCTGAAGCTTCAGTCCACATTGAGCAAATACGCTTTTTACAGTCACCTCAAACTCAATATGTAGTTAGCTCCGGGCAATTGTCCAAAATGATAGGGCCTATTCAAAGTGGTCGATCGTTTGTATCAGAGGTTTCTTTGAGCTTAATGGCTGTTAACGAATTGGCAACTTCAGAAAAAGAGCTTGCTTTACAGTTACAGGCATTCATACTCAATCGTATTACGGGTGATAGTTTTTCCATCACAAGTTCCCATTCTGTTTTGACTCCACAGGTGCAGACTACGCTAACCGTTAATCTACCCGAAACAATTTTAGAAATGGGAATATACCGATTTCGGTTGGTGGTAAGCACCATAGAAACTATAAGCACTCCAAATTTATTTGAAGTGCCTGCTTTGCAAGTTATTTGACTTGACCAATATATAGCCTCAACCCAATTAGGCTTAGCATTTTTTATTTCTAGATTTTCCACAAACTTGTCTAAGGCCATGAGTACATTTGACTGGCACGATTTTCTAAGACAGTGGAGTCAAGAAATCTTAGCTTCTATGGAAGATCGACCTAATCAGCTACCTATAGAGGTAATTGAATCTGGATGGCTAGGCTATCCCGGAGCAACTGAAGAACATATCCTTCAAACAGAAATACGATTAGGGACAACGCTGCCACCTTCGTATCGAGAGTTTTTGAAAGTAACTAACGGTTGGAGACAAATAACACCCTTCATATATAGAATATGGTCAATCGAAGAAGTTGAATGGTTTTCAGTGAGACACTCGCTTTGGATTGAGCAATTTATTTCAGAAAATATTGAAATACAGCGCGCTCGTGCCCAGAGAAATAACGGTTTAGGTAATTACCAACACGTTTCGGATAATGAATATTATACCTATGGAGCCCACCAAGACTGCAGCAAGTTGCGAACAGAATATTTACGAACTGCTTTAGAAATTAGTGACAAAGGTGAATCATCCATATATCTTTTGAATCCTCAAGTTGTTACTGAAAGTGGAGAATGGGAGGCATGGTTTTTTGGAGACTGGTTACCTGGTGCCGATCGGTATCGATCTTTTCAAGAAATGATGCAGGCTGAATACAAAAATTTTCTTGAGTTAGCAAATAGCTAGCTTTACCAAAGCTGTCAAGTTGAGAGAGCATAAATCACCGATTAAATACATCTTTGTTAGTGCAGTCTTTCCAAAGTCCATTATGGAAAAAGTAATCGATTCTAATATGGAAGCTACTATTAACTATCCAGACTGTTCTGATCGAGCAGTCGAACATTTATCAATAAAAGAATTGGCGAATTCTCTTATTGGAGAAGATATTCTCTCAGACTTAGTGAACGGTATTCTTTTGCTGACTGACGAGAAAAAGATAGTGTATTCAAATCTTTATAGTAGGCGTATATTAAAACAACTGGATAAATCTGTAGATGGTTCCAGCCAAATTCCCTTAGAAATTTGGCATATCTGTCAATATTTAATTGATATTCGTAGTTTATTTCCAGGTCAATTCTGGCTAACTCAGTTCGATATTTTTGTTGAAAACTTAGCTATCTTACATATTCATGCTAGGTGGCTAACAGCCGATACGTTAGATCGCTCTTATTTACTATTACTGATCGAAGATCGAAAAAATATACTCAATAAAATTATTTCTCAAGAAGCAGATCACTATGGCTTAACACCACGGGAACGAGAAGTTTGGTTGTTACACAGACGGGGTCGAACATACAAACAGATTTCTTTTGAGTTAAAAATAACACCAAACACTGTCAAAAAACATATGAAAAGCATTCATTCAAAACGCAAAAAATCTATCTTTTTCTCAGACACAGCAGACTATTAAGCGAGAACTTAGCATAGGGGCTGATATGGATCAGTTGACTATTTAAGGGATAAGGATTTTTTAAGATCCAAAAATTAGTATTAGAGAGGCTTTGTCGCATAAATCAGAAAAGCGACAGGCACTGCTGTTTCTGTCGACTCATTAAACTTTCATCTTAGATTCGGCTTTCTTTAAGTTGCAGGTAGAAAGCTAAGTTTCAAGGTGCCCTGTAGGTATTTTTGAGCAATTCTATTCAAGCTATAGATCTTTTCATCGGGGAATAAAATCTATGACTGCTGCTGTTAGTCAAAATAAGTTTTCAACGTATACGCTTCTTACGTTGCGGATTGTGCTTGTAGCGATTTGGCTCTACCACGGATTACCTAAGGCTATTTTCTGGTCTGCTGCGATGGATAAATTTATCAGTTTTGGGCTTCCAGGTTTTTTAGGACCAATAACAGGTATCGCTGAAGTGATTGCTGGGCTATTATTTCTGGTCGGTCGTTTCTGGAAAATTAATAGCTTGATATTGATGTTTATTATCACTGGCGCGATTGTTACTGTTCAACTTCCTGCCTTTTTAGGTGATACGTCAAAAGTAGCTGGTTTAGAGCGAGATTTAATGATTCTCGCAGGACACTTTGTCTTATTATCCTTTAAACCAAACACAATGCTAAACAGCGTTACTCAGCCTGAGGTTCCGACCGGATCTCAGGTTGCTGAAAGATAGAAAGTAACAATGCTCTTTAGAGACATTGCATGCAACGTTTCTATATTCAATAGTGAAGCCTAATTGATTGTGTTTCCGGCATTGCTGATTCTTAGGATGACTTTATTTGTGAGACACTGTCAAATAGCAACGGTGCTGGATCGGTTCATTCTCTAAATCAGCAATCGCATGTTTCCTAACTATCAATTCTTGTTAACGTTGCAACCCGTGGATCGATAATTTTCTTCCCCATTCCTGGGAACTTAATTGCAAGACAGATTTTATTGCCTGCACCAAAAATGTGGGTGATGGTACCTTCGCCGAATGCACTATGCATTACTTTTTCGCCAATACCCCAGTCGTCTTCATGGGTACCAGGTCTTTGTACTTTGGGTTCAGGATTCTTTAATTTGGTTTCTCGCTTAGGGGTTACCTGTAACTTTGGTAAAGCTGTAGCAGTATTCGCTAGAACGTAATCTTCTGGCAGTTCGCCTAGAAACATCGACGGTGTTGCAATCTCTCGCATATTGCCGTACAGCCGACGTTCACGGGCATAGGTTAAAAACAGCCGCTCTTGGGCACGCGTAATGCCTACATAGCAAAGGCGACGTTCTTCTTCAATAGCGGCAGCATCGTCTAACGACCGGAAACTGGGGAATAGCCCCTGCTCCATACCCACTACAAAGACAACCGGAAATTCCAGACCCTTGGATGAATGCAGCGTCATTAATGAGACACTATTACCCTGTTTGTCATCATCCATGTCTGAATTAAGGGCGGCGCTGGCCAAAAATGTTAATAGTGTGGCGTCTTCGTTTTCTTCTTCAAACTGGATGACGGCGTTGTAAAGCTCCTGTACGTTTTGGATACGGTCGAGGTCTTCATCGGTGCCTTTATCTTTCAGGGCGCGGATATAGCCTGAGTCTTCAATGACCTCCTGTACCAGCTCTGAAGCGGACATAGTTTCCACGTTTTGTTGCCAGCCTTTAATCATTTTGGCAAAGCCAACGACCGCTTTGCTAGATCGACCAGCTAGGGTTTTGACTGACGTTTCATCTGACAAAATCTCCCAGAGGGGTACTCCTAACTCTCCAGAGGCTTTTTCTAAATTCTCCATGGTGGTTTTGCCGATACCACGTCGAGGTGTATTGATTGAGCGTTTTAAGCTAACGGTGTCTGATGGATTGGCAATTAGCCGCAGATAGGATAAGACATCTTTAATCTCTCGACGATCATAGAACTTTAGACCGCCGACAACTTTGTGAGGGATGCTATATCGCGTGAGAACTTCCTCAAATGAGCGAGACTGGGCGTTGGTGCGATACAGAATGGAAAAATCTCCCCAGCTTAATTCGGGGTTCTTTTCCATTGAAATTCGAATTTGACCGACTACATAGTCAGCCTCTACACGTTCATCGTCAGCTTTATAACAGAAGATTGATTCTCCAGTGCCGCGTGTGGCCCGTAGAATTTTGTCGATACGCTCGGTGTTGTTTTCGATGAGATAATTGGCAACTTCGAGAATATTGGCTGTAGAGCGATAGTTTTCTTCTAGCTTTACCATGGTGCGGGTGTCATCGTCTGGCAACCCATCGCCAAAGTCGCTCTGGAAATTCATTAAAATGGTAAAATCAGCGGCCCGGAAAGAATAGATGGACTGGTCTGCATCGCCGACAACAAATACAGAGCGCTGGTTCCAGTCGTTAAAGATATTAGAAGATTCACC
Organism: Cyanobacteria bacterium P01_H01_bin.21; assembly: GCA_038748405.1. GTDB lineage: Bacteria > Cyanobacteriota > Cyanobacteriia > Phormidesmidales > Phormidesmidaceae > Leptothoe. The sequence continues at coordinate 19,129 of JBCDIX010000064.1, read as the reverse complement.
ATTGGTAACTAGCGATCGCAACAGGTCGTACTGGGTGCGATTGGTGTCTTGATATTCGTCGACGAGGATGTGTCGAAAGCGTCGGTGCCAGTAGCCTAGGACCTGTTCGTTTTGACGAAAGAGTAAGACTGGAATGCGAATGAGGTCGTCAAAGTCGAGGGCGTTATTTTGTGCCAACCCTTTCTGGTAATGACGATAGACATCGGCAATGACGCGGCCCTTAAAGTTGGCATTTTCTTTTTCGTATTCGTCTGGGTCTAGACCCTGGTTTTTGGCATTGCTGATGGCGTAGCGAACAGAGCGGGGGTTAAATTTACGGTCGTCTAGATTTAGGGTGCTGATGACAATATTTTTAACCAGGCTTTGGGCATCAGATTCGTCAAAGATGCTAAAGGCTTTTGTCCAGCGGTGACCGGCACGACTTTGATATTTTTCAATGTCAAAGCGCAAAATACGCGAGCAGAGGGCGTGAAAGGTGCCGATCCATAATTCTTTAATATACGTTTTGTAGACGTAGGAGCGCAGCTGAGTCTGTTCGTAGTCGGGGAGTAGATGCAGAGGCTGCCCGTGGCGACCCATGGCTTCTTGTTCTGCAAAAAGCTTTTCGATGCGTTCTTTCATTTCTTTGGCAGCTTTGTTGGTAAAAGTGACTGCCAAAATGTTTTCGGGGTCAACGCGATGGTTGAGAATTAGGTTTGCAATGCGATAGGTGAGGGCTCGAGTTTTACCGGAGCCGGCTCCTGCAACCACTAGTAGGGGTCCACAGAAATGTTCGACGGCCTGACGCTGAGCGGCGTTGAGCTGACTGAGGAAATCGGAAGTGGTCATTGGGCGTCTTTGGGAGGGGTTTCCGGTAGTGTATTGGGTGAATCAGTATTCCAATGTAGCGGATATATAGCGGATAGGAACGGGCATGGCCGGAAAGACAACAGGGAAGGCGACGATTATTGGCTGTGGTTATGTGGGCAAGGAAGTGGCTCGACTGTGGCAACAGCAAGGGCTGACGGTGACAGCAACGACGACAAGTCCAGAGCGTGTAGAAGAATTACAAACTGTGGCAGATCGAGTACATGTGTTAACGGGTAACGATCCGGGAGCGCTACAGGATTGTTTGGTGGACCAGCAGGTGGTGCTGGTGTCGGTGGGTTCAAAACGAGGAATGAGTTATGAAGAGACGTATTTGAATACGGCAAAAACACTGGTGGAGGTGTTACCGCAGACTCGGGTGCAGCAGCTGATCTATACAAGTACGTATTCGGTTTATGGTCAGCATCAAGGTGCAGTAGTGACTGAGGAGACGCCGGTACAGCCTGCGACGGCCAATGGTGAGGTGATTGCTGCGACGGAGCAAACGTTGCTGGGGGTATCTGGTTTAAGGGTATGCGTGCTGCGGCTAGGGGGGATCTATGGGCCGGGGCGGACGCTGGAGAGAATTTATAGTCGGGCGGCAGGACAAACGCGACCGGGAACTGGCGCAGAGGCGGCGAATTGGATTCATCGGAGTGATATTGTTGGGGCGATTGAGTTTGTGCGATCGCATTCTCTACATGGCATCTACAATTTGATTCAAGATGAGATTCCAACGGTGCGGGAGTTGATTGCTCGGGTGTGCGATCGCTATGGGTTGGAGCCGGTGAGGTGGGATGCTTCGCAGCCGAGTGGGCGAGCGTATAATGTGCGGGTATCGAATGGGAAGATTAAGGCGGCGGGGTATGGGTTTGTGCATCCTCGGTTTTTTGAGGATTAATTGTTAGGTGTTTGGGGTGGCTGGGGCTGGGTGTTTGGGATGAAAGGCGAAGGGGGCTGCTCAGGGCTTTCCTCCCTGAAACCCTCCTGTTCGTGGGGGCCTAACTCCCCCACACCCCCCGAAAGTAGGCGATCTAGATTGGCGATAGGTATAGGTAAGGGCGGAGTTACGGCGTGTAGTTACGCTGTTCCGCATTCGCTTCACATCGTAAACGTAAGGTAGTTGCCGATCCGGCCTTAAAACTATTAGAGGTTAAACGGAAGTTTATTGCCTTAGACCGTAGGCTGAGCGAAGTCGAAGCCTGCCCATCCTGCGCTTAGTTACTGAACATTGACGCTCATTACCGATCCATCTTGAGGACCCAAAATCACTTCAAGGGGTCTTTGCTCAGCGTGGGCTTTGACGGCTTGACGGTAGACTTTGTAGCTGGTGGGTAGGGTTCTTTGCTGGCCTGCTTGGTCGATGGTGAGGGTATAGTCGACGGATTTGATGATTTCGGGGGCTGTGGGGTTTTCGTTGTCGCCGAGACGGGATTCGATGTCGTCTACGGTGGGTTTGGGGGGTAGCTGGGGCCACCAGAGTCCTTTTTCGTCGGGGCCGGTGACGGCTAAACCGGGACGAACGCCGTTTTGGTTGTCTAGGGAGATGGAGTCAAATTTTTCGACTCGGGTGTCGTTGGGGCGGTCGCGGGGATCGGCGCGGTTGTAGCGGACGTGCCAGGTGTAGGTGACGGTGGCGGTGGCGCTATAGTCGCTGGTGGCAAAGTTGGTGGTGACGGGTTCATTACAGGCTGCGATCGCAACCACACTGCCTAGCAGTAGAGGGCTAAAAATATGTCTGGCTGACACCATGGTCTCTGGGAGTTAGGGTAACTACCTATTAAGTACACTACTTCTTTGTTTTCCGTAGTGAAGGGGAGGACAGTTGGCTTAAAACGAACTTGCTGGTACCCCAGTCGATACGGATGTGTCTGCTGCTTTTGGCGCTTTATTATCAAAAGGTATTAAGGAAATCTAAAGAAACGCTCCGAATTCTATGGATAACAATCTCACGCATGCTTTACATCAGATGGTTTCTACCTATGGCTGGCAGGCTGTTCTAGCTGAATTAGCCCAGCTTTCTATCGATCATGGACAGCATGCAAATGCTGACTTGCTTTTGCAGGTTTCCTACGATCGTCCTAAACTACCGCTGGTGCGTTAACTAGCCGGACTGATGCTAACGATGCGAGGTGTGTTTTGCTTTCTAGGGGGATTACTGCTACTGGTAAGTGGTTTGCTGGCGGCTCCGGTGGTTATGGCTGCACCTCTGTGTCGTTCGGTGGCTGAACATCAGGTATGCGTACTTAAAATTACTCGAAGTGCTAAGTACTACTGGGAATATAGGGCTGTGGTAGAGGTCGATGGCAAGCGTCGTGCCATGGCTCGTTATAACTGCCGTACTGGTGAGTATGTGCGGCGTGATGGTGAGCGCCTGCTGGATGATGTGGCGACTGAGGTAATCTGCGGTTTTTTTAAGCAATAGAGGTGCCTTGCTAAATGAGCCATTTCAATTCATCTAAGAACACACCCACGTCATAGTAGAATCGAAACAATTTGTTACGCAGCTCTAATAAATATTAAGTAGGGCTGTCTCCCCTGGTTCAGGGGTTGGTCCGGCGCATACCAGCCGTTTCCGGCTGTAGTGCGTTTTTTAGTGGCGTTGTAAATGACGGCTGCGGGCGGCTAACTAAACCCGTTGCACGGCTTGTGCTGTGATTTGCAATGACGACTATGTCAATTCAGAACGTGGAAAAATTCTATGACCGCAACACTTGATAGGTTATCAACCGAACGGCTCTCGAACGGGTCGTTGGCTAACGTGACACTAAGGGATGTGATCAAGACTCTACCGAAGGAGTGCTTTGAGAAGAATTCCCGGAAGGCATGGCAGCAGGTTGGTCTCAGTATTGTTATGGCGATTTTGGGGTATGTTGCGATCGCACTATCGCCTTGGTTTTTGCTTCCCTTTGCCTGGTTTTTTGCAGGTACAGCGTTGACTGGCTGGTTTGTGGTAGGTCATGACTGTGGCCATCGTTCCTTTGCGAAACGTCGCTGGGTGAATGACCTGGTGGGTCATATTGCCTTTTTACCCTTGATCTATCCGTTTCATCCCTGGCGACTACTTCACGATCATCACCATCGACATACCAATAAGCAAGAGGTTGATAATGCCTGGCACCCTTGGTATATCGAGGCATTTACCGCAGAAAGCACGTTTATGAAAACGGCTTACTGGCTAATGCGTGGACGGCTGTGGTGGCTGGCTTCAGTGATTCACTGGGCGGGTATTCACTTTGATTTAAATAATTTTGCTGAGCGAGATAAGCGTAAGGCTCAACTATCGATTGTTGTTGTTGCTATATTTGCAGCTATTGTTTTTCCAACAATGATCGCTACACTGGGTGTTTGGGGCTGGGTTAAGTTCTGGTTGATGCCTTGGCTGGGCTATCACTTCTGGATGAGTACCTTTACTCTCGTTCACCACACAGCACCTGATATCCAGTTTCGTCCATCCGAGAGTTGGAATGAGGTTGAAGCTCAGCTGGCAGGCACGGTTCACTGTGACTATCCTACGTGGGTCGAAGTGCTGTGCCATGACATCAGCGTTCATGTTCCTCACCATATTTCGACAGGTATTCCATCCTATAACTTGCGGATGGCCCACAAGAGCCTAAAAGATACCTGGGGTGATCGAGTGCGCATTCGTGAGGAGAAGTTTACCTGGCAATTTGTGCGCAGCATTGTTGACCACTGTCATCTTTATCATGCTGAACATGCCTATGTATCTTTTAAGTCGATTCGTCGGTGATATCGCTGAGCTGCAGGCTCATACGGCTTAATTGACCCTAGCAAAAAGGCTCCGGTACTGGGGCCTTTTTGCTAGCTGATAACAGAAAATTTAAGACTTGACGTTTGCACCAATCTCTTTGAGAGACTGTTCAATTTTTGATAAATCCATATCTGGCAGACTTGCTGTTAGTGCATTAATCTGAGCCGACATCGTTAACGAAGCTGCAACTTGAAGCCGCTCGCCGACGCTGAGCTTTTCGCCAAAATTGCCCACCAGCCAGTCATCAAAGCGACGGAATGCAATGGTGGTATCGTAAAAAACTGTATCGGTTACGCTAGGCATTTTCACGCTCTCTTTGATTTTTACCAAGCATCCAGCTCGGTGGGAGATGCTCCATATTACGAGCATCCCAGGTGACAGGCAAGCTTATGTGCAAAAGTGGGATGCTTAGCCAGTCGCCTGCCTACAACTATTGCATAGAGTTAAACCCGCCATGCCATATGAATACTCAGTATCTCAAGGGCCTTCAGACTGGTTTGAGTCGCTTTATGCCAAAGCCGCTGGATGTTAGACAGAGGGCCATTGAAAAGATTACGTCTTTGGTGGCTCAAGGGGGAACGCTGCTAGTGGCGACTTATCTGAGGCCGGAGCCTGACACGAATCCCGATGGACCTCCCTGGCCCCTGACGATGAAAGAGCTTAGTAAGTTTGAAACGTTGGGACTTACGCTGATTAAGCAGCAAACCTTTACCAAACGAGCCAGTCGATTTTGTCAGCGTGTTCAGCTGGAATATTGTTTTACCTAGAGGGTGTGCCTAGAAATTTACGGTTTGAGCTGAGTGACATTTGTCTGTTACTAGGGAACATTCTAGTCAGAGCATTTCCCTAAGTTTCCATGAGTCAGCCGAGACCAAATCCGTCTGAATATAGACGTCTGCTTCGAGTTGCTATTTTGACTTCTTCAGCAGCTGGGATGCTGGAGCGACAGCGAGCTAGGCTGCGGGAACAGGTTGAGATTTTGGGTGTGGAAATTGACAATATCTCTCAGCGACAGTTTTTAGCAGAGCTTACTAAAGGGGTGATCTTTACACCTAATGTGGACCATTTGATGAAGCTGCAAGAAAATGCTGAGTTTCGTGCGGCTTATCGTCAGGCAGATTATAAAGTCTGTGATAGCCAGATTTTAATGTACGCATCAAAGTTGTTGGGTAAGCCCCTGAAGGCGAAAATTTCAGGCTCTGACTTACTGCCTTTGTTTTGTAACTATCACAAAAATAATTTAGACATTTCTATCTTTTTACTGGGTGGGGCTGACGGTGTTGCCAAACAGGCTCAGCAAAATATTAACGCTTCTATTGGTCGAGACATTGTAATTGCAGCTCACTCTCCATCTTTTGGGTTTGAAAAAGATGAGGCGGAATGTCAGACAATTATCGATATTGTCAATGACTCTGGGGCCACTGTATTAGCAGTCGGTGTGGGTGCGCCCAAGCAGGAACTATGGATTGCAAAGTATCGCGATCAGATGCCGGGGGTAAAAATCTTTATGGCGATTGGCGCGGCTTTAGATTTTGAGGCGGGCAATAAACCAAGGGCCCCCCAGTTTTGGAGTAATTTGGGGCTAGAGTGGTTGTATCGGCTACTGTCTGAACCCAGACGTCTATGGAAGCGTTATCTATTGGACGATCTGCCGTTCTTTAAACTGTTGCTAGAGCAAAAGCTTAAACAGTTTGATAAAAGGTCGTAGCATTATCTCAAAGTAGTTTCTGGCTAACAACAGTGGTACTCATTGCTGAGATGACTATCGCCCATTACGACGCCATATCCCAGCTAATGCGCGAAACACCGGGAGTGACCTTTCGGTCTGCTGACTCCAGGGAAGCGACGGATGCTTATTTGAAGCGTAATCCGGGGTTAAGCTTTGTCGCGTTAGATGGTAGTCGTGTGGTGGCCTGTGCCATGTGTGGCCATGATGGCAGAAGAGGCTATCTACAGCATGTTGTTGTGTTACCCGACTATCGTCGACGTGGTGTCGCCACATCGCTAGTCAATCGCTGTCTAGGGGCGCTTGAAACCATAGGCATCTTTAAAACCCACATTGAGGTACGTGTGGACAATGAGCTAGCTAACCAATATTGGGCAAGTCGTGGCTGGGAAAAGCGAGATGAGATTTATCGCTACTCGTTTAATCGCAGTGCGGACCCGAATGTGTAGGAAAATACGGCCACCGCTAAACGGTGGATAGTAAAGCAGCCAGAGAAACAAGAGTCCGGCATCAGAGGGAGGTTAGAGCCTATCGGTTAAAATCCAGTCGATCAGTTCTTCGACACCGGCACCGCGAGGTTGAGTGGTAACACGGTCGGCCATATCTTTGACAGCTGGCAGAGCATTGGCGACAGCCACACCCAAACCGCAGCTTTTGATTAGGTCAAAGTCATTTTCGGCATCACCAATACCAGCTACAGTCTCTGGGGTGAGGCCAAGGTCGGCTAGAGCTGCGCTCAGCCCTGTTGCTTTGGTAACGCCCGCTGGTAGCACCATCACAGCCCGTTTGTTCATGATCACCCGAGCCTCTAAGCCCATAGCCTGTATCGTTTGTTGCACAACCGTGCCGTGGGGCTGCCAGGTGGAAACAATGATGTGCCCCGTATTGATCGGGGTAACTTGCTGTGTCTGCAGTGCAGTGACAAAATCTGTAGGAAATGGCTCAGCTAAAAGCTGAAGCCGCTGGCTGGGGGGATGAAAAAAGACAGCACCGTTTTCAACAACGGCTCCATCAAAGATGGCTAACTCTGGAAACGCTCGCTGTAGGTCGCTTAGTTCTCGGCCCGTTACCATCAGCAGCTTTCCCCCTGCTTGCTGATAGCGCTTGAGAGCTATCAGGGTGGTGTTGCTGACACGGCCATCGGTGGCGAGTGTGCCGTCATAGTCGGTTGCGATCGCACGATACCGCATACAAGACTCCCAGGTTGCTAGCCATATAAGGATACCAAGACACAGAGAAGTTCATCTTCCATAGAGTCTCTCTGGATAACTGTGCTCTAGAACACGTCAAATCTGGCTCATTACTGATAACCTTGCGTACCCTTTTATACGGCTAAGCTTCAGCAGTTTGACTGATTAAAATCCGTGAGCAATAGCCTAGATTTGCCGAGCACGTTATTATAAGCTTGATTAGAATTAAGCGTTATCCTTCAAAAGTCTATACAAAGGTAAGAATTCCTTAGTAATGTTGAATTCTGGCTTTTAAGCTCTCGGTGTCGCACTCAACAACGTTGTTCTCCCTGGAGCATTTCTAAACGTTTATTGAAATGTTAGGGGACAAATCGATTTTGGGAGAACCTGGGTGCACTTCTCACTTGAACTAATGCATATATAGGGTTTAACATAGTTACTTCTCTGGAAAAATATGTCTATAGGGACGTATTTGCAGTGTTTTTAGGTTTTTCTAGCATCCTGGGACAAGATACTCTTGGCTACTCGAGTTATCGTCAAGTATCTAAGGTTGCCAGTACCTCTCTTTTTTCTTTAGGTTTGTCTGCCAGTAGGTTTAGCCTGCATTATTTTGATGGATATTTCCCTCTTTCGTTCAATTGCAGGCCAGTATGACACCCTGCGCTTTACCCGTTCTGTTGACATGATGAATATTATTAGCCAGCAGATTGAGGATCAGGTGCTGCAACACCGGCTGGCAGTAGATTTTTATGCAGGTTTTCAGAGGTTCTCAAACTTTCCTGAGCAGATGCGTCGATACAGTCGACTGGGGTCAGTTTGTCGGCGCGTTTATGTATTTGGTATTCCAGACTGTGAACCGCCTTCAATTCAAGGTGTGGAGTTTATTGAGCTAAATCCTACATCGGCTCTGGCTCAGGAATGGTTTTTGTTTGTAGATACGCCTGACTTTTGGGCCACCCTAGTCGCCCAGGAAACAGATACTCAACCGTCCACTGGTGGACGTAGCTATGACGGCCTTTGGTCATACGATGAAACAGTCATTGATCGGATTGCTTTGTTGATGTCTCAGGTGATGGAGTCGATGTATCGGCCAGTGCAGGAGCGCCGATACAGTCAGCAGTATATGCATATTGCTGAGATTAACAGCCGGATGTTGGGGATGATTGAGCAAACTGACCGGGTCAGTCAGCGTCGCTGGCAACAGCTTCGTACAATCCACAACATTGCAGAAATATCATCTAATAGCCCATCTAAGTTGTTACAGAGCGCAGCTTTAATTTTGCAGTCAGTCTTTGGGGCAACTGGTGTAGCCATTTCATTTAAGCTTGACGACCAATACTATACGGTGCCTGTGCTGGCTGGTGAGGCCAACGGCAAGGGTCGGAAAATTTCTCTGGGTAAAGGTGTGAGCGGTCATGCTATTTGTCAAGGGCGTTTGGTGCAGATTCGCGATACTAACCAGCGCAGTGAAGTGGATGTGTTAATGCCTACTGCAAAATCATTAATTGCTGCGCCCATTAGCTGTCGGCAGATTTCTGGAGCCATTTCTGTTGGCGCACCTGAGTCTAATCATTGGGACGATGAAGATGCTAAGACGCTGCTGGCGATTGCTAATGTGATTTCTGTGCAGTTTGAACAGGTTCTAATTAAAACCGCCAATAAAAGCAACGGTCGACGCAGCCCTAATGGTGTAGTCAGCGGTGAAATTACCAGTGCAATGGGGGTATAAAGCGTTGCTTCAGCTGAGTTACGAGCTGAGTCAGCCAAGTGTGTTGTTCCCTCCAACACACTTGGCCAAGTGCTTAGTACAGCTTGAATTTGTGGTTAGTGACCCAACACACTACTCAGATAGTTGTGAAGCTCTCTGTTTAACGGCATTGAGATCAACCTTGACAGCTTCTGCTAGCTTAGTGCCGTAGTCAGCATCGGCTTTATAGAAGAATGCTGTCATTTCAGTTCGAACACCAGTATCTTCGACAACTCCTAAATCTGCCGCCAGATTCGAAACTAAATGGGCCTTGTCAGTAGCATTTAAGCCTCGATAAAAATCACCTGCCTGGGCAAAGTTTAGTGTTTTCTCGATGGGTACATTCTGAGTTACACCAGCAATGGGTAGCTGGGATGAACGAAATTCATCTCTGGCTGCAAAGGTTTGCTGACGGTTGGGCTCAAAGTTAACATCTGAACTTGAGCTGGCAATATTAGCAGGTCCATCTTGATTACCATTGACCACATCAACTCTTGGGCGGTTAATGGGTAGCATCATATGATTAGCGCCTAACCGGTGACGGTGGGTATCTGCATAGGAGAACAACCGTCCTTGCAGCAGCCGGTCTTCAGAGGGTTCAATACCAGGAATAATATTGCTGGGGGCAAAGGCCGACTGTTCTGTTTCTTGGAAAAAGTTAGTCGGCATTCTGTTTAGTGTCATGGTACCGACTTTACGCTCAGGCACTAGATCTGTTGGCCAGATTTTAGTGGCATCTAAGGGATTAAAGTCAAACTTATCAAGATCCTCTAGCTTTAGGGTTTGAATGTAGAGATCCCACTTGGGAGCGTTACCACGGCCTACCTCAGCATATAAATCTGCTGTGTAGTGGTTAAAGTCATCTGCCTGCATGGCCTTGGCTTCTTGAGCCGTCAGGTTATGTTCGCCTTGGAGACTCTTCCAGCGGAACTTAACATACTGAAAATCACCATCACGATTGACCAGCTTGTAAGCGTGGACGCCGTTCCCGTCCATCTCTCGGTAGCTTCTGGGGGTACCTTTGTCGGAGTAAACCTGAGACAGCATATGAGTACTCTCAGGCACATGGCTAAAGAAGTCAAAAAAGCGATTGGGGTCCTGCCGGTTAGTGATGGGAGAGGGTTTTAGGGAATGCACCATGTCGGGAAATTTAATCGCATCCCGAATAAAGAAGACTGGCAGGTTGTTACCCACTAAGTCCCAGTTACCCTGGTCTGTGTAAAATTTAGTGGAAAATCCCCGTGGGTCACGCAGAGTTTCGGGTGATCCTTTGGAGTTGATGACGCTGGAAAAGCGCACAAAGACAGGGGTTTTCTTACCTCTGCTTTGGAATGGTGCCGCCATAGTGATATTGGACAGGTTAGCGGTGCTTACAAATTCGCCATGGGCACCTGTACCTCGGGCGTGAACAACTCGCTCAGGAATACGTTCGCGGTTAAAACGAGCGAGTTTTTCGATTAGATGCACATCCTGTAGTAGGACGGGACCACCGGCCCCTGCCGTTTGTGAGTTTTGGTTATCGCCAACGGGCGCACCATTATCTCGGGTTTGAATAGGCACCTGTGCGATCGCAACCGTAGAGACGCTAGCAATGACGGCCAAAGTGATTGCAAAGGTCAAAACGGGGCGAGATTTTCTGAGGAATCGGCCCCAGAAATTGAAAAGTCTCATGGTGATAATGTCCTTGATGTATGGTTAAGCCAGCGAAAACTTACTGTTGTTTAGGACAGCATTGCTAGAGTCTGCCAAGGAGAAAGACTGTTGTACCCTTAATCCACCTTAAAGAGGGAATTGTTTATAGAATACAAGGCACTGTCTGACATGTTTATTGGAGAGTGTCTTAGCTCAGGTTCTCTATTTTACTAGGCTTACTTTTAACTCAGAATAATTCTTATATAGGAGTTAATCAATAGGGATTAATACTCATCTGGCAACCGACGGATACATCCATCGGTTGCGCATCAGGTTAGCGACTATGTGTGCCAAGCTATAATTCAAGGCTTTAAGGAATATTTATTGTTTTACTAGCTGGAAGCATGCAATAAAAAACGGTTGCTGTTGCCGTAGAGGCAACAAGCAACCGTCAAGGTGATGTTCCAACCTATTCGAGTAAATCTGTAACGAAAGTTATAAGGGGATTGAATTTACTGGGCAGCAGGTGTCGCTTCGTCGGTGGTCTGTTCAGCGGTGGCAATGGAAAAGGCATCAAAGTCTCTGCCTGAAAATTCACCCGTAACAGTAATGCGATCTCCCGTTGTAACGTTACTAGCCGTGCTGTCGCCATAGACATCCCAGGAGTCGACTCTCAGCGTGCGATCACCTGTATTTAATTGAAACCCGTCTTCCCAAACGTTTTCAACGGTTCCGGTGTAAGAAACACCGGCCGGGCTGGCGGCTTCTGAGTAATCTGTGGTGTCTGCCGTGTCAGCCGAGGCTGTATCAGCTGTGCTGTCTTCGCCAGGACGGTTAATGGAAAAAGCATCAAAGTCTCTGCCAGAAAATTCACCGGTAACAGAGATGGTCTCTCCAACCTCAATGTTGCTAGCAGTGTTGTCGCCATAGACATCCCAAGAATCCACTCTTAGGGTGCGATCGCCAGTGTCCAGGCGAAATCCATCTTCCCACACTCGCTCTACGGTGCCACTGTAGGTTGTTTGGGCCTGACTAATGCTAGGAATTGCTACGGCAGCTAGGGCACCAGCAGAGATTAAAGTGAGTATTGCAATGCGTCTCATGATCGACTCCGATTCAGTTAAATAAAGATGTTAATTAAACGGCTGCTGAACAGCATCTACTTTTGAAAAAGTGATTATGTATAACTGTATGAAGTAAAAGTGAGGAACTGGTGAACAGGATTGACCATAATAAGGAAGATTTAGGGAGGACAGTGCAGCATACTGCTCTCCCTAAAAATTGTTAACGATTAACGCTGCTCATGTCGGGATAACGCTCTCCGGCAGAGATTCCTTGTGGTGCAACGGCTTCGATTCGTTGAATATCCTCAGCTGTTAGCTGAATATTGACAGCTGCGGCATTTTCTTCTAAGTATTGACGACGTTTGGTTCCAGGAATTGGGACAATGTCATCGCCTTTGGCCAGGAGCCATGCGATCGCAAGCTGACTTGTACTCACCCCTTTCTCTTTAGCAAGCCCAGTTACCTGTTCAACAACGGCTAGATTTTTGGCAAAATTCTCCCCTTGAAATCGAGGGGAATGGCGACGATAGTCATCTTTGGCCAGATCTTCAAGACGCTTAATCTTGCCAGATAAGAAACCGCGCCCCAATGGACTGTAGGGGACAAATCCGATGCCTAGCTCGTGTACGGTGGGTAAAATCTCATCTTCTGGATCGCGGCTCCAGAGGGAATATTCGGTTTGCAGGGCCGTAATTGGATGAACCGCATGGGCTCGTCGGATGGTGGCAGGTGCTGCTTCAGACAGCCCCAGATAGCGAACTTTGCCTTGCTGTACTAGCTCAGCCATAGCCCCCACGGTCTCTTCGATGGGTACTGTCGGATCAACTCGGTGCAGGTAATACAGATCAATGGTGTCGATACCCAGTCTTTGCAACGAGGCATCGCAAGACTGACGAACATACTCAGGGTTGCCGTTTATGCCGGCAAAACCGCCTTCAGCGGTGCGGACGACGCCAAATTTAGTGGCGATTACGGCCTGGTCACGTCGTCCTTTGAGGGCATTGCCGATGAGTTGTTCGTTGGTATGAGGACCGTACATGTCGGCGGTATCGAGAAACGTAATGCCTAGATCTAGGGCCCGGTGGAGGGTTGCGATCGCTTCTGTTTCATCCCGACCGCTATAAAATTCGGACATGCCCATACAGCCTAAGCCAATGGCGGAAACGTTTAGCTCGGGTCCTAATTTTCGAGTTTTCATGGGGTTATGCTTCGGTAAGGTGGATATTGCGCTCTGCAAAGACTTGTTTTACGGCAGTCATACCGTTTAGGGCGGCGGGAAAACCGGCATAAACGGCCATCTGAATAACAACTTCAACAATCTCTTGGGGGGTGCAGCCTACATTTAGGGCGGCATGGATATGCACTTTAAGCTGCGGTTGGGCGTTGCCTAATGCTGTTAGAGCCGCGACTGTGGCAATTTCTCTAGACTTTAGATCTAGATCGGGTCGGGTATAGATATCGCCAAAGGGAAATTCGATGATATAGCGGGCGAGATCGGGAGCGATGTGGTGCAGACTGTTGATTACGTTTTCTCCGGCTTCGCCGTCAATGGTTTTGAGCATTTGCCAGCCGTTTTGGTAACGCTCAGACGGGGCGGACTGGGTAGCATTATTCATGGTGTCCTCTGGGGTTGTTGCGTGGGTGATAGCTTTGCTTCAATCTCTTTGTAATGTTGAATTTTCCAGTCGATTACGCTGAGATTTTCTTGTAGTTCCTGTATTTGTTGAACAACGGTTTGGCGATGGGTTTCTAATAATGCGCGGCGTGCTTGAACAGCGTCGGGGTGTTGGCGTAGTAGTGTGGCATATTGCTGGATTTGACGAATGGGCATGCCGGTCATGCGTAGTTTGGTAAGGAACTGAATCCAACGAATATCTTGCGCTGAGTAGCGACGGTGGCCGTTGCTGTCCCGATGAATAGGGGCGATTAGGTCACAGCGTTCGTAATAGCGCAGGGTATGGGTGCTCAGGCCGGTGGCTTGAGCGACTTGTTGGATGGTGAGTTCTTGTGGCATAGGCATAGGTTAGGGGTTAGAGTGGGCTCTAAGTCAAGGGGGGTATTTTTTTGTGTTGGTGGCGAGGGGGTTGCTCAGGGCTTTCCTCCCTGAAACCCTCCTGTTCGTGGGGGCCTAACTCCCCCACACCCCCCGACAGGGTTGTCGCTAGTGGCAAATATGCTGGTGAGGTGTAGTTACGGCGACGTAAGGGTAGAAGTTATCTTTGCCTGCCTAAAATCTTATTTGGCTTAAGAAATTTGTTAAGGGTTATCCGGACTCCCTTAACTACTCAGAATGGGAGGGCAATAGTCAAAGCCCTTAAGATTTGGGGCTTTAGGGGGGCTGAACAAATTTTAGCTACTTTGACAGATGCTTAATTTTGAAAAATCTTTTGACAGACGAATTTACCCTACTCTCTCACTCCAATTCACCATTAATCGGCAGCCTCACGTAAAAGCGGGTTTCGCCAGGGGAGGAAGTAAAATAAATATCTCCGCTGTGTTTTTTGATGATGCGATAGGTCATGTCGAGGCCGAGACCGGTGCCTTTGCCGACTTCTTTGGTGGTGAAGAAGGGTTCGAAAATGCGGGGTTGGATGTCTAGGGGAATGCCGGGGCCGTTGTCGGAGATTTCGATGAGTAGGTGGTCGACTTCTTGGTTGGTGTGGAGTTCAATTGTGGGGGTGGGGCTGTCGCTCAGAACATCGATGGCGTTGTCGATCAGGTAAGTCCAGACTTGGTTGAGTTCGCTGCCATAGGCTTGAATGAGGGGCACACTTTGGGTGTAGTGTCGCTGAATGGTGATTCCTTTTTGTTTGAGGCGATAGCTGAGAATAGTTAAGGTGCTTTCTAGCCCGTGGTGAATGTCAATAGTTTGTAAGGGGGCTTGGTCCATAAAGGAGTAGTCTTTGATGGCGGTGACTAACTCAGAAACGCGAGTGATGCTGGTGTGAATGGTGTGGAGTAGTTCGAAGCTGTTGAGTGAATGGGTCAGCCACTGTAGTACAACAACAAGGGTATCTGTTGTTAGGTGGCTGGTGAGATGGTCTAATTTCTCGGGCGCTAGACCAGCAGAGACTAGGGCGGGCGCTAGGGTCCAGGGGTTTGCGATCGCACGCTCTTCTAACCAGGCAACTAACTCGTCTTCGCGGTCACTACGGGTCAGTGGGTCAAGTATTGTGGCTGCAGCCGGGGGCGTTTGCAGCACTGTTTGATGCAGTGTGGCAAGCTGGTGTTGTTCGTCGGGTGCTAGAGTAGGGGGCTGTGCTCCATAGGATGTCAGTATCGGCAGCAGCTGTTTGAGTTCTTGGGCACTGCGGAGAGCGGCGGTTGCTGGGTTGTTCATCTCGTGGGCGAGTCCGGCGGCTAGGGTGCCCAGGGCAGTGAGTTTCTCTTGTTGTTTGTAAAGAGACTGTACGTCCTGCATGCGCTGGGTCATGGTATTGAGCACCCGCATGGTGACGGTAGGATGTTTAGAGAGAAGTTGCCAAAAGTTTGCTTTGGTCAGTTCAAAAATATGACAGGGGACAATGGCGCGTCCGCTGGCCCAATAGTGGGCTTCTCCAGTCAAAATGGGGAGTTCGCCAAAAAAATCTAGGGTGTTGTAGGTGGCTAACACCAGCTCGTGATTTTCCATGTTCTGGTAAATCCGCAGCTGGCCACTGATTAAGACAAAAATACTGTCGGCTTCGTCTCCTTCATGGCGAAGAATCTCTCCAGGGTTTAACCGGGTTTCTTTTCCTTGGTCAACCAGCCATTGAATCTGCTGAGGGGGAAGGTCTGAGAAAACTGAAACCTGCTGCAGTATTTTGTTTAAGTCGGTCATGGTGATTACCCGGGTTCTAACCGAATTAAACGTCCGTTGGGTTCATCGGTCAAAATATAAATTAACCCATCGGGTCCCTGACGCACATCTCGCACTCGTTGACCAATGGCAATCGGTGTTTGATTAACCACAGCACCGCTCTCATCTAGCTCAATGTGTCGTACATCTTGGGAGACAAGACCGCCCGCAAATAAATCGCCTTGCCAGGCGGGAAACTGATCGCCTTGGTAGATCAGTAGACCAGAGGGTGCGATCGCAGGTGTCCAAACCACTAACGGGTCCACCATACCCGGTCGTGATTGCTCCGATGATATTTCACCACCGGTATATTCGCGGCTGTGGGTAACCACTGGCCAACCGTAGTTTTCACCTGGGACAACTTGGTTTAGCTCATCGCCGCCCCGTGAGCCATGTTCTGTCGCCCACACTTCACCCGTAACCGGGTCCACCATCATTCCCTGAATGTTGCGGTGCCCATAACTCCAGACGGCAGGGTCGGCCTCTGGTGTATCTAAAAATGGGTTGTCATCAGGGACTGAGCCATCGTCATTGAGACGGAGGACTTTACCTAAATGGCTGTCTAACTTTTGTGCCTGCTGCCGAATCAGTTCTCCCTCTAGCTGTAGAGGTGGATTGCCACCATCACCGATAGAGACCAGCATTGTATTATCGGGCAGCCAGCTGATGCGCGACCCAAAATGCTGGCCTCCCTGTTTTGCACGGTTGACTTCTAAGATTACGGTCCAGTCCGAGAGGGCAGCACCGTCAAACTGGGCTCGGGCGACCTGGGTTTGATTAGCACCGGATGAGCCCGCGGCATAGGTAAAATAAACCCACTGGTTTTCGGCAAACTGGGGATGAATTGAGACATCCATTAACCCACCCTGGCCAGCGGCAAATACATCAGGTACGCCCGCCACTGGTGTGGGGGCAATCACCCCGTTGCGAATCAGTCGCACTCGCCCCGGGCGCTCGGTAACCATCAGGGTGCCGTCAGGTAGCCAATCCATTCCCCAAGGATGTTCCAGGGGCTCTGCCAGAGTCGTTTGCTGCAGGGGGCCGCCGGCTTGGGCAATCGCTTGATTTGAGTTATCCGGTGACGTAACTTCTGTTGAGGTTTCAAGTGGGATAGCGGATTGTTCTGGATCAGTCGTTGCACAGCTGATGAGCATTGACCCAGCCATGACAGCTCCAACGAGGGAACTTAGCCGATATCGGAGCATTATTTCTCTCCTGTTTGCAGTTACCTCAACGATAGACAAACATCCGCTGATTGTGTGTCTGCTGTTGCTGATTTTTGGAGAATAAATCGGTCTGATAGAACTACTCTACATCTGTATTTTCAGATTAAATTCTCCTGAGAATCAGCAGGTTATTTCCGACTCGCCATCGCCATCTCAGGGTGGTCTACTGCAGCCACCTCAGGCGGTATTGGTGATAGGTCACGACAGTTATCTTTAAAGCGGCAGAAGAAACTGACAATGACGATATAGAGCACTGGCACAACAAACAGGCTTAACACTGTGGAGACAATCATGCCGCCAAAGACAGCGGTGCCCAACGACTGACGGCTGGCTGACCCGGCCCCTGTGGCAATCACCAGTGGGAAAATCCCCAGCAGGGTGGAAATGGCCGTCATAATAATGGGCCGCAGTCGCTGTTGGGCCGCTTCTACCGCCGCTCGTACAATGGACAGTCCTTCGTCCCGTAGTTGGTTGGCAAATTCCACAATCAAAATGGCGTTTTTACTGGCCAGTCCGATCAGCATCACCAGACCGACCTGACAGTAAACGTCATTGGGTAGCCCTCGGATGGAAACAGCCAGCAGCGCTCCCAACATGGCCAGCGGTACCGCTAACAGAATAATCACCGGGTCAATAAAGTTCTCATATTGAGCCGCCAGCACTAAGAAGACAAAGATAATGCCTAGGCCAAAGATAATGGGGGCCTGGCCGCCAGATTCTAGCTCTTCTAGAGAGATACCGGACCATTCAAAGTCCATGGAGGTGGGTAACACCTCACTGGCGATCCGTTCCATCGCTGCGATCGCTTGTCCAGAACTGTAGCCTGAGGCCGGTGAACCATTGATCTCAATAGAGCGAAACAAGTTGTAATGGTTGATGGTTTGGGGACCTGTGGTTGGGGAAATGGTCACCAAAGTATCTAACGGTATCATCTCCCCTGACTCAGACCGCACATAGAGATTACCAATATCGTTAGGATTAGAGCGAAACTCGGCATCGGCTTGAATATAAACCCGATAGGTCCGACCAAAGGCATTAAAATCATGGCTCAATAGCTGTTTTAGGGAGGTTGCTAAAGTCAAGATGAGCAGGGTAGTGTCAGGGAATGAAGCTTCCTGTCAATCCGAGCTATGCTAACGCTTTCTAAGTTAATCGATGAGGATAAATGCTACGAGAGCATTCGCACGATGCGTTGGCCCGAGGGCGTTTGCTGCCCTGAGTGTGGAGCGAAAAACACTACCAAACGAGGGAAGCATGACACCTATTCAGCTCGACAACGCTATGTCTGTGGTGAGTGTGGTCGCCACTTCGATGACTTAACCAACACCATCTTTGCCGGTCGTCATCAACCGTTACAAACCTGGATAGCGTGTTTATATCTGATGGGACTCAATGTCTCCAATCAACAAATTGCCGAAGAGTTGAGTCTGGATAAAGATGATGTGCATCAGATGACGAGTGAACTGCGCCAAGCCGTGGCCGACAAGCGTCCAGAAGTCCAGTTATCAGGGACGGTTGAGTTTGATGAAGTCTATGTGACAGCAGGCCATAAGGGGCAACCAGAACAGGTTAAAAAAAAGGGCGTAAGGGCCGCAGACGGAAACTCAAAGGGCTTCGGGGACGCGGTACGCTCGAAACGGAAAAACCGCCGATCTTCGGGATGATTCAACGGGGCGGAGAGGTGGTGATTCAAATGCTGGCCAATGTCCAACAACAAACCATCAAGCCGATTATTCAGTCAGTGGTGACGCCAGGCACCCTCATCTATACTGACGAGTATGACATCTATGCTCGCTTAGAGACTTGGGGCTATACGCACAAGAGTGTTTGCCACAGTGCCGGAGAATATGCCCGAGATGACGATGGTGATGGCTTCTGTGAAGTCCATATCAATACGATGGAAGGCTTCTGGTCATTGCTGCGGTCATGGTTGAGACCTCATCGAGGCATCTCACAAGAGAAATTACCGCTCTATTTGGGATTCTTTGAATTTGTGCATAATGCTAGAAAAAGAGGGAAAGCCTTGCTGGGCAGTCTATTGACTACATTGCTTGCCTAGCTCCCTAAAACGCCGATTGAGCCAAAATC
>JBCDIX010000063.1:0-40472 GCA_038748405.1 Cyanobacteria bacterium P01_H01_bin.21 | reverse complement strand
ATCAATTTTTGCCCATGATGGGATAGTCACTTCTCTTGCCCTAATGCGAGACAGTAATAAACTTGTTAGTATTGGAAGTGATAAAAATATCAAGCTTTGGAATAAGAAAGAAGGAAAAATATTATTTAGCTTTCAAATCCACAAAGAAAACCATCGTAATAATAACCCTATATATTTTGGCCATATAGCTGTTAATCAAGATGAAACACTATTAGCTATCGGAGATAATACTAATTCTGTAACGGTTTTTGACATCTACACTCAAAATATAGTTGCTTGTTGTTCTCATAGTGAACAGGGTCATCAAGATTGGATTAATGCTGTTGCCTTTAATCCCCAAACACCCATTTTAGTTAGCGTTAGTGATGACAACACATTAAAGGTATGGGATTTAAGCGGGAAGCTAATAAACTCTATAAGTTTTCATTCAACTCATGTAAAATCAGTTGCCTTTAGCCCAGATGGGAAATACTGTGCAAGCGCTGATAGAAACGGCATAATTGCTATATGGAATGCTGATGATTTCTCATACATTTCAAATATAACCACTGAGAGTGGGTGGATTAATCATATTGAATTTCATCCCTATGCGGAGTTCATTTTAAGTGCACATGGTAATGGCTTAGTTTACATATGGGACCTCCAAGGCAATCTGATAGGTAGACCATTGAAAGGACATGATGGTTGGGTTAACTTTGCTTCATTTTCTGATGACGGCAATCAAATAGTTAGTTGTGGACGTGATGGCACTATTCGACTTTGGGATTCATCTAATCTAAAGATAGATGGTTATAAAGAAATGATTAATGATGAGTCTGATCCAGTTTTCATCAACGAGCAGTTGAATAAGCAGCTCAAAATAGCCTGTCATCGGCTGCAAAATCATCCTTCATATCTTGAAGATAATGAGATTAGCAAAGGGGCACAGGAAATATGTAAACTCTGGTTATCTGAATAACCTTTTCACACAACGCAAGCATCCTTATACTGCAAGCTTTTCGCGACTAATCCTTAGAGCGATTAGCTCTATCCCTAGCCCATCGCATATTACTTATTACTCATATCACCCTTCTCAGATGGGGCAGCACACAGTGAGTCAGTAGGGGTGCCAGCTCAATGGCGTAATCCTCAGCCATAATGGATATCCACTGCAGTTCAGCAATTTCGCTAGAGGCCGTGGGAGTACCAATCAAATCCCCTTGAAAAACAGTGGCCACCAGCTGAGTATCGGCTTCATTGGCAGCAATAGTTTCAAATTTCCCCAGCAGTGTTAGCGAGCAGGGGGCAATTTCACAGCTCAGCTCCTCGCGCACTTCCCGCTGAATCGCTGCCTCCGCATTCTCTCCAGGCTCGAACTTGCCACCAGGAAACATAAATTTGTCGGTATTTTTCTTACGGACGGTGAGTAATTGTTGATTTGCAACCACCGCATACGCAACAACATGAAGTACAGATCCGGACACAGCTTCAAAATCTAAGAAGGATGAAGCAATCCTAACGTTTCAAATTGCCCCAGTGTCAATGCTAAACACTGAGACGTTTAAGCGATTGATGATTTAGGAGACGAATCGATTTAGAGCAGTGGCTGTTTAACTCTTACAGCTAAAGCCTCCCGAGGATAGGCAATCTCACCTCTTAAGACATCAATGATCATCGCTCTGTAGCGAAAAAAACGCTGAGATCAAGGAACTTTTTCAACATCAGAATAGACTGTCTACTAAATCTAACTGTCCAACTCCTACACTCCACACCCAAATGTTAGAAAATCTTCTCTCTTTTCTACTTGGTTGGACCACTGGTAGCTACTGTAACGCTACGCTCGCCGGTACCGAAATATCGGCCCTCGCAGCATCCTCAAAAAGTAGTGACGGAGCAGGTATACCGATAACCCATACCTATACCGTCAGAGAAGATGTCATCGCCTTGCGTGTAGAAGTTGGTGAATTAGCCCGTGGCAAACAAGTTGTTTATGAAGCTGAGCCTGGTGACGATATCAGAAGGGAAGGTTGGGTATCACGTCAGGGGCAATTTATCGGTCAACTGGTCCCCGACACAGCCAATCTGATTTGGTTGGCCGATCAATATATAGGCCCTAAACTCAACACCAACTGTATTGATGACCCCAGCCATTATCAAATCGTGACCAGCGACGGCACTGAGGTTACTCCCAAAAGTGTCTATCGCAAGAGCAATATTAGGGCCATGGCAGAAACAGGCCCGTGGCGATTTGAATGGCCTATGACGCACACCATCTTCTTGGAGCTACCCGATACTCTAACGGTGGGTGACACCTATCAGCTCAGGTTTAGTAAAAATGGTTTACAAAACACTAATTTCATCTATAAACCTGAACAAACTCGCAGTGAAGCGGTGCAAATATCTCATCTCGGATTTGACCCAGATGATCCAGCTAAAGTTGCATTCTTATCGACCTGGATGGGGAACGGTGGTGGCCTCGATTACGCGACAGACAAGTCATTTTGGCTGATTGACACAGCCACAGGTAACAAAGTTTATGAAGGTAAAACCGCCTTATCGCAGTCCAAAGAATACAGGGACTTACAAGATAGAAACCATAATGAGACTGATGTCTTTATTATGGACTTCAGCGAATTTTCCACCCCTGGGCAGTATCAGATTTACGTAGATGGGGTGGGTACATCCTATGAGTTTGAAATTGGTGAAAACACATGGCGTGATGCATTTTATGTTTCCGCTCGGGGGATGTACCATCAACGCAGCGGTATTGCCCTAACACAACCCTACACTGACTATCAGCGTCCTCGACCGTTTCATCCAGACGATGGCATGGTGATTTACCGCTCCACTGTGCCCATAATGGATACCCGGATGGGCTTTAACTATTGGGATGGCATCAATGCGTTTGAAGCATTAGTAAACACACGTACCGATGAAGAAGTGCCGGATGCCTGGGGTGGATGGATGGATGCCGGTGATTGGGATCGTCGGATCTCCCATCTGCACGTCAGTCGCTCGTTTCTAGAACTGGTAGAACTTCACCCAGACTTCTTTAATCCGATTAAGCTGAACCTGCCTGAATCCAACAATAACCTCCCAGACATTATGGATGAGGCCCTGTGGGGATTAGATGTATTCCGTCGGTTACAGACTGAAGCAGGGGGCATTCCGGGGGGGATTGAATCGGCTGAGCATCCGATCAAACCTCAGGGAAGTTGGCAAGAATCACAGACGGTCATGGTCTACGGTCCAGGTATCTGGTCTAGCTACTTTTATGCCAATGTGGCAACTCGAGCTGCCTATGTGCTGCAAAATTACGATGAGGCGTTAGCTCAGACCTATCAAGATAGTGCAATTCGGGCCATGAACTGGGCTGAGGCTGAACTCGCTAGCAAGACAGAAGAACAGTATGAAGTTGTTGTCTCAAATCGCAATCTGGCGGCGGCTGAGCTTTATCGATTAACGGGGGATGACAAATGGCATCAGATTTTTCTCGACACCACTGTGTTTAAGAATGCTGACGCCTCTATCTCACCCCATAGTCATTTTGACCAGAGTCACTCGGCCTTTGTCTATAGCCGTACTGAACAACCAACGGTCAATAAGACAATCCAAAAAAATGCGACCGATGCCATCATTCGCACCGCCAAAACTGATATCAAAAATATCGAGCGCACCGGATTTAAATGGAATGCAGATCCGAATGGGTTAATTGGCTGGGGCTCCATGACCACACCCAAAACTCGCGCACTTTTCCACGCCCACACCCTCACAGGGGATGACGCTTATTTACGGGCTGGCATTTTGGCGACTCAATTTGCAGCAGGGGCCAACCCCAACAATATGATGTACACCCTTGGTCTTGGTCATAGAAACCCCCAGATGCCTCTAATGGGAGATGTTCGCGCATTGGGCCAAGAGCCCCCGCCAGGCATCACAGTCTATGGCCCGATGGATGTTCAAAACCCCAATGGCCATGCGGGGGGATGGAATGGGCCCATCGAGAAATTTGCGGATGAAATGAGTCCTTCACCGTGGGAGTGGCCTACATCTGAGGCCTATTTTGATTCGTTCTACTATGTACCTGTGACTGAATTCACCGTGCATCAGTCCATCGGCCCCACTGCCTACAGCTGGGGTTACATCGCAGCAAACGACAAAGATTAAGCCAATTTTCTAATGGCATGAGAGCATCGTACTGTTCTCATATCGTTAGATCATGCCCCAGCCCAACTGCCGCATCAAAATTATCAACGGTAATACCTGTCAACCGATGACAGCCAATATTGACCTGTCTGCCCAGACAGTTAAGTATGCTAGCACTGAGATAGTAACGGTGCAGCCGAAGACCGGTCCTGAATCTATCGAGAGTTTTTATGATGAGTATTTGGCCATTCCCGGTATTTTAGAACAGATTATTCTTGATACCGATTCCGATGCGTTTATTTTGGCCTGCTGGGGAGATCCGGGCATTGAAGCAGCCCGTGAGATTACCTCAAAGCCCGTAGTGGGCATTGCTGAGGCTAGTCTTTATGTCGCCAATATGATAGCGGCTAAATGGAGTGTTGTTACCACACTTCACCGAGTGCGAGACATGGTGGAAAAAACAATCCAAAAAACAGGGCTGACTGAGCGCTGTGCCTCGGTTCGCACCACAAAACTATCGGTCTTAGATACGGAAAAAAATCGGGTTACCACATTAGACGTGCTGACTGAAGCGGGTCGACTAGCTATCCACACCGATGGAGCTGAGGCGATCTGTCTAGGCTGTGCTGGCATGAGTGGTCTAGAGCAACAGTTAGAAACGCGTTTGGGTGTGCCTGTTATTGATGCCGTAGCAGCGGCTGTAAAAATGGCGGAGTCTTTGGTGTGTCTGGGGGCAATTACTAGCAAACAGCTCACCTATCGGTTGCCGGAATGTAAAGAAATTAAAGGCTATCGCTCTCACTTTCAAGCCAAAAATCTTCGTAGTTAGAGACAAAAAAGTTAAGGAATATTTCATCTCATAGGGTTAATTCTGTCCTGATACGTTGTGAGCTGTACCAGTAATAAAAAGCGTCATCTTAGATACATTTAGCCCGATTAAAGGAGATAGTGTATAGGTGTAGGGGCTCTAGGAATAGTAACCTACAGGGCTCTATTGATTAGGATAGTAGATGGTTCAAGATCCTAATTAATCCTATTTGTTAGGACATTTGCCCATCGGTCTACGATGACTTTTCCCCTTGTGTGTGCTCCTTAGGTGTGACTAATGTTTAAATCAACAACTTTCAAATCAACAGTGTTTAAATTCGCTGGCCTTGCCTTACCGATAGTATTGGCAACCGCTGCACAAGCTAGCGATGAAATGAGATTAGCGCTTGGTTTTTCTTCTACCCAGGCTAGTGGCGAAACTGTTGGTTCTTACGGTTTGGCAAACATTGCCAATCGCGATACCAGTGGTGAATTTTGTTTAGGCTACGCCGATCGTGCTCCAGACCATGTTCTCACTCTAGAAGAAGATTTTACTGACCTTACGATTGCTGTCAATAGCGGCGGTGCCGATACAACGTTGCTGATTCAAGGCCCTAACAACAGCACCATTCGCTGCAACGATAGTGCCAGCCGCCAAAATCGTGATGCCAAAATTCAAGATACTTTTTCTCAAGGTACCTATAAACTTTGGGTTGGCTCGTTTGAGCAAGAAGGCCGTCATCGCTACACCCTAAGAATTAGCGAATAGATTGGCCCGCGTGGGCATATGCCAACAAAGTGCTCACCTATCAGGCCCGAATAAACAGGGCTCGATAGACTGGTTTGCCCTGGCTGAGGGTAACTCGCTCACGGTCAGTTTGGGCCGGTAGAGGGTTGTGGGTTAACCAGGGTCCGGCTGTGTCGGGAGACGGATTAAAAGAGCGCTGAAACAAAGGATTGTTAGAAAATACGTCAACCATATCCTCAGCCACAGCTTCCACATCGGATTGCAGCCAGACCCAAGCGTCAGGCAGCATATACTCGGCCAAATCGGCCACTAGCTGGGGTTGGACAACCCGTCGCTTTTGATGACGCTTTTTAAACCAAGGGTCAGGGAATTGGATGCTGACTCGTTGAGGAGGGTGGGGCAAACTGGCGAGCAGAGGCTGTAAAGAGTTGTTGGCGTTGCAAAACAGCGCGTGCAGGTTGTTTAACCCTAACTGGTCACGGTGCTTTAAGCATTGCTCCACCAGTGGTTCACGGATTTCTAACCCAAGAAAGTTCCAGTCTGGGCAGAGCTGTGCCATATCCGTAATGAAATACCCCTTAGCACAGCCAATGTCTAGGTGTAATGGCTGCTGGGGCTGGCCAAATACATCTGCCCAGCAGGGCGGTGTTACTGGAGTAGCGTAGCGAATATGAAAGGGGTTAACGTGCTGGCGCACACGGGACATGGTCGAAACAGGGGATGATAGGGCTTATCTACACTATCAACTCCTATGGCTCTTTTGGCTCGTTTTGCGGTGGTTAGCGATCTTCATATTGCCTTGCCCCATACAGTGTGGGATTCGCCTAACCGATTTCACTTGGTGGAAGTGAGTATTCCGGCATTTGAACAGATTTTGGGCCATCTAGAGCAGGTCGGCATTGACTTTTTGCTGTTGCCTGGCGATCTGGTTCAGCATGGTGAGCGGGAAAACCATGAGTGGCTGGTTCGTCGCTTAAAGCAGCTACCCTTCCCGGTTTATGTGGTGCCGGGCAATCATGATGTGGTGAGATATGGGGGGTGCGATCGCACCGTTTCCTTAAACGAATTTACCAGTCTGTACCATGACTTTGGCTACACAGAGCCTCGTCCTTACTATCATCATAAAATTCTAGACGGGCTGCATCTGATTGGGCTTAACTCCAATGGCTTTGCAGTCGATGGTGACCCCTTTTACACCGGCTGGCTGGACCCAGAACAGCTGGACTGGCTAGATCAGCAGCTGGCCCAACTAACCGACCAGCTCACCCTGGTCATGCTCCACCACAATGCACTGGAGCATCTGCCCCGTCAGGCCCGTAGCCGCATGGGTCAACGCTACATGGTCAAAAACGCCCGTGAACTAACCCAACGGTTGCAGACTGCAGGCATACCGTTGATGCTCACTGGGCATTTACACGTACAGGATGTGGCCCAGGCAGGGCAGCTTTATGAAGTCACTACCGGTTCTCTAGTCAGCTATCCCCACCCGTATCGCATCTGCGAACTCACCACAGCAGAGAATGGCTATCAGCTGGCCATTAACTCTCACCGCATTGAGTCAGTTCCCGATTGGCCAACGTTACAAACCACATCCCATCAATGGATGGTTGATCGATCGTTTCCCTTTATGATGAAGCTGCTCACCAATGCTCCTCTAAACCTGTCCCCGACTGAGGCAGAACAGTATGCGCCAGCTTTACAGGACTTCTGGACTGCAATTGCCGCTGGTGATGCTCTATTTGACTATTCTGAGTTTCCCCCTAAGCTGCAGCACTATCTCAAAACATTTAGTGCCACAGATGCAGATGGGCAGCCTCACTGCATTGATAACAACGCCACCCTCTGGCTACAGACGGGGGCAGCCTCCGCTAAAAGAGAAACCCCGACCCGTATAGGGTCGGGGCAATTGCCAAGTTAGTTGTAATTGATTAAATGCACCGGGCATTTCTAAAGCCATCTTTACGGTAGCAGGGGATTTCATCAAACAGCATGGTCAATGAAATCTGAAAAAGCTAGCAATCACGTATCGTCGACCGTAGACAGCTTTTAAAGTCAGCTTTTGCCAATAATCGCTGAAACAGCCTTGACACCCCTTCTGTCATTAAGGACAACCCCCTTAATAATCGTACAGACGTTCCATGGAACGTCTCATCTCCACCATGCACATCAAATCCATTCACCACATCGCCATCATTTGCTCAAACTACGAGCGTTCTAAGCACTTTTACACCAATATCTTGGGTGCCAAGGTCATCTGCGAAACCTGGCGAGAACAGCGGCAGTCTTACAAACTCGATCTGCACATTGGCAACGCCCAGATTGAGCTGTTTTCATTTCCCCAGCCACCGGCGCGGCCGACACGTCCCGAAGCCTGTGGACTACGTCATTTGGCCTTAACTGTAGAAAACCTGGAAAGCGCGATCGCACACCTCCAAGGTCATGACATTGCAGTTGAACCGATTCGACTAGACGAACTGACCGATAAACGGTTTACCTTTTTCCAAGACCCCGATGGTCTACCTCTAGAACTTTATGAAATCCCGTAGGGTCACCGTGGCTAAACTGCGGTGATCTGGGCATCAAAAATTTTTAACCGTATTTTCCGCCATGGCTAATTAACTCGAACGCCCATAATCAAAGGCATTTATAAACCTCTATGTACTTTCTGTGACACGAAACTTAAAATTTTGTGATCTCACGCACGGTTGAGGGGTCTTACACCGAAGTAGAGTTAGGACATATGAGAAAACTATATTTCTAAACCGCCTGCTCACAAGGGTTTGGCACTATGATAGGCAAGGCCGTCTATGGCTGGGGCTATAACTATAGCAAAGGGGGGATGACGATATCGTCATCCCCCCTTTGCTATAGCTGCAATTTGTTGGGCGCTTATGCTGTGGCATTAGACTTAAACCGACGTTTACGACGGCGAGAAATAGCCTTGCGCTTAGCCTTTTCAATAGGAGTTTCAAAATAACGTTTCTTTTTTATATCTGAAAAGATATCAGCCCTTGATACCTGACGTTTAAAGCGTCGTAACGCTGACTCAATCCCTTCATTTTCACCAACAATGACCTGGGCCATCTGACCTAACACTCCTTGATTAATCACTAGATTTAAGCGTTTTAGAGCAATCTGCCAAATGGATTCAGCAGATTGCGCACACATAGCTATGGGCTATCTGAAGCTTTCAGCGATCGCTGGAACTATGTGCGCAAAGCTGTATCAATACGTTCGTCAACGACGGGCAGCCTTGTCAAAAGCGTGCCGGAGGTTGATATCTCCGAGCCATCACAGCAGCTAGAGTGTCGCAAGGGTGGGTGCAGCCCAATGCGCTTATCGACAGGTGGCTCACCTATCTAGCCAGTTGCCCAGTGTTCAAGATTTATGACATCAAAAAACATGTTCGAAGACGACGTTCCAAACAGCTTTGAGTATTAATATATTTCAATCGTGCAGCAAATTCACATTGGTAAAGCAACCGACATAATTGTGCGGGCAGCTGCTCAATACTGGCTACTCTTCAGGGCCAGATTCAGTCTCAGCAGATTCAGGGTCAGATGGCTCGGTTTCAGCTGGATTTTCCGCCTCTGCCTCTGCCTGCAGAGCAGCGGCTTGAGCCGCATACTCTTCAGCCTGCTGCGTATCGTCCTGGGCCTGGTGCACTTCAGCCAACAAACTTAAAAGCCCAAATTCAGCTTCGCGATCGCCAACATCTTGAGCAATGACCAACGCTTCTTCTAAATGTCCTTGCGCAGCCGGATAGTTTTGCAACTGCACATTGGCAAAACCCAGACCAGACAGGCTGAGGCTTTGGAACATTGGCTGATTGCGCTCTTTAGACAGCACCAGCAAATCGTCAAACGATGCGATCGCATCTTCATACTGACCGCTGTCTAAATAGGCAGAACTTAAGCCCAGTAGCGACTGTAGCTCTGCGCCCACTGCATTTGACTCACGGCTCAGCGCCAGACGTTGCTCATATAGCTCCACCGCAGTGTCCAAATCTCCCTGGTCGTAATAGGCCAGTGCCAACACATACAGAGCCGTAAACTGGACATCTAATGCCCCCAACTCCTCAGCTAGCTCCAGGGCTTCTGTTTGAGTTTCAATAGTTTGGTCTAAGTTTTCTAACCGATAGTAGGCCACACCTAAATTACTTAGCGCCAGCGCTTGACCTGGTTTACTATCCAATTCAGTCGCCACTGTCAACGCATCCTGAGCCGCTGTTAACGCCGTTTCATAGTCTTCCAATGCCAGCAGTGAAGAACTGGCCACGTTGAGCGCGTTAAACAAAGCCTGACCGTTACGCTCTGACTGCGCTAAGGGAATGGCTAACTGAGCCGCATCCAGCGCTAGAGCATATTGACCGACGGTTCTGTAGCTGGTGGCCAATATGCCCAACGAATTTAGCTTGCCTGAGTCAAACTCAAGGCTTTCAGACAGGGTAAAGGCCTCTTGACCATAGGTAACCGCCTCTGGAAAATTGCCCTGGGATTGATGCGCCAGCGCCAAGACATTCAGCACAACTACTTCAGATTCAGGGTCATCTATACCATCTAGGGCCGTGAGCGCCTGCTCTCCATAGTCTAAAGCAGCCGCATAGTCTCCCTGATTGACCGTCACCAGCCCCAACGTAGTCAAGGCAAACGACTCCTGGGACCCATTCTCATTGTCGCGAGCAGCGGTAAGGGCCTGCTCTAGGGTGGCTCTTGCCTCAGCTAAATTATTCTCTTCATACAGGGTTAACCCTTCAAGAATTAGCTGATCGACTGCATCTAAAGGAGCTTGCTCTGCAGGAGTTTCATTGTCAGCCTCCCCAGGTGCACTGTCAGCCTCCTCAGGTGCGATGTCAGAGGCCGTCCCAGAGGGCGTATCGTCAGACGCTTCATCGACAGTCTCGCTATCGTCAGCCTGAGCAATCAAGCTGGACCCATTTGCCCAGGCTGGTTGGCCTGGAAGCGTGGATAAAAGAGCGACAGTACTGAACGTTAGCAAGCGAAGCAGCATAGTGTGGAGCTAAATATGGCAAGAATTTAACCACCCTAGCAGTAAATGTTAGAGACGTCCTCACAGAGTGGGCGGATTTTTACCCAAGCCACTGCAGAACAGTTTCCTTGAGCTGACCTAAGTCCCTGTAGAATTCTTGTTTAACAAACTGACCAATGGCATCAAAGGCGGTAAATGACTTACCCGGCTGCCAGCGTACATCTTGGGCAACCGGGGTAGTGTGTGTCCCTTTAAGAATTTGAATTGCCGTGAACTGAGGAAAGCGCTGATAGAGCACGTCGCTGAGGTCATAGGTTTGGTCAATGGTGTCTTTACGGAATTTGATCAGCAGGTTGTGCCCAACGGTGTAGCGATCTCGCACAAGACTCAGAGTCTGGATGGGGCTGGGGCTAAATTCAACATCAAAATCTGGGGCAAACTGGACAAACTGTTCTAATAGCGGAATCGATTTACGAGCGGGGTAGTTATTAAAGGAGATCAGCACGTTTCCAGCACGGTCCACATCATAGAGGCTGGCAATCAGCAGATGCACCTTGCAACCCATGCTGTGGCCCATGCCATAGATGGGCAGGTAGCGATCACCAATCACCTGGCGACGCAGATAGACCATCGCCTGGTCAAATGTGGTCAAAACTTCAGTTGCGATCGCACTGTGGTCAAACGTATTAATAAACGGTGTCGCTACAATGACGTAGCCCTGCTGGGACAGATTTTCCAAGAGCCAGCTATAGGTCAGGTGCGGGGCCGCTGCAATAAACGCCCCACCTAAAAAATGAATAATTGCCCTAGGCCGGTCAGGAACGAGAAGCCAGTTACCAGAGACTTCTTGCCAGATCATAAGTGCGGTATGGAAAACTGCTGTTTTATCGTAACGGTCTGACGGATACCCTGCAGCCTTGCCGGTTTAGGCAGCGGCCCGTCAAAGGCTAAAGGGCTTAACGCAATAATTGTTTCTATGTGTTTTGGGAAACATACAATCCCCTGTCAAAAAGGGTATTGTCTCTTTGTATTTAGTCAGATTTTCGGAATCTCCTAAAGTCATTTTTATTTCTTTCTAGAGACCGCTACTGTTTGGTGTGCTTCTTTTATGGAGATAGTTTGGACTATTTTAGAAGATAGACAGAGAGAATCTTCTTTAAGGTCATATTGTTGATTTTTTCTTAAGAGATTAAGCAATTCTTAAACGCTGGGAGTTCATAGTATGAAAACGGCCTTTTTAATGGCTGCGATCGCAACAGTCAGCTCAGGTTTTCTGCGGACTGCCTCCGCCAACGCGGCACAATTCCGGGCTAACTTCCTGGTGGACATCATCAGCGGTGACTTTTTGGTGGGCGACACCTTTACCGGACAGATTACCTACGATGACGACCTCCTGAGCGGCACCGGGCTAGAGCTGATTGACCCGGATTCGGGACTGCGCTCGCTCACGTTTGACTATGTTGCCGCCGATTTAGGCACACCGATCACCTATACAGAAAACGACGACGATATTAACAGTGGTTTTCCCCTGGCCATCTTTCAAGACGGTATGCTGGTGGGTCTCGATTATTCTGTTGCCATTGCCCAAGGTTTAAGTTTTCAGTTCCGTGAAGAACCCTTGGGTAGCGGAGAGTTTGGCTTTTTTACCGATAATTTTTCCACCTTCGAACTCAACACTGGCACGGTTGCCTTTGCTGAACCGACGGCTGTCCCAGAACCAGCAGCCCTTGCCGGTTTAGTTGCGATCGCAGGTCTGGCGCTACGCCGTCGTCAATAGTTCAAAAGGCTGACCTGAGGGCCGAGCAGCTGTTGAACAGTCCCCCATAGCAAGAGCCACTCCGAGAGTCGGCCATCGTTTCAAACCCAAGCATCTGGACACCCGCATGAAATACTCATCCATTGACCGTCTGATGTATCGCCAGTTAAATCGACGTGGACTGTTAGCCGGCATGGGCGCGTTTACGGGTCTCATGCTCGCGGGACAGCACACTGCACTCGCTCAAACTCGGTTTTCTAGCTATCCTTTTACCTTGGGCGTTGCCTCTGGCGACCCGCTACCAGACGGTGTTGTTTTGTGGACCCGGTTAGCCCCCGACCCCCTTAACGGCGGTGGTATGCCCCCTGATAATGTGACGGTCACCTGCACCATCGCCACCGACGAAGCTCTCCGCAATGTAGTACGGCGAGAGTCGACCGTAGCCCGTGCGGCTATGGGACATTCAGTGCACCTGGAAGTATCTGGACTAGAGTCCAACCGGGTGTACTGGTATCGCTTTGAAGCGGGCGGCGAAGAAAGTCCGGTGGGTCGTACCCGCACTGCACCCGCACCCGGCACACCCCTCAACCAGTTTCGGTTTGCCTTTGCCTCCTGTCAGGATTACGAAAACGGCTTCTACACGGCCTATCAAAACATGGCCAGGGAAGACCTCGATTTAGTTGTCCACCTGGGGGACTACATCTACGAAGGTGGGGTTAGCTCAGATGCGGTGCGTCAGCACAACAGCGGCGACATCATTACCCTAGAAGAGTACCGCAATCGCTACGCCCTCTATCGCCTAGATCCAAACCTGCAGGCCACCCATGCTGCCTTCCCGTGGACCTTTACCTGGGACGACCACGAAGTGGACAACAACTATGCTAACTTTGCCCCTGAGGATGACCAAAGCGCCAGAGACTTTGCCATCCGGCGTGCGGTTGCTTACCAGGTTTACTATGAGCACATGCCATTGCGGCGACCGTCGGCCTCTCGCGGGGCCTTTCTTCAGCTATATCGTCGGTTAAGCTTTGGCAACCTGGTTACCTTTAACATTCTAGATACCCGTCAGTACCGCACCGACCAGCCCTGCGGAGACCAGTTTGGCCCCCGCTGTGAGGAATCTTTTAGCACAACGGCTACGATGACGGGTCAGCGTCAAGAAGATTGGCTATTTTCAGGGTTAAATCGCTCCAACGCTCGTTGGAATGTGCTGGCCCAACAAACAATATTCTCTCAATTTAACTTTGGCAATACTCAGGTACTGCCGGGTGATTTCTTTAACCCCGACCAGTGGGATGGTTATGTGGCTCAGCGCGATCGCATTATCGAGTTTTTGCAGGCTCGCAGACCTTCTAACCCCATCGTAATTACGGGCGATATTCATTCCAGTTGGGTTCACGATATTAAGGCCGATTTTGACAATCCGGCCTCTGCAACCGTCGGTACCGAATTTGTGGGCACATCAATTTCATCGAGCTTTGGCGATGGTGCCGACACAAACGCTCTTGTGTCGTTGGCAGTGCCTGGCAACCCTCACACCAAATTTTTTGATGGCCTTAATCGGGGCTATGTGCGCTGCACGCTTACCCCAAATACCTGGAAAACGGACTATCGCACAGTAGATACTATCGAGTCGCCGACATCTGGGGTGCAAACGCTGGCTTCCTTTGTGGTGGAAAATGGCCGGCCTGGGGCTCAGCCTGCTTAATTTATGGGGCGGGTGATATCTAATCCGCCCCATAAATTAAGCAATCTTTCTAAAATCCATTGCTTCATCTAGAGCGACCGTGTTAGGCTTGAAAACCATTAAGGACGTATAGCTCAGTTGGTTAGAGCGCATCGTTGACATCGATGAGGTCCGCCGTTCGAGTCGGCGTACGTCCATTTTTATTACAATTTCGGCCCCTCAGCGTTTGTCAAATTTTTAGGCAAGTAGCCAGGGCAGTACGCATTTACGATTTTTGCGCTTGTGGATATCAACTAGAATCGAGAACAAACGAGGTTATCTATCTGTGGTCCAACGAGACGTCCGAGACTACTTACAGATATCTTCTAAGGTGAGCATTGCCTAACTGTCAGCGGAACACGATAAGTAGGAGATTAAATGGTTAGCGCATTACCACAGTTAGAACAGCGGGTGAATCTCTCAGGTATTACCTGGGACACCTATCAACGTATTAAAACCGAACTGGACAATCGTAATTTGCGACTAACCTATCATCAGGGAGTTTTAGAAATTATGGCTCCTTCGCCAGAGCATGAGTACTTTAAAAAAGTGATGGGTCGCTTTGTAGAGACTCTGGCAGAGGAATTTGTAATGACGCTCTATCCTTTGGGATCAACAACGTTAGAAAGAGAAGATTTAGAAAGCGGTTCAGAACCCGATGAATGTTTTTACCTGACAGTGAGTAAGGTAAAGACGGTGCGTGGGAAAAAACGTATTGACTTAGCCAAAGATCCAGCCCCAGATTTGGTAGTCGAGGTAGACATTACCAGTCGATCACGGCAGCGAGAGAAAGTCTACAGCACTTTACAGATACCGGAAATCTGGCGGTTTGACGGCCAAACTCTGACGCTACTGGTGTTACAGGAGGAGGCTTATGTCGCTGTAAAACGTAGCTTGGCTTTTCCTCAGGTGAAAGCTCAAGCT
Organism: Cyanobacteria bacterium P01_H01_bin.21; assembly: GCA_038748405.1. Lineage (GTDB taxonomy): Bacteria > Cyanobacteriota > Cyanobacteriia > Phormidesmidales > Phormidesmidaceae > Leptothoe. Next base: position 25,397 of record JBCDIX010000063.1, on the reverse strand, counting down.
GTAGAGACATTTTTGCAGCGAGCAATGGAGACAGATTATTTAGAGCTAGTGAGAGAGTTTAGAGAGTGGTTAAGGAGTTTATAAAAAATGGACAGATGATGAGTAAGAAATTGGTACGCAATACTTAAAAGACAGGCTCTATTTGCATAGAATATTTCATCTTTCTTCATAGATTCTCAAAATGATATACCAGTGGAGAATCTCTAAAAATAGTCAATTCCTTTGTGGCGTATGTCATCGCCCCGCGGGGTAAACCCAGATTTTACATGCATGCTAGCGTATTAAGATAACGTTGCAACAAATCCCAAAGCTATTTTCTCAAGCTATGCTTTAAGCTTTTTTATTCATCTAATTCCGCTGCACCGGAATCTGAATATCACTTCGCTTCAACCCGTCTGGAATAAACGGACCATCATAGAAAAACCGTCGTGGTGGCCCTGCTATCTCATACTCGGGATGTTCTGCTAACCAATCTTGCAGCTGCTGCACACCCCGCGTATACACCCCATAGCCATAGCTACCCCGCATCCCAATACTGATTACCATCATCGGCGGCATATCCTCCACCTGCACATTCTGCGCCACCTCTCGCGGCACCACATCCAAACTGCGATACAAAAACGAAACGGCGGCATCTCCCTGTGAGATGGAATCTGTCTGTAGGGTCGCTGATGGATATCGTGTCTCCACTGGAGCCGTCATTGAAATATCGTTGTTGCTAATGTGACGAAACAATGGCGAAAATCCACGGGATGATGCTTTCCCCAAGTCACCTCGCACTTGCACCGTTGCTGCTCGATAAGCCGGATACTGTTTAACCTCGATTTTACCTTTTGCGGTAGGTGGTGGAAACCCTTTCGGCAGAGGTGCAGACGAGGCCCGATAGCCCCAGGTAAGCAACGCTCCTAAGCCAACAATTACTCCAATAATTAGCAGCCCCTGATTTAGCTTCATGATACCGAACCTAATAAATAAACTGATCGAGCTGCCGCTACAGCACTTTTAGCATATTGCTCAATCCACATTGTATTCATCAGTTCAGACATGTAGTAGGCTCACACATGGTGACAGATGCTAAGTGCTACTGATAAACGCTCGTTCTAGCCGTTGTTTTAACTCCCAATGATGATGTCTGCTATTCAAAAACTAGGACCGTTGAGTATTGTAAATGCGTTGATGCTATTGGCCGCTGGTCCCAGCCTTGCCCAAACGGTTTCGGAAGCCCCTACAGCTGACTCTTTAGAAACGGCTGAACTAGCACCAGATGCAATAATCGCCCAAAGATCTAGAGATGAGGATGACCGCATTAACTATTTTGGTGTGGGTGGCACTATTGGTGTCAGTGACGACGGCGACACAGAACTGGGTGACGGTGGCTTTTCGTTAGTCGGGCGATTTTCGTTTAACGATACGCTGTCTATTCATTCGGCCTCGGTGTTGGGTGGTGACACCTTTTCATCCTTTGCGCTAACAACCGGGTTTCCCGGTGTTGGGGAAGGGGAACGGGTAAAGGTATTTCCGTTCATTGGCGCTGGCGTCGGGCTAGAATTTGATGATTTTGAGGTCAGTCCCCTGGTGACAGCTGGTGTAGATGTGCCTATTAATGAGCTTTTTACAGGGACAGCACGCGTGAACGCCGCTTTTAATGATGGCACCGATATTGGTGTGGTGCTTGGCGTTGGCGTTGATGTGCTTGACCTGTTTTAGCCTAGAAAGAGAGCTTTAACAGCTGGGTCTGTGCTCTCTCAAATTGAGCACAGACCATTTCACACTAAAACTGTCGTGACCATTCTTTAGGCCAGCGCTCAACGACAACTTTTGTTTGGGTAAAGAACTCGACAGCGTGGTGGCTCTGTCCATGTAGGTCGCCGTAAAAACTTTCCTTCCAGCCGCTAAACGGAAAGAATGCCATAGGTGCCGCTACACCAATATTGATGCCGATATTGCCGGCAGCGGCTTCATAGCGAAACTTACGGGCAGCCGCACCAGAGTTTGTAAACAGACAGGCCATATTACCCCAACGGCTTTGATTTACTAGGGTAATGGCATCATCCAGGGTATCGGCGTGGATGAGACCCAAAACGGGGCCAAAAATCTCGGTGGTGGCAACTTCGCCTTGGGCAGGAACATCCTGCAACAGGGTGGGGCGGACAAAGCTGCCTTGTTCATAGCCAGAAATTTTGGGATTGCGACCGTCTACCAGTAGCTTGCCGCCTTCGTCGATACCGGTTTGAATCAGGGACTGGATGCGATCGCAACTTCCCTGATTAATCACCGCCCCCATCTGCACACCATCCTCTAGACCATTGCCCACCACCCGCTGTTGGGCCGCAGTCGCAATGGCTTCTGTAAACTCTGTTTTAACTGAACCGACAGTAATCGCTAACGATGCCGCCAAACATCGCTGTCCCGCACAGCCAAAGGCACTATCTGCCACAATTCGCGTGGTCATTTCTAGATCTGCATCCGGCAAAATCACCACGGGGTTTTTTGCCCCGCCCTGGCACTGGACCCGCTTGCCATTTTCTGCCGCTCGACGATAGATATATTGCGCCACCGGGCTAGACCCAACAAAGCTAATGGCCTTGACCGTTGGGTGATCCAGCATGGCATCAACAACTGTTTTGCTACCGTTAACCAAGTTCACCACCCCTGCCGGTAAGCCAGTTTGGTCAATCAGCTCCATAATCTTTTGCATCGTCTGGGGTACCTTCTCAGAGGGTTTGATGATGCAGGTATTGCCACAGGCAATGGCATAGGGAAAAAACCAAAACGGAATCATCGCCGGAAAATTAAACGGGGCAATTACACCCACAACACCTAGAGGCTGACGAATCATGATTTCATCGATACCACGGGCAATATCTTCTGAGTTATAGCCCTGCATGGATGTGGGAATGCCACAGGCAACTTCGACATTTTCAATTGCCCGCTGGAGTTCTCCCTGAGATTCTTTAAGGGTCTTTCCACATTCTGCTGTCGTTATTTTAGAAAGCTCTTCTCGATGTTGTTCTAACAGGGTTTTTAGCTTAAAGAGATACTGAACTCGCTCAGTTGGCGGGATTCGTCGCCAGGTGGTAAATGCACTGTCAGCAGCCGCTACAGCCTGGTCTAAATCATCAGCTAGCGATAGAGGAACTTCAGTCAAGACTCCGCTGGTAGCTGGGTTAATAACTTCAAGATAGTCGGTGGTTTTGGATTGTTGCCATTCGCCAGCAATATAGTTTTTTAGGTGTTTTATCATTGTTGGTTTCTAGAAATCAAAAAGTGAATACAAGGCTGAATACATTGCTAATAGCTTTCTCTTCTTGGCTTTCAACGTAGCGTGGAATGTTGATGGGGTGATTAAAGATGTTGCTTGGGGTCCCTCCGAGTTCCCCAAACCCCCTGGTTAGGGCCGGAACGCCGCCCTAAGACCCAACGTACTGGGTTATCCCTAGTAGCATTAAGTTGGGGGTACGGCGAGGTTGATTATTGGTATTCTGGCTCCATTTCTTCGGAAAGTTTATTGCATAAAGCCTAATTCATGCAGTTGTTTTCTAATGATTCCTAAGCGTGATCGACTTCATTTCTTAGGTGTCTTATGGTGATCAGGTTCTAAGAATTAAAGGTCGAATACAAATCTCGAATGCACCAGCCACCAACTCTCCTTTCGTAAGAGGGACTCCCCCCTGTGAGGGGCTCCGGGATGAGTAAAACGGCTTATTGGGTCCCAAACATGCGGTCGCCTGCATCCCCTAGACCGGGCAAAATATAGCCGTGTTTGTCCAGTTTGTCGTCAATAGCGGCGGTGAAGATAGGAACATCGGGGTGTTCTTCGTGAAAGCTTTTGATGCCTTCTGGGGCGGCAAGCAGACAGATAAATTTGATCGACTGGGGTCGGGTTTCTTTAAGCCGATGGACAGCTGCGATCGCAGTATTGCCGGTGGCTATCATCGGATCAACAATCAGCATATCCCGCTCACTAACATCGTTTGGTACCTTAAAATAATATTCCACCGGCATTAGCATCCTGGGGTCGCGGTAGAGACCGATATGCCCCACCCTGGCAGAAGGGATCAGCCTGAGCATCCCGTCCAAAATGCCCTGGCCCGCTCGCATAATAGAAATAAGCACCAGCTTTTTACCCATCAGCATGGGGGCATCCATGGTGGCAAAGGGCGTTTCAATTGAAACCATCCGCATCGGTAGCTCACGGGTTACTTCATAGGCCAACAACAGACTAATCTCTTCTAAAAGCTGTCGAAACTTAGCGGTACTTGCGTCCTTTTGTCGCATCAGGGTGAGCTTATGCTGAATTAAAGGGTGCTCAATTTGGGTGACCAGTTTGTCCATCAGATCAGTTTGCATAAGACAGAACAAGAGGGTAAGCAAAACTTACCTGTGAAAAACATAGAGAATATCAAAAGACCGTACCATCGCTTTGAATCGCAATCGGCGGTGCCCCGCTGGGTCGTAGCTGCTTGGCAATGCGTCGTCCTGCTGCCCAGGTTCCCCCTTCTAATACTTTGATGAGGGGTAACTCTTCAGCAGATTTGTTAAGACGCTGACGCACACGTTCACCAATTTTGTCTAGCATCACCACTGTTAGGGCGCGCCATTCCACTACCACCGGGTCGCTGGGTAAATGGGCCTGCTCGGTCACCTCGGGATGTTTGGGAACAAGCAACTCCAAATCAACACACAGTCCCCCATTGCGATATTCGGCCAGACCCGTTAGGGCATCTAAATTTGTGACGGTGACCCCGGCAGCGGTTAGCGGTTCAACCAAAGAATAGGTCAGCCACTGGGAGAGTTTATGAAACGGCACTAGATTTGTGCCCGGACCCTGGTCCGATAGCGCCGGGTGGGACCAAACATCGCCTAAATTAGTCTCGGCTAGAGTGATACGCCCCGGCCAAATTGAGCCAAAACTCTCCAGCACTTCTGTCAGTAACACCCCGGCGTCTAAACTCTGGCCGTAGCGTTTGATCAAATAGTCGAGTAAGTTACCCGGTCTAGCTGGGTTGGAGCCAAACCAGTCTGGCTGCGTCTCTAGAGCAGTGCCTAGCTGGTGTAGCAACAGCAGCCGACCAGATAATCCTACGATAGGGTTCTCATCACTAATCTGAAATATCTGGGCCAGATCCGCTTCGGTTAAATATTTCAAACCAGCCGCATCCACCTGGGTTAGCGATACGGTGTCAGTAGAAAAGAATCCGCGTTCAAAGGCCCGCAGGCTAGCAACCGCCAGCCCTTCTGAGCGCACCAGTGTTTGATTGGTAACAAAATCCTGGTATTGCCACTGGCTACCGGCCCCGGCATCTAGCAAAACACTGACAATGGCTAAATCGAGCTGAGCTTTTGCCGACTCTCTTTTAGCCTGAGTTTGCTCGGCGGCGTCTTTGTTTTTTTCGGCACTAGGAGTCACCAGAGGAGGCCCTAGCCGGGGGCCAAAGTGACGCCAGCGACTGTGGAATGGGACATCAAAGTCGGGGTAAAGCTGTTGGGTAGTCTCAACAACATAATCAGCCACCTTATCGAGTTTAGAGAGATCGCAAATAAAGTGTTCTAGCTCGTTGGCCTGACATAGGTCAAACAGCTGCTGGGTGCGATCGCGAATTGCCTGAGGCTTTCTCAGATAGGCAATAGCCGCCTGTTCTTCGGGTGTCATTACGCATCCTCATACTGACGGCCAACCGTTTTAGTCAGCACAGTTTCGGTGGGAACCTCACCTTCGGTGTAGTAGCCCGCCGCCTTTTTAGCATTGATTTCAACCTGAGCGTCTGCGGGCACCAACTCCTCAGGAATCGAAATGCGCTCAACAATTTCAATCCCTGATTCCACCACAGCGTCATATTTGAGGTTGCTCATGGAAACAAACTGATCGATGCGCGTAATCCCCAGCCAGTGCATCACATCGGGCATCAGTTCCTGAAACCGCATATCCTGTACTCCGGCCACACATTCAGTCCGGGTAAAGTAGGTATCCGCCCGGTCCCCACCTTCCTGTCGCTTACGGGCGTTGTACACCAAAAACTTGGTCACCTCTCCCAGGGCACGACCTTCTTTGCGGGCATAAATAACCACACCAGCCCCACCTTCTTGGGCTGTTTCGAGTGCCACTTCAATACCGTGCACCAAGTAAGGACGACAGGTACAAATATCTGAGCCAAATACGTCCGACCCATTGCACTCATCGTGGATACGCACCGACAGCGGTCGGTCTGGGTCGGTGATGGCGTCTATTTCACCCAAAATATAAACGGTGTGTCCACCAATGGGTGGCAAAAACACCTGTAAATCGGGACGGGTCACCAACTCTGGAAACATCCCGCCAGTTTGCTCAAACAGGGTGCGACGCAGCTCGCTCTCTTTCACGCCAAATCGCTGGGCGATACCAGGCAGATACCACACTGGCTCAATGGCGGCTTTGGTCACCACCAGCTCACCCCCGTCTTTAAGAATCTTGCCATCAACCCGGACACGACCTTGGGCAACAGCATCCTGCAGTTCTGGAATATTGATGTGGGCCTTGGTAATCGCAATGGTGGGACGGATGTCGTAGCCTTCTGTTCGTAACTCTGAAAACAGATCATGATCTAGAGCACCAAACGGATCTAAAGAAATAATTTTATCCGGTACCGTCCAGCTGGGATAAGGACCAATGGACACCGTGGGCGCCGTATTGGTCAAATCAGCCCGATGATCGCGCTCCAGGCTTCCACTGGCAACGGCCAACGCTCGATAGACAGCGTAGCCACCAGAGTGGGTGCCAATCACATTTCGATGGGCTCGATTTGCCAATGTAGCAATGATAGGACCGCGTTCATTGGGGTCAGCCTGTCCCCACTTAATCTCTAGAGGACTGTGGCCATTTCCTGGATGTGACGTTAAAACAATGTGCTTATGCCGAGGCGACTGTGCTGCTGCCATGGTAGAACCCGTTTGTCAACGAATCCTTAAATTATCCTACTCTGGGACAGTTTGGACTGTAGTTGAAGTAGCAATCTGAGTTTAGGGTAGTTCTCCCCTCGGTGGTATAACCCAGCTATACCTATCTATTCTAATTGTTCAAACCCAGCCTAGACAAAGCATACACACCATTGGTCAATTATCTCTGGCGATAGTCACTGTTCTTGTTATCGTTGTTAAGAACATTTTAGAGAATAACAAAACCCACTGATCAAACTAGCGGCTACAGCTGGCTAAACCGATCGGTAAATTAACTCAGTGTTCTCTATCGCAGCCGATAGCGGTCTTCAAATCCACGAATGGCTGTTTTTAATGTCGGGTAAATCCGTTCGTTACCAATCAGTTCGCGCAGCCCTGAACGCTTTAGCTGAGTGTATAGATCCTGCTTTACTCGGGCCAGCGCAAAAACAATACCCAAGTCTGTTAGTTCCTGATAAAGTTCTGCGAGCATATCGGCAGCGGTAATGTCGATTTCGGCAATGGCTTCTGCATTTAGCACAAACCACTCGACCCGCTCTTGTTCAGCTGCGATCGCAGCCAGCGCTCGTCGTTTAAAGTTCTCAACATTGGCAAAACAAATGGGCGCATCGTAGCGATAGATCACCAATCCTGGAATCGTTGTTGCATCATCCCAGTCTTCGATATCGTGCCAGCCTGCTAAACCCAACACTTTGCCTAGAACCGCGTCGTGGGGTCGGGCCACCCGCGCAAACAAATCGATGACGGAAAGACTAATTGCGATCGCAATACCCACCAACAAATTTGTCGCCAATACCCCGACAGTTGTTACGATGGCCAAGGCAAATTCGGTACTTCTAAATCGCAGCAGTCTAACAAATTCAGAAATCTCAATCAGCCGGGTCGCGGCATAAATCACCAAAGCCCCCAGGGCGGCATTAGGGAACAGGGCCAGTACCGGTCGTAAAAACACCAGCACGAACACCACAGCCGCCATAGCCACCAGAGAAAACAGCTGAGTTTTATTGCCCAACGCATTGCCAAGCACCGTACGGCTACCGCTGCTGCTAACCGGGAATCCCTGCATCAATCCTGCCCCAATATTGACAGCGCCTAGAGCTAACAGTTCCTGGTTAGCGTCAATCTTATAGCCATTGCGTGTCGCAAACGCCCGAGCCGTCAGCACATTGTCAGAATAACCCACCACAGCAATCCCCACGGCGGCTGCCATTAGCTGAGGCATCTGCTGCAGTGGTGGTAATCGCAGCTGCGGTAGCCCTGCTGGAATATCTCCGACCACCGCCACCCCAAGCTGATCTAGCCGAAACAGGGTTACGACCAATGTTGCCAGCAGTACGGCCAGTAATGGACCTGGTAAGCGAGGCCATCGCAGCTGGACAACAAACAAAAAAATCAAAACCGCAACTGACAACATCAGGGTAGGCATATGGGCCTGATTGAGACTGGCAACAAATGTACGAATCTCTCCAACGACGGTCTCCGCATCAATGGTAACGCCGCTAATTTTACCCAGCTGACCGGCTATCATAATGACGGCAACGCCTGTCATATAACCAATTAAAATCGGTTTTGACAGCAGGTCGGCCAGAAAGCCCAAGCGGGCCAGATACCCAACGACATAGACCAAACCAACCAGCAGAGCCAGTAACGCAGCTGCATAGTCGCTACTGCCAGTCAACGGTGCAATGGCTACAGCCGTCATCACGGCAGTCGTAGATTCTGGCCCAACAGACAACTGGGGCGATGACCCCAACAGGGTGTAGAGCACCATTGCTGGCAAAATTGCCCACAGCCCTGCCACAGGCTGCACACCGGCCAGTTCTCCATAGGCCATACATTGAGGAATCAAATAGGCGGCAACGGTCAGCCCGGCTAAAATATCTCCCCTCAGCCAGGGTCGCTGATACGATAGCAGTTGTTTTAATCCCAATGGTGTCGATAACATCCCCGTGCCTCATTCTCAGGTGTTATCTATCCTATGAGATTTTTACCACTGTCTTTTTAGACCCATGGCTGCAAAAACCTCAGTGGTAAGGAACGCCAACCTCTTATTGTTTGAGCACTCGTCCAGCATTTAAGATGGCCAGCAAAGCCACACCAACATCGGCAAATACGGCCTCCCAGAGGGTGGCAATACCAACCGCACCGAGGGCAATAAATAGCAGTTTTATCACCATCGCCAGAATGATGTTCTGCCACACAATCCGCAGAGTTTTCTGGGCAATTTGAATCGCCTCCGCCACCTTTGAGGGGGCATCGGTCATAATCACAACATCGGCAGTTTCGATAGCGGCATCAGACCCCAGTCCCCCCATGGCGATACCCACATCAGCCCTAGCAATTACGGGGGCATCATTGATACCATCGCCGACAAACGCAACTTTACCGGTTGTCTGATGCACCCGATGCAAAAACTCTTCTAGGGCTCCCACCTTATCTTCAGGGAGAAGTTCTGCTCGATATTGGTCTAAACCAAGGGTATTGGCAATACTATCGGCAACAGATTGGCTGTCTCCGGTGAGCATCGCAGTTTCCACACCGCGGCTATGGAGGGCACGAATGGCTTCAGCAGCGTCCTCCTTTAGCTCATCTGCAATGACAATGTGCCCGCTGTATTCACCATCAACAGCTACATGGGCCACCGTGCCATCGACGACACACACATCGTGGGCAATCTGTTCTCGGTGCAGCAGTCGGTCGTTGCCCGCTAGCACCGTACTCCCGTTAACGTTGGCCCGAATGCCGTAGCCTGAAATTTCTTCATAGTCTTGAATGTCGGCACCATTAACTGAGCGACCATAGGCCCGTCGAATCGATTGAGCAACTGGGTGATTAGACTGGGATTCTATGTGAGCAGCAAGTTCTAGCAGTTCGGATTTGCTTAAACCATTGTGGGTTACCACATCAGTCACTTGGAAGTTCCCTCGGGTCAAGGTGCCCGTTTTATCAAAAACAACCGTTTTTAACTGGGCCAACGCATCGATAAATTTGGACCCCTTTACCAAAATGCCGCGTTTAGCCGCTCCCCCCACACCGCCAAAGTAGCCAATCGGGATGCTGATGACCAGACCACAGGGGCAAGAAATCACCAGCAGCACCAGAGCACGATAAATCCAGTCTGCCTGGGATGCCCCTGGGATAAACACAGGCGGCACCACTGCAACAGCCAGCGACAAAAACACAACCACCGGGGTGTAGTAGTGGGCAAAGCGGGTAATAAACTTTTCGGTGTCGGCTTTTTTGCTAGTGGCGTTTTCCACGAGTTCTAAAATTCTAGAAATAGATGATTCACCCAACGGTTTAGTTACTCGCACGCTCAACAGACCGGATTGATTAATCATGCCAGCTAAGACGGGTTTACCGGCAGTAACCGTACGGGGAACGGACTCGCCAGTAAGCGCTGAGGTATCCACCAGAGACGTGCCCTCTAGAACGGTGCCGTCCAGGGGCACTTTTTCGCCAGGGCGCACCACAATCAGCTCACCGACACTAACCGCATCAGGCGAGACTTCACGCAGAACACCGTCAACGCTCAGATTGGCCGTCTCAGGCTGCACTTCTAACAGCGCTTTAATCGACCGACGGGAGCGCCCGACAGAATAGTCCTGGAATAGCTCACCCACCTGAAAGAACAGCATGACGGCAACCGCTTCGGGCACTTCATGGATTGCGATCGCACCCAGAGTGGCAATGGTCATCAAAAAGTTCTCATCAAAAATCTTTCCCTTGAGGCTGTTGCGTCCTGCCGTTGCCAGCACCCGACCCCCGCTAATCAGATAAGCAGGCAGCAGCACCGCATATTCTGCGATCGCAAAAGGTGTATTGTGCAGCGGCTGATGAAAAATGAGACCGACTAGGAAAAGACTTGCTGCCACAGCCACCGGAATCAGCGTTTGCATACCAAACTCTTCTGGATGTCCATGATCGCAGCATCCGTGGGAATGAGACTCTGCCATAGGGACCACCTCAACTTTTTTATGAATACCTGAATATTAATTCAGATATTACAGAATAGATTTAATTAGATCAATAAGAACTTGTCTGCTTCAGACTATTGAGGAGATTGGCGATTAACCCGTGCTATTCATCTAGATGGTCTGCCACATCCCGATAAACAGAAGCCACATGGCCATCGGCTAAGCTATAAAATACATTGCGCCCCTGCCGTCGGTACTTAACCAGACGATGGGACTTAAGCACTCGCAGTTGGTGAGATACAGCTGATTCACCCATTTTGACGGCTGCCGCCAGATCACACACACACAGCTCCTGCTGTGCCAGGGCCGACAGTAATTTTAACCGATGAGGATCGGACAGGACCGCAAAAAACTCCGCCATGCGCTGGGCTTTGGTCGTTTCCAACACCTCTGGCTGCACCTGACGCACACTTTCTAAATGCACTAGAGGCACATCACAGCTGGGGGCATCAGAGGCCATTTCTTTCTTCTTTCGACTCGAAGCAGTCATTCAGGATTTTAGTATCAGTGACATATCTCTATGATACTGAGAATCATTACCATCTGAATACCTATTCAACTAATCTTGATTTTCTTGGCTGGGTCGCTGGCTTGTTCTCAGGTGATTTCGACGATACCCATCATTCCCTGGTCTTCGTGATCAAGAATGTGGCAGTGATAGACGGTACGCCCTGTGAAGTCTTCAAAACGCACACGGATAACAACTGTTTCGTACCCTTTAAGACTCACCGTATCCTTCCAAGCAAGAAGAGACTCTGGCTGACCGTTGCGTTCAATTACCTGAAACCGGTTTGTGTGTAGATGGAACGGATGATCAATGCTGGCTTGATTAATGATGCGCCAATCTTCAACCTGATTGAGACGAACCTGAGTATCGACACGATTCATATCAAAGGATTGATTGTTGATGATAAATCCGTTAGCCCCTGCGCCAATCCCGTGATTGAGCACAAACTCACGGGTGGTAGCAGGGGCTGGCAGAGTCGGCACAGAAATGAGCTGTTGAGGTAACGGCAATGGTTCAGAGTAGTCACTTGGCTGATAGCGTAGAGTCGCTAAGGTAGTTTGAGTAGGCTGCACCACTCCTAACATTTGGTCAACGTTATCTCCTAAAGACTCCACCATGGAACCCATACCGCGATCATAGGGCAGGCTAATGATCGGATAGTCACCGGGTTCTTGTTGAGCTGGTATGAGTAGTTCAGCCCGCTCACCAGGAGAAAGTTTCAAAGTATCAAGCTGGGTAGGTTTTGCGATCGCACCTCGGTCTGTTGCCATTAAAAACCAGGGATGGTCTCGTAGCTGCAGCCGATAAATACGAGAGGCTGACGCATTGATTAACCGCAGCCGCAGTAGCCCATTTTGCGACATGGCTAACACTGGGTTGGGCTGACCGTTGGCCAGCAGCACTGACCCTTCACGACCCCACTTTTTACTTAGATCATGGGGTTCCGATGGCTGCAGCGTGGGCTCAAAGTCCTGCAGCACTAAAACAGCTTCATCCGCCTGCTGCAGCTCAGGAATCTCATCCAGGTCACCTCGGACAATCAGAGCCCCTGCCAACCCACCAAATACCTGTCGAGCAACATCCAAATGGTAGTGGGGATGATACCAGGCAGTCACAGCAGGATGATTGCCCGGTATTTGAAACTCATAGGTATAGCGCTCACCCGGAGCCACCTGCCGAAACACATCGTCTATTTCAGGTGAAATGTGAAGACCGTGATAGTGGAGATTGGTGGGTGTATCCAACTGATTGTTCAGAGTTAGGCGCACGGTGTCCCCAGCGCTTACGTCTAAAACAGGTCCCGGTGCTTGAGCGTTGTAGGTCAGTAGCTGAGCGCGCTCACCAGCTAAGGTCTGAGTTCGTGCTTGGGCTGTTAAAGAGAGTTCCAGCAGCCCTGCTTGATTAGCTGTATAGCGAATGACACGGGCGCATTGAGAAACTAATGGCGCACCCACAGCAACAGCCATGGCATTGAGAAACTGACGACGATGCATACGTCTGGCGACTAGAAATTTTTATTCTCCATTCTTAGCAAGTTATGGAGTCAGTTTGCGGAGATATTTTACTGTTTTAATGCGTCAAATTGTAAACCCCTCTAGACTCTACAGCTCACTAGAGGGTTTATGGTAAAACTAGTCCCATCAGGAGCAAGAATATGACGCTTCAGCTAACGGTTCCCAATATGGCCTGTGATGTCTGTGCCAAAAACATTACAAACGCTGTCAAGGCACTGGACGCAAATGCCTCTGTTGCCGCCGATCCAAAAACCAAACTGGTAGATATTGAGACCGACGTAGCTGAAGCCGATATCCGCTCAGCCCTTGAACAAGCGGGCTATACGCCAGCTGCCTAGGCAGTAACAGAGTTTCCAAGGCAATTCACCCAGGAGGCCGCTATGGCTACCACAACCCTAAACATAAAAGGTATGAGCTGTGCAGCCTGTGTTAACGCCGTTGAGACTGCATTGCGCCAGGTACCCGGTGTTGATAAGGCAATGGTTAATTTTGCGACAGAGCAAGCCAGCGTTGTCTATGACGAGGGACGTACTGATTTAAGCCATATGCAAACGGCTGTTGCTAAGGCTGGCTATAGGGCCATTGAAGCTGGCAAAACTGTTGCTCGAGAGAAACACACCGAACGCAAACAACGACAGGCTCTCTTGTCTCGGGTAGTGGTTAGCAACATGATTGGGGCCACACTAATTGTGGGCACGATGCCCGTCATGCTGGGTATGCATATTCCTGGCTGGCCCATGGTGCTACATAACGCCTGGGTACAGCTAGCGCTCTCAACACCAGTATTGTTCTGGTGTGGTCAGTCCTTTTTTGTCGGTGCTTGGAAGGCGTTTACCCACCGGGCTGCCAACATGAATACGCTGGTGGCGTTGGGAACCGGAACAGCCTATGGTTACTCCCTTTTTGTAACCTTATTTCCTGATGTGCTCATTACCCAGGGGTTAAAACCTGAGGTGTATTACGAAGCCGCTGTGGTGATTATTGCCCTGCTCCTTTTGGGGCGTTATCTAGAAAGTCGAGCCAAAAGACATACCTCAGCCGCCATTCGGCAGCTGATGGGGCTACAGCCTAAAATGGCCCGAGTCATACGCCAGGAGAAAGAACAGGATATTCCCATTGAGCATGTTGTTGTGGGTGATATCGTGGTGGTGCGCCCTGGTGAAAAGATTCCAGTGGATGGTGATGTGATATCGGGAACCTCCACAGTAGATGAATCGATGGTGACGGGGGAGCCTATCCCTGTGCAAAAACAGCCGGGGGACGAGGTAATTGGGGCCACCATTAATAAAACTGGCAGCTTTCGGCTACGGGCAGCGCGGGTAGGTCGAGATACTGTTCTGGCTCAGATTGTGCAGCTGGTGCAGACGGCCCAAGGGTCTAAAGCCCCCATCCAAAAACTGGCGGATCAAGTAACAGGCTGGTTTGTACCAGCGGTAATTGCGATCGCACTCCTCACCTTTGTTCTTTGGTTTAATCTCACGGGCAACACCACCCTGTCTCTACTGACCACGGTTGGCGTTTTGATTATCGCCTGCCCCTGTGCTTTAGGGCTAGCAACACCCACTTCCATCATGGTAGGCACTGGCAAAGGGGCCGAGAATGGAATTCTCATCAAAGATGCCGAGAGTTTAGAGCAAGCCCACAGACTACACACCATTGTGGTGGACAAAACCGGCACCCTGACCCAGGGTAAGCCTACAGTAACAGACTATTTAACCCTGCGCGAGACCCCACCGGAGACTGCCAAACGTCATGAAATCAAGCTGCTTCAGCTAGCAGCGGCCATCGAGAATCAGTCAGAGCATCCGTTGGCAGCCGCCATTGTAAATTATGCAAAGGCTCAGGGTATCCAAAAATTACCAGCGGTCAACAATTTCGAAGCCATTGTCGGCAGCGGGGTACAGGGTATAGTCAACGGTCAACAGATACACATTGGCACCGACAGCTGGATGCAGACCCTTGGAGTTGATACGACCCCCCTACAGCATCAATGCCGAGCCTTGGCCGCTGACGCTAAAACCACCGTATGGATAGCAATAGATGGCAAAGCAGAGGGACTTTTAGGCATTGCGGACGCCCTTAAACCCTCCTCTGCCGGGGTTGTGCATACCCTACAAAAGATGGGTCTAGAAGTGGTCATGTTAACAGGAGATACCCCACAAACAGCCGCATCTATTGCTCAGAAAGTGGACATTCGCCGGTATATTGCCAGCGTGCGCCCTGGGCAAAAAGCAGCCCATGTGCAACAGCTGCAGGCTGAGGGAAAGCGAGTGGCCATGGTGGGCGATGGCATTAACGATGCCCCAGCCCTAGCCCAGGCAGATGTAGGAATTGCCATTGGTACAGGCACTGACGTTGCGATCGCAGCCAGCGACATCACCCTAATCTCAGGAGACCTAAGCGGTATTGTTACCGCCATTCGCCTCAGTCAAGCCACCATGGCCAACATTCGCCAAAATCTGTTCTTTGCCTTTATCTATAACATTGTGGGTATTCCCGTTGCAGCCGGTATCCTTTACCCCATCTTTGGTTGGCTACTAAACCCAATGATTGCCGGCGCTGCCATGGCATTTAGCTCCGTATCAGTAGTCACCAATGCCCTACGCCTGAGAAAATTTAAGACTCAAGGAGGAGCACTGTGAAACTAAAATCTTGTCTATTAACAGGTTGCTTCTGTCTGGGCCTACTTGCCGTCAGTACCACAACAGTTGGCGCCCAGGTCCAAGACATTCAAACCATTAACCAACCGATCATCCTCAAATTGAGCATTACGGCAATAGGTCTAGGGCTAATGGCATTAGAACTCTGGTGGTTCCTAGCTAAAAAAAGCTAACAACTTTAGGAACTATTAAGAAACAACTACATAGTTTGGGCTTTATGTGCCAGCTTTCTGAAAAAATAGCTCGAGAATACCAATAATCAACCTCGCCGTATCCCCAACTTAATGCCACTAGGAACACCCCAGTACGTTGGGTCGTAGGGCGGCGTTCCGGCCCTGCCCAGGGGGTTTGGGGAACTCGGAGGGACCCCAAGCAACATCTTTAAATACCTCACCTAAGAATCTTCCAACATAACAATAAAGATCGTCTCCAAACCATTCTCAAATCGCAGCGTATTTACCAGATCATGCTCAACAGAAATCGCCGCATCAACAATAATCATGTCAGGCTGAAGTGCAAGCGCTTTTTTAATACTATCCTTACCCGTGACCGACTCAGTCACCGTATATCCCTTTGACAGCAAAACTTTCGTCAATATCTTTGTAGTATAAGCATCAATATCAACCACCAGCACCTGACGATTAGAGGTGCCCTGATCTAATAACGTTTTAATATCGTGTAGCAAAACATCGGTATCAATGGGTTTACTCAAATAGCGATCCACCCCAAGACGATATCCACGCTCTTGGTCTTGAATGATAGAAAGCACAATAGTGGGAATCCCCATAGTGGCCGGATTTGTCTTAATCATAGCCGCTAGATCAAAGCCATTGATATTGGGCATCATGATATCTAAAATAATCAGATCTGGCGGTGCCGCTTTAATTTGATTAAGAGCATCCATACCATCCGCAGCGGTTTTAACCTGATAGCCAACAGATTCTAGTTCCTGTCGTAGCAGCTGACGAATATGGGGCTCATCATCGACCACCAAAATTGTTTTTTGAGATTTCTCTGTTGGGTCAACCGCCCGCTCTACATTTTCTTTTAATCGTTTTACCAGGGTCTGAAAATTGATATTGTTGGCTCCTAAATTAGGGGATACTTCCGACGGTATCGAAAAGGAAAACGTACTCCCCTGACCCAGTTGGCTCTCCGCCCAAATGCGCCCCCGGTGGTGTTCGATAATTTGTTTACAAATGGGCAGTCCCAGACCAGTGCCTTTAGGTTTATCAGTCATGACTGCACCAACCTGGGTGAATTTTTCAAATACTTTGCCTAAATCGCTTTCTGAAAGACCAATACCTGTGTCAATGATGCTGATGATAATATCGGCATCTTGACTATGGGCACGACAGGTAACTGACCCTTGGTTGGTAAATTTGATCGCATTAGACAACAGATTGATCATGACCTGAATTAAACGGTCGCGATCGCACATCACATCAGGTAGGTCAGATTCAATCTCGCAAATCATCTCTAGACCACTGTTTTGCACCAGTACTGATATTGCTGATATTGCTCGATCAATAATTTCCGCAACCGCTATCGACTGCATGTTCCAATCGATTTTACCCGCCTCAATTTTGGAAATGTCTAGCACATCATTGATCAACGAAGTTAGACGTTCCCCCTCAGACACAATAATGCCTAAATTCTCACGCACCTGCCGGATGGCCCGATCGGTCTTTTTAGTATCTGTCTGAACGGCTGGCAGAATCGTATCCTCAAACTTTTTCTGAATCAGTTTGGCAAACCCAAGTACTGAGGTCAAAGGGGTACGCAGCTCATGGGATACTGTAGAAAGAAAGTCAGTTTTCATCTGATCGACTTCTTTCTCAGCCGTGATATCACGAATTAAAACAACAGAGCCATTTGACAGTATCGGTGCGCCCGAAGAGACTATCTCCACATCCGGAGTAATGGCTGTTACCAACGCCTGACCAACTCGATTATCCAACAGAGCCACTTCAACACTCATCGTTACACTGGGTCTAGTCTGGTTTTGACTAATCAAATCGGCAATAGACTGCTCAAAAATTGTTTCGACAGGCTGACCGCGCAGGGCAGTCCCATTTAACCTAAACATATTGCGAAGCGCCGGATTAGCGCGGGTAATCATCCCGTTAGCATCGACAACCAGTAATCCATCCCCTAAATTATCGATGATGGCATTAAGCTCTTGGGCCTGATGCTCTAAATCTTGTTGAGTCGCTCGTAGGGCTTGAGTGTAGTCACCAACCCACTCAATGAGCTGATTTAAGGAGTTAGCCAGACTGCCAATTTCATCATTGTTGACGACACCAGCACGCAGATTAAAGTTCTCATCTTGAGTAACCTGTAGGGCTGTCTCTTCTACTGACCGAATAGGACGGCTGATGGTGCGGCTGATCAAATAGGCCAGCAGACCGGCCGCCATTAACGATATGATCACGCTGGTAGTGACCACCTGAGATTGAAGCTGCGCAGCACGTCTGACAATCGCTCGGGCCTCTTCTATCTCATCCTCTTCAATAAAATCTGCCAGCTCGGCCAATTTTTGTGAAAATTCTTCCAATTTCAAAGCAGCAGGCCGACGATTTAAATCAATAAATGCCTGTCGCGCTTCGATTAGGTTTCTTCCCTGCAGGTTATCTAGATCGGTTTCTTTTACAAACTGCTCAACATCTCGCAGATTGTCGTCAATCACAGTGCCATAATCTTCAACCAGTTCATCCAACAGGGCCAGCTCATCATCAGTTTCTTCAACACCTGAATCCACATCTTCCTCATATTCATTGAGAAACTGAGACCAACTCTGCTTAAAGTCTCTGCCACTGGTTCGGTAGAGATCATAATTGATTAAAAATTGTTCAGGATTCTCAAACCAGGTAATTAGCTGGCGCTCGTAGGCAATAAATCGATTAATTGATTTTTCTAGGTTTCTGAGACCGAGAATTTCCTCAACTGCATCTTCATTACCTTTATAGGCTTCATATTCATAGTGTTGCGCCGTTGTTACACCCACAGCTGTGCCAGCGACAACAACACCCACAACGAGAGCATATCCTAAACCAATTTTTTGAATGACTTTGAGATTTTGCAACCGGCGTCTGACCTGCATTAACGACACCCCTTGAGAAGACTTAGCGGATACTTGAATAGTCATATAGCAGTCAATCTATAGGGTAATAGCTAAGATTTCAGCAGCTTTTTCTAATACCTCATCTGGGTCGAACGGCTTAGTCATGTATAAATTAGCACCCACCTTACGACCCTGCTGCTGGTCAAATTCCTGGCCTTTTGCCGTGAGCATAATGATGTAAATATCTCGGGTTGCTGTATCGTCCTTAACAGACTGACAAACTTCAAACCCGTTCATTTTTGGCATCATTACATCCAAAAAAACCAAATCTGGTTTTTCAGTACGAATTAGCTCCAATGCATCTGCACCATTTGTGGCTGTAAGCAATTCTACGCCCTCGTCTTCCAGGTCTTCTAGGGTTTGTTCCATTAACACCCGAATGTGGATTTCATCATCGACAATTAAAATAGTTTGGCTCATATTGCTCCAGTACAGTAGTCAGACGTGTAAAAACATGCTCAGGGCATTTCAGGGGGCAAGGGCAGGTCGGATTTTGACTGGTCAACCATAACGATAAAAATATTTTCTAGGCCATTATCAAACCGTAGGGTGTTAACCAAATCGTGCTCCATAGAAATAGCTGAATCGACAATTATTATGTCAGGTTTGAGGGCCAGGGCTTTTTCAATGCCATCTTTACCCGTTGTTGATTCGGTAACGGTATATCCTTTGGAGAGTAATACCTCCGTCAGAGTTTTAGTTGTTGAGGTGTCGATATCCACCACCAGCACCCTACGATTACCCTGGTCTAGCAGAGTTTTGATATCCTGCAGCAGCAGATCGGTATCGATGGGCTTACTGAGATAACGATCGACCCCAAGCCGATAGCCTTGATTTTGGTCTTGAATGATAGACACAACAATAATGGGAATGCCCATGGTAGCTGGGTTGTTTTTTAGTAGAGCCGTTAGATCAAACCCATTGATGTTAGGCATCATCATATCCAAGACAATCAGATCTGGGGGGGCTACTTTAATCTGATTTAGAGCGTCTACCCCGTCTTCAGCTATCTGCACTCTATAGCCAGCGGCTTCTAACTCCTGACGCAAAAGCTGACGAATATGAGGCTCATCATCAACCACTAAGATTGTTTTCTGGGGTTTGTCTGTTGAGGTAACGGTTCGCTGTACGTTTTCCTTGAGCTTTTGTATCAAGGCTTGCAGGTTATCTTTAGGAGGGTTAATGTCTGGAACTGCCTTCACTGGCAGGGCAACGCTAAAGGTACTCCCCTGACCCAATACACTATCGGCCCAAATACGACCGTTGTGGTATTCAATAATTTGTTTACAAATGGGCAACCCCAAACCGGTCCCACTGGGTTTATCTGTCATCACTTTGCCAACCTGGGTAAATTTCTCAAAGACTCTTTCCAGGTCTTCTGGGGCTAGACCAATGCCCGTATCAATGATGCTGAGAATAACTTCATTCCCTTGATGATAGGCGCGACAGACAACGGAACCATGGGTAGAAAATTTGATGGCGTTGGATATCAGATTGATCAGTACCTGGATGAGACGATTGCGATCGCACATTACCTCAGGTAGACCCGAATCTACTTGACACAACAGCTCTAGGCTATTGGTTTGGGCCAGCACCGAGGTTGCTGATATCGCTCGCTCCACAACCTCCGCTACCGACGTTGGTTGGATATTCCAATCAATTTTGCCTGCCTCAATTTTAGAAATATCCAACACATCATTGATCAGCGAGGTTAACCGTTCCCCTTCAGCAACAATAATGCCCAAATTCTCACGCACTTGGCGAACAGCTCGTTCAGTCTTCTTAGACTGAACAGTTACACCTGGCAGCACCACCTCTTCTAATTTCTTTTGAATCAATTTGGCAAACCCAAGCACTGAGGTCAGCGGTGTGCGTAGTTCATGGGATACCGTAGAGATAAAATCAGTTTTCATCTGATCCACTTCTTTCTCAGCGGTAATATCTCGAATTAGCACAATTGAGTTGACGCTGCCGCTGGTTAACCTCCCAGAATTAGTCGCCACAGCCGTCACTAATGCTTGACCGATGCCCTCACCAGGTAGTTCTACATCTCTCACCAACAGCTGGGTAGGATCAGCCTGATTGCGGGCAATCAGCTGCGCTAAATCAGCATTAAAAACATCATGGCAGGGCTGCCCAACGACCGTTTTCTCATACAAATTAAACATGTGTATCAGCACCGGATTGCAGCGAATGATGACACCAGCAGGGTTGATCACCAACAAACCATCACCCAGGTTATCAATGATGGCATTCAGCTGCTGGGTGCGCTCTTGCACCCGCTGCTCCAGCGTTTCGTGGCTTTCTTCTAACTCTTGGGTATATTGCCCGATAGAACCAATTAACTGATTGAGAGAACTAGCCAACAACCCAATTTCATCTTTATTGTTTACCTGAGCCCTGAGAGCAAAGTCACCGCCCTGAGTTACCTGTTGAGCTACTTGGGTAAGATGTTGGATTGGTCGAATTGCCCGATTAGCCACATAGGCCGTAATCGCCCCTACCACCACCGCAGCTGCGCCAGTACCCAGGACAAAAATACGCATCAGCTGATGTTGCGCTGCAAATGCAACCGAGGTATCTGCTGCAATTAAAGCCCCGATGGGTTGGGATGCCAGGCTATCGCTGAGGGTAATTGGCGCATAGGAAACCAGCTGTTTTTTATTGTCTTCTTGGATATTTTTAAATACTTGAACAACGGGCTTTTGGTCTTGAGTAAACCCTGTTAGCCTCGGATAGTATTCTTCAACGGGTTGAGCCAGATAATCTGGTTTAGCGCCAGCAAAAATCATGCCGTCTGAGCTAAGCAAATGCCAGAGCCGTCTATGTTTCCTAAATGTTTCAAACAGTTCATTCATGTAGCGCCCTGGCACTCGGGCTCTAATCATGTAAATAGTATTGCCTGTCGTGATGTCTTTAACGGGTACGGCAAATTCCACTCGCAACACACCTGAGCTAGGGGAAAGACCAGGACCATTCATGGTGGATTGTCCCGTTTTTAGTGCCTCCTGAAAGTAGTTGCGATCGACATAGTTACCCGTAAACAGCTCTCCGTCAGTTGCCTGAGCAAGGGGGTTACCGGCAGTATCAAACAGGATAATGCTGTCAAAATATTTAAGGGCCACCGAAAATTCTGTCAAAACCGACTGTTGCTGACCAGGTGATACCGCACTACGCAAGGTCTGATCGGTAAATAGTGGATTGGTTGCCAGGGACTCAACCTCCCGTAGCCGACTGACCAAAAACTGATCTAATTTATCACCAAGAATGGCTGTGTGCTGTTGTTTTTCATCGAGAATTTGCCGATCTATCGAACGACTGGCAAATAGATAGGCAGCTGTCCCGGTCAATAGCACGGGTAGGGTGCCTAGGGCGATCGCTAAGATCGTAACCTTATGCTGTAAACGCTGCTGTTTACGGGGTATATCAGTTGATTTATCGCTCGATGGTTGTAACCCATTATCCATAGTTAACACTTTAGATATACGGACTGGCGCATTTCTTAAAAAGAGTTGTCTTGTTATTTTTAGAGTAGACTCCTAAGTCAATAAACCCGGTAGACAATGATTGGCACTTAAACGCTTGGTTTACAAACTATATCGAACAACATCTACCATTTTTGAGTTCTCACGATTACCCAGTTATCCATCAGCGTATTCTTCAAAATCATCCTGTTGAATTGGAATTTCAATCACAAATGATGTCCCCTGACCCAGCTCAGATCGACAGCTTAGACTACCGTTGTGGCGTTCGGTAATAATTTGGTAGCTAATGGACAGCCCCAAGCCCGTGCCTTTACCTACATCCTTAGTGGTAAAAAACGGATCAAACAATTTGTTTCGGATTTTTGCAATAATGCCAGGGCCATTATCAGTAAACCGAATTTGGATACGATTGGGGCCAATCTGTCGTGTATAGATAGTAATTGTTGGCGAATGGGGTAACGGTGGCGCTTCTAACACATCAATGGCATTGGCCAAAAGATTCATAAAAACTTGATTTAACTGACTGGGATAACAGCTGACACGGGGCAAATCGCCATAGTGTTTAGTCACTTCAATCCCAGGAAAGTTGTCATAGGGCTTGAGACGATGTCGCAAAATCAACAGCGTACTGTCAATGCCCTCATGGATATCTACTAATTTAGACTTTGCTTGATCGGGACGAGCAAAATTCCTGAGCGACAGCACAATATTGCGAATACGCTCGGTACCGACCGCCATACTATTTAGAGTTTCAGGCAAATCTTCCAGCAAAAACGGCAGGTCGACATTGTCAATGGCCTTCTTTAGCTCGGCAGATGGCGATTCACACTCCATCTGGTAGAGCTTCACCGTCTCGACTAAATCCTGAACGTACTCCTGCACAAACTCCAGGTTGCCATAGATAAACGTGACAGGATTATTGATTTCATGGGCCACACCTGCCATCATCTGGCCAATACCCGACATTTTTTCACTTTGGATCAGCTGTAGCTGGGTCTGTTTTAATGTCTTTAGGGTAGTTTCTAGCTGATGGGCTCGATCTTCAGCTAGTTGAGCGGCATACCGGCTCTGTTCGTAGAGTTCTGCCTGGTCAAGGGCAATAGCTAACTGATTGGTTACCGCCTGCAATAAAGCAACTTCGCTATCACTCCAGCTTCTGGGTTCCTGGATAGTACCGCAGCAAATCGCCCCAATGCGCCCGGAGCGGGTCTGTATCGGAATTGCCAGCAGGGCAGAAAAATTATGGGTTTGCAAAAATGCTTGGGTGCCCTGATCGCTTAAAGTATCAACATCACTAATTTGCACCAGCGACTGCTGACAAAACCACTGGGCCAAACTGCCAGTAGAGGCATAGTCCCCGATTAAAGGGGGCAGATGGCTGCGTCTAAATTCAGTCACCACCTCTAGACCACCAAAGTCCTTGGGTGATATGGCATTTTTCTTTGAGCTAGGGTCTGTCTTAACCCAAAGAAAGCAGCACCGGTCAACATTCAGGGTTCTATAGATTTCGCTGACGGCCGTGTTCAAAATAATATTCAGCTCTAGCGATTCACGAATCTGGCTAGAGAGGCGAAAAATTAAGTCGTTTTGCCGACTTTCTTTGAGCTGACGCTCGTGGAGCAGCGCATTAATTACCCCAGCCACCTGAAATGCCATGGTGGTTAAAAGCTTTAAATCTTCAGCACTATAGGGGTTCGTAACGGCCCGACTCAGCGCGATCGCACCAATCGTAGATTCTTTACTTTTCAAGGGCACACAGATGAGGGCAGCCCGCTGCGACTGCTGCGACCGTTCATCCGCCGCCACATCGTTGACAATCTCACCGCGTCCACAGTTAACAATGGTGCCCACAATGCCGCTACCAAGGTGAGTCGTCGTTTCAAACACCCGATCTACACCAAAGCTTGCAACCGGCTCTAACAGTGACGTATCCTGCAACAGCATCAGGGCACCGTGGCTCGACTTGAGCAAATCACGAGCCTCTTCTAAAACTAGGGTGGCCACCTCTCGAATATCAGAGCTATCGATGATTTTCTCTGAGAGGTTAAACAGCAGGGCAATTTCTTTATACTTACTCAGCAGTTCCTGCGCTAGCGACCGTCTCTCAGATTCTCGGTAGGCGAGTCGAGAAATCAGCTTAGCAATCATCTGGGCCTTGTCATCACCATTTACCCAGCCCAGCGTGTAGCCATCGATAGCAATTGGGTAGCGATCGCAGCTATCATCCCCCCTGTCCCCCCACAGCAGTTGTCCATCAGCCGTCTCAATACTGATGTGAGCAGCCGTAGCACTAATCACATCCTGAATCAGGGAGTATTCTTTCTTTAGAACGATCTTCTTTAAGTCAACACTCACCATCGAAAGGGACATCCCTGAACTTCTTAGCCGCTGGCCCTCAGCTCTCTAGAAACTGGACTAGCCATCCGCTAACTTATCAACGCCATCGCCTACTGAGGGTTCCCGCTGCAGAGGGCAGCAGCCCAGACTGAGTTTTTGCATCCCTACACCAGTTAATCACTTCCAGAGAGAAAAAAGCTAAAAGATCCTAATTCATCACTGTTTCCTGATTAAATCTGTAATAATCCGGACTCAATTGACCCACTCAAGATCAAAAACTGTTCGTTAAGACGAACAGCATCATCTATCGTATGGTCGCCACAACAGACTCATCGTGCCTATTAATACCCTTGCACAGTCGACTATTTCAATTTGTAAGGGCTGGGCTATAACAGTAACGAGCCGTTCGAGTTCTAAAAGCCATGGGAAGCCCCCCCGCTATTAACCGTCCATCTGTTTCCACACTGGGAACCTATCTGCAAAAAGTGGGGCTGCCCTCCCTGTTTGCCCCAGTTGATATAGCCACACTGGTCTACTTTCGCATCGCTTTTGGCGGCATCATGTTGTGGGAAGTATGGCGTTATTTTGACAAGGGTTGGATCAGTCGCTACTGGATTGAGCCCATTCTCAACTTCCCCTTTTTGGGGTTTGAGTGGTTACACCCCTGGCCAGGGCAGGGAATGTACATGCACTTTATTGGTCTGGGTATCCTGGCTATTTTTATCGCGTTGGGGTTGTGGTATCGCGTCAGTGCAATTCTGTTTTTTGTCGGGTTTACCTACATCTTTTTATTAGAGAAAGCGCGATATCTCAATCACTTTTATCTAATCTGTTTAATTAGCTTTTTACTCATTTTTCT